>CAZCNF010000012.1:52541-71160 GCA_964500135.1 uncultured Porphyrobacter sp.
CGGTAAAGCGGTTGTCCTTCGGGAAGCCCTGCGGCGGCAGGCGCCCGGCGGCGCCCCGCGCCACCTTCCATTGCCAGATCTCGCTTTCGGTGCGGGTACGGTCGCCCTTGCCACCCATCTGCCAGCTCAACCCCTCGGCCAGTACGAAGGTGGTCGCATCGCTCAATCCCCCGTCGCGGTAGCGCTGCAGCGTCACGCCCTGTCCGCGCGCCAGCACGGGCACTTCCTCGAGGTTGAACACCACCAGCTTGCGGTTCTCGCCAACGCAGGCGACATGGTCGTGCCCCTCGCCGATCGGATGGACCACGTTAAGCCGCGCGCCGTCCTTGAGGTTCACCACCTGGCGGCCCTTGCGGGTTTCGGCCAGCAGCTCGGCTTCTTCGGCCACAAAGCCCCTGCCCGGCGTCGAGGCAAGCAACAGCCGGCCGCCGGGCCGGTGCACCACCATGCCCGCGATCCCGACCTCGGCCTCGAGATCGACCATCGACTGGACCGGCTCGCCAAAGCCGCGCGCGCCCGGCAGCTTGTCGACGCCCAGCGTGTAGAACCGCCCGTTATCGGCCGCGATCAGGATCTTGTCAGTGGTCTGGGCGTGCGCGATGAAGGCCAGCCCGTCACCTTCCTTGTATTTGAACTCCTGATCGAGCGGCACATGCCCGCTGGCCGCGCGAATCCAGCCCTTGCGCGACAGGATCACGGTGACCGGCGCTTTCTCGATCATCGCGTCCATGCTGAATTCGACCGCAGGCGCCGCCTCCTCGATCCGTGTGCGGCGGCGGCCCAGGGCGGTGTCTTCGGCATATTCCTTGCGCAGATTGCCAAGGTCGCGCTTCAGCCGGGTGCGCTGGCGGGCCGGGCTTTCGAGCAGCTTCTGCAACTCGTCCTGCTCTTTCAGCAGGTCTTCCTTTTCCTGCCGCAGCTCCATCTCCTCAAGCTTGCGCAAACTGCGCAGGCGCATGTTGAGGATCGCCTCGACCTGCCGGTCGGTGAGGTTGAATTCAACCATCATCACCGGCTTGGGATCATCCTCGGTGCGGATGATCTCGATCACCCGGTCGAGATTGAGATAGGCAATGATATAGCCTTCAACCAGTTCCAGCCGCCGCGCGATCTGGTCCAGCCGGTGCTGGCTGCGGCGCTGCAGGATCTCGATCTGGCTCGCCACCCAGTTTTGCAGCAATTCCTTGAGGCCCATCACCATCGGCGTGCGGTGGGCATCGAGCACATTGAGGTTGAGCCCGAAGCGGGTTTCGAGATCGGTCAGCTTGAACACCGATTCCTTGAGCAGCTCGGGATCGACATTGCGGCTCCGCGGCACCAGCACGATGCGGATCGCCTCGTCGCTTTCGTCGCGCACGTCCTCCAGGATCGGCAGTTTCTTGTCGGCAATCGCCGCCGCGATCTGCTCGATCAGCTTGCCCTTCTGCACCTGGTAAGGGATTTCGGAAATGACCAATTGCCACTGCCCGCCGCCCAGCCGCTCGATCCCGGCTGCGCGGTCCGCCTCGTCCTTGGCTTCGGCGGCATGGAACACGCCCCGCACGCGAAACGAGCCGCGCCCGGTTTCATAGGCTTCGCTGATCACCTGGCGGCTGTCGATGATCTGCCCGCCGGTCGGGAAATCGGGCCCCTGGAACAGTTCCATCAGCCGGGCATGTTCGACATGCGGATTGTCGATCAGTTCCAGCGTGGCGTCGATGATCTCGGCCACATTGTGGCTGGGGATGTTGGTGGCCATGCCCACTGCAATGCCGCTGGCGCCATTGGCCAGCAGGTTGGGGAACAGGCCGGGGAAGATTTCGGGCTCCTGCTCCTCGCCATTGTAGGTCGGGACGAAATCGACCGTGCCTTCATCCAGCCCCGCCATCAGCTGCAGGGCGGTCTTGGTCAGCCGTGCCTCGGTGTAGCGATAGGCGGCGGCATTATCGCCATCGATATTGCCGAAATTGCCCTGCCCTTCGACCAGCGGGTAACGCAGCGCGAAATCCTGCGCCAGCCGGACCATCGCGTCATAGACGCTGGCATCGCCATGCGGGTGATACTTGCCGATCACATCGCCCACCACGCGGGCCGACTTCTTGAAGGCCGAATTGGGATCAAGCTTCAGCTGCCGCATTGCCCACAAGAGGCGACGATGGACCGGCTTCAACCCGTCGCGCAGGTCGGGCAGCGAGCGCGCTGTTATGGTCGAGAGCGCATAGACGAGATAACGTTCCTCCAGCGCGGAATCGAACGGGGCATCGACAATCGCGTCAAAGGGATCGGGTTCGGTCATATCGGTCACGTCAGCCATCGCTCACGCGCTTAGCAATGCGGGCGGCGCGGGGGGAGAGGCGTTTCCACAGGATCGCGCGGGATCAACCCGGGCGCAGGGGCTTCAGCCTTCGCCGTTCGGGCGCACCTGGCCAATCAGCAGCTTCTCGGCCTCAATCGTACGGCTCATCGCGATCACGTGGTCTACCCCTTCGACAGTGATCGCCAGCGTGCCGTGCTCGGTCACATTGATGAAGCCCTTGGACTTCAGGTACCACACGTGGAAGTCGAAGCTTTCTTCCGAGCACCCGATGATCTGCTGGATATGGTATCCGATCACGCCGGGATCGTCGGGATATTCGCGCCGTTTCTTGTAGAGGTAGAACAGCATCTTCTGATGCATTTCCTCGTCCGACAGAGCGTCCTGCTCGTCGATCCAGGTTTCCTCGTTCCGCGCGAAGCTGTGGAAATTGCGCTTCTTCTCGGACTTGTAGAGCGTGTCATAGGCCGCGCGCTTCTCGGCATTGCGCAGAACGTTGTAGGCCTCGATCACGGCCTGGAATTTCTCGATGTCTGCCGTCTTGGCGTGGTCGGGGTGATACATCTGCGCGAAATGGCGATAGGCCTTTTCGAGGATCTTGGCATCGGCTGACGGGCTGACCTGCAGCACCGCGTAATAATCGATGAATTCCCGCCCGCTTTCCATGGCCGCTATGCCTCACGCCCGCCACAGGACTCCTGGCCGCAATCGCCCGGCTGGAGCGCATTGATCATCGGTCGACACCAAACGGTGGGCATGCAGGCCTCCTGCCACGCAATTGATCGGAAGATGCGCCCGTTATCGCGCGATCATGCCGCAGATCGGGAATTTGTCAAAGAAAAGCGACAATTGCGGCGCATGGCAAGGCGCCAGTGGCGGCTACATCCGGCGCATGTCATGCGCGTCGGCGGGGACTGCAACCGCAAGGCCGTCAAGTTCCGGGCCAAGCACGATCTGGCAGCTGAGCCGACTGGTGCGGCGCACCCCGGCAGCGAAGTCGAGCATGTCTTCCTCTTCCTCGCTCGCAGCGGGCAGCCTGGCGAACCAATCGGGATCGACCACGACATGGCAGGTGGAACAGGCCATCTGGCCTTCGCATGTTCCTTCAAGCGGCAGGCCAAGGGCCTGGCCGAGCTCGAGCAGCGACTGGCCCGGTTCGCCCGCACCTTCGGTGACATCGCCTTTTGAATCCGTGAACCGCACCCTGATCGTCACAGGCCCTGCTCCTCGGCCGCAGCCCTGATCGCCTGCGCCGCGCGCGCGATCTCGTCAAGCCCCGTGTAGCGCCCGAAGCCGAGCCGGATCGAGGACCTTGCCTGCCGGTCGCTGAGGCCGATTGCCTTGAGCACGTGGCTGGGGCGGCCCGAGCCGCTGGCGCATGCGCTGCCCGCGCTGAACATCACTTGGCGGCAATCGGACATCAGGCGCGCCACGTCGAGGCCGTCCCTGCGCAAGTTGAGGTTGCCATGCCAGCGGGCCTCGGCGCTGCCGTTGAGCTGCCACTCCGCCAGCAGCTCGCGCGCACGGTGCCACAGCGCCTCGACATGCGCAGCGTCCTCCGCCATGCGCTGCTGCGCCAGCGCCGCTGCCGCGCCGAAACCGGCGATCAGCGCCGGGCTGAGCGTGCCCGAGCGCAAGCGAGCTTCCTGTCCGCCCCCTGTCTGCTGTTCGGCCAGGGTCACGCCTTCGCGCAGCCACAAGGCCCCGACACCCTTGGGGCCATGCAGCTTGTGCGCGCTGATCGCGATCATGTCGGCGCTTTCCAGCGGCAGCTTGCCATAGGCCTGCACGGCATCGCACAGGAACAGCGCGCCCGCGGCCCTGGCCCGGGCACTCCAGGCGCGGATCGGCTGGACTGTGCCGATCTCGTTGTTGACCTGCATCACGCAAACCAGCCGCGTGTGGGCAGGCAAATCCTGCGCCGGATCGCACAGCCCCTCGCCATCGACGCCCAGCACATGCGCATCACCCAGCGCCCGCGCGGTATCGAGCACGGCCGCGTGTTCGATCGCGCTGACCGCCACCGGGCCGGCGGCGCCACTGCCCCGGATCGCCAGATTGATCGCTTCGGTCGCCCCGCTGGTGAAGATCACGCGACCGCCGGGCGGGAACAGCGCGGCGACCTGCTCGCGCGCATGCTCGACCGCCGCCGCCGCCATCCGGCCCATTCGATGCGGGGAATGCGGATTGCCGAAGCTGTCGCTGTCTGGTCCGCCCAGCCAGCGCAGCATCGCTTCGCGCGCTTCGGGCGCGAGCGGGGTCGTGGCCTGATAGTCGAGATAGATCATCGCAACAGTGCCCATACCCTTTCGCCCTGAGCTTGTCGAAGGGCTGAACTTCTTGAGGAAATACAGGGCTTCGCCAGGCTCAGCCCGAGCGGAGCTTCCTCAAGCCAGGTTCAACCATGTCTCGGCAAACCGTTCCAGATCCTGCCGCGTCGTGTTCCAGCCGATGCTCACCCGGATCACCCTGGTGGCGAGTTCCTCGTCGATGCCCATCGCCTTGAGCACATGGCTGGTCTTCATCGTGCCACTGGAGCACGCGCTGCCCTGCGACACGGCAAAACCGGCCATGTCGAGCCGCATCACCTGCGCGGTGGCCGACATCCGGGGCATCGCGATCGCCCGGATATAGGGCGTGGGATCGGACAGCTGGTCCGACAGCCAGGTCCCGCCGCTGGAACGCACGGCCGGCGCCAACTGATCTAGCGGTTCGAGCGTCGCGGTTTCGACATACGGATCGCTCGCCGCCGCGAGCGCTGCGGCCATGCCCAGTGCGCCCGGCAGATTCTCGGTACCGCGGCGATAACCGCGCTCGTGCCCGCCGGTGGGTGCCAGCATCGCATAGTTGCGTACCAGCAGCGCGCCGACCCCGATCGGCCCGCCGAACTTGTGCGCCGAGATCACCGCCAGATCGCAATCGGGCAGCGCAAACCTGCCCGCACCCTGCGCGCAATCGGCCAGCAGCAGCCCGCCCGCCTCGCGCACGATCGCGGCAATCGCGCCGATGTCCTGGCGGTTGCCGGTCTCCGAATTGATCTGCTGCACGGCCACCAGCGGGCGCTCGCGCTGCACGGCGTCGCGCAGTGCATCGAGGTCTATCGCGCCATCGCCCGTCACGGGCAGCCGTTCGGCATCGGGCGCGGCCCGCAGCACCGCGTCATGCTCGACCGCGCTGACCAGCCGTGCCCCGGCCTGCGCGCGCTGCAGCGCCAGCGCCAGCGCCTCGCTCGCGCCCGACGTAAAGATCAGCTCGCCGCTCCATCCCAAGGCCGCCTTGATCCGCTCGCGCGCGTCTTCCAGCATGCTGCGCGCCTTGCGCCCTTCGGCATGCGGTGAGGACGGGTTGGCCCATAGCCGGAAGCCCTCGTCCATCGCGGCGCGGGCCTCGGGCCGCAGCGGGCTGGTCGCCGCATGGTCAAGATAGATCCGTTCGGGAATGGGACTGGCCTTCAAACAAATTGCGATTTTTTGCGGCAATCCCTATATAGCCCGCGTCTTCGCGTGCGCCACCCGGTCTGCGCGCCAACCACATTTCCGGCAGGATATCCGATGCCCTCAGTCATCTTTCCCGGCCCCGAAGGCCGCCTTGAAGGTCGTTTCTCTCCGCCCCCGCGCCCGCGTGCACCGGTGGCGATGATCCTGCACCCGCATCCCGAAGGCGGCGGCACAATGAACGACCGGATCGTGCAGCGGCTCTACAAGACCTTTGCCGACCGCGGCTTTGCCACGCTGCGCTTCAATTTCCGCGGCGTCGGCCGCAGCCAGGGCAGCTTCGACAACGGGATCGGCGAATTGTCCGATGCCGCAGCCGCGCTTGACTGGGTGCAGTCGATCCATCCCGAAGCGCAGAATACCTGGGTCGCGGGTTACAGCTTCGGCGCGCTGATCGGCATGCAGTTGCTGATGCGGCGGCCTGAAGTGCGCGGCTTCATCTCGGTGGCCCCGCCCGCCAACATGTATGACTTCAGCTTCCTTGCCCCCTGCCCCGCCTCGGGCATCTTCATCCAGGGCGCAGCCGACACGGTGGTGCAGCCGATCGCGGTGCAGAAGCTGGTCGACAAGCTGCGCACGCAGAAGCACATCACCATCCACCACGAGGAAATCCCGCGCGCCAACCACTTCTTCGAGAACGAACTCGAAGACCTTATGGCCTCGGTCGACAATTACCTCGATTTCCGCCTGCATCCGGACTGCCCGATCAAGTAGTTCGTCCTAAGGCGCCGACGCTCTCCTCCGCTCGCTTGGCCATCCCCGCTCACGCAACCTGAAGGTCGCATCGCGCAGTCCATCCTGAGCGGCTGGCCTGCCAGCCGGTCGAAGGGCGCTTGCCGTCGCGCTTGCGGCTGCGCCGCAGAGGTTCTGGCGCACAGGAAAGGTCCTGATCCGCAACGCGAAACTTCTTGTCGATAGTACGTTATGTTGTAACATTATCTTCGCGGAGTCGCCTCCGTCACAGAGCAAAAGCCATCTGGCGGCCCCGCATCGAGAGAGGAGCCGCTTATGGCATTCATAGACCAGACCAACCTTAAGCAGCGCAGCGTCGGCTTTGCCGGCGCAACGATCATCCCCGCGGCGCTGGGCGCCCTGCTGATCACCGGGCTCGCGGTGACACAGGCGATCAAGCAGCCGGAAGACCCGCCCCTTGCTGGCGTCAATGTACCGCTGCCCCCGCCGCCGCCCAAGCCCGACGAGGCCAAGCCGGAACGCGCCGTCACCAGCACCCAGGTCCATACGCCGCCACGCCGGATCGAAGTGACGCAGCCCGCCTTCACGATCGACAGCACTGATATTCTGCCCCCGCAGCAGGACGAGGTCAGCCAGATCGTGTTGCCTCCCATCGACGATATGGGAATGCCTGACCGCCCGTCCTTCACGCCGGCAGGAGCGAATCCGCGCAATGACCCGGGCGGCTGGGTAACGACAGGCGATTATCGCAGCAGCTGGATCGCGCGCGAATTGACCGGGACCGCGCGATTCGAACTGGCGATAGCCCCCAATGGCCGGGTCAGCTCATGCCGCATCACCCGTTCGACCGGGCACGCGGTTCTGGACGAAGCAACCTGCCGCCTGATCACTCAGCGCGCCCGCTTCAATCCTGCGACCGACGTGACAGGAAAACCGGTCGGCGGCAGCTATTCCAGTTCAATCCGCTGGTTCCTGCCGGATTAGTCCGGTTGCTCCACCCGCGCGAGCGGCGCTTCGCCGCTCGCATCGGGCACCGTCCAGATCAACACATTGGCCACCGCGATCGCCGCCAGCAGCAGCATCAGCAGCGGCTGCTTGAGCGGCGCGCCGCGGCGCCACAGCACAAAGGCGCCCACGATCAACGCGCCCGCTGCCAGCATAACGATCGAAAGAACGGCGTTCATAGTATCGGCCTTTTTGCTTGTGTCGCGCCGATAGCCGGATTCGCGCCAGCGCAAAACCGCCCTTGCGCCTGTGCAGCGCTGACTAGGGGCCGATTGACAGCGGCGATGCGCCCGATAACACCGGCGCCATGAACCAGCCTCAACTCACCCTCACCCGCCGCGATGCCCTCAAGGGCTTCGGCGGGGCCTCGCTCCTTGCCCTGCTCCCGGCCTGCCAGAGCCTTCCGAAATCCGGTCTCTCGCCCGATGCGATGCTCGACAAGGTTGCCTATAATCTGCTCGCGCACGAACCCGAGCGTGCGACCGGGCTGGGCGTGGACGTCGGCGAGCATGCCGCCTTGCGCGCCAAAGTCAGCGACAAGTCGCTCGATGGCCTCGCCCGCTATGCCGCCTCGCTCGAAGCCGATCTGGCGGCAGTGCGCGCCTATCCGCGCGAGGGGTTGACGGCCGACCAGCTGACCGGGTTCGACGTGGTCGAAAGCGCCTATGCCACCGCCCTGGAAGGCTTCGCCCTGCCCTATGGCGATGTCGCCGTGGGCAGCTGGCGCAACACGCCCTACGTCATGATCCAGAACGTCGGCGCCTATATCGACATGCCGCGCTTCATGGATTCGTCGCATCCGCTGCGCGAGGCGGGCGATCTGGATGCCTATGTCGCACGGATGGACGGCTTTCCGGCGCAGCTTGATGGCGAGCTTGAACGGATGCGCCATGCGCGCGCGCAGGGCCTCGTCCCGCCCGACTTCCTGCTCGACAAGGCGATCGCGCAGATGGAGCACAGCATTGCCGATGCCGTGGCCACCTACACGGCTCCGCTGGCACGAGCGGAGGGGCTGGAAACAGCGACCGCAAGCGCCGCGGTTGCTGCCGGCGTGCGTGGCAAGGTGATACCCGCACTCGAACGCCAGCTGGCCGAATTGAAGAGCCTGCGCGGCGCGGCCAAGAGCCATGCCGGGATCTGGGCACAGCCGCGCGGCGATGAATGGTACAGCTGGGTGCTGAAAGCCGCCACCACCACCACCATGACGCCTGACGAGATCCATGCGCAGGGCCTGGCCGAACTTGACGAGCTGCACGGACGGATGGACCCGATCCTGAAGGAAATCGGCTACACCAGGGGCACGGTGGGCGAACGGATGCAGGCCCTGAGCGAAGACCCACGTTACAAGTTTGCCGAGGGCGACCCGGGCCGCAAGGAGATCTTCGCCTTCATCGACGAACGGCTGCATTGGATCAGGGCGCAGATGCCGCGCGCCTTCAACACGCTGGTCAACCCCAACATGGAAGTGCGCCGCCTGCCGCTGGCCGAAGAACCGGGGGCACCCGGCGCCTATGGCGGTGCGGGCAGCAAGGATGGTTCGATCCCGGGACGGTTCTGGATCAATCTGCGCACGACCGATCTGCACCGCAAGTACGACCTGGCGGACCTGACCTTCCATGAAGCCATTCCGGGCCATGTGTGGGAGGGCGAATTCTCGAACCGCCTGCCGCTGATCCGCTCGATCCTCGCGTTCGGCGCCTTCAGCGAAGGCTGGGCGCTCTATGGCGAGCAACTGGCCGATGAGCTGGGTGCCTATGACGAGTTCAAGGTCGGGCGGCTGGGCTATCTCCAGAGCCTGGCCTTCCGTGCCTGCCGCCTGGTGGTCGATACCGGCCTGCACCACAAGCGCTGGACCCGCGAAGAGGCGCGGCGTTTCTTCGTCGAGCGCAACGGCTCGAAGGAAGAGGAAGTGGCAAGCGAGGTCGACCGGTATTGCAGCTGGGCCGGGCAGGCCTGCAGCTACAAGATCGGACACAGCGAGATCGTGCGCCAGCGCACCCGCGCACAAGCGGCGCTGGGCGCGGCCTACGACCTCAAGGCGTTCAACGACGCCGTGGTGCTGGGCGGCAATTCGCCGCTGGACGTGCTTGCTAAGAATGTCGACCGCTACATCGCGGGAGTCAAAGCCTAATCGAATGGCTGATGCTGCGTCAGAGCCCACGCAGCGCCGTGGAATAAAAATCTCGTTAGGCGGCTCTGGTAAAAGAAATACGGTTCTTTATCATGTGATTTTGTGGCCGACTACTTGTTGAGCGGGAGCCAGATTGATGGGGTTCGGAATTGCCCGGGTTCTCGGGCTGGTTGCACTATTGTTCTTGGCTACGCCTGCGCAGGCTGAATGGTACGAGGCCTCCAGCGACAACTTCGTCATCTATGCCGACGACAGCGAGAAGGATATCCGCAAGTTCGCGGAAAACCTCGAGCGCTTTCACCAGGCAATGGAGATCGCCACCGGGCGAAAGCTGGAGAAACCCAGTCCATCCAACCGGGTCACAATTTATGTCGTCGGTGACGAACGCGATATCGACCGACTGGTTGGCGCCAAAAACAGCAACATCGCCGGCTTCTACGTACCACGTGCCGGTGGGTCGGTCGCCTTCGTCCAGGACATCCGTTTCAGCAGCGGCTATCCCAGCTTTTCGACCGTTGTCCTGCTGCACGAATATGCACACCATTTCCTGATCGCGTCGTCGCGCTATGCGATGCCGCGCTGGATGAGCGAGGGCGCAGCCGAATTCTTTGCGGCAGCGGGCTTCGACAGCAACGGCACCGTGCGAGTGGGTCGCCCGGCACAGCACCGGGCGGGCGAGCTTTACTATGCGACTGAAGTATCCGTAGCCGAACTGCTCGACCACGACCTCTATCTCAAGCGCAGCGGCAAGGCCTATGATGCCTTCTACGGCCGCAGCTGGCTCTTGTTTCACTACCTAACCTTTTCCGAAGCCCGCAAAGGCCAGCTTTCACAGTATTGGGTGGAGTTGGCACGCGGTGCGCCAGCTGTCGAAGCGGCCCGGAAAGTCTTTGGCGACATCGACGCCTTGGAAAAGGAGCTGGACAAATATCTCAAGCAACGACGCATGTACGAATTCGTGATCCAGGCGAATGCAATCAAGGTCGGCCCGATCGCGCTGCGCGCGCTGTCGGCAGGCGAGGCCAAGGCCATGCCGCTGGTGATCCGGTCGAAACGTGGAGTGGACGAGCAGGAAGCGGCCGAGGTTGTCGCGGAAATGCGCAAGGTTGCAGCGACCTTTCCCGATGACGCCGGAGTATTGAGCGCACTGGCTGAGGCCGAATTCGACTCCGGCAATCACGACGCCGCAATTGCCGCAGCCGACCGGGCAATCGCGATCGATTCGAGGGCCAAGAACGCCTATGTCCAGAAGGGTTACGCCCTGTTTGCCAAGGCTGAGGATGCAGAAGATGTCGACGCAGCCTATGCCGCCGCGATGAAGCCATTCACTCAGCTCAATTCAATCGAGACCGATCACCCGCTGCCACTGATCTACTATTATCGCAGCTATGCCGAAAGGGGCAGGAAACCGAGCGAGAATGCGAAGCACGCTCTGGAACGCGCTTACCAGTTGGCTCAGTTCGATCACTCCTTGGCTACCAATGTTGCCATGATGCAAGTCGGCGAAGGCAAAATTCTGCTTGCGGCAGAAACCCTGGCACCTGTCGCGGCAGACCCGCATGGCGGCGGCCTGTCCAAGTTCGCTCAGGACTTGATTGCCTCGCTGCGTCAGTCAAAGGACGGAGAGCAGTTCGATTTTGCTGCATTCGAAATTCAACGCAGCGCATCAGCCGCCAGCGGCGGCCCGGTTGCCGAGAACGGCGAGGAACCCACCGCTGAGGAATAGCGGCTAGCCCGCCTTACTCCTTGCCGAAGATCCCCTTCGCCATGCCGGCCAGGTCATCCAGCGGATTGCCGTCGCCGTCGCGGTCGAGTAGCTTGAAGATGCTGGCGGCCTGAGGGTTATCCTTGATCATGTTGCTGAATTCCAGCAGCGAACCCTCGCCGCCGATCTGGCTGACGATCTGGCCCAACGTGCCCGTGTCGAGCCCGGTGTTGGCCGCCGCCAGTTCCACTGTGTCGCCCTGCATCTGGTGCGCATGGCCCAGCGCCGCGATCGCCTTTTCCGCCATCGCCGGGTCGATCCCGACCTTTTCTGCCAGGTTCCTCACATCGTCGGGCGCGCCGGCAATATTCTTCAATATCCCGTCAAACAGGCTCATGGTCGCTCTCCTTTCTGACTGGCCGGAATTCTGGCACCAGCTTGTGACAGAAAAAAGGCCCCGCTCCCTTGCCGGGAACGAGGCCTTCCTCTCCACTCGCCGATAGCGGGCGTCAGGCGGCCACCGCTCCTCGCGGCGCGGCTTCCCGCACGCCCTGGTCGACGTGATCTGCAAACTGGGCGAAATTGTCGATAAACAGGCGCACCAGCTTTTCGGCGGTGCGGTCATATTCGGCCTTGTCGGCCCAGGTCGACCGCGGATCGAGGATCGCGCCATCGACGCCCGGCACGGCTACTGGCACTTCAAAGCCGAAATTGGGATCCTTGCGGAAGGTGGCATGGTTGAGGCTGCCATCGAGCGCCGCGTTGAGCAGCGCGCGGGTGGCCTTGATCGGCATGCGGCTGCCCACGCCGTACTTGCCGCCGGTCCAGCCGGTATTGACCAGCCAGCAGGTGACCTGGCCCTTCGCGATCCGTTCCTTAAGCAGATTGCCGTAGACGCTGGGATGGCGCGGCATGAACGGCGCCCCGAAACAGGTGCTGAAGGTGGCCTCGGGCTCGGTCACGCCGATCTCGGTGCCGGCGACCTTGGCGGTGTAACCCGAGAGGAAGTGGTACATTGCCTGGTCGGGCGTGAGCCGCGCGATCGGGGGCAGTACGCCGAAGGCATCGGCGGTGAGCATGATGACGTTGCTGGGGACCGGGCCGAGGTTTTCGGCCGAGGCGTTGGGGATGAAGTCGATCGGGTAAGCGCCGCGCGTGTTCTCCGCGAGCGAATTGTCGTCGAGATCGAGTTCGCGCGTGGCAGGGTCCATCACCACGTTTTCGAGCACCGTGCCGAACCGGCGCGTGGTGGCATAGATCTCAGGCTCCGCCTCTTGCGACAGGCGGATCATCTTGGCGTAACAACCGCCTTCGAAGTTGAAGACGGCGGTGTCGGACCAGCCATGCTCGTCATCCCCGATCAGGGTGCGGCTGGCATCGGCGGAAAGCGTGGTCTTGCCCGTGCCCGACAGGCCGAAGAACACTGCAGTCTTGCCGTCGGCGCCGATATTGGCCGAACAATGCATCGGCATCACGCCCTTGGCCGGCAACAGGTAGTTGAGGATGCCGAACACGCTCTTCTTCATTTCGCCGGCATACTTCGTGCCGCCGATCAGGATCAGCTTCTCGGAGAAGCTGACCGCGATCACCGTTTCACTGCGGCAACCGTGACGCACGGGATCGGCGCGGAAACTGGGCAGATCGATGATCGTGTATTCGGGCGCGAAGGTGCTCAGCTGGTCAGCCGTGGGGCGCACCAGCAAGGTGCGGATGAACAGATTGTGCCAGGCGAGTTCGTTGATCACCCGCACGTTCACGCGGTGTTCGGGCTGCGATCCGCCGAACAGGTCCGCCACGTAAAGCTGCGACTTGTCCTTCAACGCAGCGAGGAAATCGGCCTTGAGCGCGGCGAAATGCGCAGGCTCCATCGCGGCATTGACCTTGCCCCACCACACGGTGTTCTCGGTCTCGGCGTCGCGCACGATATACTTGTCCTTCGCGCTGCGGCCGGTGTGCGCGCCGGTTTCAACCACCAACGGGCCATGCTTGGCCAGCCGCCCTTCACCATTGGCGAGGGCATGCTCGACCAGTTGCGGCGTGCCCAGATTGGCGTGGATGGTGGCGGCGGTTTCAATACCCTGGCTGGAAAGAGGAAGGGCAAGCGACATGGTCTCGCAATTCTCCTGGACTGCTTCGAATGGGCGTCGGCTCAGGGCCGTGCCGCACACGCCGGTGCACTTCGCCTCAGGGGTTTATGCATACGAATGCGCGCGGATTGATTCTCCCTCTAGTCGCGAGTTCCATGGGCGTCAAACGAACTTGAGGAGAATGCCGTTGAGCCGCAGTCGGACGCCACGCCCGCGTTGTTACAACTTGTGCTAGGGGCTAGTCAGCCGGCTCAAACTGGGCATAAGGAAACGCGATGGACGGTGTGACGCAGGACGCGCTCGAGAAAAGCGGCGAGACGGTGATCGCGCTGGTCGATGATGACCGCAACATCCTTACCACCGTGTCGATCGCCTTGCAGGCCGAAGGCTTCGTGACCCGCGTCTATTCGGATGGAGAGACCGCGCTCAAGGCCTTGCTGGACAACCCGCCCGACCTTGCCGTGTTCGATATCAAGATGCCCAAGATGGACGGCATGGAGCTGCTGCACCGGGTCCGCGCGCATTCCGCCCTGCCGGTAATCTTCCTCACCAGCAAGGACGACGAGGCCGATGAGGAAGCCGGGCTGGAACTCGGCGCGGATGACTATATCGCCAAGCCGTTCAGCCTGAGGCTGCTGGTCGCGCGCATCCGCGCAATCCTGCGCCGGGCAGATGCCGGGCCTGCCGGGGGCGACGGAATGGCCAGCGCACAACAGACCGCCAGCCAGGCGCTGCAGCGCGGGCGGCTCTACATGGACCCCTCGCGACACCAGGTGACCTGGGCCGGCCAGCCGGTCTCGTTGACCGTCACCGAGTTCCTGATCCTGGAGGCGCTGGCAGCGCGGCCCGGGGTGATCAAGAGCCGCAACCAGTTGATGGATGCCGCCTACCCGGACGACGTTTTCGTCGACGACCGGACGGTCGACAGCCACATCAAGCGGATGCGCCGCAAGTTCCGCCAGGTCGATCCCGGATTTGCCGCAATCGATACGCTCTATGGCGCAGGTTACAGCTTCACCGATGGCTGAGAGCAGCGACGCGATTGCGGCTTCCCCGGTAATCGGGCGGTTGGGGTGGAGCGCCCGCATTTCGCTGACCTGGCGGATCCTTGCCGTCAACATGCTGCCGCTGGCCCTGCTCGGCGGCGGCATCTTCTATCTCGATTCCTACCGCACCCAATTGCTTAACGAGCGCTACAAGCTGGCCCGCATCGAAGCGCAGATCACCGCCGAAGCGCTCGCCGGTGCGTCGCGAGCGCGCCAGGAAGCGTTGATGGTGCAGATCGGCAAGGAACAGCGCATGCGCTTGCGCATGTTCGATGCCGAAGGGCGATTGTGGGCAGACAGCTTCCAGCTCGACGAACCGGCCTTTGCGCTGGACGTGCCGGGCGACGAAGACTTCGCCGAGGATTTTGCGCGCGCGCTGGATCGCGGGGTCGACACGATTGTGGGGGCCAATCCGATCCCGGACTATTTCGAGCCCGAAGAATCCTCCGCCGATGCCTGGCCCGAACTGCGCCGCGCCCGCGAACAGGGCATCTCGCAGATCCAGCTGCGCGATGCGCCTGACGGCACGCCGGTCATCAATGCCGCCGCGCCTGTGGGCCTCAACGGGGCGACGCTGCTGACCACCCGCAATGCAGTCGACATCACCATGGCGGTGCGCGAGGCCCGCACGACACTGGGGATCGCTGTATTCCTGGCGCTGACCGCTTCGATCCTGCTGTCGCTGTTTCTGGCTCGAACCATCATTGCCCCCCTGCGCCTCTTGGCCAATGCCGCAGCCAAGGTGCGGCAGGGCCGTGACCGCGATGTCGAAGTGCCGCGGCTGCCCGAACGGCGCGATGAGATTGGTCGGCTGGCACGAGCGATCTCGGACATGACGGGCGCGCTGCGCCACCGGATCGACGCCGTCGACAGCTTCGCGGCTGATGTCTCGCACGAGATCAAGAACCCGCTGGCGTCGCTGCGTAGCGCGATCGAATCGCTGCCGCGGGTCGAGGATCCTGCGCTTCGGGCCAAGCTGATCGAGATTGCCACGCACGATGTGCGCCGGATCGACCGGCTCGTGACCGAGATTTCGGATGCCAGCCGGATCGATGCCGAAATGTCGCGCGCCACGCGCGAACGGGTCGATCTGGCGAAGCTGGTGACTGCGATCATCGGCTCGCGCGAGGACCGGGCCGAGAACGCCGATCACCGCATCGTGCTGCAAAAGCATGGCCGCGCCGCAGTCGTCAGCGGCGTGGTGCCTCGGCTCGAGCGCGTGATCGAGAACCTGCTCGACAATGCGGTGTCCTTTTCTCCCGCCGATGCCTCGATCGAGGTCGATGTCAGCGGCGATGGCCAGCGGGTGGTGCTGACTGTCTGCGATGCCGGGCCCGGGATCCCGGAGGACCAGCGCGAAAAGGTGTTCGAACGGTTCCATTCGGTGCGCCCGGAAGCGGAGGATTTCGGCAATCATTCGGGCCTCGGCCTCGCCATCGCCCGCGCCATTGCCGAAGCCCACGATGGCTCGCTGGCGGCTACGGCCCGCCCCGACGGCAAGCCCGGCGCCTGCCTCAGGCTCGAATTGCCGGCGGTGTGATGGCAGGCCCGGAACATCTGGTGCAGGCCAGCGCGGTCGCCATCGACGGGCGTGCGCTGCTGATCGAGGGAGTGCCGGGCAGCGGCAAATCCAGCCTTGCGCTGGCGCTGATCGATCGCGGAGCACAGCTGATCGGCGACGATGGCGTTCGGCTCGAGCTTGACGGTGACAGGGTGATCGCCGCCCCTCCCCCCAATATCGCCGGCAAGCTGGAAATTCGCGGTGTGGGCATCATCGATCTGCCGGCGACCAGCGCGCCGGTGGCGCTGATTCTGGCTCTGGACGAGGAAGCGCCCCGATTTCCTGATCCGGTTCCTGTGCAGGAACTGCTGGGCCAGACGATTCCGCGCCTGCTGTTCCGGGCCGAGGATGCGAACGCCGCAATCCGCGCCGAATGGGCGCTGCGACTGCACGGTCTGCAGCTTGGCTGAGCTTGCCAAAAAAGGGGCTTTCCAACGCGCCCGCACGGCGCGAGAAGGCCGCGCATGAGCAGCACCCCGGACTCGTCATCTATGCCGCAGGAGATCGGGCCGCCAAGACGCGTGTTGCTGGTCACCGGAATGCTCGGCGCGGGCAAGTCGACCGCGCTCAACATCCTCGAGGATTTGGGCTGGGAGACGATCGACAACCTGCCCCTGCGCCTGATTGAGCCGCTCGTATCCGCGCCCGAGGTGCAGCCAGCACCGCTCGCGATCGGGTTCGACGCGCGCACCCGCGGCCTCGTGCCGCAGCACATCATTGCCCAGGCGACCGAACTTGCCGAACTGCCCGGCGTGGCGCTGTCCACGCTGTTCATCGACTGCGCCACCGAAGAGCTCGAACGGCGCTATAACGAGACGCGCCGCCGCCACCCGCTGGCGCAAGGCCGCCCGCTGGCCGAAGGGATCCGCGCCGAGCGCGACCTGCTGGCCCCGCTGCGGCGCTGGGCCGATCTCGTCATCGATACCACCGCCTTCGGTGTGAACGACTTGCAGCAGCACATCCGCGAACTCTTTGCCGAGGGACCCGGCGGCCCGATGACCGTGACCGTCTCAAGCTTCGGCTTTGCCCGCGGCACCCCGCCGCTGGCCGACCTGATGTTCGACATGCGCTTTCTCGACAATCCGCACTGGGAAGATGAGCTCAGGCCGCTGACCGGGCTTGATGCGCCGGTTGCCGCGCATATCCGCAAGGACCCGGGCTTCCACGAGAGCTTTGACCGGATCCTCGACCTGCTGCTGACCCTGCTGCCGCGGTACCGCGCGCAAGGCAAAGGCTATGTCCATGTCGCGTTCGGCTGTACTGGCGGCAAGCACCGCTCGGTCTATACGGCAGAAGCCATCGCGCAAGGCTTGCGCGATGCGGGATTTTCGCCCACTGTCCGCCACCGCAATCTGGGTTCGCGCACGACCGACGAGATCGAAGGAATGAGGCGGTGAAGGGCCAGACCGGAACAGCACACAGAACAACACGGCGTCGCGCCGCAGGAATGAACGGACCCGGCACTTTCCCATGATCGGTATGATTCTGGTCACCCATGGCCATTTGGCCGAGCACTTCGTCGATGCGATGGAGCACGTGGTCGGCCCCCAGCAGGCGATCGCAACCATCTGCATCGGCCCCAATGACGACATGGAGCGGCGCCGCAAGG
The DNA here is from genome assembly GCA_964500135.1 of uncultured Porphyrobacter sp. Taxonomy (GTDB): domain Bacteria; phylum Pseudomonadota; class Alphaproteobacteria; order Sphingomonadales; family Sphingomonadaceae; genus Erythrobacter. Next base: position 70,166 of record CAZCNF010000012.1, read on the forward strand.
ACATTGCCGAGGCGATCCGCAAGGTCGACGAAGGCCAAGGCGTGATTGTCCTGACCGACCTGTTCGGTGGCACCCCGTCAAACCTCGCGATCTCGCTGCTCGATCGCGGGCGGGTGGAAGTTATCGCGGGGATCAACCTGCCGATGCTGATCCGCCTGGCGGGCGCGCGCAAGTCGATGGGCGTGGTCGAAGCGGTGGCCGCAGCCAAGCAGGCCGGGCGCAACTACATCACCGTCGCCAGCGAATTCCTTGGCGAGAACGCCGCCCCGGAAGAGGCCAAGGCGTGAGCGAACTGCGCCGGTCGCTCACTATCGTCAACAAGCGCGGGCTGCACGCGCGCGCCAGCGCCAAATTCGTAGGCGCCGTGGCTGCGCTGCCCGGCGGCACCCGGGTGCGCGTGGCGAAAGACGGGCACGAGGCGGCCGGCGGCTCGATCCTGGGCCTGATGATGCTGGGCGCGGCCAAGGGCGACCAGGTCGAACTGATCGTGTCGGGCGACAATGCCGACAGCGTGTTCGCCGATCTGTGCGCCATGATCGAAGACGGATTCGGCGAAGAGTGAGCCCGCTGCCCGAGCGCCGCCAGATCACCGGCTTTTCCAATCCCACCGTCAAATATCTGCGCTCGCTGCGCGAGAAGAAGCACCGCAAGGCGGCGGGCAGGTTCCTGGCCGAGGGGCTGCGGCTGCTGACCGATGCCCGCGCCAGCGGCCGCCTGCCCGAATTGCTGGTGTTGAGTGACGCGCGCGACCCCCACCCGCTGCTCGAGGCGCTCGAGCGCGATGTGGTGGCAGCGGGCGGGGACGTGATCGAGACCACGCCCGACATTCTCTCGAAGATCACCGGCAAGGCCAATCCGCAGGCGGTGGCGGGCGTGTTCGCCGAGTTCGACACTTCGCTCGCCAGCCTGGACCGCACCCGTGCACCGATCTGGCTGGTGGCGCAGGCGCTGCGCGATCCGGGCAATCTCGGCACCATGCTGCGCACCGGCGACGC
>CAZCNF010000013.1:0-70656 GCA_964500135.1 uncultured Porphyrobacter sp.
CCGTCGATGAACACGCCGACCGAAGGCTCGATCCCGAAGTTGTTGTCGCCATTGCCGAAGCCGCGGATGATAAAAGTGGTGGCTGACGAGGTCTGCAGCTGGCTGACGCGCAGCGAAGGGGCCACGGTCTGCAGGTCCAGAATGTCGCGGATCTGCGCCTGTTCGATCGTCTCGCCCGAAGTCACCGAGACCGAAATCGGCGTTTCCTGCAGCGTCTGCTCGCGCTTGGTGGCTGTGACGACGATGACGTTGTCGTCAAACTGCTCTTCCTCGGCGGCAGGCTGCTCGTCCTGCGCCTGTGCGGCGACAGGCATGGCAAGGGCGATGGCCGCTGCGCCACCTAGCAGGGCGAAGCGGGACGAACCGGCAAATCTGCCGGACGAAAGATAGCGCATGGATTCTCCTCTCAACAGCGACCGGAGCGGAGAGAGCGTCTGCATTGGGCGCCCCAACCCCGGCCCTTGCCAAGGATACTAGGATAGTGGCGGAATCCGCACAAGAATCATCGCCGTATTGTCCCCACCTGCCCCGTCCGTGTTGCAGGGGCGACACACCTTCCCTTACGTCATTCAAGGCGCTGGTGCAGTCTCTTGCTTGTGAAATCGGCGCGCATCGGTTAGGGGCGCGCGACTTTGTGCGGCGCAGCATGCTCCGCGACGCAAACCTTACCGAAAGCTCCCCATGTCCCGCTCGCTGCGCAATATCGCGATCATCGCTCACGTCGACCACGGCAAGACCACGCTGGTCGACCAGCTGTTCCGCCAGTCCGGCACCTTCCGCGACAACCAGCGGATCGAAGAGCGCGCGATGGATTCGGGCGATCTCGAAAAGGAGCGGGGGATCACCATCCTCGCCAAATGCACCTCGGTCGAATGGGAGAGCGGCGGCGACACCACCCGCATCAACATCGTCGACACGCCCGGTCACGCCGATTTCGGCGCCGAGGTTGAGCGGATCCTGTCGATGGTCGATGGCGTGATCCTGCTGGTCGATGCCGCCGAAGGCGCCATGCCGCAGACCAAGTTCGTCACCGGCAAGGCGCTGGCGCTGGGCCTGCGCCCGATCGTGGTGGTCAACAAGATCGACCGGCCCGACGGGCGCCCGCAGGAAGTGCTCGACGAAGTGTTCGACCTGTTCGTCAGCCTCGACGCCGCCGACGAGCAGCTCGATTTCCCTGTACTCTACGCCTCGGGCCGCGACGGCTATGCCAGCGACGACCAGGACGCTCGCAGCGGCACGCTGGCTCCCCTGTTCGACCTGATCGTGCGCCATGTGCCGGCACCGGGCCTCGACGAGAGCGGCCCGTTCACCTTCCTCGCCACCCTGCTCGACCGCGACAACTTCATGGGCCGCGTGCTGACCGGCCGGGTGCAGTCGGGTCGGCTCAAGGTCAACGACCCGATCCACGCCCTCGACATGGACGGCAATGTGGTCGAAACCGGACGCGCGACCAAGCTGATGAGCTTCCGCGGGCTCGAGCGCGTGCCGGTGGAAGAGGCGCAGGCGGGCGACATCATTGCGCTGGCCGGGCTCGAGAAGGCCACCGTCGCTAACACGCTGGCCGATCCTTCGGTGAAGCAGCCGATCGCGGCGCAGCCGATCGACCCGCCCACGCTGGCGATGCGCTTTGCCGTGAACGACAGCCCGCTGGCGGGCCGCGAAGGTGACAAGGTGACCAGCCGCATGATCCGCGACCGCTTGCTGCGCGAAGCGGAAACCAATGTCGCGATCCGCGTCACCGAAAGCGCCGACAAGGATAGTTTCGAAGTGGCCGGGCGCGGCGAACTGCAGCTGGGCGTGCTGATCGAAACCATGCGCCGCGAGGGCTTCGAACTGGGCATCAGCCGCCCCAAGGTGCTGTTCCGCGAGGAAGGCGGCCAGCGGCTGGAGCCTTATGAAACCGTAGTGATCGACGTCGACGACGAGCACTCGGGCACAGTGGTCGAGAAGATGCAGCGCCGCAAGGCCGAGCTGACCGAGATGCGCCCTTCGGGCGTGGGCAAGACCCGCATCACCTTCTCCGCCCCGTCGCGCGGGCTGATCGGCTATCACGGCGAGTTCCTGTCGGACACGCGCGGCACCGGCATCATGAACCGCCTGTTCGAGAAGTATGGCCCCTACAAGGGCCCGATCGAAGGCCGGATCAACGGCGTGCTGATCTCCAACTCTGATGGCGATGCAGTGGCCTATGCGCTCAATTCGCTCGAGGAGCGCGGCGAGCTGTTCATCGGCCCGCAGGTGCGCGTCTACGAAGGCATGATCATCGGCGAAAACGCCAAGCCCGACGATCTCGAGGTCAATCCCTTGAAGTCGAAGCAGCTCACCAATATCCGCTCTTCGGGCAAGGATGATGCGATCCGCCTCACCCCGCCGCGACGGATGAGCCTGGAACAGGCAATCGCCTATATCGACGATGACGAGATGGTCGAAGTGACGCCCAAGTCGATCCGGTTGCGCAAGGCAATCCTGTGTCCGCACGAACGCAAGAAGGCCAGCCGCAAGAAGGACGCCGCCTGACCCTTGCAGGCGCGCGCCGCGCGGCTTAGTGCTCCGGCCCCAAACTGACCGGAGAGAGACCATGCCGCGCCGTGCCCTAGCCCTTGTTCCAGCCCTTGCCAGCCTGGCACTGTCCGCCGCCGCCATCGCGCAGGACAGCGGCAGCGACAAGGCCCAGGCACGCCCGGTGCACGAGCAGATCGGCCCCGGTGGTCGCCCGATCGGCGCGCCCTGGTCGCGCAGCCCGGTGCACGCCCAGCACGGCATGGCGGCGACTGCGCACCCGCTGGCGACGCAGATCGCGCTCGATATCCTCAAGGCCGGGGGCAATGCAGTCGATGCCGCGATTGCGGCCAATGCCGCGCTGGGGCTGATGGAGCCGACCGGCAACGGCATTGGCGGCGACCTGTTCGCGATCGTTTATGACCCCGTCACCGGCCGGCTCTATGGCATCAACGGTTCGGGCCGTTCGCCGCGTGGCCAGACGCTCGACCAGCTGAAAGAGAGGCTTGGCGGGGCCGACAGCCTGCCTCCGCTGGGCCACCTTCCGGTCACTATCCCGGGCACGGTCGACGCCTGGTTCGAACTGCATAACCGTTTCGGCCAGCTGCCCATGGCCGATGTGCTCGCGCCCACCATCCGCTATGCCCGCGAAGGTCACCCGGTTGCGCCGGTGATCGGCCGCTATTTCGCCGGCGCCCTGCGCAATTTCGAGCGCCATGCCGAGAAGTTCGACTTTACGAATGCCCGCACCACCTGGTTCGCCAACGGCGCGCCCAGGGCCGGCGAATTGTTCCGCAACCCTGACCTTGCCAATACGCTCGAGCGGATCGCCCAAAACGGCCGCGACGAGTTCTACAAGGGCGAGAGCGCGCGGGTGATGGTGGAGTATCTACAGCGCCAGGGCAGCGCCTATACGCTGGAAGATTTCGCCGCGCATCGCAGCGAATGGGTGGAACCGGCCTGCGTGGCCTATCGCAAGGGCTACGAGCTGTGCGAACTGCCGCCCAACAGCCAGGGTTTCGCCGCGCTGCAGATGGTCAATATCCTCAAACACGTCGACCTGGCACAGTGGGAACGCGGCAGCCCCGAGGTGATCCATTACCTCACTGAAGCCAAGCGCCTGGCCTATGCCGATGTCGCCAGGTTCTACGCCGATCCGGCCTTCGCGCCGTTCCCGCAAGAACTGCTCAGCGATGCCTATGGCAAGGCACGATTCGCCCTGATTGACCCGGCCAAAGCCACGCCCGAATTCACGCCTGGCGATCCCGCGCCCGAGCCCAAGCTCGAAGGCCCTGGTGACACGACCTATCTCACTGTGGTCGACGGCAAGGGGCTGATGGTCAGCCTGATCCAGTCGAACTATCGCGGCATGGGCAGCGGCCTTACGCCCGATGGGCTGGGCTTCATGTTCCAGGACCGGGGCGAGCTGTTCAGCCTCGATCCCGCGCATGCCAATGCCTATGCGCCCGCCAAGCGCCCGTTCCAGACGATCATCCCGGCCTTCGTGAAGAAAGACGGCAAACCTTATATGACCCTGGGCCTGATGGGCGGCGGGATGCAGCCGCAGGGCCATGTGCAGGTACTGGTCAACCTCGTCGATTACGGGATGAACCTGCAGGAAGCCGGCGATGCCGCGCGCTTCAACCATGATGGCGGGCGCCAGCCGACCGAGCCGGCGAGCGGCCCCGCGCTGGATCCGCTCGGCACGCTGTTCGTCGAACCAGGCATCCCGGCGGCCACTGTCGCGCGGCTCAAGGCGATGGGCCATAAGGTCGAGGTTGTGACCGACGGGATCATGTTCGGCGGCTACCAGGCGATTGCGCGCGATCCCGAAACGGGCGTGCTGACCGGCGCGACCGAAATGCGCAAGGACGGGCAGGCGCAGGGTTACTGATCGCCACCTTGGCGGCGTTTACCGCGGCGATTGCGACAACGAGCAGCCTGGGGCACAAGGGCGCCATGGAAACGGGAACCCTTGGCGCGCTGGCGCTCTATTTCGCGCTGATGCTCGCCATTGGCCTCTACGCCTGGCGCCGTTCGACCGCCGACAGCGCCGGCTATCTCCTCGCCGGGCGCGACCTTTCGCCGCCCGTCGCCGCGCTTTCCGCCGGCGCATCCGACATGTCGGGCTGGCTGCTGCTGGGCCTGCCCGGCGCGCTCTATGCGGCCGGGCTGGTCGAGGCGTGGATCGGCATCGGGCTGTTCGTGGGCGCGCTGGTCAACTGGATCGTGGTCGCGCCGCGCCTGCGCGCGCAGACCGAAGCGCTGGGCAATGCGCTCACCATCCCGCAATTCCTCGCCAACCGCTTCCCCGAACAGGCAATCGCGCTGCGACTGACTTGCGCGGTGGTGATCGTGCTGTTCTTTGCGGTCTATACCGCCGCCGGGCTGGTGGGCGGCGGCAAGCTGTTCGAGACCACCTTCGCCGGGATCGCGGGCAGCACCGGGATCAGCGACTACATGCTCGGCATCTGGATCACCGCCGGGGTGGTGCTGGCCTATACCATGGTAGGCGGCTTCCTGGCGGTAAGCCTGACCGATTTCGTGCAGGGGTTGATCATGCTGGCTGCGCTGGTGGTGATGCCGCTGGTGGTCATGTTCGGCCCCGGCGGATCGGCCGGCGGATCGATCGTGGCAGTGCCGCAGGACGGATTCCTCAGCCTCACCCATGGCCTCACCTTTGTGGGCTTCCTGTCGGCGGTGACCTGGGGCCTGGGCTATTTCGGCCAGCCGCACATTATCGTGCGCTTCATGGCGGTGCGCAGCGTGGCCGACATCCCCACTGCACGCAATATCGGCATGGCCTGGATGGGCCTGTGCCTGGCTGGCGCGGTCGGGATCGGGCTGGCGGGACGCGCCTATGTCGAGCGCAACGCGCTGGTGCTGGACGATCCCGAAACGATCTTCCTGCTGCTGGCCGACGCGCTCTTCACCCCGTTCGTGACCGGCCTGCTGCTGGCTGCGTTGCTGGCGGCGATCATGAGCACGATCAGCTCGCAGCTGCTAGTCGCCTCCTCCTCGTTGACCGAGGATTTCTACCGCTTGTTCCTGCGCCGCAATTGTTCGGAACGCGAAGCGGTGAATGTGGGGCGGATCTGTGTGGCGCTGGTGGCGGTAGCCGCGATCGGAATCGCCCGCGACCCGGACAGCCAGGTGCTGGGGCTGGTTTCCAACGCCTGGGCGGGCTTCGGCGCCGCTTTCGGCCCGCTGATCGTGCTGGCGCTGACCTGGCCGCGGATGACCGGGGCGGGCGCGGTGGCGGGCCTGTTGACCGGCGCGGCAGTGGTGGTGGGATGGATCGCGCTCGGCTGGAACGCCGGCTTCCTGGGCGGGCCCGGCGTTTACGAGATCATCCCCGGCTTCCTGGCCGCCTGGATCGCAATTGTGGTGGTGAGCCGGATGACGGCAAGGGAGGCGTGAGATGGCAAAGGTGACCGGCCTTGGCGGCGTGTTCTATGTGGCGAGCGACCCAGAGGCGACGCGTGCCTGGTATCGCGACATGCTGGGCATCGACGGCCCCTATGGCCCGCAGCTGGCCTGGGCCGAGGACCCCAAGCCCAATCCCTATTCGCTGATCAGCCATTTCAAGGACGATGCCTATATCAAGCCGGGCCAGGGCGGCTTCATGATCAATCTGCGCGTCGATGACCTTGATGGCTTCGTGCAGTTGCTGAAGCAGCGCGGGGTGGACGTGCTCGACACCGCCGACGAGGGCTATGGCAAGTTCGCCTGGCTGCTCGATCCTGACGGCGTGAAAATCGAACTGTGGGAACAGGTGGCCGAAGAGCTGCCGCAATAGTGCGGCGGCGGGTGGCGATGCCGACGGCAGTTTACCCTGCGTTAACCATGATTGCGCACACTCGCGCGCATGCTTCGCCGGTCGGTCATCTTGCTCTGCGCCACCCTGGCCCTTGCCGCTTGCGGCGCGGTGCCCGGCGGCACCTCGCGCAATCCGCAGCCGCTGCCACGACCCGTGGCGGTGAGCGAGGAAGCGCGGATGTGCCTCACCGGTCTGAGCGAGGCGGGTTCGCGCTTCTCGCCCGTGCCCGACCGCTATGACGCGCCCGGCTGCGCGGTGACGGGTGCCGTGCAGCTGGCCGCTGTGCGCGGTGACCGGACGCATCTGGGGGTCAGCAATATCGCCGCAGTCGAATGCGGCACGGCCACCACCTTTGCGGCCTGGGCGCGCTTCGGGGTCGATCGCGCGGCGCGACAGATCCTGGGCAGCCCGATCGCGCGGATCGAGACCATGGGCGCCTATTCCTGCCGCAACGTCGCAGGCACCGGCCGCCGCTCGGCCCATGCCCGCGGCGAAGCGATCGATGTCGCCGCCTTCGTGCTCGAAGATGGGCGGCGGATCAGCGTGCTCGACCATTGGGCCGGCGGCAGCGGCAAGGAGCGCGAGTTCCTGCGCGTGGTGCACGAAAGCGCCTGCAAGCGCTTTGGCACTGTGCTTGGCCCGGCTTACAACGCGGCGCACCGCGACCATCTGCATGTCGAGATTGGCGGCGGCAACTTCTGCCGCTGAACCGGCTCAGCCGAAGGGGTTCAGCCGCGCGCTTCGAGCTTCAACCGCACCGCTTCTGCGGCATGCCGCGTGCCCAGCTTCAGCATCATGTTGGCGCGGTGAATCTCCACCGTGCGCGGGCTGATCGCCAGCTCGCGCGCGATCGACTTGTTGCTGCTGCCCGCGCTGAGCCAGTCGAGCACCTCGCGTTCGCGCACCGACAGGTTGGCGATCCGCTGGCGCGCCTCGATCATTCGCCGCCGCGCTTCGGCATAGGCCTCCGCTTCCGCGGCAATCCGTTCCAGGCAATGGCCAAGCTTGGCCAGATCGACCGGCAGGACCAGGTAATCGAGCGCCCCGGCCTTGATCGCCGCCACGATCTGCGCCGCCCGGCCGCCATCGCCGATGGCAACCAGGGGCAACCACACGCCCAGCGCGGCCAGCCGCTCCATCGCGGTGCCGATCACGTCATCCCCGCCACCGGCTACCGCACCCTCGCTGTCACGAACAAGGATGATCCCCCGGCGGGGAGGGTGCTTGGCCAGTTCACCGACATGGCCGTAAACCTCGCAATGATGCCCGAGACTGAAGCCGAAGCGCGCCAGTTCAGCCCGGGCGCGGCTGGAGGGGTCGACGAAATGGAGGGGGAGTTTTTCTGCCATGCCCGAAGGCTGCCGCCAGAGCGGAGCCACGGCACGCGAATTCAAATCCGAACTGAAGCAATAATGAAATTGATCGCAACCAGGCCGAGTACTTGAGCCAAAAATAAATTCGAATCTGGATGATTATTAGGCAATCAAACTGAGTTCTCGTGCCTAGAAAGATATACGCATCAGGTAATAATACCTAAATTCATTGCAATTGACACTGCAGTTCGGCGCGAAATTGCTTTCAGTCGCGGTCGAGTTCGCCCAGGACAGCCCCGATCGCCTCGGGCGCATAGGAAAACCCCATATGGCGGCACCGCAATGCGACCGCCCGGTCACGCTCGCCCGGCTTGCCGCAAGCGCTGCGCGGCGAGACTATGCCGTCACGCGGGCTCCACAAGGCGACCGTCTCGACCGGCGGCTTGGCGGCAATGTCTGCCTCGATCGGGGGATTGTCCACCCGGTGCCCGGTCACGAACTGATACAGCCGCCACGCATTGTTGGCGCGCGGATCGCCCGAAAAGGGCGAACCCATCGTGATGACCTTGGCCACCAGCTCGGGCCGGCGCCGCGCCAGCTCGCGCGCAAACAATCCGCCAAGGCTCCAGCCGAGCAGCACGACTTCCTGCCCATAGCGCTGGTGCACTTCGACCAGCCGCTGTTCGAGCCGGTCGACATTGGCCGCGGTCGCGCCGAGATTGAAACCCAGCCCCCAGCGCTTGGTCTTGTGCCCGGCCCGTTCGAGATGGCGTGCCAGATAGCGCATGCGCGACGGGTGCGTGGCAAAGCCCGGCAGGATCATCACAATCCGCGGAACGCGCGCCGGTGCGACCTCGACACGCCGGAACAGTCGCGCGACCGGCTCTGCAAAATAGGCGACCTCGCCCAGCAGCAGCCGCAGCGGCGGCGCGCGCATGTCCGGCTCGATTTCCTCCCGCGCCAGCGCAATGCGTCGCGCAAGCTCGCTGTTGGAGAGCCGGGCGAGCGCTGGAGCGGAAAAGGGAGCTTGCGATGCCATAAAACCGTAACATCGTCACAAGCGCTTAACGCTCCCTGAAGCAACCCAAAATGCGGAGCGTCAGATTGTTGTCAGGCAGCTGCAGGCATCACGGGCAGTCGCCGATCCGCTCGTTGGTGACCTTCATGCGCATGCTCGCTTCGCCCTGGCCGGCGAAATCGCCCTTCATGGTCATGTCCATGTCGGATCTGGTTGGCGAGCCCGTGCCGGTCATGGTCATGGTCATGGTGCCCTGGCCGGGGACCGCACAGGTCATGCGCGCGTCGATGTCACCGCCCGCGATGGCGAACTTTTCGACCTTGCAGTCGCTGCCCTCCTGCGACTGGCGCGCCATCTTCTCGAAACCGCGATCCGCCTCTTCCTGCGTCAGGCAATATTCGCTGGTGCGCTTGGCCATGTTGCCGCGCATCATCTCGCTCATTTCGGGCGGTGCCCCCGGGATGGCGAATTCGAGCACCTCGACCGTGCTGCGATAGCGCCCCGGCTGCGGCTTGATATCGGCTGCGGCAACCCGCTCGGCCATCTCCTCGCCCGTCACCACCCCGCCGCTTTCGGCATCGCTGGCGGGATCGCCGCCGCATGCGGCCAATGCCAGACAAAGGGCTGTGGCAACAACTGGAATGGGGCGCATCATGATCTCCTCTCGTCGAATTCATCGATAATATCAGCGATCCGTGCCGATTGCCATTCGCCCACATGTGCCCCATATGTTCCGCCATGGCGGAACTGGTGATCAGGCGCGGGCTGGACGAGCCCGAAACGGGCGCGGAATTCGTGCCGCACCGGCCCGCGCGGCCTGACAAGGCCGATGGCGGCAGGCCGTTCAAGCTGGTGTCAGACTATCAGCCGGCGGGCGACCAGCCGACCGCCATCGCCGAGCTGGTTTCCGCCGCGCGGCAGGGCGAGCAGACGCAGGTCCTGCTGGGCGTCACCGGCAGCGGCAAGACTTTCACCATGGCCAAGGTGATCGAGCAATTGCAGCGACCAGCGCTGGTGCTCGCCCCCAACAAGATCCTCGCCGCGCAGCTTTACGGCGAGTTCAAGAGCTTCTTCCCGGACAATGCGGTCGATTATTTCGTCAGCTATTACGACTACTACCAGCCCGAAGCCTATGTCCCGCGCAGCGACACCTACATCGAGAAGGAAAGCTCGGTGAACGAGGCGATCGACCGGATGCGCCATTCGGCCACCCGCGCGCTGCTTGAGCGCGACGACGTGGTGATCGTGGCCTCGGTCTCGTGCCTGTACGGCATCGGCTCGGTCGAAACCTATTCGGCCATGGTGTTCGACATCAAGACGGGCGAGACCGCCGACCAGCGCGAATTGATCCGCAAGCTTGTGGCGCTGCAGTACAAGCGCAACGACACCGCTTTTGCGCGCGGTTCGTTCCGGGTCCGCGGCGACAATCTGGAACTGTTCCCCAGCCATTACGAAGACATGGCCTGGCGCATCAGCTTCTTCGGCGACGAGATCGAGGAGATCGCCGAGTTCGACCCGCTGACTGGCAGGAAGGGCGCCAGCCTCGACAAGGTGCGGGTCTATGCCAATTCGCACTATGTCACGCCCGGCCCGACGATGAAGCAGGCGACCGAGGCGATCCGCTTCGAACTGCAGGAACGGCTCAAGGAATTGCAGGCCGAAGGGCGCCTACTCGAGGCGCAGCGGCTGGAGCAGCGCACCAATTTCGATCTCGAGATGATCGCGGCAACCGGATCCTGCGCGGGGATCGAGAACTATTCGCGCTTCCTGACCGGGCGGTTGCCCGGCGAACCGCCGCCCACGCTGTTCGAATATCTGCCCGAGAACGCGCTGCTGTTCGTCGACGAAAGCCACCAGACAGTGCCGCAGATCGGGGCCATGGCGCGCGGCGACCACCGGCGCAAGCTGACGCTGGCCGAATACGGCTTCCGCCTGCCCAGCTGCATCGACAACCGCCCGCTGCGCTTCAACGAATGGGATGCGATGCGCCCGCAGACGATTGCCGTGTCGGCCACGCCCGGCCCGTGGGAAATGGAGCAAGCAGGCGGCGTGTTTGCCGAGCAGGTGATCCGCCCCACCGGGCTGATCGACCCGCCGGTCGAAATCCGCCCGGTCGAGGACCAGGTGCAGGACTGCATCGAGCAGTGCAAGGCGACGGCGAAACTGGGCTACCGCACCCTCGTCACCACGCTGACCAAGCGGATGGCTGAAGACCTGACGGAATTCATGCACGAAGCGGGCGTACGGGTGCGCTACATGCATTCGGATGTCGAAACGCTCGAACGCATCGAGCTGATCCGCGACCTGCGCCTTGGCGTCTACGATGTGCTGGTGGGGATCAACCTGCTGCGCGAAGGGCTCGACATCCCAGAGTGCGGCCTCGTGTGCATCCTCGACGCCGACAAGGAAGGCTTCCTGCGTTCGGAAACCTCGCTGATCCAGACGATCGGCCGCGCGGCGCGCAATGTCGACGGGCGCGTGATCCTCTATGCCGACCGGATCACCGGCAGCATGGAGCGCGCGATTGCCGAGACCGACCGCCGGCGCGAGAAGCAGCGCCGCTTCAACGAGGAAAACGGCATCACGCCGCAGACGATCAAGCGCCAGATCGCGGATATCGTGGCCCATACCGCCAGCCAGGACAGCGTGGTGATCGGTACCGGCGATGACGATCGCAACAACCTCGTCGGGCACAATCTGCGCGCCTATATCGAGGACCTTGAAAAGCGCATGCGGGCTGCTGCCGCCGACCTTGAATTCGAGGAAGCCGGGCGCCTGCGCGACGAAATCCGGCGGCTGGAAAACGAGGAACTGGGCCTGCCCGATGCGGACAAGAAGGCGCCGCTGGTAGGGCGTAGCAATGAAGGCAAACCCGGTACGCGCAAGATGCGCTATGGCAAGACGCAGCGGAAGATGCGCTAAGCGTTAGGCAGCGCCCGCCTTCACCGGCGGTTCGGGATAGCTCGCCACTTGCCAGAGCACCTCGTCGGGCAGGCTGAGCACCTGCTGGTAGCGTGCTGGGTCCATCGCCTGGTGCGGCTGCGCCGGGTCATAGGGCGGCTGCGGCACCGCCCCGCCCTCGCCCGCATAGGCCGCCGGGGCCGCATAAGTTGCCAGTTCTTCCGCGCCAATCCCCACCTTCGCCGCCGCCGCAGCATCGAGCCAGCGGGCGGGCTCGATCGCGCCATCAGACCACGCCACTTCCAGCGTCAGGTTTTCAGGACCCGCGAAATAGATCGACTGGCACATCCCATGGTCGATTGGTCCATAAACATTGACCCCGCGGCTGCGGATCCGGTCGCGCAGCGCGAGCAGCGCGTCGCGGCTGTCGGCCCGGAATGCCAGGTGCTGCATGGTGCCCGGCGCGGCGTTGCCCCCGCCCCAACCCGCATGGGTCTGGCCGATCAAGCTTTCGACAGCGGCGGTTCCGGGCAACTGCACCAGGCTGAACTGGCAATCCTCGCTCAGTTCCAGGAAGGCGTGAATGCCGCCGGGCACGCCGTGCATGTCGAAGATCGCGACCAGCCGACAGCCCAGCACGTCGGAGAAGAAGGCGATCTGCCGCTTCATGTCGCCGGTCATCACCGCGAGATGGTGGATACCGGTGGGCTGCACATTCGCGCTCATTGCGCTTCTCCTTGTCCTCGGTCTAACGCTCGGCTGAGAGAGGATGCCCCACATGTCGCTGATCCGCCAGCCCTATAGCGTGGTCTACAAGGAGCAGAGCGGCTTCAAGGACGTCTATGGCGGCACCAGCGGCATGGTGTTCGTCGAATGCATGCGGATCGCCGCCAGCGAGCAGCCCACCGGTCGCGCGCCCAAACGCGCCATAGTGTTCAGCCACCCGATCGGGGGCGGCGCGTTCCTGCCGCTGGTGAATGCTCTGGCCCGTGCAGGCCACGATGTGATCTATGTGAACCCGCGCTATCGCGGCAATGACAGCGCGCTGATCATGGAAAAGTGCGTGTCCGACCTTGCCGCGGCGATCCGCAATGCGAAGGCGCAATTTGGCTATGAACAGATCGTGCTGGGCGGGTGGTCGGGCGGCGGGTCGCTGTCGCTGTTCTACCAGGATCAGGCCGAGCACCCGACGATCACGCACACGCCGGCGGGCGACCCCTACGATCTTACCGCGCTCGACCTGCCCAAGGCGGACGGGATCATGCTGCTGTCCGCGCATGTCAGCCGCGCGGTGACGCTGACGGAATGGCTCGATCCCTCAATCACCGATGAAACACGGCCGTTCGAGCGCGACCCCGAACTCAACATCTACGATCCCGCGAATCCCGAACAGCCGCCTTACACAGCGGCCTATGTCGCGCGGTTCCGCGCCGCCCAGCTGGCACGCAACCGAAGGATCACCGCCTGGGTCGAGGCGCAGCTGGCTGAACTGCGCGCGTCGGGCAGGCCGCAGGACGAACGCGGCTTCGTGGTGCATGGCACCATGGCGGATCTGCGCTGGACCGATCCCGCGCAGGACCCGTCCGACCGGCGGCCGCACGAATGCTATCTGGGCGATCCACGCCAGGCCAATGACGGGCCGGTTGGCCTGGCCCGGTTCTGCACCTTGCGCAGCTGGCTGTCGCAATGGGGCCATGACACCACCAATGCTGACGGGATCGGCAATGCCGCGCGCATTTCCTGCCCGGTGCTGGTGTTGAACAACACCGCCGATCTGGCCTGTACGCCCAGCCATGCCCGGCGCTTGTTCGAGGCGGTGGGGCATGACGACAAGGAGCATCACGACGTGGTGGGGGCCGACCATTACTATATCGAACGGGCCGACCTGCTGCCCCGGGCCGTGGGTATCTGCGCCGATTGGCTGGCGCGAAAGTTCGGCTGATGCGGTGCGCGCCCATGCTCCTGCCGTTGCTGGCCCTCGCCGCCTGCAAGCCACCGCCGACCGACGCGGCCGTGGTTGGCGCCGAGCCCGCCGCCGCCACCCGGCCGTCCGAGCCGATCGCCTCGCCCGAAACCAAGGGCGCGATCTGGGCCAACAGCCAGTCGCCCAGCCGCATCCTCTATGGCCTGCCCGGCCTGCCGCCGCTGTTCGCGCTGGCCTGTGATGATAGGGGCGCCCGGCCGGTCATCCGCATCACCCGCTATGCCCGGGCTGACAAGGGGGCTGGCGCCTTCGCCGCGTTCATCGGCAACGGCCATATCTCGCGCATCCCGATCGACGCGAAGGAGATCGCCGGTACGACGGTGTGGGAGGCCGATGTCCCCGCGGATGATCCGAAGCTGGAGGTGCTGACCGGCCGCCGCGAGGTGGCTGTAACGATCCCGGGTGCCGGTCGACTGGTGTTGAACCCGAGTCCACGCCCGGGCGAAATCATCGAGAGTTGCCGGGCGCTCGTCCCTGCGCCTGAACCGGCCGCTAGCGCGAGCGCTGCGCCCGCTCGATAAGCATGTCGGCGGTGAGGACCTGCGGTAGCTGCTCGGCTTCCTGGCCGGGTTCGTACCACAGGTAAAGCGGCACCCCGGCTGCGCCCTGCTGGGTCAGGAACGTGCTGATCTCGGCATCGCGCCGGGTCCAGTCGCCCACCATCGGGATCACGCCCGCCTGCTCAAACGCCGCCTTGGTCGTTTCCCGTTCGATCGCAACGCCTTCGTTGACCTTGCAGGTCACGCACCAGTCGGCAGTGAACCACACGAACACCGGCTGCCCGCTGGCGCGGGCTTCGGCCAGCGCCGCCGCGCTGAAGCTGCGCGGTTCGAGCAGCGACTGCCCGCCTGCCTCTGCCTGCACCGCATAGCTGGACGGCAGGGCAAAGGCGCCGAACAGCACGAACGGCGCAGCGATCAGCCCGAAGGCCGGCCATGCCATCTTGCCGCGCCGCTGCAGCCGGCCGGTCACCATCAAGGCCACGATCACCCCGGCCGTCATCACCAGCGCAAACAGGGCGAAACCCTGCCCCCCCAGCCGCGCGGTCAACCACACCAGCGCAAGCGCGGTCAGGCCCATCGGTACCGCCATCACCTTGCGAAAGCGGTCCATCCACGGCCCGGGCCGCGGCAGCAATCGCCGCAACGCCGGGATAAAGCCCACCGCCAGAAACGGCAGCGCCAGCCCCAGGCCCAGCGCGGCGAACAGGACGAGCGCCTGAACTGGCGGCAGCAACAGCGCCGCGCCCAGCGCCACCGCCATGAACGGGCCGGTGCATGGGGTCGCCACGAAAGCCGCGAGCAGCCCCGTGGCAAAGGCACTGGCCGGTTCGCCGCTACGCGTGAACGACATCGACGGCAATTCGAACAGGCCCGCGAAGTTCGCCGTGATGGCGGCCGCCAGCACCAGCAGGAACACCACTACGCCCGGTTCCTGCAGCTGGAAGGCCCAGCCGACCTGCTGGCCGGCAGCGCGCAGCGCCAGCATCACCGCGCCCAGCGCCACGCAGGCCAGCACCACCCCGGCGGTGTAGGCCAGGCCCTCGCAGCGGGCCTGCGCCTCGCTCTCGCCGGCGCGGGCCACGCTGATCGCCTTGAGGCTCAGGATCGGGAAGACGCAGGGCATGATGTTGAGCAGCAATCCGCCCGCCAGCGCGCCCAGCAGCAAGGCCCAGATCGGCGGCGCGCTTGCAGCTGCCTCCTCGCCTGCCACCAGCGTGCCTCCGCTCGGCACTTCGCCCGGCGAGGCCTCGATCCGGATGCCGTTGCCGTCGCCCAGCGCCAGGATGCCCTGGATCTCGGTCACGTCTGTCCCGCCCTTGAGCGGGATCTCCGCCACCAGCAAGTCGCCCACCCGGCGGAACAGCTGGGGCGCGGCATAATCGACCAGCCGCTCGGTGCGCACGAACACATGCGGTGCGTCGAGCGCCATCGCCGCCGGGATCGGGATCGCCAGCCGCAGCCGGTCGCCCGCCAGTTCGAACCTTCCCTTGCGGTCGAGCGGCGGGGCGATCGCGGCGCGCCATTGCGCGAAGCGCGGGTCGGCCGTGAAGCCCGCCGGATCGGTCGCGAGCAGCGCGGTCATGCGCGCCTGTTCGGGCACGCAGATCGCATCGGTGCAGGCAAGCCACTGGCCTTCGACCGCAATCGGCACCGGCCCGCCCGGGGCGAAGTCGCGCGGCACGCTCACCGGCACCAGCACGCTGTAGGCGCCCTTGTAGACATGGTTCATCAGCCCGCTGATCCGCAGCGTCTGGGGCACCGGATAGAGCGGCTCGCCCACCTGCCAGCCTTCGGGCAGGTCCCATTCGAGCTGCATGCCGAGGCCCGCATCGCCCGGGTTCGACCAATAGCCATGCCATTCGTCGGATACGGGCTCGAAATGGATCGCCAGCATCAATGGCTCGCCCGCGCGCACCGCTGATTCGGCATGCAGGCTGGCGACGAGATTGTTGTCCTGCGCGCGCAGCGGCAGCGCCAGCGCAAGGAACAGCAGCAGGATCAGGGCGTTGAGGGTACGTAACGTGCTTGCGCGCATGATGCCGCAGGCTCTAGGACTGTTCGGGATGAGCGACAAGCGTGACCTTCTGATCATCGGCGGCGGCCTGGTGGGCATGACGCTGGCACTGGCAGCGGCGCGGCGCGGCTTCTCCAGCCATGTCATCGACAGCGCCGATCCGGCCGAACTGACGGCCGAAGGGTTCGATGGGCGCGCATCCGCCATCTCGACCGCCAGCTGGAACCTTTTCACCAATATCGGCATTGCCGAAGTGCTCGAACCCTATGGCTGCCCGATCGATTCGATCGCGGTGAGCGACCAGCTGAAGCCCGGTCGGCTCGATTTCACGCCGGCTCCGCACGACGGCACGCTGGGACGCATGTTCGCCAACCGCCAGCTGCGCCTTGCCCTGTTCGAAGCGGCGGCAAACGAGCCGTTGATCGCCTGGCACGCGCCGGCCCGGGTCGCAGCGCGCGAACGCGGCGAGTTTGCCGTCTCCGCCACGCTTGAGGATGGAGCCCGGCTGGAAGCGGCGCTGATGGTGGGGGCTGAAGGCCGCCGCTCGCCCACCCGCGAGGACGAGGGGCTGAAGATGGCGCAGTGGGACTATCACCACCGCGCCCTCATCGCAGGCCTTACCCACAGCAAATGCCATGACAATGTGGCATGGGAAATCTTCTATCCCGACGGGCCCTTCGCGCTGCTGCCCATGCTCGACGCACCCGACGGCAGCCACCGCAGTTCGCTGGTGTGGACCGTGGCAGAACGTGACGCCGCTGGCATCCTCAAGCTGTCGGACCGTGCGTTCCTTGCCGAGGTGCAGAAGCGGATGGGCGACATCCTGGGCGAAGTGGCGCTGAACAGCGCCCGATCGTCCTATCCGCTCAGCCTGCAGCATACCGCGCGGATCACCGGCGAGCGGCTGGTGCTGGTGGGCGATTCGGCGCATGGCATGCATCCGATCGCGGGCCAGGGCCTGAACCTGGGGCTGCGCGATGTCGGGACGCTGGTCGAAGTGCTCGAGGAGGCACGGCACCTCGGGCTCGACCTTGGCGATGCGCAGGCATTGAAGCGCTACGAGAACTGGCGCGCGCTTGATTCGCTGATGGTGATGGGCGCCACCGATGGCCTCACCCGGCTGTTCGGACTCAGGGGCAAGGCTGCTTCGGCGGTGCGACGGCTCGGCATGGCCGGGGTGCAGCGCATGCCGCTGCTCAAGCAGTGGTTCATGGACGAGGCGCGCGGCGTCTCGGGCGATGCGCCGCAGCTGCTACGCGCCTGAATTCCCCTCAGTTCACTGGCGAATCGACCGGGCTGCGCTGTTCCACCGCGTTGCCGGCCCCGTCGCGCAAACGGCCGGGATCGAGCACGGCAGCGGTTTCGATCGTCTCGAGCGCTTCCATTGCCGCAGCATAGCGCCGCGCATCGGCGATCCAGGCCTCGGCCTTGTCGGCGCCCGGCAGGTTCCGCACTTCGCTGATCGCGGCATCGACCCGGCCGCTCTCGAGGAACTGGCGTGCCCGTTCCAGCCGGCGTTCGGGCTGCGGCGAGGGGGTACTTTCGCGGCGCACGATGAACAGTTCGCTCAACTCGCGGCGCAGGTCGCCCCAGGATTCGATGCCGCGGTCGGCGGTAAGGTCCGCTCCCAGCCCTTCAAGCCGGGCCAGCAGCACGTCGAGCGTGATCGGATCGCGCGAGAAGGTGATGATGGTGCGCACGGCATTGGGCCAGCTGTCGCCAAAACGCAGCCGCAACTGGTCGGCGAGATAGCCCAGCTCGGCCCCGCGCTCGACCGCGCGGCGGGCGGCAAAGGCGATCAGCAACCCTTCGGCGCGGGCAGCGTTTCCGGCGGCGGCTTGCGACTGCAGGTCAAGCCGGGCAATCCGCTGTTCGGCGGCGGCGAGCCGCTGGTCAAGCCCGCCCTGCTGCTCGGCCACCAGTTCGACCGCCTGTTCGGCCACCGCGATCGCGGTCGGTTCGGCCTCGGGCACGGCTCTTCGACGATCATCCCGAGCGGCGTCGCGCGAGCTGTCGCCACCGGTCAGCAAACCGGCTGGCCCTTCGCCATCGCCGCTTGACCAGACATAGTAGCCGACCGCTGCCGCACCCAGCAGGAACGATGCCGTCGCCGCGACTACGATGCCGCGCAGCGATGGGCCGGTTCGGCGGCTGCCAAATTGTGATTCCATACTCGTCCGTTCCGCGACCCGATGGCCTGTGGCCACTGCTTCATCCCCTAGCCTGCATCAATGGCACATGTCCCCGGCCAAGGCCAGTAGCTCGGCGTCAGCAGGCCGGGCCGCCGCGCGCGCCGCGCGCCAGCCGATACCGGCCGCCTCGAGCACGCGGGGGCCGATCGCGGCCAGCGCAATCCTGCCACGGTCGATACCGAGCCGGTCGCACTCCGCCGCGAGATGCGCCGCCGCGCCGGCCGAATGCAGCAATACGACCGGTCTGTGATCCAGCTCTCGCTGAAGTTCGTCCGGTATCTCAATATTCTGTATCCGATAAATCACACGAGTTGTGAGCTCGGTTCCGGGCGGCAAACTGACCGGCACGTGGTCTTCTCCGGCCAGTCGCAGCAGGCGCCGGTAGCGCGATCCGATTTCGTCGAGCAGCGTCTGCAGCCCGCCCGAGCCGGTTGCGGCGACGGCAAAACCGGTGGTGGCAGCGGCGTCGGCAGTGGCCTGTCCTACCGCCAGCACCGGCAATCCGGTCAGCGCCTGCAATTGGCTGCCGCCGTGGCGAAAGGCATTGGCGCTGCCAGCCAGCACTGCATCGAAGTGCGCGGGATCGGGCAGTTCCCACGCACAGCCTACGACCCGGGACAGCGGATGCCCGACCACTTCCAGGCCCCGGGCAGCAGCTTCGGCAAGGGTCGAGGACAAGCCCGGCTCGGGCCGGATGGCGATGATCCGCATCAGCCCGAAGGGTGCCCGAAATGCGGCGCCATCGCGGGCGTAAGTTGCGCCAGCAGCTGCGCACCCAGCGCCGCGATCCAGTCGCTCTGTCCCGCCGGGCCACTGGCGCTCGCCTCGATCCGCTCGGCGCCATCGGGGCTGAACAGCGCACAGCGCAGCGTCAGTTCCTCACCTGCGGCATCGGTCAACATCGCAATCGGACTGTGGCAATTGCCGCCCAGCACCTTGAGCAAGGCGCGTTCGGCCATCACCGCATGGCGGCTGGGTGAATGGTTAATTGCGGCCAGCAGGCTCAGGGTCGCATGATCGTCCGACCGGCATTCGATCCCGATCGCGCCCTGAGCCGGCGCCGGCAGCCAGTCCTGCGGGTCGAGCCGCGCGCCGACCGTGTCCTCGCCCAGCCGGTCGAGCCCGGCCGAGGCGAGCAGCGTGCAATCCGCCTCACCCCGTTCGAGCTTGGCGAGGCGCGTCGCGACATTGCCCCTGAACGAGACGACCCTGCAATCGGGCCGGGCGTGCAGCAACTGCGCGGCGCGGCGCGGGGCGCTGGTCCCCACGGTCGCGCCCTTCGGGATTGCCGCAATGCTAGTCGCCCCGACCAGCCGGTCCGCCGTATCCGCGCGCGGCAGCACCGCCGCAATCGCCAGGGTGGGCGGGCGCAGCGTTTCAACATCCTTCATCGAATGCACGGCAAGGTCGATCTCGCCGCCGTGGAGCCAGTGGTCGAGTTCCTTGGTCCACAAGGCCTTGCCGCCGATTTCCGCCAGCGGCCGGTCGAGCACCTTGTCGCCGCTCGCCACCACCGGCACCAGTTCGATCTCGGCTTCGTTCCACCCGTGTGCCGCGCACAGCCGGGCACGGGTTTCATAGGCCTGCGCCATGGCAAGGGGGGAATTGCGGGTTCCGAGCCGCAATCTGGGCTTCACGGATATGGCGGCGGAAGAAGGCGTTGCTGGCGCGGCATCGGTCATGGCTGTGCTTGCTCTAGCCAAGCAAACCTCTAAGGGAAAGCGGCATGAGCACAAAGCCCCGGATCGTTTTGGGCATCGAATCCAGCTGCGATGAAACCGCGGTGGCGCTGGTCAGCACCGATCGCACGATCATCGCGCAGCGGATCGCCTCGCAGCATTCCGAGCATGCCCCCTATGGCGGGGTGGTGCCGGAAATTGCCGCGCGCGCCCATGCCGAACGGCTGGCCCCGATGCTGGAAGCGGTGATGGATGACGCCGGCCTGACGCTGGCGGATTGCGACGCGATCGCCGCTACGGCCGGGCCCGGTCTGATCGGTGGGGTGATGGTCGGGCTGGTCACCGCCAAGGCGCTGGCGATGGCCTCGGGCGCGCCGCTGATGGCGATCAACCACCTCGAAGGCCATGCCTTGAGCCCGCGCCTGGCCGATCCCGCGCTGGAATTCCCCTACCTGCTATTGCTGGTTTCAGGCGGGCATTGCCAGATCCTGCTGGTCGAAGGCGTCGGGCGCTATCGCCGGCTGGCGACCACGATCGACGACGCGCTGGGCGAAGCTTTCGACAAGACCGCCAAGATCCTGGGGCTGGGCTATCCGGGCGGCCCTGCGGTCGAGCGCCTGGCGCTTTCGGGCGATCCGCGCGCGGTGCCGCTGCCGCGCCCGCTGGCCGGATCGAAGGAACCGCATTTCTCCTTCGCCGGGCTGAAGAGCGCGGTGCTGCGGGCCAAGGAAGCCGGGATCCACAGCGATGCCGATCTTGCCGCAAGTTTCCAGCAGGCGGCCGTCGATTGCCTGCTCGACCGGCTTGGCCTGGCGGTTGCAGCGATCGCTCCGGTCCCCGCGCTGGTCGTGGCCGGCGGGGTCGCCGCCAACCGCACGATCCGGGCCGCGCTGGAAGCCTTTGCCGGGCGCCACGCCATGGCCTTCACCGCGCCCCCGCTGGCGCTGTGCACCGATAATGCCGCGATGATCGCCTGGGCCGGTTGCGAGCGGCTCGACCTTGGCAGCTTCGATCCGCTCGATGTGGCTGCCCGGCCGCGCTGGCCGCTCGATCCTGCCGCCGAACCGGCGCGCGGCGCGGGGGTCAAGGCATGAGCCTCAGACCAGTTCAGGAGCGCGCCACGATCGGCGTGCTGGGCGCGGGCGCCTGGGGCACCGCGCTAGCGCAGATGCTGAGCGGCGACGGGCGCGAGGTGCTGTTGTGGGCGCTCGAGCCCGACGTGGCGGACGAGATCAATCGCGACCATCGCAACACGCCCTACCTGCCCTCGGCTGCGCTCAACCCCGCGATCCGGGCCACGGGCGACCTTGGCCACTTTGCCGGGATCGACACGGTGCTGGCGGTGACACCGGCACAGCATCTCGGCCGCGTCCTCGCACAGATGCCGGGCGCGCCGCGCGACCTGGTGCTGTGCGCCAAGGGGATCGAGGCAGGCAGCGGGCGGCTGATGAACGAGGTCGCCGGCGAAGCTCTGCCCGGCAGCGCGATCGCGGTCCTCTCGGGCCCGACATTCGCGCATGAAGTGGCGGCCGGCCTGCCCACCGCGGTCACGCTCGCTTGCAGCGGCGGGCGCGAGCAGTGGCAGCGGTTGGCCCCCGCCATCGCCCGCCCGGCCTTTCGCCCCTATTACTCGGACGACGTGGCAGGCGCCGAAATCGGCGGTTCGATCAAGAACGTGCTGGCGATCGCCTGCGGCGTGGTCGAAGGCCTGCGGCTGGGGCAGAACGCGCGCGCGGCACTGATCGCGCGCGGCTATGCCGAAATGCTGCGGTTCGGCGAAGCGCTGGGCGCCAGGCCGGAAACGCTGGCCGGGCTGTGCGGCCTGGGCGATCTGGTGCTGACCTGCAGTTCGACCTCGAGCCGCAACTTCTCGCTCGGCAAGGCACTGGGCGAAGGCGGCGAGGCTGCCACGCTGATGGCCGACCGGCGCACCGTGGCCGAAGGCGCCTACACCGCGCCGGTGCTCCAGCAACTGGCACAGGCACGCGGGATCGACATGCCGATCGTGAGCGCCGTCAATGCGCTGCTGGGCGGCGCGGCCCCGGCCCGGGTGGTGCAGGAATTGCTGGCGCGCCCGCTGACCACCGAACGTGGCGCGCCCGCGTGAACGCCAGCGCCGCCCCCGACAACGCGGACGGCCAGGGCGACATCGCGGCGCTGGCGCGGGGCGGCCGCACCAATTTCATCGGCTTCCTGCTGCGCTTGCTCGCACGCCTGCCGTTCCTGTTCATCGCCGGGCGCCTCTACGGCGCCGATGCCCTGGGCCGCTTTGCCAGTGCGCTGGTGGTGATCGAACTCATCGCCCTGGTCTGCTCGATGGGCGAGAAGCGCGGGCTGGCCCAGCGGCTGACCGAGGGTGGCGACGAGCATCCAGCCAATCTGGTGTTCGACGGCCTGCTGCTGGCGCTGGTCCTGTCGACGGCCGCCGCGGCAATCCTGTGGGTCTTCCCGGCGCCGATGTTCCCGAGCGGGCAGTTTACCGAACTCGACAAGCTGCTGGTGATCACGATTCCGGCCTATGCGCTGACGGAAATCCTGCTGGCGGCGCAGGCCTATCGCTACGACGTGGCCACAACCGTGCGGGCCCGCGCCGTGATCGAACCATGGACCATCTCGATAATGGCGGGCGTGTTCTTCTACACCGCCTGGCGCGACAGCGGGCTGGCGCTGGCCTATATCGCCTCGATTTTCGCCGGGCTGCTGGCTGCGGCCTGGCCATTCCTGCGCAGCTATGGCCTGCCGCGCGACTGGCGCCCCGGCCCGCTTCGGCTGGCGCGGATCAGCGCGCGCGCATTCCCGCTGGCAGTGGCCGACACGGTCGAATGGGGCACCCGCCGCCTCGACATCTTCATCCTGGGCCTGTTCGCCGCGCCGGCCGCGGTGGGGATCTATTACGTGGCACAGCAGGTCGCGAGCCTGCCGCAGAAGCTCAAGACCAGTTTCGAGCCGATCCTGGGGCCGGTGATCACCCGCAACCTCAAGGATCGCAACTATGCCGCGATCGCTGCGCAAGTGCGCCAGGTCGGCTTCTGGATCATTGCGGCGCAGGCCGGCATCGCGCTGGCGCTGGCGATCCCGGGTGAAGCGGTGATGGGCCTGGTCGGCCCGAATTTCGTGGGCGGCACCGGCGCGCTGGCATTCCTGCTGCTGGCCGAGGTGGTTGCCGCCACGGCGGTCGTCTCGGAAGCCGCGCTGGTCTATGTCGCGCGCAAGCGCAACCTCGCCATTTCGCTCGGCACGATCGCGCTGCAGGCGGCGCTGACGGTGGGTGCCATGTTGCTGGTCGCACGACTGGGCCTGGGCGAGCCGTTCAAGGCCGCCGGCGCCGCGATGGCACTGATGCTGGCGCTCGGTTGCGCCAGCCTGGTCAAGGCCTGGCTGCTGGCCCGCATCCTGGGTTTTCCGGTGGGCAATTGGCGCTGGGCGCTGGTGTGGGCGATCGCACCCGCCGTGGTGGTGGGGCAGATCGCCACCTGGCTGCCCGAATGGGCCGAACTGATTTTCGGCATCCCGCTGATCCTGCTCACCTATGGCTGGTTCATCTGGCATCGCGGGTTCGGACCGGAAGACCGCGTGCTGTTCCGCCGCAACATCGGCGGTGACCCGCCAACCGCCTGAGCCGCTTGGCAGGGCGGCTGTCCGCCTGCTATTGGCGCCGCGTCCGACCACAAGCTTACAGGACTTTCATGGCAGCCTTGATCGAGACCAACTGGCCCTATCTGCTCATCGTCCTCGCGCTGCTGCTGGCGCTGGGTTGGTTCGTGTTGCTGGCCAACCGCAAGACCTCGGTCATCACCGACCGCCGCGACGTGCTGGACGAAGGTGCCGCCCCGGCGCAGCGCAACCAGGCCCTGATCGACGCACCTGCCCGCGCGCCTGCACCCGGACCCGTGCCCGCTCCGGTGGCGACCACCGGCTTGAGCGGTTCGGACGAACTCACCCGGATCAAGGGGCTCGGTCCCAAGATCGCGACCCTGCTGGCTGAAATGGGGATTACCCGATTCGCGCAGATTGCGGCCTGGGACGATGCCGAAATCGACCGGATCGATGCGGAACTGGGCCGTTTTGCCGGGCGAATTCGCCGCGATGCCTGGGTCGAACAGGCCAAGTTGTTGAGCGCAGGGGACGAATCCGGCTTCGCGAATAAATTCGGTCAAAATGGATAAATGTAAGGAGTATTAGACAGTTTTTTGTGTTAATTATTCTGGACACTTCGTGCTCCGGGAGATTCGCACATGTCGCAACCTTGCATTCTTGTGGCCGAGGACGAGTGGATTATTGGTGCCGATCTTTGCGAAACCGTAGAGGAAGCCGGCTATCAGGTTGAAGGCCCGCATTGCGATATATCCTCGGCCATGCTCGCATTCCAGAAGCACAAGCCCGACGTGGCGATCCTGGATGTCCAGCTGGATGACGGGGTTGTCTATGCTCTCGCCCAGAAGCTGGCTGACGAGCAGGTCCCGATCATCTTCCATTCGGGGCGCTTCTCGTGCGAGGAAATGCACGAGGTATTCCCCAATGCGCTGACGCTGCTCAAGCCCTGCCCGCCGGCCGATGTGATCGCGGCGGTCAAGCAGGTGCTTCATTCAGACTGACGAATACCTTCTTTACCGGCCCTGCCATCTTCCGCGCCCGCCCAGCAACCGCTAGGGAGGGCTTGCCCCGCCGCGCCAAGGCTGCAATGGGGCCAGCGAGATAGTTACAGGAGAAACCAGTGGCCGGTATGGTCCCGTTCAATTGGGAAGATCCCTTCGACCTTGAAAGCCAGTTGACCGAGGACGAGCGGATGATCCGCGATGCCGCGCATGGTTTTGCGCAGGATCAGCTGCAACCGCGCGTGATCAAGGCCTTCGCTGAAGAGATCGACGCGCCCGAGCTGTTCCCGCTGTTCGGCCAGGCTGGTCTGCTGGGCGCCACCATCCCCGAGGAATACGGCGGTGCGGGCGCAAGCTATGTCGCCTATGGCCTGATCGCCCGCGAGATCGAGCGGGTCGATTCCGGCTATCGTTCGATGGCTTCGGTCCAGTCATCGCTCGTGATGTATCCGATCTACGACTACGGGTCCGAAGAACAACGCCGCAAATACCTGCCCGGGCTCGCCTCCGGCCAGCTGATCGGCTGCTTCGGCCTGACCGAACCCGATGCGGGCAGCGATCCCGCCGGGATGAAGACCGTCGCCCGCAAGGATGGCGACGGTTACATTCTCAACGGATCGAAGACCTGGATCTCCAATGCCCCCTTCGCCGACGTGTTCGTCGTCTGGGCCAAGAGCGAGGCGCATGGCGGCGGCATTCGCGGCTTCGTGCTGGACAAGGGCATGAAGGGGCTGTCCGCCCCCAAGATCGAAGGCAAGATCAGCCTGCGCGCCTCGACCACCGGCATGATCGTGATGGACGATGTGAAGGTCGGTGCAGATGCGCTGCTGCCCAATGTGCAGGGCCTCAAGGGGCCGTTCGGCTGCCTCAACCGGGCGCGTTACGGCATCAGCTGGGGGGCCATGGGCGCTGCCGAATTCTGCATGCATGCCGCGCGGCAATACGGGCTCGATCGCAAGCAGTTCGGGCGCCCGCTCGCTGCCACCCAGCTGTACCAGAAGAAGCTGGCCGACATGCTGACCGACATCGCGCTGGGCCTGCAGGGCAGCTTGCGCGTCGGCCGGCTGATCGACGAAGGCCGGTTCGCCCCTGACATGATTTCGGTGGTGAAGCGCAACAATGTCGGCAAGGCGCTCGAGATCGCGCGGATGGCGCGCGACATGCACGGCGGCAATGGCATCAGCGGCGAATACCAGGTGATCCGCCACATGGTGAACCTCGAAACGGTCAACACCTACGAAGGCACGCATGATGTCCATGCCTTGATCCTGGGGCGCGGGATCACCGGGATCGCGGCGTTTTGATGAGGGAAGCGACGCCCGGCTGTCCTACATCGTGCAAATGTGCCATCGTGCCGGCATGACCCTGCCTTGCCCCCAGTGCCAGCTGCGCGATCCGCGTGGCCCGGCGAGGCGGTGTTTCAAGCCTTGGACTGTGGTGCATGCGGTGCGTGCAAAGCGGGGTGAAGGGCGCGCGCCATGATGAAGCTCCACGGCTATTACCGCAGTTCGACCACCTATCGCTTGCGCATCGCGCTGGCCCTGAAAGGCATTCCCTACGACTATGTCCCGGTGAACCTGCTCGCTTCCGAGCAGCGCAGCGCCGGCTACACCGGCCGCAATCCCTTTGCCTCGGTCCCGCTGCTCGAGGCCGACGGGCGCGACCGGGCGCAATCGATGGCGCAGCTCGAATGGCTGGAAGAGGCCTACCCCGAACCGCCGCTGCTGCCACCGGCGATCGAGGACCGCTTTACCGCGCGCGAGCTGGCCTATGCCATTGCCACTGAAACGCATGCGGTGAACAATCTGCAGGTCCTCAAGTATCTCAAGGACAACTTCGGACGGTCGCAGGACGAGATCGATAGCTGGTACCGCCACTGGCTGATGCGGACCTTCGCGCCGGTCGAGGCACGGCTGGCGCAGCTTGGTTCGGGCGATTTCCTGTTCGACCGGCCCGGCCTGTTCGAAGTGGTGCTGTTGCCGCAGCTCTACAACGCGCGCCGGTTCGCGCTCGACCTTGCGCCCTATCCCCGCATCCTGCAGATCGAAGCCGCGTGCCTTGCCTTGCCGGAGTTCCAGCAGGCCCATCCCGACAACCAGATCGACAATCCCGAGAGGTCATCATGAAACTTGCCACGCTCGACAACGGCACCCGCGACGGCAGGCTGGTGGTCGTGTCAAAGGACCTGACGCGCTATTGCGGGGCCGACAACATCGCGCCCACGTTGCAGGCCGCGCTCGATGACTGGGACCGGGTTGCGCCGGAACTCGAAGTCCTGGCGCGCGATGTCGAACACGAAGCGGTGCCGTGCGAGCGGTTTCACGAGCGCGAGGCGCTCTCGCCCCTCCCCCGCGCCTATCAATGGGCCGATGGCTCGGCCTACATCAACCACGTCGAACTGGTGCGCAAGGCGCGCAACTCGGAAGTTCCGGCCAGTTTCTATCACGACCCGCTGATGTACCAGGGCGGCAGCGACAGCTTCCTTGCCCCGCGCGCGGACATTCCGCTGAAAGACACGGCCTGGGGCTGCGACATGGAGGGCGAGATCGCCTGCATTACGGGCGATGTGCCGATGGGCGCGAGCGCGGATGAGGCTGCCGGCCAGATCCGGCTGCTGATGCTGGTCAATGATGTGTCGCTGCGCGGGCTGATCCCCGACGAACTGGCCAAGGGGTTCGGCTTCTTCCAGTCGAAGCCGGCCAGTGCCTTCTCGCCGGTGGCCGTCACACCCGACGAACTGGGCGAGGCCTGGCGCGACGGGCTGGTCCATCTGCCGCTGATGGTCGATCTGAATGGCCGGCCGTTCGGCCGCGCCAATGCGGGGGTGGATGCCACCTTCAACCTGCCGCAGCTGGTGGCCCATGCGGCCAAGACGCGCCAGCTGGGCGCGGGCTCGATCATCGGCACCGGCACGATCAGCAACAAGGGGGCGGATGGCGGCCCCGGCAAGCCCGTCAGCGAAGGCGGGCTGGGCTACAGCTGCATCGCCGAAATCCGCATGATCGAGACGATCAACCTCGGCGCCCCGAAGACACCCTTCATGCAGCCGGGCGACACGGTGCGGATCGAAATGCGCGATGCGCACAACCACTCGATCTTCGGAGCGATCGAACAGAAGGTGGTTCAGGCCTGAGCCGGTGCCAGCAGCGGGATCGCCGCGACCACCGGCGTATGGCCCCATAGTTCGAGCAGGCGCAGGATATCGGCGCCCCGCAGCCCCACGGTGCCGGTGTTGCGCAGCGGATGGACATTGACCCGTTCGGCCCGGGCAAGGCCGGCATCGATCACCACCGTCACGCTGCCGGGCGCGGCATGGATCATCGCCAGCGGCGTCACCGAACCTGGTGAAATGCCGATCAGCCGCTCCATGTCATCGGCCTTGCCGAAGCTGACCCGCTTGGAGCCGATCGCTTGCGGCAGCGCCTTGAGATCGACCCGCGCAGCGGCCGGAACCGTGACCAGCCAGAACGCGCCCGCCGCGTCCTTCAGAAACAGGTTCTTGGTGTGCGCCCCGGGAATATCGGCATCGACCAACCGGCTTTCCTCGACCGTGAACACCGCAATGTGCTCATGCTGCGCAAATGCGATGCCCAGCGCGGCCATGTCCGCGTACAATTGCTGTTCGCCCGGCATACCGAGTTCAGAACACCACCACGCTGCGGATGCTTTCGCCGGCATGCATCAGGTCGAAGCCGCGGTTGATCTCCTCGAGCGTCAGGACATGCGTGATCATGGGATCGATCTGGATCTTGCCGTCCATGTACCAGTCGACGATCTTGGGCACGTCGGTGCGGCCCTTGGCTCCACCGAACGCCGTGCCGCGCCAGTTGCGCCCGGTCACCAGCTGGAACGGCCGGGTGGCGATCTCCTTGCCCGCTTCGGCCACGCCAATGATGATCGAAGTGCCCCAGCCGCGGTGGCAGCATTCGAGCGCGGTGCGCATCACCTCGGTGTTGCCGGTGCAATCGAACGTGTAATCCGCCCCGCCATCGGTCAGTTCGACCACCTTGGCCACGATCTCGTCGCGGCCCAAGCCGGCGGTGTTGAGGAAATGGGTCATGCCGAACTTGCGGCCCCACTCCTCACGCGCCGGGTTGATGTCGATGCCGATGATCCGATTGGCACCCGCCAGCCGCGCGCCCTGGATGACGTTGAGCCCGATTCCACCGAGGCCGAACACGACCACATTGTCGCCCACCGCAACCTTGGCGGTGTTGACCACGGCCCCCACGCCCGTCGTCACGCCGCAGCCGATATAGCAGCTGGTCTGGAACGGCGCGTCTGCGCGGATCTTTGCTACCGCGATTTCGGGCAGCACGGTGAAGTTCGAGAAGGTCGAGCAGCCCATGTAGTGATAGATCGTCTGTCCGCGGTAGCTGAAGCGGCTGGTGCCGTCGGGCATCAGACCCTTGCCCTGCGTCGCACGGATCGCGGTGCACAGGTTGGTCTTGCCCGAGAGGCACGACTTACACTGGCGGCATTCCGGCGTGTAGAGCGGGATCACGTGATCGCCTGGCTTGACCGAAGTCACCCCGGCGCCGACCTCGCGCACAATGCCGGCACCTTCATGGCCCAGCACGCTGGGGAAGATCCCCTCGCTGTCGTACCCGTCGAGCGTATAGGCATCGGTATGGCAGATGCCGGTCGCCATGATCTCGACCAGCACTTCGCCAGCCTTAGGCCCTTCAAGATCAAGTTCGACGATCTCGAGCGGCTGCTTGGGGGCAAAGGCGACGGCGGCGCGGGTCTTCATGGACGATTCTCCTCTGGCGCCAAGGCTTGGCGCTCCCGTTCGGACAAGGCAAGAGGATGCTCAGTCAGCACCCACACAAGCGGCCTTGCGGTCAGAGCGTTTCGTGCACCGTCTTGGTAACGAGGCAGGCGGCGACGCCTTCGGCCCCGTCTTCGAGCCCATAGCCTGACCACTTGACCCCGCCGAACGGGGCATCGACCGCGCTGACCGAGGCGCCGTTGAGCGCCACCATTCCCGCCTCGATCTCGCGCGCCAGCCGCATCCGCCGCCGTGCATCGCCGGTCCAGGTATAGGCGGCAAGGCCATAGGGCAGTCGATTGGCCTCTTCGATCATCGCTGCCTCGCCCTTCATCGGGTTGATCAGCGCCACCGGGCCGAACGGCTCCTCGTTCATGATCGCCGCATCGAGCGGCACCTCGCTCAGCACGGTGGGTTCGTGGAAGAAGCCCTGGTTGCCGATCCGGTTGCCGCCCGCCATCAGCTTCGCACCCTTGTCGCGCGCATCGGCCAGCTTGGCCTGGATGCCATCGGGCCCGCGCTGGCTCGCCATCGGCCCCATCTGTGTGTCCGCTTCCATGCCGTTGCCGACCTTGACCGCCTTGGCGCGTTCGACAAATCCGTCACGGAACCGCTCGAACACGTCCTCTTCAACAAGGAAGCGCGTCGGGCTGACGCAGACTTGCCCCGCGTTGCGATACTTCGCGCCCGCCATGGTATCGAGCGCCTTGTCGATATCGGCATCGTTGAAGATCAACACCGGCCCATGTCCGCCCAGCTCCATGGTGGTGCGTTTGAGGTCATCGGCGGCAAGCCGCGCAAGGTGTTTGCCTACTGCAGTCGAGCCGGTGAAGGTAACCTTGCGGATCACCGGGCTTGCCAAAAGGTGCCGGCTGATCTCGTCCGGCACACCGAACACGCACTGCAGCACTTCGGGCGGAACGCCTCCGTCGCGCAGTGCCTGAACGATCCCCAGCCCGCCCGCCGGGGTCTCTTCCGACGGCTTGACGATCACTGAACAGCCCGCGGCCAGCGGTCCGCCAACCTTGCGCATCACGTTGATCGCGGGAAAGTTCCAGGCCGAGAAGCCAGCGACCGGGCCCACCGGTTCGTGCCGCACCTCGACCCGCTGACCATCCGGGCGCACCAGTGTCTTGCCATAAAGCCGCTTGCATTCACCCGCGTAGAACTCAAGCAACATGGCGCAATAGATCGTCTCGCCGATCGCTTCCTTGAGCGGCTTGCCCTGTTCGCGCGTGATCGCCGCACCGATCACTGCGGCACGCTCGCGAATGAGCGCGGCCCCCTTGCGCAGCACCGCCTCGCGCTCGTCGGCCGAGGTGGCACGCCAGTGCTTGAACCCGGTCGCCGCAGCATCGAGTGCCGCATCAAGATCGGCAGCCGTGGCACGCGGCAGGGCCGCGACCGCTTCACCGGTTGCAGGATCAAGCACTTCGATCGCCTCGCGCTGTGCCGCGCCAATGGCTTCGCTGCCGATCAGCAGGTGGAGTTCTGGATAGTTCGACACGGTATCTCCTTGCGTTCTCTGGCACTCTCCTTACCAGCCGCGCCTGCAAGGTCCATGGCTGAGCGCGATTGCTGCTCGATCGAGACACGCGAGCGGCTGTTGTCTTGCCCCGCCATGCCCTATATCGTCGCTTGGGCCGGCTCTCTCGGGGTGCACGCAAATTGAGTGATGTCTTCATCTCCTACGCGCGAAGCAGTGCGCGGCAGGCGCGGCAGATTGCCGACGGCCTGCTGGCCCATGGTTTCGACGTGTGGATCGACGACGACCTGCCGGCGCACCGGGCGTTTTCGACGGTGATCGAGGAGCAGCTTGCCCTGGCCAAGGCAGTGCTTGTGCTTTGGAGCGAAGACGCGCGGACTTCGCGATGGGTTCCGGCCGAAGCGGACTTTGCCTATAATTCCGACAAGCTGGTGCAGTTGAGCGTCGACGGTGTGCTGCCCCCGCTGCCCTTCAACCGCGTGCATTGCGAGATGGCGGTGGGCTGGAACGGAGACACCGCTGCTCCAGCCTGGCGCAAAGTCGTGGCCAGCATCGCCGAACTGGTTGGACATGCGGGCAATCCGGGCGCACCGGTTACGCATTCGAGCCATCAGCCGAAGATCGACACCTCGCCGTTTGCCGAACCGCTGCTCGCCATCCTGCCGTTCGACAATCTGTCACCGGACAGCGAGCTTGCCTATTTCTGCGACGGCGTCTCCGAAGAAATCCAGCGCTCGGTCTGCGATGGCAGCAACCTGAAGGTGGTGGCGCGAACCTCAAGCTTCCAGTTCAGGGGCATGGAAAAGGAAACCGGCAAGGTTTCTCGTGCGTTGGGCGCAAGCCATCTGCTCGACGGATCGGTGCGGCGGGCCGGATCGCGGCTGCGGATCAATGCCGAGCTGGTCGAATGCGCCACGCTGCGGGTGCTGTGGGGAGATCGCTTCGAAGGCGATCTCGATGACGTGTTCGAATTGCAGGACCTGATCGCCAGCCAGGTGGCCCGCGCCCTCAAGGTCGCGCTGGAGGCCAAGCCGGGCGATGCCGCTTTGCCCTCGGAACTTTACGAGAAGTTCCTGCGCGCCCGCAGCATCGTGTCCGAAGGGGATCCGCTGTTCGACGATTCCGCCGAGCGCGCGCTGCCCCTGCTGCAAGAGGTGACGCGCGGCGCAAAGTCCTTTGCCCCGGCGTGGGAGCTGCTAGCCAGCGCTGGTGCGGCAAGCCTGCGTTCGGGCCATTTCGAGGGAAACTACGAGGATCGGCGCGATCTGGTGCTCGAAGCTGCCGGCACGGCGCTGCAGCTCGACGCCAAGCGCGGCTCCGCCTATCTCGCGATGG
Source organism: uncultured Porphyrobacter sp. (assembly GCA_964500135.1). GTDB lineage: Bacteria > Pseudomonadota > Alphaproteobacteria > Sphingomonadales > Sphingomonadaceae > Erythrobacter. Next base: position 32,111 of record CAZCNF010000013.1, read on the forward strand.
CATTGCTGGAGCCTTGGGGCGCTTACCAGATCCGCGAACGACTGCTCCTGAAGGCGCTGGCGGCAACGCCCAACGATCCCGTGATCCTGACCGAGATGAGCGAGTTCTACTGGACCGTGGGCCGCTTCCGCGACGCGCTCGCGATGGCCCAGCGCGCGTGCGAGCTGAACCCGCTCATGCCGGCCGCCCAGCTGCATGTGGCGCAGATGCGCGCCTATATCGGCGATTACGAGGGCTGCATTTCGCTCACCCGCCAGAACCGCATCCGCTGGCCCGACAATGCCGGGCTGCTGCTGATGCTGGTCAACTGCTCAGCGCTCTACGGCTTCTGGGAGGTTTATGACGAGGTCACCCAGTACATCGATCGCTTCGACGGGTGGCAGGGCCGCGACTTGCGTGCGACCAAGGCCTTCGGCGATGCGCTGCGCAGCAAGGACCCGGCCCTCATCGAAAAGCGCATCGCCCGCTATGCCGAACTGATCGACACCACCGGTACGATCCCGCTCAATCTTGTCCTGTCAATCGGTGCCTTCGGCCAGGTTGATCGCGCCCTCGATCTGGCTGAGCGGGCCTCCTACGATTACATCTTCGATCCCAAGGGTGACCGGCCAAGCGTCTATTATCCCGGCACCATTCTGGGCCCATGGAGCGAGGTGATGAAGCGTCCGCGTTTTGCCAGGCTGTGTGTCCGGCTCGGGCTGTCGCGCTACTGGCTCGAAACCGGTGCCTGGCCCGATTGCATCGAGTGGGCTCCATACGACTTCAAAGCCGAAGTGCGCCGCGCGCATGAAGACATGTTATCGGCCGTTTGAGGCCTAGCCAGCTCGAACGGGATTGCTGGCACCATAGGTGTGGACTGTATCGAGCACGTCGAATTCGGCATCGCAGGTAAAACGCACGGCGAATTCAACCGGGACGCGGACCCGGGGCAAGCGCCAGTCGGCCTCGCGGTTGCCGCGCAGCGGCGGTTCCGCCGCATGGCCCATGCGCTGCCCCGAAGCCGGCGGCTTCTTCAGTCCGAACAACTGCTCGAATTGCTCGGCCATGGTCGCCGACCACATGAAATCGAGCTCCACATCTTCGCCGGCGTAGAAGGTCCTCTCCGAGACATTGCGGTGAGTGACGCGCGAGGCAACGATGGCACGGTAAACGGCTGCCCGCATGTCGAAGACATCGCGGAACTGCTTCAGGGTGTTGATTTCGGTCGCGTCCAATACGCCAGGTGTTGCAGTGCGCGGATTGCCGAGGAGGTTGTAGCCCGCCAGCATGGCACCCGCGAAACTGGCAATCTTCTCGTCCTTGAGCAGAACCTGCTCCATCCCGACCGGCCTTGCTTGCGGCTTCAGCCGCGCGTGCATCACTGCCAGCGTCCGGGCCTCAGAACGCGGAGAGAACTCGACGAAACCCTGCGTTGCAAGATCGATGTGCAATCTCTCGGCATCGCCACCTTCCTCCATGGCGATATGGCCCATCTGCTTCTCGCTGCCCCAGATCTCGCGACTGGAAAACATCACCAGGCTGTTGTCATCGAAATAGAACGGCTGGATCCAGACCGGTTGCGGACGGTCCAGCAGGTTGTCGGGGTTGACCGGATACCGGAACGCCGGAAACGACCAGAACACTTCACGGTGAGACAAAGTGCTCCACTTGCCGCCCGGTTCGTGTCCGCTCGAGAAGTCCGGATGGTCGGCCACGATCAACATCCCGTAGCCGCTGTCGTCCCGGCAGCGATACTGGAACGGAGCCACGTCCGGCCCGGCCGAATTGAAATGCGTGTCGAGGTAATGCTGCATGCAGTCCGGCGCGGTCTTCACCACAAAGGCCCAGAAGCGCGCACCAGTGCTCTGCCATGGCGGCAGCAGCTGTTGGGTGGTGAACGAATCGACGAATTGCGTCACGGGCGCCTCGGCGTGGAGAAGAAACCCTTGATCGGGCGGAACCAGCGTGCCGACAGATCGCTTTGCGCTGGCCGCGCCGCGATCCCGTCTCCCCCGGCGATCGGAAACTCGTGGACCACCCGCATGTGATCGTAGTCGACATCGGCCTTGAAGCGGAACGCCGCGACCGGCTTTGCTTCGATCGGCCTGCCGGTGGGCTCTGGCCCGGCGTCCAGAACCACCTGCAGGATCGGGTGGAAGCTGCCGGTATCATGAATGCGGATACGCACATTGTCCTCGTCATACATCCGCATCTCACGCAGATTGCTGTATTGCGAGCGGCACGACACCAGTGCCTGGTAGATCGCACGGTCCGGATATTTGGCATCGCGGTATTGCTTGAGACCGAGCGTTCGCATGGCGGTGGGGAACAGTCCTGCGGAAGCGAAATCGGCAAAGTTGCCGAGGTCGCTCATGGTCGAGATGACAAGGCTGGCGGCAGGACTCTGGAACAGGGTGGCGAGCGATTTTTCGGGCGATTTTTCGAGCCGGAAGGTCGGTAGCGCCGGGCCAGTCTCCACGTCGAGGAAAGGCAAAACGCTGAGGTGTTCGCCGGGTGCATCGCTTGCCCAGCCAGGCAGACGCACCGCGCCGCGGAAACTGTCGGGATAGTAGCCTTCGGCCATGTCAATCTCGGCCAGCAGCTTGCCGAGTCCCAGCATTTCCCGCCCGCATACGCAGGACCACGGCTTGCTGACCACGATGAAGGGCAACACACACTCGATATCCGTGTCGGCGATGAGGCCCAACGGGCCACTGCCATAACGGACAACCGGCAGGCATGCGAACACCTCGCGCTGGCTGGTGATGCCGCGTTCGGGATAGGGCGTTTCACCGATATCCTCGGGTTCGCGGCTTGAACTGATCATCTCGGGGTAATCGAGAAACAGCAACATGGCGTAGGGCCATGCGGCCAGCGGGCGGTATTCGAAGCCGCGCTCCTCGCGCGTGCCCAGATTGAGGAAGTTGTCGCAATACTTCTGCACGGCGCCGATCTGGGCCGGCCAGATAAAGGCCTGCACCGTCACGTCGGGAAAATGATAAGGCGGCGGCACGTCCTGGCTGGCCGATGACTGGACATAGGGAATGGCCGGACCAGCTACCCGCATGCTGCACTGCTCCTGCTAACGGGCTCGAAGGTGCCGGCCCCTGCCTGCTCGACAAACGATGATCCGAATATCCCGGCGGGCGTCTGGAAACCGGGCTGCGCTGCCCCTGCCAGGATCTGGCGCAACGCCTCCGCCGCAACCAGCACCGTCGTGCCATAGCCATCATGCGTATGGAGGCGCAGCCAGCGCGGCCGGCGCCACCGGTCAAGCGCTTCGACCACCATCGTGTAGCGGCCCCGATTGCGCACCTGCTCTCCCGGGTCCTGCGGCCAGGCCTGCGCCAGCGCAGCGCCTGCCGACCGCCACGCGCCTGCTCCAGTAAGCGAAGCATAGACCCCTGATGCGCGCCAGCCGGCACGCTGCCACCATGGAATCTCCGAATAGACCTCGATGTCCTTCACACCAGTGGTGTGTTCACCGGTAACCACATCGGCCCAGCTCATGGCGGTCGTTTCACGCAGGCCATCGCCGAAATCGAACGGGCGAGTGAGGCTGCCGAGCGGCACGCCTTCGAGCCTGCCCGAGCGGCGCACCATCACCTGCTGCTCGAACAGCCGAGCCGCTGTAATGGCGCTGCCCCGGCTCATCGCATGGGCACGCGAGATGCCCAGGCACAACCGCACGGTATCAGGCCATCGCTCCACAGCGCGCTTCATCAGGCAATCGCTGGCGGCGATGGTCAACCCCAACCCCGGCATGACCATCACCCCTGACGCCTGGGCCGCATCACTCAGTTCCATGAGCGCCTCGAACACCGGCCATTCCCCACCGACATCGAGGTAATGGATGCCCCTAGCAAGGGAGGCCTTGGCCAGCGGTATGGCCGTATCGGCGCAAGGGCCCGCAGCGTTGAACAGCACCGCACAATCGCGGATCCCGGCGGCCACGGTTTCAGGATGCGCGAGGTCGAACGCGCGCCATGGCAAACCCAATTCCGCGCCAAGCTTTGCCAGCCGATCGGGATTACGCCCGGCCAGCATCAGCTCGACCTTGCCCACGAGGTGCCGGGCGAGCGCTTCGCCGGTGTAGCCGGTTGCGCCGTAAAGAAGCACGCGCCCGGTCATTTGCGATCGAATATCCAGCGCACCAGCCCCAGCAGGAAAGCGCGGTTGTCGTCATCGGGGCAGCCATCATAGGCGAGCGTAAACTCTTCGATTGCGCAACCGGCCATTGCAGCGGCCACGCGCCGCGCGTGATCGATCGAGCCTTTCTCCTCCATCAGCCCGGCCAGCCACAGCACTTCGGCGTCACGGCGCTGGTCGCGCCTCAGCCGCAACAGCGCGTCGATGCGCTTGCGCTCTGCCGCGGTCGCCCGGGCACGCACATGGATCAGCATCAGCGTGCGTTTGGCTTCGTACAGATCGCCATTGCGTTCCTTGCCATAACCGGGATCATCCGAAAGGTTTCTCAGATCGTCTTCGATCTGGAACGCCACGCCCAGGAAGTGGCCGAAGCGAACTACCCGGGACGGATCCACCCGGCCGCGCGAACCGACGATCACACCCAGCTGCGCCGGCCAGATCATGCCCATCCAGGCAGTCTTCTTGAGTGCCATGCGGATATAGTCGGCTTCGACTAGGTCGGTTACATTGCGGTCGCGCCAACCCAGTTCGAGCGCCTGCCCCTCAGCGGTCTGGCGTGCCATCATGATGGTCGCTTCGATGACCTGCTCGGCGGCCCGCTGGCCCAGCGGGCGGATCGCTTCGAGCAGGGGACGAAAGGCAGTGAACAACAGCGCATCACCGGCATTGATGGCCAGTGGGACGCCATGCATCGCGTGCAGGGTTGGGCGGCCGCGGCGCATGTCGCTGCCATCCTGGACGTCGTCGTGGATCAGCAGCGCATTGTGGAGGAGTTCGATCGCGGCGGCACACTGCACCGCATCCTCGACCCGCCCGCCGAACAGGCACGCGTTAGCAATGCAGATCGCGGGACGCATCATCTTGCCCCCGCGCGCCGGGTATTCGTTCATCAGCGGATCGAGGAACGGTGCCGGGACCTCCGGCGCCAGATACCGCGCCAACGCGGCACGCGTTGCTGCAGCGTAATCGTCAAGCAATTGCTGGGGTAAGCCGCCCGGCGAAGGCTCGTCGAAGCTCTGTTCCCCCCGCGCCAAGGCCTAGCCCTCCAGTTCGACCACGAGGGCGCCGAGCGGTACCGGCTGGCCCTGAGCGAAGACCAGCCCGCTGTAGATCCCGGGCGGTTGACCCTTGGGCACGGCGATGCTCGCCACCAGCCCGCCCACCGTTTCCCCGGTATGGAACTTGACGTCGGCAAGGGCGGCGGCGCCTCCGGCGTTGGGGTGGAGCGGGGATGCACTGATTTCCCAAAGGGCGGTAGGTCGATCGGGCCGTGCGAGGCTGGTGGTGAGAAGCTTTGCCTTTTTGGTGCCAGTGAACAGGGCGCTGATTGGCATGCCGCCTACCGGCGCAGCCGCTGCCGCTGGCCCAGGCGCTACCATGCGCGGCGCATTCTGCATCTGCCCGCCTTCGATCGGCGGGACCGGGCCTGCATCCTTGTGGTGGTAATCGCGAAAGGGCGGGTTGGTTGCCGCTACCACGCCGGGAGGCGGGGGACTGCCCGAAACCGGAACCTGCTGGACGAGCTGTTCGCACAGGTCGAGTACCGTCCCGCTCAACTGGCGCGCCAGTCCCAGCAGATGCAGGGTCAGCTTCTGCAGGTCGTGGGGCACGTCCCGGATATTGTATTCGCCTTGCCGGAAATGTTCTGCTGCCTCGCGACCCTGCGCAATGGTCTGCGCCAGCACATCATAGCCCGACTTCACCGCTTCAGCGACGGCCTCGTCGATCGCGGCGGCTGGCCCGACCCGTCCGGGTGGTGGCGGCGGTATGTCAGCCTTGCGCCTTTCGGCTGCTTCCTTCTTGGCACCCGCTCCGGTCCGATCGGGCCGGCTACGTGCCGGTTTGGGACGTGTCAGTCGCTCTGACGCCGCCATCTTTGCGGCGGCGGCTTTGGCGCTCTTTCCTTTGGATGCAGACTTACGGGTGGTCATACGCGGTAATATCCTCCAGCCTGGGGGAACCGCACAGCGCATGTGCGGCCAGAAGCCCCGACATCACGGCACCTTCAACGCAACCCGAATGAAAACCGCTATCGGTCCAGTCGCCTGCCAGAGTCAAATTGTCATAGGTCCGGTCGAGCGGCGAGATCCGGTGTCGCCAGCTACCTGGAGTGTGGATGACATAACGATCCGACGGATTGACATTGGCTTTCCAGAACTGGCTGGAGAATCGTGCCGGGCCGGTAAGGTCCGACCCCGGTGAGCCGTCGTCGGCAGCTTTGAGTATCTCCCAACGAAACCCGCCATCTGGCGTGAACGCACCAGGCCAGACAGCCCGGATCGGCCCTTCGAGATAGCTGGCGGCGTTGCTGCGGACTTCCTCGGTCCGCCGATCGAGATAGCCGAGATCGTAGTCCGAAGGCGGCTCGGGCGGATCGGGCAGCACGGCACAGAAATAGACTGCCGTAGCAGGCGGCTCGCGCCAGCCTTCTTCAGGCACGACATGCGCCATGTCGCACCAGGTGTCGAACGGCTTCGCAAAGGCGCCCGTAATATAGGTCGGCCCGGGCCAGCCGAGTGTTTCCAGATCCTCGGTCAACCAGACCTGGAAGGCCTGCGATGCCACCGTCGCCACGTTGGCGCACATTTCGCGCCAGCGCTTGTCATGGGCCAGCACCTCGCCAGCCACATGCGGAACGGCAGCGACCCCGACAGTGAGCGCGACCAAGTCGAAATCCTCACCGACCTTAAGCGTTGTCTCCTTCGCGCGTCGCCGGTCCCAGTGAGATTCGAAATTCCAGCCGTCCTTGCGCATCCGCTCGCCCTGCAGAAGTTGCGCAAAATCGGGCTGAGACGGCCAGCAGGGCTTGCCCTGGACGAGCACCAGCGGATCATAGTCCCGACCGCGGCGCGTGCGCGCCTGCACATCGAAGGTCAGCCGGTCGATATGGTCCTTCGATGGGGCAAGGCCCATGTTCGTCAGTCGGTGGAAGAACTCGAATTTCACCCCGCGCGCCTTCATCGCGGTATAGAGCGGAGCAAACACGACATCGCCCATCCCGGCTCGCATGCGCCACATGAAGGCACCGCGATAGCCGAAAAAGGTGCGCAAGGTGCCGCGCAGCCCCTGCCCAGCCGAAAGTGAAGGCCGGTTCGGATCGCCGTTCTCATACCCCATCGACAGGTCGTATAGCCCGCGCAGAAAGGGCGACTGCAGTGCCCTGACCGAAGCTCCGTTGATGCGCATCCATTCGCGGCATTCGTAATCGTCGATCGCATCAAGCCCGCGCGGATCGTTCATCACGCCATAGCGCATTAGCCCGGTTATCGTGGCGAGCGTAAGATCGGCGACTTCCCACATGAAGCGGTTGGGGTCGTTCGCGATCCAACGATCCTCGATCCATTGGCGCAGTTGGCCCAAGAGGCCATCCGCCGCCTGAAGCAGTCCATCCGCCCCTTGCGGCGTGACCGAGCGCAGCAAGGCCGCAATAACGCCCAGTCCTTCTGCCAAGGTGGCAGCCCCTGCAAAGGTTCCGAGCCGCGCAAGATAGGCGAGCCTTGCCCCGACATCTCCTTCGGGCGGGCGCTCGAATCCGCTCAGCACCGTCGCGCCATCGCGACTGGTGTCGAGCACCAAAGCCCGGAACAGCTCGAAGGCACGGGCCATGTAGTATGGCAGCGAAAACACCACATCCGGTGGCAGCGGATCGCCCGGCAACCCGCTGCGTGGCGGCATGTGGACTGCCCATTTCTCGAAACCGCCGCCTTCACGGGGCGAGCACAGTGCGATGTCGTTCTCGGGTGTCCAGGCCTCGCGCCAGTCCCCATAAAGATCGCCCATGCCCGCTACCTCGAGCTCGGCGTGGCATTGCCGCATCATGCGGAACGCATTGTCGTAAAAGCCGAGCCAGATGTGCAGCCCATGCTCCTCGATCCGGCCGCTGGGTCCGCGACCCGAAGCGCCCTTGCCGCCCAGCCGCCAGCCTTCTTGGTAGATCGTGACTTCGAAGCGGCCCTGCCGTTCAGGGCGAGATAGCTCCCACGCCAGCGCCATGGCAGCGCATCCGCCGCCAATTACTGCAACGCGGGTCTTGCGCTCTGCCACCTAGGCTGCTCGCCCACATACACTGCTGCCCGCTTGTGAGACCGCCACACCAAACCCCCCAAGACCCTCGAAGATAACATACCATGCCGCAACCGAATGCAAGCAAGCATTTGTGAAATCGCGATTCCTGCCAAGTTCCCGCGATTGGACCACTGACGGGGAAGGTGGGAGAATGACCCGGCCAATCCACCGCAAGCGGTTTTGCTAGGGCGCTGGCAGTTTGATCGCACGCAAGTTTGGGTTATGGTCGAGCCCAAGGACGGGACAATGAGCGCTGTATCTACGACTTTCTGCGACGCCTGTACGGTTCGCAACCGGGCAATCTGTTCAGATCTGACCCGTGATGAACTGGGCGCATTGAATTCGATCGGGCGTCAGCGCAAGCTCCGTGCCGGCGAGCAACTGATCTGGGAGGGCGACGAAGCGGTGCTCGTCGCCAATGTGATCGACGGGCTGCTCAAACTGTCCAGTTCGACGTCTGACGGGCGTGAACAGATCCTGGGTATCGCCTACCCTTCGGACTTTCTGGGCCGCCCTTTTGGCGGCTCGACGCCGTACGGTGTCGAAGCGCTGACCGATGCCCAGGTATGTGTCTTCGAGCGGCGTGACTTCGATCGGTTCGCACGGGAGCATCCCCGGCTTGAACACAAGCTGCTCGAACGCACCCTGTCCGAGCTCGACCGGACGCGCAAGTGGATGTTGTTGCTGGGCCGCATGACTGCCGAGCAAAAGCTGGCCAGTTTCCTGCTCCAAGCGGCAGATCGCGCTGACACCGGCGGCGGCGCTGGCCGGAACGGCCAGACTTTCGACCTTCAACTTTCACGCCAGCAGGTCGCCGACATTCTGGGCCTGACGATCGAAACGGTGAGCCGCCAATTGACACGCATGAAATCGCAGGGGCTGATCGACCTGCCATCACGGCGGACAGTGACAATCCTCGACCGCGCGGCGGTCGAGGATTTAGCCGAATAGTGAGCCCCCCAGCGGCTTTCAAAAGCGGTAGCTCACGCCTGCGCTGAGCACCCATGGATCGAGCTTGTGCTCGGTTTCGATCACCAGCGTGTTACCGGCGTACCATCGCGCGGTCGTGTCAACGAAGTAACGCTTGGCGTCGAGACTGATCCCAAAGCCCTTGTCCGAAACCGGAATGTCGATCCCGGCCTGCAACACGAAGCCGAATTCATCGGAGAAATCAGTATCGGTGATGTTGAACGGCGCTGGCGTGGTCGCGGCACCAGGCTTGTCGCTGACCCACAGGAAATAGGTGGCCCCGACGCCCAGGTAGGGCTTCGCCACACCCGCATCGAAGTGATATTTGGCGGTGACCGTCGCCGGAATCAGGCGAGCGTTGGAAACCAGTTCGGCGCCAAGCAAGCCAGAGGTTGTGTCGACATCGTGTTGCGTCATGCAGCAGATGGTTTCCACCGAGAAGCTGTCAGCGAAGAAATATTCGATCGCTACAGTCGGGACGACATTGTCGTTGGCCTTGGTCTGTGTGCCGACTGGCAAGCCCGGATCAACCGAAAGGTCTGTGATCTTGCCGTCAGGCAGAACGGCTGTACCGAGCAACTTGACCTGCACATCCCCGGTCTGGTCATCTTGCGCCAATGCAGGGCTGGTAAGCAGCGCAAGCACAGCAACCGAAGCACATAGTGAGACTTTCATTTCCCTGTTCCCGTAAGCTGCAGCGGCCGCCCCATGCGGCCAAGGGTTCTTGCAACTTGCAGGGGAGATAGGGCTGGAATCTGCTATAGTTCCTTGATCCCGATCAAAGACCCAAAATCATCCCGGCTCCAGAAAGCGAACAGCTTGCTTTGCCTGGAGTGCATGTGGCCGATTCGCCTTTCGAGAGGTTTCGCCAGTCGATCCTGACACGCCATTCGTCGCGCGAACTGGCCGCGCGCCTGACCGCGATCGGCTCGGTCAGCCGTGCCGCTCACGGCCAAAGGATTGCGCTGGATCCCGCAGCAGACCAGCTAGTGTTTCTGGCCTCCGGTTCGACCAAGCTGGTGGTGCGCATGCCGGACGGCAGCGAGCAGGTGCTGGCTTTCCACTTCGCAGGCGACATGATTCATCTGCCACGTCGCCCGGGCAATGATTTCGACCTTGTCGCCTTGGTCGACTGCACGGCCATCTCTTTCCCGGCCATGGCTTTTCTTGACATAGCGGAAGCCGAGCCCGCCGTCCTTCGCACCATTCTCCTGCGCGCGCTGATGGCCCTTCAGCGCAGCCGCAACAAGGCGATCAGGCTGGGGCGTAAATCTGCGCAGGAACGGATCGCCGATTTCCTGCTGGCCATGGCCGAGCGGATCGGAATCCCGGACGGTACCGCCATCCGGCTCGATCTGCCGATGTCACGCCGTGACATTGGCAACAGCCTTGGCCTGACGATCGAAACCGTAAGCCGCCAGTTCAGCGAACTCCGCGAAGACCACCTGATCGCCACCGCAGGCCGATCGCTGGTGTGGCTCCAGGATCGTGCAGAGCTGGAGGTGCGGGCGGGTCATGTCGCGACGCCCGTATCCGGCACGGAAATTTGCGCTGGATCAAAGAAGGCTTCCCACACCCGGCCTATTGCCGAGGCAGATTCGGGGGTATGACATCATGAGTTCCGTTCTTGGCCGCATCGGCATCTGGTCCATTGTTCTGCTGGCAGCCATTGCTGCCATGGTGGGGGCAAAGGACGCCGCATTCGCCGCGCACATGACCATCGTTGCGCTCGTCGCCTTCGGGCTGCTCGCATTCACCGCGTTCCGTTACGACCCGCTCATCAGCGCGCAGAGCATCTTCCGCATGCCGCAAGGCCCGTCACGCTACGACGATGACCCCGTCCGCTGGGGTGTGATCGCCACGATCTTTTGGGGCATGGCCGGGTTCCTGGTGGGAGTGATCATCGCCACGCAGATGGTATTCCCGCAGTTGAACTTCGAACCTTACCTCAATTTCGGGCGGTTGCGCCCATTGCACACCAGCGCGGTGATCTTTGCCTTTGGTGGCAATGCCTTGCTGGCGACTAGCTTCTACGTGGTGCAGCGCACTTGCCGCACCCAGCTCGCCTTTCCCGCCTTGGCGCGATTTGTCTTCTGGGGCTACCAGCTCTTCATCGTGCTGGCGGCCAGCGGCTATCTGCTCGGCGTGACCCAGTCGAAGGAATATGCCGAACCCGAATGGTACGTCGACCTTTGGTTGACGATCGTCTGGGTCGCCTACTTCATCGTTTTCGTGGGCACGATCGTAAAGCGCCATGAACCGCACATCTATGTCGCGAACTGGTTCTATCTCGCGTTCATCATTACGATCGCGATGCTTCACATCGTCAACAATCTGGCGATGCCGGTAAGCTTGCTGGGATCGCGCAGCTACAGCGCTTTTGCCGGTGTGCAGGATGCGCTGACTCAGTGGTGGTATGCGCACAATGCGGTGGGATTTTTCCTCACCGCCGGTTTCCTCGCGATGATGTATTACTTCGTACCGAAGCAGGCGCAGCGCCCGGTTTACTCCTACCGGCTTTCGATCATCCACTTCTGGTCCCTGATCTTCCTGTACATCTGGGCTGGACCGCACCACCTCCATTACACCGCTCTGCCCGACTGGGCACAGACGCTGGGCATGGTGTTCTCGGTGATGCTGTGGATGCCGAGTTGGGGCGGGATGATCAACGGGCTGATGACGCTGAACGGCGCCTGGGACAAGGTCCGCACCGATCCGATCATCCGGATGATGGTGATGGCGCTCGCTTTCTACGGCATGAGCACCTTCGAAGGGCCGATGATGAGCATCAAGGCCGTCAATAGCCTGTCGCACTATACGGACTGGACCATCGGGCATGTGCATTCCGGTGCGCTGGGCTGGAACGGCATGATCACCTTCGCCTGCATCTATTACCTCGTGCCGCGGCTGTGGCAGCGCGAGCGCATGTTCTCGATGCGGATGATCAACTGGCACTTCTGGCTCGCGAGCGCGGGGATCGTGTTCTACGCGGCAAGCATGTGGGTGGCGGGCATCACCCAGGGCCTGATGTGGCACGAGTATGGCGCCGACGGTTACCTGGTGAACAGCTTTGCCGACACGGTTGCCGCACTGAAGCCGATGTATGCGCTGCGGGTGCTGGGCGGCTTGCTCTACCTGAGTGGCGCGATCGTGCTCGTGTACAACGTCTGGATGACGATCCTGGGCCGGGTGCGCAACGAGGCCCCGATGATCCTGACACCGCACGATCCGTCGGCTGACCGCCCTCTCACTGCAGTTCCGGCCGAATAGGAGCCCCTGTCATGACCACTGCACCCAAAGAAGCCTATTCGCGCCACAAGCGGCTTGAGCGGAACGTAACGCTCATGGCGGTGGCCACACTGGTCACGGTCGCGATTGGCGGTCTCGTCCAGATCACGCCGCTGTTCTATCTCGACAACACGATCGAGCAGGTTGAGGGTGTGAGGCCCTATACCCCGCTCGAACAAGCCGGCCGCGACATCTACATTCGCGAAGGCTGCTACACCTGCCACAGCCAGATGATCCGCCCGTTTCGTGACGAGGTCGAACGCTACGGCCACTACAGCCTCGCGGCCGAAAGCATGTTCGATCATCCCTTCCAATGGGGTTCGAAGCGGACCGGGCCGGACCTCGCGCGGGTCGGCGGGCGCTATTCGGATGCCTGGCATGTCCAGCATCTGGCCGATCCGCAGAGCGTGGTGCCCGAAAGCATCATGCCGCAATACGGCTTTCTGGCCGACGCGCCGCTAAAGGTCGCCGATCCTGCCGCAACTCTCACCGCGCTGCGGCGGGTCGGGGTGCCATACAGTGATACCGACATCGCGAAGGCCGCGGATGACCTTGTCGCGCAGGCGGACCCGAATGCCGATGCCGGCGATCTCGCGGCCCGTTATCCCAAGGTCCAGATCCGTGACTTCGACGGCGATCCGGGACGCGTTACCGAGATGGACGCCCTGGTCGCCTATCTCCAGATGCTGGGTACGCTGGTCGATGTGAAGAGCGCCGCGGCCCAGCAGGAACTGGCCGAGGAGACCGGCCGATGAGCGACTACGACACCTGGCGGCACTTTGCCGACAGCTGGGGCCTGCTGACGATGACGTTGCTGTTCCTGGCGCTTTGTGCCTGGCCCTTCCGCCCAGGGGCCAAGGCCCGCAACCGTGATGCTGCCCACTCCATCCTCGAGGATCAAGACGATGGCGAATGACACCGAAGAATCGCAGCGCATCGACGCGCCGACAGGTACCGAGTTCGTCGGTCACGAATGGGACGGCATCGAGGAACTCAACACGCCGTTGCCGCGCTGGTGGCTCTGGACCTTCTACGCTACAGTGGCGTGGGGTCTGGCCTATACCGTCGCCTATCCCGCCTGGCCGATGATCGAGCAAGCCACTTCGGGTACGCTGGGCTGGACGAGCCGCGGCCAGCTGGCGAAGGAGATGTCTGCCGCTGAGGCCGCGCGCAGCGAAGTCCTGGCCAGGATCGACGCGGTGCCAACTGCCCAGCTCGCCAACAATCCCGATCTCCTGCAACAGGCGGTGGCGGGCGGCGCGGCTGCATTCAAGGTCAACTGCGTACAATGCCACGGTTCGGGTGCAGCGGGATCGGCCGGATATCCAAACCTCAATGACGACGACTGGCTGTGGGGCGGTGATCTCGAAGCGATCGAGTTCACCATCAAGCACGGCATCCGCTGGGACGGTGATGATCGCGCCCGCTTCAGCCAGATGCCAGGCTTCGAGGGAATGTTCAGCGAGGGCCAGCTGGCCGGCCTCGTGTCCCACGTCCGTTCGCTTGGGGGCGCAGGTCCGGGCAATCCGGCGGGGGCGCAGCTTTATGCCGACAATTGCATGGCCTGCCATGGCCCCACCGGCAGCGGCGATCGCTTCCAGGGCGCACCGGCGCTCAATGATGCGATCTGGCTTTATGGCGGCAGCGAGGCCGACATAAGGCGCCAGATCCGCACCCCGCGTCATGGGGTGATGCCTGGCTGGGCGGACCGGCTTGATCCGGTCACGATCAAGATGCTCGCTGCCTATGTGCATTCGCTAGGCGGAGGCGAAGCGGCACCAGCACCTCCAGCCGAGCCAGCAGCCGCGCCCGATGAACAACCTTAGCGCCCCGCACTCGGTCGAGCCGCTCTACGAGCGGCACAAGACCGTCCACAACAAGCGGATTGATGGGCCGTTCCGGCGGTTCAAGTGGTTCGTCATGCTGGTGACGCTAGCGATCTATTATGTCACGCCGTGGCTGCGCTGGGATCGAGGCCCCTATGCACCGGACCAGGCCGTGCTGGTCGATCTGGCCAACCGCCGCTTCTACATGTTCGGGATCGAGATCTGGCCGCACGAATTCTATTTCGTGGCTGGCCTGCTGATCATGGCCGGGATCGGCCTGTTCCTCGTCACGAGCGCTGTGGGCCGGGCGTGGTGCGGCTATGCCTGTCCGCAGACGGTGTGGACCGACCTGTTCCAGCATGTCGATCGCTTTATCGACGGCGATCGCAATGCCCGCATGCGGCTCGACAAGGCGCCATGGACGCTGTCCAAGTTCGCCAGGCGGCTGTTCAAGTGGACGATCTATCTCGCCATTGCCTTTGCCACCGGCGGCGCATGGATTCTCTATTTCGCCGATGCGCCCACGCTTATGCGCGACTTCTTCGCGCTTGAGGCTGCCCCGATCGCCTATGCGACAGTGGCGGTTTTGACCGCCACCACTTTCGTCCTCGGTGGCTTCATGCGCGAACAGGTGTGCATCTACATGTGCCCCTGGCCGCGCATTCAGACCGCCATGCTCGACGAAAAGTCGCTGATCGTGACCTACAAGGACTGGCGCGGCGAACCGCGCGGCAGCATGAAAAAGGCGGAAAAGGCGCCGGACGCATTTGGCGACTGCATCGATTGCCTGCAATGCGTGGCGGTCTGCCCAACCGGCATCGACATCCGCGAAGGGCCGCAGATCGGCTGCATCACTTGTGCCTTGTGCATCGATGCCTGCGACCGGGTTATGAAGGAAATTGGTCGCCCGCGTGGTTTGATCGACTATGCAACACTCGATGATTGCAAGGCCGAACAGGCCGGTGCGCCGCCCCGATCGGCCTGGAAAGCGCTGCTGCGCCCGCGCACGCTGATCTATTTCTCGGTATGGGGCGGCATCGGCCTGGCGCTCTTGTTCGCACTGGGCGTGCGCAGCCATACCGACCTGACCGTTTCGCCCGACCGCAACCCGCCTTTCATGCTGCTTAAGGACGGGTCGGTGCGCAATGCCTACACGTTGAAGCTGCGCAACATGGAAAGTCGCCCGCGCCGGATGGAGATCGCACTTGAAGGACTCCCCGGCGCAATCCTGTGGACCGATGCCATTCCGCAAACCAGGGCCGCGCGCAGCCATATCGTGGGAGTGGCCGCTGACGAGACACGCACCGTGCGGGCCTATGTCGCCAGCCCGCCGGGCACCGCACCGCAAAGCTTTGCGTTTGTCCTCACTTCGCAGGACGAGCAGGCAGAGCGCGACCTATCCGAAACCCTGTTCAACGCACCGGAAGGCGAATGATGCGCGAAAGATCGACGCAATCTCGGCAGGGCGAATTCACCGGGCGCCATATGCTGCTGGTCATGATCGCCGGTTTCGGTGTGGTAATGGCGGTCAACTTTCTCATGGCGAGCCTTGCTACCAGCGGCTTTGGCGGTGTCATCGTCACCAACAGCTATGTTGCCAGCCAGAAATATAATGGCTGGCTCGCGGAGGCCGAGCGCGAACGGGCGCTGGGATGGAACGCCCAGATCTCCCGCGCCGCCGATGGCCGGTTGCTGGTCGAGACTGTTGGCGCCCCCGTCGGAGCCACGGTCGTGGCGATGCTGCGGCGGCCGCTCGGTGCAGCGGAACACGCCACAATCGAGCTCGAACAAACCGGCCAGCGGGCCTTCGCTTCACCTGCGGCGCTGCCGCCGGGCCGATGGATCGTGCGGATTAGGATCGAACACCAAGGGCAAACATGGCGGATGGAGCGCGAATTGCCGTGACCGCCGCTCAAGCCATCCCCGCGGTCGAGGCCACGCGCCTGATCGACAGTCGCTTCACAGTGCCGGGCATGCGCTGCGCCGGTTGCATTGCCAAGATCGAGCGTGAACTGCCCAGAGTGCAGGGAATTGCCGAAGCCCGGGTCAATTTCTCGGCTAAGCGCGTGGCGCTGCGCCATTCGCCGGAACTGAGCGAACAGCAGCTGATCGATGCAATCGAAGCACTCGGTTTTGAAGCACAACGCGTCGAAGATAATCCGCTGGCGCAGGATGAACGTGATCGCCGCCTGCTGCTTCGCGCGCTGGCGGTGGCCGGATTTGGCATGATGAACATCATGCTGCTGTCGGTCAGCGTCTGGTCGGGTGCGGGCGGCGTAACGAAGCAGCTGTTCCACTGGCTTTCCGCAGCCATCGCCATCCCGGTGATTGCCTATGCTGGCCGGCCCTTCTTTGCTTCGGCATGGATGGCCTTGCGCCACCGCCGTACCAACATGGATGTGCCGATTTCGATCGGCGTGCTGCTGGCATCTGCTCTAAGCTTCTACGAAACGCTGGCTGGCGGCGACCACGCCTATTTCGACAGCGCCGTGATGCTGCTGTTCTTCCTGCTTTGCGGCCGCGCGCTCGACGCGATGATGCGGGGCCGGACCCGCGCCGGCATCGACGCGCTGCTGGGCCGCATGGGCAAAAGCGCGGCGGTGATGGCCGCCGATGGCACCCTGCGCCGCCTTCCTGCAGACCAATTGCGCCCGGGCATGGTGATGCTGGTGGCTGCCGGAGAAGCGCTCGCAGCCGACGGCGAGGTGATCGACGGGACCAGCGGCATCGACAGTTCGATGCTGACCGGCGAGAGCAGGCTTGAGCCGATCGCGCCGGGCAGCGCAGTCCATGCCGGCACGATCAACGTGATGGCCCCGATCCACGTTCGCGCCACCGCGGTCGCAAGCGACACCAAGCTGGCCGATATCGCCCGGCTGATGGATGAGGCCGGCCAATCGCGCAGCCGCTATGTACGGATCGCTGATCGCGCATCGCGGACCTATGCGCCTGCGGTACATACTCTTGCCTTGCTCGCCTTCATCGGCTGGATGCTGGCCGGCGTTGGCTGGCACCAGGCGTCGCTGATCGCGATCGCGGTGCTGATCATCACCTGCCCCTGTGCGCTGGGGCTGGCAGTGCCCGCAGCGCAGGTGGTGGCAAGCAACGCCTTGCTCAAGCAAGGTCTGCTGATCAAGGATGGGACGGCTCTGGAACGGCTTGCCGAAGTCGACTGCCTGCGGTTCGATAAAACCGGCACGCTGACGCTGGGCGAGCCATGGCCCGATCTGAGCAGACTTGATGGCAAGGAAAAGGCGATCGCGCTGGCGCTGGCCCAGGTCAGCCGCCATCCCCTCAGTCGTGGAGTGGCCAAGGCGCTGCTGGCACAGGGAGTGACGCCCGCCCCGCTAACCAAGATCAGCGAGCGGCCTGGCGAAGGCATATTTGCGCTGGCCGGGCGGCAAACCGTGGCACTGGCCCGTCCCGAAGTCGCGGCTGATCACCCGACGAGCGAATTGCGCCTCGGTCCGCGTACTCGAACCATCGGCTTCAGCGATCCACTGCGCGGCGACATCGCCGAAACGATTGGCGAACTCAAGGCCATGAAACTCGATGCCCAACTGCTCTCTGGTGACCGCGCAGAAGCCGTCGAGGCAGTCGCGCGGCAATTCGGCCTTGCGGGTCTAGGAGGGCTCGCGCCAGCCGAAAAGCTCGCATTGCTCGAGCGGCTCAAAGCCGAGGGACGCCGCCCGCTGATGGTCGGCGATGGTCTCAACGACGGCCCTGCCCTTGCCGCCGCGCACGCCGCGATTGCGCCGGGCAACGCCAGTGACGTGAGCCAACAGGCGGCCGACGCGGTGTTCATCGGCGAACGCTTGATGCCGGTCGCGAGAGCTGTCGAGGTGGCGCGAGCGACGATGCGGGTGGTGCGCCAGAATTTCGTGCTGGCGGTCGGCTACAATATCCTGGCAGTGCCGCTGGCATTGGCCGGCCTCGTAACGCCGATGATCGCGGCTATCGCCATGTCGATCAGTTCGTTGATCGTGGTGGCGAACTCGCTGCGGCTTGCCGGAATGGCCAGATGAACGGACTGGTGATCCTCATCCCGGTGGCGCTCGGCATGGGCGCTGCAGGGCTGGCCTTGTTCTTCTGGGCCATGAAAGACGGACAGTTCGAGGATCTCGACGGCGCGGCCCAGCGGATCCTCATCGAGGACGAGGAGGCCGGGCCATGTTGATTGCGCGCCTCGCCACGTTGGCGCTGTTGGCAGCCTCGATGCCGGTTGCGACCCCACAGGCCGTTGGAGGCACCATGGTGGCTCGCCTGTGCGGCGGCGGATCTATCGCCATTCCGATGAAGGATGGACCAGCGCCCCTGCCTGAGCCCTGCCCGATGAAGGCATGCCATTCCGGCAGTTGCCGCCGGCAATTTGACCGATCGCAATGACCGCCGGCGATGCTGGCGGCAGGAAGGGATCATGACTTGGCCCTATCACCCCGAGCTGCTGGCTACGCCGGTTCCCCGCTACACCAGCTTCCCGACCGCCGCCGAATTCGGCCCGCTCGACGGAGCCGCGTTCACGCGCGAGCTTGGCCATTACAAGGGCGAGTTGTCGCTTTATGTGCACATCCCCTTTTGCGAGAAGATTTGCCATTACTGCGGCTGCAATACGGCCGCCGCCGGGCGCAGGCAGCGGCTTGAGGCCTATCTCGATGCCTTGCGCCATGAGATTGCGCTGGTGGCGGATCGCTTGCCCCCAGACGTTTCGATCTCGCGCCTGTCGTTTGGTGGCGGCAGCCCCAATGCCGTGACGCCGCTCGACTTTGCGCGGTTGCTTGGCTACCTGACCGTGCACTTCCGGCTCGCCAGCCCAGAGATTTCGATCGAACTCGATCCGCGGGCCATGAGCCGGGATTGGGCTGAAGTGGTTGCCAGTTCAGGCATAGGGCGTGCCAGTCTTGGCGTGCAGACCTTTGCTCCCGATGCACAGAATGCGATCGGGCGGGTGCAACCATATGCACTGATCGAGCAGACCGTGAGTTGGTTGCGCGAAGCGGGCGTCACCTCGCTCAATCTCGATCTGATGTATGGCTTGCCCGGCCAGCGCTGGCCCGACCTTGAAGACACTCTATCACGCAGCCTCGCGCTTGGCGCAGACCGGATCGCCCTGTTTGGCTATGCGCATGTGCCGCATCTGATCCCGCGCCAGCGCGCCATCCCGGATAACGATCTACCCGGCATGCAGGCACGCTTCGAAATGGCGGAGCGCGGCTTCGAGTATCTCACCACGCGCGGATATGTGCCGATCGGCTTCGATCACTTCGCCCGGCCGACCGATCCACTCGCGATTGCGGCATCCGAGGGCAAGCTGCGGCGCAACTTCCAGGGTTTTACCGATGATCCCGCGCCAGCACTTCTCGGCCTCGGAGCCTCGGCGATCAGCAGCTTCCCCGGATTGCTCGCACAAACGGAAAAGAACACTGGCCGTTACCGCATGCTGCTCTCGCAAGACCATCTCCCGGTCGCGCATGGCAAGGTACGCTCGGCCGAAGACCGCTACCGCGGTGCCGTGATCGAACGCCTGCTATGCGACGGACGCGCCCGGCTTGGTACGCGGTTGCTGCATGAGAACCGCAGGGCCCTGCAACCCTTCATTGATCGTGGCTTGGCCGACATGCGCGACGACACTTTGACGATCCTGCCACAGGGCTTGCCCTATTCGCGCACGATCGCCGCCCTGTTCGACCCCTACCGGCAAGATTCGCAACGGCGCTTCAGTTCGGCAGTCTAGCCGCTTCAGTTCGCGGCGGCAGGCGACGCCCGGAACACATAGACCGGCCCGATGTCGACAACCTGGGCTGCGCCTGCAAACTGCAAGACCAACTGGGTTGCCCCGCCTTCGTAATTGCGCGGCGAGCGAGCGCGAAGCCGGATCAACTGCCAGCCAGTGCCGAGCGGAAATTCGGCCTGGGCAAAATCACCCCGACCGGGTGTCAGATCGTCGATCTTCACGCTGACTCGTGCCTTGCCATCGGTCGTGGCGGCCTGCTCGGTACGCCCGGCAATCGCGACCAGCAGATTGTC
Organism: uncultured Porphyrobacter sp.; assembly: GCA_964500135.1. GTDB lineage: Bacteria > Pseudomonadota > Alphaproteobacteria > Sphingomonadales > Sphingomonadaceae > Erythrobacter. The sequence continues at coordinate 52,411 of CAZCNF010000013.1, forward strand.
GCCACCCATCATCGGCAGATTGATCGGAATGCGCATCGAAATCGCTTCCGGGTCGGCGCCCGCGGCGGTCACGGTGAAGCGCCTTGCCTTGCCCAGCCACACGGTTGGATCGTCGCGCATTTGTGCGGCATCGGCGGCGCCTGCGATCGCCCAATCCGCCCCCTTGGGATCGTTGAGTAACTCGCCCGAACCTTCAAGCGGTTCAGGGATAAGCGGTTCGGACACGGGAATCGGTGTCGGCGCAGCTGGTGGCGGCGGGGGCGTCGGCGCATCAACTGCAACCTTACGGTCGGGCAGGCCGGACGCAATCGAACCGGCACCCGAAACTACAATGGTCTGCCCAATCTCAATCGTCTGGCGAGTGCGGCCATATTGCAACGCAACGATACCATCCTTCGACCGCAGCGTCAGCTCAGCCTCGGCGGTGACCTCGTACCAGTCCCATTCCTTGCCAATTTGCAGCGTCTTCTCACCGAAGCCTGGATAGGGTGGCGCATCCTGTTGGAACCTAACTCGCAGCACCCCCTTGCCATCGGCTGTATCTGCCTCAATCGTGCGGGCGTAGAATCCAATAGTGATCGTTTCTCCACGCTTGACTGATTTCGTTAGCGGCACATTGGCGCCAGCAACATAGATGAACTCGGCCGCACGCTTGACCCTGATGCGCAGTGCGGCGCCTCCGCCGGGAATTGCCGGATCCAATACCGGTGCAACCTCACTGTCGCCACCATAGGTTTCCCAGTCGAGCCGTGAGGGATCATTGACCAGCGTCCCTGGCAGTTGCGCTTCGAGCGCAGCCAAGGACGGATCCTGTGCTGAAACTGGCAACGCCGAAAAAGCAATGGCGGCCAAAATAGCCGTCAAACAACCCGAGATTCGCATAATTCCCGCTCCCATCAGGATTTTTGGGAACGTTAACATAGCGGTTTGATCCCGACAAGCAGTCACATCCGCGCTGCCGCCGCATGGCAAGGGCTCAGATTATCGTCGCCCTTCAAGCCCGTGCTCTTCGCGGGCGATCTGGTGAAGCCAGGCAGCGTGTTGCGGTGCCTTCTTGGTACGCGACCATTCCTCCAGCATCAGCGGCGCAACGCGCTTCAGTTCGTCATACTGGTCCTGCGTTCCGATATCCGCCGCCAGTTCAACCCGGTGCCCGTTCGGATCGAAGAAATAGATCGACTTGAAGATGCCGTGGTGCGTGGGGCCGAGCACGTCGATCCCCAGCCCTTCGATATGCGCCTTGGCGGCCAGCAGTTCGGCTTCCGAATTGACCCTGAAGGCGAGGTGCTGGACCCAGGCCGGGGTATTCTCGTCACGCCCCATTTCGGGCTGGTTGGGTAGCTCGAAGAACGCCAGCACATTGCCATTCCCAGCGTCGAGGAAGACGTGCATGTAGGGGTCATAGGCGCCAGTCGAGGGCACATGGTCTTCGGCAAAGGCCGTGGTGTATTCCATGCCCAGCACGCGGCCATACCATTCGACCGTCTCCTTCGCATCCCTACAGCGATAGGCGGCATGGTGGATGCCCCCAATCTTGACCGGGGCGGGCTCGATCGCGCTCATTCAGCCGGCTCCTTCTGTTCGACGTCCAGCACCCCGCGGCGTATCTGGTCGCGCTCCATACTTTCGAACAACGCCTTGAAATTCCCCTCGCCGAAACCCTCGTCGCCCTTGCGCTGGATGAACTCAAAAAACACCGGGCCGACCTGCGCTTCGGCAAAAATCTGGAGCAGCAAGCGGGGTTGGCCACCTTCCGTGGTGCCGTCGAGCAGGATGCCGCGCGACTTCAGTTCAATCACATTCTCACCGTGGCCAGGCAGCCGCTCACTCAGCATCTCGTAATAAGTTTCGGGGGGTGCGGTCATAAAAGGCACGCCCAACGCCTTGAGATTGTCCCAGCATTTAACCAGATCGTCACAGATCAGCGCGATGTGCTGGATCCCCTCGCCGTTGAACTGGCGCAGGAATTCCTCGATCTGCCCTTTTCCGCCCTCGCCCTCTTCATTGAGCGGGATGCGGATCTTGCCATCCGGCGCGGTCAGAGCCTTGGAGGTAAGGCCGGTGTACTCACCCTTGATGTCGAAGAAGCGGATCTCGCGGAAATTGAACAGCGTTTCGTAATAATCCGCCCAATACTTCATCCGCCCGCCATAGACGTTGTGAGTGAGGTGATCGATCAGCTTGAAGCCCGCACCGACCGGGTGCTTCTCGACGCCAGGCAGATATTCGAAGTCGATGTCGTAGATCGACAAGCCTTCGCCTGCTTCGTCCGGATAGCGATCGACGAGGTAAAGGATCGCACCGCCGATACCACGGATCGCCGGGATATGCAGTTCCATCGGCCCGGTCTGGACCTGCACCGGCTCCGCACCCTGGGCCAGCAGATGGGAATAGGCCTTTCGCGCGTCGCGCACGCGGAAGGCCATGCCACAGGCCGATGGGCCATGTTCGCGCGCGAAGAACCACGCGGCGCTGCGCGGCTCGTAATTGGCAATGAGATTGATCCCGCCTTGCCGCCAGAGGTGCACATCCTTCGAGCGGTGCGTCGCGACATGGGTAAAACCCATCGCCTTGAACACCGGCTCGAGCATGCCCTTTTCCGGCGCGCAGAACTCGACGAATTCGAACCCGTCGAGGCCGGCGGGGTTCTCGAACAGGTCGCCGGGCTGAAGGGGCGTGTGCTTGGTCATGGCGGTCCTCGCGCAGAATCACGATAGTTTCGTTTGAAACTAAATACGCGAATCAGGCGGCCTTGTCAAAGCGCGCGCACCCTACAGGCTGGATCAGGCGATGAGCCGACCGATATTGCGTCCGCGTTCGTCTTGAACAACCGCAAGTCTTGCGCCGAAGGGTACACCACCTTCGAACAGCGCGCGGGTCGGCTCATGCGTCAGGTCGGCATTGCCGCAGACCCGTTCACCAGCCTGATTGCGTCCGAGGAACACGGCATCCTTGCCCGACTTCGCGTGGTTGATCGTGTAGGTTTCTACCACGGCCTCGTCGAAAGCACCCTGCCCAACCCTTATGCGCTCGCCGGCTTCAGGCAGCTTCTGGAACCGGTCATTGGCTGACCAGTCGGCCGGCGCGGTGGAATAGATTCCCGTCGCATATTTGCTCATCCAGCCCCCGTTGGCGCCGACAAGCGCAAAACTGCCCGGATCGTGCCGCACCCGCTCCACCGCCTCGCAGATCGCATGAGCCGAGTAATTGTTGCCTGCACCGCCAAAGAACGGCAGCCCTCCGGTCAGCGTCAAACCCCGCGGATCGTCGACCGCGATGCCAAAATGGTCGATCTGGTTGAAAACGGGAATGGCGAAACAGGAATAGAAGTCGAGATAGCGAATCTCTCCCATCTGCTTGCCCGCGCGCCCCAGCGCTGCCTCGACGCTGGCGATCGAAGCGGGACTGGCAGCGAGATCCGGTCGCTGTGAAAGCATGGCCTCTGTCGCGGCGGACACCGCATGGATATGCACCCACTTGGCTTCCGGGACGCCCAGTTCGCGGGCCAGCCCGGCGCTGGCGATGATGATGGCAGCGGCCTGGTTCACCTGGTCGCGCGCGACCGTCATCCTGGTATAGGGCTCCGCAACGATGCGATTGCGATCGCTGACAGTGGCCAGGTCCTCAGCACTTCGCTCGACCGGGGCGGCAGAGTGCGGATTGGCTGCGGCAACCTTCGTGAACGGCGCGAATAATTCGCCGATGTCGCGGCGATAGTCGTCGAGACCCTTGCCCAGTTTGGCGCGCCGCGCATTCTCGGCCAGCGCATAGAGCGGGATCGCACCGGTGGCGCCATGGGCGAACAGAGCGGTCTCCATCATGCCCTCGACGCCGAAGCCCTGGTCTTCGAAGTCACCTTCGACCTGTTCCGACCAGTCCGGCCTCTCCCCCTTAGCACTCAGCGCCAGCACCGTCGAAATGGCTTCCGATCCAACAATAACCGCACAGCGGCTGGCGCCTGCCGCGATCGCCTGGGCGAACTCGCCGACCAACTGCTGGTTAGTCTGCCCGCCCGTCGGCGTCAGGATGGCACGCACGGGATTGGCGCCGACCCGCCTGGCAATGGCGCGCGGCACGTTGTTGGCGGCACCAAAGGGCGGCTCGCGGCCCGGGCGCGACATTTCGAAGGCCCGGATCGCGGCAAGTGTGTCGATTGCTGGCGCCACTGCTCCACTGGCAGCACTGTCGGCGATCGCCGCAGCCAGCGCCCGACCAGCCAAATCCATATAGGACAAGGCTTCGTATCCCGGTTCGCCCACACGCTCCGAATACTGCCCGACCCCGATGATGACGGGGGTATTGTCCGCGATCATGGGTTCACCCTCAGTCGACGAAATCGTCCACGCGTTCGACGATGATCGCCGGTGCCATGCCGCCTGCCGCACACATGGTGACCAGGCCATAGCGCCCGCCGCGCCGCTCGAGCTCGTCTATTACCGTGCCGATCAGGATGGAACCGGTCGCCCCGATCGGGTGGCCCAGCGCGATTGAGCCTCCGTTAACGTTGACCTTGTCCCAGCTCAATCCGAGGTCGCGCACGAACTTGGCGGCGACCACTGCGAACGCCTCGTTGATTTCGTATAGATCGATATCATCGGTGGTCATGCCCGCCTTGGCCAGCACCTTCTTGGCGGCTGGCACTGGCGCGTTGAGCATCAGCGTGGGATCATCGCCCATGTTGGCGGTGGCCACGATCCGCGCGCGTGGCTTCAATCCATGCTTGCGGGCATAGTCTGCGCTGGTCACCAGCACGGCGGCCGCGCCGTCAACCACGCCGCTCGAGTTGCCGGCATGGTGGAAGTGCTTGATCTCGAGGTCCGGATATTTCTGGTTGATCAGCTTGCGGAAGGTCGTGCCATTGGCGTCCAGCGGCACATCGGCAATCTTGGTGAAGGCCGGCTCGAGCTGTGCCAGCCCTTCCATTGTCGTGTCGGGGCGTGGATATTCGTCATGGTCGAGGATAACATGGCCATCGTCGGCTACCACCGGCACCACTGATTTCTTAAAGCGCCCGGCGGCAATCGCTTCGGCCGCGCGCTGCTGGCTGCGGTAGCCGACCTCGTCGAGTTCCTCGCGGGTAAAGCCTTCCATGCTGGCGATGGCGTCGCCGCATATGCCCTGGTGGCTTTGCGGGTGTACCTTCTGCAGCCGCTCGTTGTAGCTGCCCATCATCGGCGGGCGAATTCCAGCCTGCATTTTCTCCTGCGACATCCTGGCGGTAAGGCTCATCATCTCGGTGCCGCCGGCCACGATGCAGTCTTCCATCCCGCTCATCACCTGCGCCGCCGCGAGATTGACCGAGGTAATCCCGCCGCCGCAGAACCGGTCGAGCGTGGTGCCGGAGGAAACGATGTCATAGCCCGCATCGAGCGCCGCCATGCGCCCCATGTCGCCGGCCTGCATCCCGTCCTGCGTCGAGACCGACCAGATCACGTCATCGACCGTCGCAGTGTCGAGCCCGTTGCGAACCTTGATCGCCTTGAGCACGGTCGCTGCCAGATGTTGCGGATGTTCGGCGGCAAGCGCACCCTTGCCCTGCTTGCCAATGCCGCGCGGGGTGCGGACTGCGTCGATGATGTAGGCTTCGGCCATCGCGTCTATTCCTTTTGATGAGGTCACGGCCTTGCCGTGGACATGCTGTTCCACCTAGTTATATAAGTCGCAAATCGAGACGCAACACCTGCGAAATTGGAGAGAGACAGGCGCATGAGCGAAGAGCTGCTGACTGAAGAGCGTGACGGGATCCTGATCATCACCATCAACCGGCCCGAAGCCAAGAACGCAATGAACAAGGCGGCAGCCGAAGGCATCGCTGCGGCGCTTGACCGGCTCGACGCGGATGACAACCTTCGTGTCGCCATCATCACCGGCGCGGGCGGTACATTCTGTTCGGGGATGGATCTCAAAGGCTTCCTGCGCGGCGAATCTCCCAGCATCGAGGGGCGCGGCTTCGGTGGCCTTACCCAGAAGTCGGCTGCCAAGCCGATCATCGCCGCGGTCGAAGGCTACGCGCTGGCCGGAGGGCTTGAGTTGATGATCGCCTGCGACCTGGTGGTGGCACACAAGGATGCCAAGTTCGGCATTCCCGAAGCCAAGCGCGGACTGGTCGCCGGAGCGGGCGGGCTGATGCGGCTACCCGATCAGATCCCGCACAAGGTCGCGATGGAACTGGCGCTGACCGGCGATTTCTTCGGCGCGCAGCGTGCCTATGAGCTGGGCCTGATCAACCGCGTGACGGATGGCGCCGCGCTGGATGCGGCGCTTGAGCTGGCAGCGGCGATCAATGCCAATGGCCCGCTTGCGGTGCGCGTGTCCAAGCAGATCATCGAGGAATCGCGCGGCTGGAGCCATGGCGAACGCTGGGCCAACCAGGCCAAACTGATGGGCCCGGTATTCATGAGCGAGGATGCCCGTGAAGGCGCTGCCGCCTTTGCCGAGAAGCGCAAGCCCAACTGGAAGGGGAAGTAAGATGTCCGTCCTTAACGTCCCCCAACCCGAGTTCATGAACGACGAGGAGATCGCAATCTTTGCCGATGCAGTGGGCAAGTTCTACCAGCAGCATGCACCGGAAAAGCGTGTGCTCAAATGGCGCGAAGACGGCCAGGTCGAACGCGAGTTTTGGCGCGAAGCCGGACGGGCGGGTCTGCTCGGCGTGTCGGTGCCGGTCGAATATGGCGGCCATGGCGGGGATTTCCGGCACGATCTGGTGGTCATCGATCAGCAGGCCAAGCATGGAGTGGAAGGTTTTGCTGCCAGCCTGCACAACACAGTGATCCTGCCCTATCTGGTGCGCCATGGCACCGAGGAGCAGAAGCAGAAATACCTGCCTCGGCTGGTTTCGGGCGACCTCGTCAGCGCCATCGCCATGACCGAACCAGGCGTCGGTTCCGACCTGCAATCGATCACGACAACCGCAGTCAAGGACGGCAACGGTTATCGCATCAACGGCGCGAAGACCTATATTTCCAGCGGCCAGATCGCGGACTTCATCATTGTCGTTGCGAAGACCGATCCCAACGAGCGCGCCAAGGGCATCTCGCTGATGCTGCTCGAAACCGAAGGCGCGGAAGGGTTCCAGCGCGGTCGCAAACTCGACAAGATCGGGCTTGATGCGGCGGACACGTCGGAACTGTTCTTCGACGATGTGTTCGTGCCGGCGGAAAACGTGCTCGGCGGCGTGGAAGGCAAGGGGTTCTACCAACTGATGGGCGAGCTGCCACAGGAACGGCTGATCATCGCCGTGGGTGCGATCAACGGGATCGAGAAGGCGCTTGAGACTACGATGGACTACGTCAAGAGCCGCAAGGCCTTTGGCCAGACGATCTGGGACTTCCAGAACACGCAGTTCGTCATGGCTGATCTCAAAGCCCGCAGCACGGCTGCCCGCATCTTCGTGAATGATTGCATCGCGCGGCACCTCAAGGGCGAGCTCGATGTTGCGACTGCCTGCATGGCCAAATACTGGGTCACCGAGCTGCAAGGCGAAGTCGTCGACAAGTGCCTGCAGTTCCACGGCGGCGCCGGCTTCATCAACGATTATCCGATCGCGCGGATGTATCGCGATAGCCGCATCACGCGGATATTCGGGGGATCGAACGAAGTCATGAAGATGGTGATCGCGCGGTCGATGTAAGTCCGATCGCGCGACCGGAAAGGAGGGGGCGGCCCGCCGGTCTGGCGAGCCGCCCCTTCTTTATGTGGCTTTGCCTGCCGTCAGAACGTCATGCGGGCAGTGATACCGTAGGTGCGCGGATCGTCGATAAAGGCGCTCCGCCCGGTCGCCAGTCCACTGCCCGACAAGGGCGTGTTGAAGGTGATGCCGCGGGTGATCTCGTTGAAGAGATTGTTGGCCCACAACTCGATTGCAAAGCCCTTGTCCGGCGTGCTCACGCCAAGCCGTGCATTGACCTTCACGTTGGCTTCCTGGACGTCGAAAGCCACCGGCCCGGTGATCACCCCACCAGCTGAGAGGAGGCCCTTGGTGCTCGTACGCCGCGAACTCTCGTAACGCACATTGACATTGGCCAGCAGGTTCCAGCCGGTATCCGAACTGATCGGCCCGTCGTAGGTCATGCCCCACACGCCGGTGAGCTTCGGCGCATTCGTCAATTGCGTGCCGCACAGTTCGAGCGCCGGGTTGGGCCCGCCAGCCGCAACGTAACGGGAGTCGCAATTGCTGCCATACTTTGCGTCCGTATAAGTCACCGCCAGCGAGTTGCTGACATATGGCGTCCACTGCGCAAACAGTTCGGCTTCCATGCCGGTGGCGGTCACGTCATCGACATTGAAGGTCTGGAATTGAGTACCTGTGAACTCGAGCACCTGGAAATTCGCCAGTTCGTTGTAGAAGAAGGCGAAATTGGCGCGACCACGCCCTCCGAGGATGGTGGCCTTGATCCCCACTTCATAGGCATCGATCTCTTCCGACTGGAAGCGCGGATCACCCCCGCTGGCCGCCGAAGTCGAATCGAGGTTGAAGCCCCCGGCCTTGTAGCCGTGGGTAAAACCGGCATAGGCAAGCAGGTCCGGGTTTGGCTGCCAGCCGACCTGCGCAGTGTAGATGAACTCGTCATCCTTGAACGTCAGGTCATATTCGCGCGGAAGGAAGCTGACGCCCAGCGCCGGTGCGGCAAACGGGAAGCAGCCGATGAAAGCTGCCGGACCGTTCAGCTGTGGCGTGGTCAGAGCACCTGCAACCTGCGCGCCGAGGATCGGCGACAGGGCATTGAACGCTGCAGTGCGGCCCGCCGTCGTTCCAGTTGCACCCGCCAGCGCCAGGCCGGCGAGACACGCTGGATTGTTGGCGGCCAGCTGATCGTAACTGCCATCCTTCTTGTCATCGACATACCGCGCACCAAGCGTCAGGTTGAAATTGTCGGTGATGTTGATGATGTTGTGGGTGAAGACGGAGACGCTTTCCCCCTTCTGTTCGTACCGGTTGTAGCCAAACGAATTGTCCGCGCTGATCGGGGTCGCGAAGATCGCCGGATTGGGCGTTCCTGCTGCGACGGACGTCAGATAGGCACCCGCCTGGGCGACCAGCCCGAGAAAGGCCGGGGCGAGCGTTGACCCCAGGACAGGTCCGAAATTGGCTTGGCCAACATAGGCCTGGAAATCGGGGCCGAGCGTGAGGCTCGCTTCCTCGACGATTTTTTCGTCGGCGTAGTAGGCACCCACCAGCCAGTCGAGCGTGTCGTCGAAGGCCGAACCTTGGAGGCGCGCCTCGGCGGTGAAGGTCTTGATATCGTCAAAAGTCGGCGGGAGATTGTCTTCGGTGACCCCGGCGACCGAATAGACCTGCGCACCTTGGAAATCGTCCTGCACGCTTTCGGCATGGAAATCACGATAGCCGACTAGCGCGGTGAACTCTGCCGGGCCGAAGTCCCAAGTCAGTTCGCCCGACACACCCCATTGCTCGTTGCCGTTCACGAAACCGTTGGAGTTGCCGAACCTCTGACTATCCTTGATCGAGGGCAGCGATGCCTGGCCGGTCGTGGCCGGAAGAAACGGTGCGACAAAGCCGTTCGGCGCCGAACCTGCCACGAAGGCAGGGGTATAGTTGGCGCTCGGCGACAGGGTGATTGCATCGCAGCACAGTTCGTCAGCCTTCTGGTAGTCACCGATAATCCGCAGGCTGATGTCTGGGGTTGGCTCCCACAATGCCTGGCCCCTAACCATGTAGCGATCGCGGTTGTTGACTCCATTGCCGTTGGCATCGGTCAGCAATCCGTCGCGTTTGCGGTATGCACCGCTGACGCGCACCCCAAAGGTTTCACTCACCGGCGCGTTGACCGCGCCCTGCAGGTTCATGAAATCGAAATTGCCATAGGTCCCCTGGACAAAACCGCCGAAGCCATTGAGATCCGGTGGAGTATTACGAACCACTACGGCGCCGGCCGTGGTATTGCGGCCAAACAATGTGCCCTGTGGACCGCGCAGAATCTCGACCTGCTGGACATCCACAAGTTCGCCCAGCGCAATCCCGGGGCGGGACTGGTAGACGCCGTCAATGAACACGCCGACCGCGCTCTCGAGGCCGATGTTGTTGCCGGTTGTGCCAATCCCGCGGATGCGGATCGAGGTCCCCTGTGACTCGGTCTGCGACGACTGGATGTTGAAGCTCGGCGCAACGGTCGACAACGTCTGAATGTTGTTGATGCCCTGGCGTTGCAATTCTTCCGGCGTGACCGCAGTCACTGCAATCGGAATATCTTGCACGTCGGACGCGCGCAGCGTGGCTGTGACGATAATGACATTGTCGTCAAAATCGGTCTCGGACTGGGCCTCGCCGGAGTCCTGTGCCTGTGCCATCGTTGTCAGGAAACTGCTGGCCAGCAGGCCAGCCGCGATTGTCGCGAACTTACGTCCCATAGGTTCCTCTCCCAAAAAACCTTATTTTTGTGCGCGGATACTATCATTCGCGCGACTCAAATAACAAGTCTGCCAATTACGCCGCTGGTGGATGATCAGGGCCATGGGTGCAGAAATGACACAGAGAGGCACACACACGCACCCAGCAGATGCCGAAAGGCTCAGAAGCCGTAGCGTAAACCCAGCCACAGGGTGCGCGGCGCACCCAGATCGATCGAGCCACCGGAATTGCGGGTGACGACCTTTTCGCCGGCCAAATTCTCGGCCCGCAGCACAATTCCGAACTTTTCGGCCAGTGGCAATTGCGCGAAGATCCCCAGAGTCGTCGCCGACGGCAGGACGTCGGACTGGAGTTCGTCCTCGAACTGTGCCCCCACATGCCGAAGCGTCACTGCGACTTCCCAGCCGGCGCTCGGCGCCCAGCCAAGGCTCGCCGAAGCAGCCCAACGCGGGGTCTGCGGCGGCCGGTTGCCGTCCAGTTCGGGTGCGATTGCCTGCCCGTCGATCCTGGCATCGGTGAAAGCCAGCGAGCCGTCGAACCGCAGATCGCCTAGGACGGCAGAAATCGAGGCCTCGACTCCCTGCGCATCGATCGCCGGAAGGTTGCGGCGCTGGCGCAGATTCGGGGCCAGGGTGACATTGGCGATCGCATCCTCGACCCGGTTGTCGAAGGCTGTCAGCGACAACGAGAGCTGTTCATGCGGCGCGAAATCCAACCCGACCTCGAACCCTTCCAACCGCTCGCTCTTCAGGTCGGCATTGGCCAGCGTCACCACCGGGAACACCACGAACGGTCGGTAAAGCTCGTTCAAGGTTGGCAGCCGCAACCCTGTGTAGGCGGCGGCGCGCAGGCGCAGCACGTCAGTGGCATCGTAAGCCAGGCCAGTGCGCCACGAGAGCGTCCAGTCAGCGCGCGACGGCGCCGCGATCTCGCTCACCAAGCTGCCGGAGGCATTGACCGCGCGATAGAATCCGTCCGCGATCCGGGTCCGGTCCGCGCGCAGGCCACCCGTGAGCGTCAGCTGACCCAGCCGCCAGTCGTCTTCCACAAACAGGCCTGCGCTCGAATTGGTGCCGCCCGCCCGCCGCCGTTCGGTCACGAGACCGGACACGGCATTGTAAGCCTCTTCCTGCAACTCGCCGTCTGCATGGCGATAGTCCAGCCCCAACCGGAGCGTGTGGCCGCCACCGATCGGGGGGCGGAGTTCCAACTTGCCGCCAAATCCCGTCGACGGGGTGTTGCGCTGGTCCAGCGTGCGCATGAAGCGGGTCGAGCTGATCACCACATTCGAGAAGTTGCGCGCCTGGAGATAGGCCAGCGCATCGAACTGCCAGGGCCCGCGCCCGACCAGCCGCAGGCTCGCATCCTGCCCTTCGCTCATCGAATCCGCGCCCTCGAAGCGCAGCACACGCTCGTCGCGGAAGGCGTGAAGCCGCGCCTGCAGTTCGAGTTCGTCACCCAGTGGGGCAACCCCGCGCAAGCCGGCTGACCAGCTGTCGAACCGTGCGCGGGCGGTAGCCGGCACGCGTTCAGATCGTGGCGTGGTGAAGAAGCCCTGCCCCCGGTCCCATCGCCCGCTGGCCACCACAAAGCCAGCCCCGAGCCGTTGAGTAACCGAACCGCCTGCCTCGGTCTCGCCGCGATCATTGGCCAGAAGGCTGGCGGTGACCGGCCCCAACGTGCCTACGTCGGCGCTCTCCAGTTCGATCGTACCCGCCAGCGCGCCCGCCCCGAAAGGGCCCGAACCCCCGCCCCGCGTCATGCGGATACGCGAGAGTTGCTCAGGCGCGATCGAGCTAAGCGGGATGTAGCCGAAAAAAGGGTCGGCCAGGGGTACCCCGTCGAGCAAAACCAGCGCGCGACTGGTGGCGTTGCCGCCCAGTGCGCGCAGCGTGACCCCTTGCGCGCTGGGATTGGACGACCGGCTGTCAGAGCGGCGGAACTGCTGGAAACCCGCGACACCTGCCAGCACATCCTCGATCCGGCCAGACGGGGTCGCCACGATCTGTGCGCGCTCGATCTCGCTCACTGCATAGGCGACCACCGACGGCGCCTGCGGCAAACCATCCCCGATCACGACGATTTCCGCGTCGGTCTGGCCCTCGCCGTTTTCAGTGCCTTGCGCCATGGTCTCGGCGGCGCTCAGCGCGCTCGCGCCCGCAAGAACAAAGGATACAATCTTGAGCATGGCGGCGCCCTAGCCGAACTGCACAATCGCGTCAGTTGCAAAATGCCATCCAGTCTAGCATTCTGGATCAATGCTGCTTACATTGATGTAAGCAAGGGAGAGAGAGACAATGCCTTCAGCCATGCCCGATTTCGATGTGCTCATCGTTGGTGCCGGCATATCCGGCATCGGCATGGCAGCTCATCTCGAGATGCTGTCCCCCAACCGGAGCTATGCGATCGTCGAACGCCGCGACGAGATTGGCGGCACCTGGGACCTGTTCCGCTATCCCGGCATCCGTTCGGACAGCGACATGCATACGCTGGGCTTTGTGTTCGAGCCGTGGAAGCACGAGAAATCGATCGCCGACGGTCCGTCGATCCTCGAATACCTCAATCGCATCGCCGATGAACGCGGCATCCGCCCGCACATCCGCTTTGGCCACAAGGTCATCGCGGCCGATTTCCGCCCCGACGAGGCGCGCTGGCATGTCACGGTCGAGCTGGCCGATGGCGAACGCAAGCGACTGACCGCGAACTTCCTGTATCTGGGCGCGGGCTATTACGACTATGATGATCCCTACGATGCCGGCTTTGATTTCAGCGAGTTCGGCGGCGATGTGATCCATCCCCAGTTCTGGCCCAAGGAATATGACTATTCCGGCAAGAAGGTCGTGGTCGTGGGATCGGGTGCAACCGCGGTGACGCTGGTGCCGGCGATGACCGACAAAGCCGCGCACGTGACCATGCTGCAGCGCACGCCCACCTGGATGTTCTCGCGCCCGGCAAAGGACGCCGTTGCCAATTTCCTGCGCAAGGTCCTGCCCGAGAAGATCGCCTATGGGATCACCCGCTTCAAGAATATCCGGATGCAGGATTTCACCTTCAAGACCGCGCGCAACAAGCCCGAGAAGGTCAAGGAGGCGCTGCATCGCAGGATCGAGAAGGTGCTGGGCCCGGATTATGACAAATCGGCCTTCACCCCGCCATACAACCCGTGGGAACAGCGGTTGTGCCTTGTGCCTGACAATGATCTGTTCGAAGCGATGAAGTCCGGTCGCGCTTCGATCGTGACCGGGCAGATCGCCAAATTCGAGCGGGATGGCGTGCGGCTGCAATCGGGCGAGCTATTGCCCGCCGATATCGTGGTAACCGCCACCGGGCTGCGGCTGGCGATCGCGGGCAAAGTGAAGGTCAGCCTGGCGGGCGAGCCGGTCGACCTCAGCCAGCGCTATTACTACAAGGGCTGCATGTTCTCGAACCTGCCCAATCTGGCGGTGGTGTTCGGCTATCTCAATGCCAGCTGGACGCTGCGCGCCGACATCAATTCGGAGTTTATCTGCCGTGTCCTGAACTACATGCAGAAAACCGGCGCCAATCTCGCCACGCCCGTGCTGACGCCTCAGGCAGAGGCGCAGCTGGTGGAAGACGATCTGTTCGATTTCTCGTCAGGCTACATCCAGCGTGGCAAGCAGATCATGCCCAAGAGCGCGACCGAGTATCCCTGGCGGCTGAACCAGGAATATCTGTTCGACCGCAAGGTCCTGCGCGAAGGCGCGGTTGATGATGGCATCCTCGCCTTTACCCGTGCCGGGGCCAATGCCCGCACGGCAGAGGAACAACTCGAGGCGGCAGAGTAGATCCTGCCATCAGCCCCTTTCCTCGCGCAGCGCACTCGCCTAACGCGGCCTGCATGAGCGCATCGGACAAGATATGGACTGCCGGGCTCGTCGTGATCGGCGACGAGATCCTATCCGGCCGGACGCATGACAAGAACATCGCCCAGGTGGCGAGCTGGTTGCAGGTGCAGGGCATTCGCCTCGCCGAAGTGCGCGTGGTGCCCGATGTGATGGAGCGCATCATCGAGGCGGTGAACGCGCTGCGCGAAGCCTATGACTATCTTTTCACCACCGGCGGGATCGGCCCGACGCATGACGACATCACGGTCGACGCAGTAGCCGCCGCGCTGGGTGTGCCGGTGGTGGTGCATCCGCAGGCGCGCGCCATCCTGGAACGCTATTATGCCGACAAGCCCGGTGGCCTCACCGAGGCTCGGCTGCGCATGGCGCGCGTGCCCGAAGGTGGCGAACTGATCCCCAACCGCATGTCGGGCGCGCCCGGCATCAAGCTTGGCAACATCCACCTGATGGCCGGCGTGCCGCATATCACGGCGGGCATGCTTGATGCCTTGACCGGCACCTTGCAGGGTGGTGCCCCCTTGCTCAGCGAAACGGTCGGCTGCTGGGTGCCCGAAAGCGAGGTGGCGACGCTGCTGCGCGACGTCGAGAAGGCGCATGAACGCTGCCAGATCGGCAGCTATCCCTTCTTCCGCGAAGGCCGGGTGGGGGCCAACTTCGTGGTGCGATCGACCGATGCGCAAGCGCTCGCCGCCTGTGTCACGGCGCTGGGCAACGGCCTTGCCGCGCTCGGTTACGACTTCACGCCGGGCGGCATCTAGCCGCCATAACATGCTGAATTGATGGAAGAAGGGCCGGAAGGATTGCTCCCCCGGCCCCTTTCATACGGCTAGCCAGCGATGGCGTAGGCGTTACGCGCCTTCGACCTCGCTCAGGTCAACCTTGAGGCCGGGGCCCATCGAACTGGTCAGCGTCACCTTGCGGACATACTTGCCCTTGGCACCGCTCGGCTTCGACTTCACCACCGCTTCGGTCAGCGCCTTGAAGTTGGCCTTCAGCGCGTCGTCAGCGAAAGACAGCTTGCCGATCCCCGAATGGATGATGCCCTGCTTCTCGACGCGGAACTCGACCTGGCCGCTCTTGGCGTCCTTCACGGCCTGTTCGACATTCGGGGTCACGGTGCCCAGCTTCGGGTTCGGCATCAGGCCCTTGGGGCCCAGCACCTTGCCGAGGCGGCCGACAACACCCATCATGTCGGGGGTCGCGATCACGCGGTCATAGTCGAGGTTGCCGGCCTGCATGTCTTCCATCAGATCTTCGGCGCCAACCTTGTCGGCCCCGGCAGCCAGCGCCTTTTCGGCATTGTCGCCGCGAGCGAACACCGCCACGCGCACGTCCTTGCCGGTGCCCGAAGGCAGCGACACCATGCCGCGCACCATCTGGTCGGCATGGCGCGGGTCAACGCCGAGGTTCATGGCGACTTCGACGGTTTCGTCGAACTTGCCCTTGAACTGGCGCAGGGTCGAAAGCGCTTCTTCGACGGTGTAGAGCTTCTCGCGGTCGAGACCGGCCAGCTGCTTCGCCTTCTTGGTGATCTTCGCCATGGTCTTAGCCCTCCACCACTTCGAGGCCCATCGAACGCGCAGAGCCTTCGATGATGCGGGTTGCCATCTCGATGTCATTGGCATTGAGATCGGCCATCTTGACCTGGGCGATCTCGCTCAGCTGCGAACGCTTGATCGTTCCGGCCGAAACCTTGCCCGGCTCCTTCGAGCCCGACTTGAGGTTGGCCGCCTTCTTGATCAGGAAGGTCGCCGGCGGGGTCTTGGTGATGAAGCTGAACGAACGGTCGGCATAGACGGTGATCACGGTCGGGATCGGCATGCCCTTTTCGAGGCTGTCGGTCGCCGCGTTGAACGCCTTGCAGAATTCCATGATGTTCACGCCGCGCTGGCCCAGGGCCGGGCCGATCGGCGGTGAGGGGTTGGCAGTGCCAGCAGGCACCTGCAGCTTGATATAGCCTTCGATCTTCTTGGCCATGGGGCCATTCCTTTCACACTGTCGCTGCGCGGCTCTACGCGCAGCTCATGTTAAGCGGTCAGACGGCTGGCCAAAGCGAGCCTCCCGCACGGTTTCGCCTCCGGCTGGAAGCGAAGGCGCGCGCATAGCGCCTCCAGCGTGGAAAGCAAGTGCTTTGCGGATTCGAGACCCAGCGGGTGCGGGCATGACGCCGGCCCGGCGCACCGCATGCACCACAGTCCTGATCCAGAAAAGCCGTCCGGCCCGAAACCGGCTTTGCAGCACGGTTTGTTGGATCGAATCAGGCGACGGCGACATGCAAACGACGCTAGCGAAACCTGCCGATGTAGGAAAATGCAGCCCGGCCCGCACCGCATCGCCGGCAAATTTGATCCCGATCATTCGGGCTCCAGCCCGATTCGTGATAGTTTCGGCGTTGGAACAGATGAGAGGGAGTTGGCCCATGATCCTGAAGACAGGTACGCTTGCACTGGTTGCCGACGGCAGGCGCCTGATGCTACTGCGCAACGACGGCACGGCCACGGCACCGCGGCTGGTGGAGGTGGCTGAGGAGGAGGCACCCAACCCGCCCACGCGCGACCAGGGATCGGACCGGCCCGGCCGGACCCACGCCAGTTCAGGCGAGCGGCGCAGCGGCTATGGCGATACCGACTGGCACGAGCAGGGCGAAGCTGACTTTGCCCGTTACGCCGCCGGTGTGCTCGAAAACGCGGCCGGCAATGGAGGGGCAGCGCCGATCGTGGTGATCGCCGCGCCGAAGACCCTGGGCATGCTGCGCGATCATTATGGTCGCAACACCAGGCAGCAGCTCGTGCTGGAAATCGACAAGGACCTGACCGCGCAGACCGCTGAAGCGATCGCCACGGCGATTGCGGCGCACGAGCCTGCCTGAACAGGCTCTGCCCGCAGGCCTTACTTCATCAGTTCGACCTGTTCGAAGTCCAGTTCGACCGGGGTCGCACGGCCGAAGATCGAAACCGACACCTTGACCTTCGCCTTGTCGAAATCGAGTTCCTCGACCACGCCGTTGAAGCTGGCGAAGGGGCCGTCGAGCACCTTGACCTGGTCGCCGATCTCGTAATCGACACTGATGTCGCGCTTGGGCGCGGCCTTGGCTTCCTCGACACCGCCGAAATAGCGTGCGGCCTCTTTCTCGCTGATCGGCTGCGGCTTATTGCCCTGGCCCAGGAAGCCGGTGACCTTGGGCGTGTTCTTGACGAGGTGATAGACATCGTCGGTCAGCTTCAGCTTGGCCAGCACATAGCCGGGCATGAACTTGCGCTCGACCTGCACCTTCTTGCCGCGCTTCACTTCGGTCACGGTCTCGGTCGGGACCTGCACGTCCTCAACCGCGTCGCTCAGCCCCAGCCGCTCGGCCTCGGCGATGATCGCGTCGCGCACCTTGTTCTCGAAACCCGAATAGGCGTGAATGATATACCAGCGAGCCATTGTGAATTCCCGTAGATGTGAAGGCGCGGATCAGGCCAGCGACAGCAGCCACTGGACGATCGCACTGAAAACCGTGTCGACCCCGAGGAAGAACAGCGACAGGATCACCATCAGGATGAACACGAAGATCGCGGTGCGCACGGTTTCCTGCCGCGTCGGCCACACCACCTTGCCCGTTTCGCTGCGGACCTGGTTCATGAACTCGGCGGGAGTCGTCTTGCGCTTCTTCTCTTCGGCCATCGTGGTGAGCCTTCGTCCTCGGTCAATTGTCCCGCCTTCCGGGATCGGCTTTCAGGTAGGGTTCTTCGCCGCCCCGAACAAGGTCCGGGAGGGGCAAGGCCTGATTCCAATGTCGGAAGACGATGCGGCACTTAGGCCTGGCGAGTGGCAAAAGCAAGCGGGCTTGGGCGGGGCCGAACCGACATTCGCTGCGCAGCAAGAAAGAGAAGTGGCAGGGGTGACAGGATTCGAACCCGTGGCCCTCGGTTTTGGAGACCGATGCTCTACCAGCTGAGCTACACCCCTGCAGCGCCGCCGCCTCTATCGCCAAGCGCGGCACATGGCAACACGCCAGTTTGCGCC
>CAZCNF010000014.1:0-70148 GCA_964500135.1 uncultured Porphyrobacter sp.
AATGGCGGGCTCTGGGCTGGCCGAAACACCGGCTGAATGGCTGGAAGTGGGTGGTTTGCGGACTTGCCCGTCCCGACAGGGTTCAATCGAGAATAACGCGATTGAAGAATGCTTCGTGGTTTTGGACTAGACGTGCATTCACGGTCCGTTTGCCGCCGCTTTTCAGGTGGAGCAAAGCATCCTTAGAACGGACCTCGATGCGCTCGACATCTGAGATTGGTATGCGCCTAAATGGAACGACATACTCTTTCAGAACCTTGCCATTGTAGCTGATAGCAGGCCAACCAAGGCAAGCGCGAATGGCTGAGAATAATGCGATTAGGCTGAACACACAAAAGATCGAGAAGACCACCCCGCCAATGATCGTGAACCCTTCGTCAGTCCGGAGGACTTTGCTGATTCGTCCGTGGGGGGATGCCGGTAGAAAATAGAAGCCCACTGTTGCTGCAACCCAAAAGAACGCAAAAGCGGATACTAACCCAGTCCGAAACTTCGCTTCTCGTTTGTCCATAAGACCTATGTGGCAGGGAGACCAAACGTCCGCAATGGGGTCGTTTGCGGAAGGTCCGCATTTGCGCTGCGAATGTGAGAACCGGACATGGTCCTCAAACCGGATCGCTACTGGCCGAGTAGAAATGCCAGGTGAAGATCGCCATCGCCCCGCGATGCGGGCGCCAGCTTTCTGCCAGTTCGCGGGTGGGCTTTTCGGCCGGGCGTTCGGGCAGGGCGAGCAGCCGCTTCACCCCTTCCTGAACCGCCAGGTCGCCCGCTGGCCAGATGTCGGCGCGCCCCTCGGCGAACAGCAGGTAGATTTCGGCCGACCAGCGCCCGATGCCCTTGATCCGCGTCAGTTCGGCGATCGCTTCCTCGTCATCGCCGGGCAGACGCCCGAAATCGAGCGCACCCGCCGCCACCAGTTCGCACAGCGAGCGGGCATAGCCCTGCTTCTGGCGCGACAGGCCGCAAGCGCGCAGCGTGTCGAAGTCGCGCTGCAGCAGGCAGGCGGGCGTGAATTCGGGCCCCAGTTCCGCCTCCAGCCTGTTCCACATGCTACTGGCCGCGGCGACCGAGACCTGCTGCCCCACGATCGTGCGCAGCAAGGTCTTGAAGCCGCGCTCGCGAATGCGCGGTTCGGGATAGCCGACCCGCTCCAGCTGGCGCGCGATCCGCTGGTCGCGCCCGGCCAAGGCGTCGAGCCCGGAACGGATGGTATCGGCGGTGAGGCCCACTAATGATTCCCCTAGCTTGCCAAACGGCGCGGCAGACCGTAGCAGCCCGCCCGAACGCTCGATAGTGGCCGTGACGCCTGCGGCCCGATCAGGAAGGAACAAGCACCGATGCCCAAGCTGACCGTTGTCAACCGTGCCGGGGAAGAATCGACCATCGAGGTCGAAGACGGCCTGACCGTGATGGAAGCGATCCGCGACAATGGCTTCGACGAGCTGCTGGCGCTGTGCGGCGGGTGCTGTTCCTGCGCCACCTGCCATGTCCATGTCGACCCCGCCTTCATCGGCAAGCTGCCGGCGATGAGCGAGGACGAGGACGACCTGCTCGAAAGTTCGGATCATCGCGGCGAAACCTCGCGCCTGTCGTGCCAGATCGCCTTCACCGCCGAACTCGACGGGCTGAAGGTTACTATCGCGCCTGAAGATTGATCTTGATTGCGGGTTGGGGCGCGAAGGCTTACCTCGGGTGGCCATGAATATCACCAAACCCTTCGGCTCCACGCTCGACCTGATCGGCAACACCCCGCTTGTCCTGCTCAAGGGGCCGAGCGAGGCGGCCGGCTGCGAGATCTGGGGCAAGTGCGAATTCGCCAATCCCGGTTCCTCGGTGAAGGACCGGGCGGCACTGTGGATCATTCGCGATGCCGAGGCGCGCGGCGAATTGCAGCCTGGCGGGACCGTGGTCGAGGGGACCGCCGGCAACACCGGGATCGGGATCGCGCTGGTGGCCAATGCGCGCGGTTACAAGACCGTGATCGTCATGCCGGACAACCAGTCCAAGGAAAAGATGGACACGCTGCGCGCGCTGGGCGCGGAGCTGGTGCTGGTGGCCCCCACCAAATTTGCCGACCCCAACCATTTCGTCCACACCTCGCGCCGGCTGGCGGAAGAGACCCCGGGCGCGGTCTGGGCGAACCAGTTCGACAATATCGCCAACCGCAAGGCGCATATCGAAAGCACCGCGCCGGAATTGTGGGAACAGCTCGAAGGCCGGATTGACGGCTTCACCTGTGCCGCGGGCACCGGCGGCACGATCGCCGGTGTGGGCATGGGGCTCAAGGCGCTGGACGAGAATGTGCGGATCGCGCTGACCGACCCGCACGGGGCGGCGCTTTTCAACTATTACGCCCATGGCGAGCTCAAGGCCGAGGGATCCTCGGTTGCCGAAGGGATCGGGCAGGGCCGCATCACCGCCAATCTCGAGGGCGCGCCGATCGACACGCAGTATCGCATTTCCGACCAGGAAGGGCTGCACTGGGTGGCGCGGCTGCTGCGCGAGGAAGGCCTGTGCCTGGGCCTGTCGAGTGGCATCAATGTTGCCGGAGCGGTCGAGCTCGGCAAGCAACTGGTGCGCGAAGGCCGCCAGGACGCGCGGGTCGCCACGATCCTGTGCGACACCGGTTTCCGCTATCTTTCGACGCTCTACAATGCCGAATGGCTGCGGGCGAAGGGCCTGCCGGTGTTCGACTGGCTCGCGCACGATTGACTGACGCGCCAGACACACTAGCCTGACGGGCGATGGCAACAGGCGATCTTTTCAGACTCAACGGGCTGCGCGGCGGGGCTGGCCATTCCGGCGAGGCGTCACCTAGCCTGGCCGGAGCGGCGGAAGGCGAACTGGCGTCGGCGCCGCTTGGCGGTTCGCGCGCGGAAGCCGTGCAGCGGCTCCAGATCGGGCTGTCGGGCCTTGCCGCGATGCTGTTGCTGGTGGGACTGGCCAATATCATCCAGGATCGTGCGCAGGTGTCCGAGGCTTCGGCGGTGCCCGAAGCCGCGCCGACGGTGGCTCCGGCGGAAGTTGCCCCGCTCACCGATCCGCTGGCCGATGCCGGCGTGGTGCCCGACATGCCGGCCGATGCCACCGCTTCACCCGGCCAGGAGAGCGCGATCGTTCCGGAACGGGGCAATGGCACCAACCGTCCGACGCCTTAGCCTGGCCGCCGCCGCGCTGGCCCTGGCACTGGTGCTGGCCGGGGGATTGTGGGCCTGGCAGCGCGATCCCGGGCCGGGCGAGCGGGCCCCGCTGGGCCTGATGAGCAGCCTGCCGATCTACTGGCCCGATGGCGCCGATCTGCAAGTCGCGATCGAGCAGGACACGCCGCTGCCCTGGGTGCGCCGCGCGCTCGAGCAACGCTACGAACTCGTTCCGCTCGACACGCTGAGCGCGAGCGAAGGCGAGGCCGCCACGCCCGATCCGCTGGCGCGGCTCGACCGTTTGCTGATTGCGCAGCCGCGCGGCCTCAGCCCGGCCGACAATGCCGCCCTTGACCAATGGGTGCGGCGCGGTGGGCGTTTGCTGCTGGTGCTCGATCCGATGCTGACCGGGCAGTATGCCGTACCGCTTGGCGATCCGCGCCATCCTGTCTCGGTCGGCCTGATTCCCCCGGTCCTGATCCGTTGGGGGCTCGATATGCGCTTCAGCGAGAACCAGCCGTTCGCGCCGCGCGAAGAAAGTTATGGCGAGAATTCGGTGCCGGTGTTGCTGGCTGGCGAGATCGTCGTCGCTGGATCCGATCCCGCACGCGGCGAGGTGGATCGCGCGGCGCGTGGCGATTGCCGCATCCTGGGCAAGGGGATCGCGGCTCAGTGCCGGGTCGGCCAGGGGCGGGTAACGGTGCTGGCCGATGCCGCGCTGCTCGAATTGCCCGAACCGCTTGACGACAGTGAGGATCAGCTCGGCGCGCTCACCGGGCTGGCGTTCGACTAGCCCATTTCCGGCGGCGCCTGCGCGCCGGTTTCCAACCACTGGGGATTTCGCGGGACGGCCTGCTGCGAGTCGAGTCGCGCGCCCTGAAAGCTACGTAAAAACAGCGAATTGCCGGGCGGACTTGCCGCGGAATGGCGCTGTCACGGACCCGAAGGACAGAATTTATCCACATGTGAATCAATGATTTGCCATATTTTCCCGTGAAATCCCGCAAAAATCCCTTCCATCCCCATGCCACCCGCGATATGACCAAGGCCCATCGGACATGGTGTTTCGTGCAGCGCTGCCCTCTTCGGCCAGCGCGCTGCCTGCCAACGCGCGCAGGCAGAACGGAGAAGTCGTGTCCGCGGGGTGACAGGGGTTCAGTTCAAGGGCGGAGAGGGCCAGGTGTCTTTCGGGGGATATAGTGGACAGGCCTATTCGCCCGCGGGCGACAAGGGCCGCTTTGTCCTTCCCCCCAGCTTCCGCAAGGCGGTCAAGGAATCCTCGGGCGGGCGCGTGCTGTGCCTCGACAAGCACGAACGCTGGAATTGCCTCGTTGGCTTCGGCCTTTCCCGCAACGACGAACTCGAGGCCCAACTTGACCGGGAAGAGGAGCGTGCGCTCCGCCTCGGTCGCGATTTCGACCGCGACCTGCGCTCGAACCAGCTGTTCGGCTTTGCCCAGCTTCCCTTTGACGAAAGCGGCCGCTTCGTGATGCCCGAGCACCTGCGCTCGCTGGGCCGGGTCGAAGACGGGTTGTACTTCCAGGGCGCCGGTCGCTTCTTCACGATCTGGAACCCGGCCGAACTGGCGCGGATGGGCGATGGCTGGGAAGCCGCGCAGGCCGCTTGCGCCAACCTCGTGGCCGAGGCTCAGGGCAAGGGCAAGGGGGGCGGCAAGTGAGCCCCGCAGCCTCCGCCGTCAACGCCCCGCACATTCCCGTTCTGCTCGATGAAGTGATCGCCGCGCTCGACCCGCAGCCGGGCGATGTGATCGTCGACGCCACTTTCGGTGCGGGTGGCTACACCCGCGCGCTGCTCGATCGCGGCGCAACCGTCCATGCCTTCGACCGCGATCCGGATGCGATCGCGCAAGGCCGCGGATGGGCCGAGGCGCGTTCCACCCCTCCGCGCCTTGTGCTCCATCCGCGGCGTTTTTCGGAGATGCTTGCCGCGCTCTCCGAAGCCGGAATTGCCCAGGTCGACGGGGTGGCCATGGACATCGGCGTATCCTCGATGCAACTCGACCAGGCGGATCGCGGGTTTGCCTTTTCGGCCGACGGCCCGCTCGACATGCGGATGAGCCAGGACGGCGAAAGCGCCGCCGATTTCGTCAATACCGCGGCGGAAGCGGCGATCGCCGATGTGCTTTACGAATATGGCGAGGAACGCCAGTCGCGCCGCGTGGCGCGTGCGATCGTGGCCGCGCGGCCGCTGACCACCACCGGCGAACTGGCGCGGGTGGTGCGGCGCGCGCTGGGCTACAAGCCGGGCGACAAGAAGGATCCCGCCACCCGCAGTTTCCAGGCCATCCGGATCCATGTGAATGGCGAGCTCGACGAATTGCGCGCCGGCCTGCACGCTGCCGAATGCCTGCTGCGCGCGGGCGGGCGGCTCGCGGTGGTCAGCTTCCACAGCCTGGAAGACCGCATCGTCAAGCACTTCCTGCGCGATGCCGCCGGGCGCAATGCGGGCGGATCGCGCCATCTGCCCGAAGCGCAATCCGCGCCTGCAGTTTTCACACGGGTGTCGAAGGGCATCCGCCCATCCGACGCCGAGATCGCCCGCAACCCTCGTGCCCGTTCCTCGACGCTGCGCCACGCCGTGCGCAGCGATGCTCCGCCCAGAAAGGAGGCCGCGTGATCATGTCCGGATCCCGTTTGCGCCAGATCGGCTGGCTGGTCGTACTGGCCGTTTGCGCCTGCCTGTTCCTCGCCCTGAGTTTCCAGGTCCATGCCGTGAAGAGCGAGGTGCTGCTGGCTGAACGCCAGATCATCGCGCTCGAGCGCGAGACGCTGATGCTGGAAACCGAGTTCGAAGCGCGCGCCAACCAGCGCCAGCTGGCGGAATGGAACGAAGTCGAATTCGGCTACCAGGCACCGCGGGCCGACCAGTTTGTCGCCAGCGAAATCCAGCTCGCCAGCCTGGGCGCTCCCGCGGTACCCGGTGCCCCAAGCCCGATCCGCGTCGCTGCGGCGGATCTGCCCGCGACCGGCGCAGCCGCAAGCGCGCCCAAGGCCATGGTGTCGCCCGTTTCGGGCCGCCCGGTCACGCTGGCTGCCAATCGCATGCCTGGCCCAACCGCCAGCGTCGCCGAAGCGTTTGGCGAATTCATTGCCGAAGCCTCGCCGGTTCGCAGCGCCAACGCCCGCCCGCTGATCGGCGCCGAGGCGGCTGAATGAACACACTCACGGCCAGCGCGGCCATCTCTACCGGCAGGGTCGAGCTGGTCGCGTTCCGGCGTGAGTCGCTTGCCCAGGCGCGCTGGCGCGTGCTGTGGATCGCGCTGGCCTTTGCCGGGGTGGCGGCAGCGGCCATGCTGCGGATTGCCTATCTCGGCCTGGCCGACCATGCGCCGAGCCGCACCTCGCTCGAGGAAGCGCTGCTGCCGCCGCGCGGCGAGATCACTGATCGCAACGGCGTTCCGCTTGCCCGCGCGTTCCCCGCCTATGCGCTGTGGTACAACCCCAAGGCGCTGGGCGAAGGAGGTGCGCCGCTGGTGAAATCGCCGCAGGAAGTCGCGGCCCGGCTGGCTGCAATCTTCCCCGAGCTGGACGAGGCCGAATTGGCCGAACGCCTGGCTTCGGGCAAGGCCGGCTATATTCGCCGCCGCGTGCTGCCCGAGGATGCCAACAAGGTCCAGGCGATCGGCGAACTGGCCCTGGAAATGCCGCGCGAGAACGACCGGCACTATCCGCAAGGGATGCTGGGGGCGCATGTGCTGGGATATGTGACTACCGACGGCGAAGGCAAGATCGGGATGGAGCAGGTGCTGAACGGGCACCTGTCAAACCATGCCACGCGCAACCAACCGGTGCCGCTGTCGATCGACATAAGGGTGCAGGGCGCGCTCGAGGACGAGTTGCGCCGCGGCATGCTGGCGGTCAATGCTATGGGTGCGGCAGGGATCGTGCTCGACGTCGACACCGGAGAAGTGCTCGCCCTGGCGTCGCTGCCCGAGTTCGATCCCAACGCGGTCAATAGCGAAGACCTGATCCTCAGCCCCGAGGCCCACCAGCGCGGCGAGACGCCGCGCGCCTTCAACCGGGTTACCAACCAGGTCTACGAACTCGGTTCGACCTTCAAGCCGCTGACCATGGCCGCTGCGATCGACGCTGGCGTGGTGCGCGACTTCGCCAAGCCATGGAATGCCACGCCGATCCAGGTGGGCCGCTTCACGATCAAGGACCTGCACCCGCTGGGCGCTTCGCTCAATGTGCCGCAGGCGCTGATCCATTCGTCCAATACTGTCACGGCGCGAGTCGCCGACGAGCTTGGCCCGGAACCGATGCGCCGCACCATGATGGACCTCGGCATGAACGAGCGCCCCTATATCGAACTGCCGGCGCGCGGTTTCCCGCTGTGGCCGGGCAAGGACTGGGCGCGACTGACCAATATGACCGTCAGCTTCGGCCATGGTATCGCGGTGACCCCGCTGCACCTCGCCAGCGCCTATGCGACGATGGTCAACGGCGGAATCTGGCGCCCCGCGACCATGCACAAGCTCGCCGCGCACGAGGTGCCGCGCGGGCGCCGTGTGTTCAAGGCGTCAACCTCCTCGCGCATGCGCCAGCTGCTCCGCATGATCACGCTCTACGGCACCGGCAAGCGCGCCGATGCGCCGGGTTTCCGCGTCGGCGGCAAGACCGGATCGGCCGAAAAGCCGGGGGCGGGTGGCTACAAGCGCTCATCGCTGGTTTCGACCTTTGCCGCCGCCTTCCCGATGGATCGGCCGCGCTATGTGGTGGTGGCGATGCTCGACGAGCCGCGCGGCACGGTCGCCAGTTCGTTCCAGCGCACCGCAGGCTACACCGCTGCGCCGATCGTCGGCAAGCTGGTGCCGCGGATTGGCCCGCTGCTGGGCGTGCAGCCCGACACCAGCCGCGACGTCGACATGACCGATCTCAAGCCGCTTGTTCCGGAGAAGAAGTGATGCGGCTGGCGGTGCTGGCGGATAAGGCGGGCATCGTGCTGGCCGGTGGCGGCGATGCCGAAGTCACGGGTTTCGCGATCGACCATCGCAAGGTGGCGCCGGGCACGGTGTTCGGCGCCTTCCCCGGTGCGAAATTCAACGGCGAGGATTTCATCCCGGCCGCAATCGAAGCCGGGGCAGTGGCGGTGGTCGCGCGTTCCGAGGCGGGAGTAAGTGGCGCAGTGCATGTCACCGCGACAGAACCGCGCCAGACCTTCGCGCAGCTGGCCGCAGCCTATTTCGCGCCATTTCCCGCGGTGATCGTCGCAGTGACGGGAACCAATGGCAAGACCTCCTGCGTCGAGATGACCCGCCAGCTGTGGCACATGGGCGGCGAGCGGTCGGCCAGTATCGGCACACTGGGCGTGACCACCTCGGACGACAGCGTGTCGACCGGTTTGACCACGCCCGATATCGTCACATTCCTTGGCAATATGAGCGGCTTGGCACGCGAAGGCGTGACTCATGTCGCCTATGAGGCGTCGAGCCACGGGCTTGACCAGTTCCGCAATGAAGGCGTACCGGTGATGGCCGGCGCCTTCACCAACTTCAGCCGCGACCACCTTGACTATCATGGCACGATGGAGGCCTATTTCGCGGCCAAGATGCGGCTGTTCGACGCGGTGCTGCAGCCGGGCGCCACGGCCGTGATCTGGCATGGCACGGACGATACCTCATGGGCGCTGAAAGCCACGGAGCATGCCCAGAGGCGGGGCTTGCAGGTGCTGAACGTGGGCGAAAGGGGCGAGTTCATCCGCCTCGTCTCGCGCACGCCAACTCAACTCGGCCAGACGCTGGCGATCGAGTTCCAAGGCAAGGCGCGCACCATCAACCTGCCGCTGATCGGCGCTTACCAGGCCGCCAATGCGCTGGTTTCCTGCGCGCTGGCAATCGCGACCGGAAGCCCGGCATCGCAAGTGTTCGACGCGGCAGCCCGGTTGCAACCGGTGCGCGGGCGGCTCGAGCGCGCGGCGATCACCGCTCGGGGCGCGCCGGTCTATGTCGACTATGCCCATACGCCCGACGCGCTCGAAGCCGCGATCGCGGCGCTGCGCCCGCATGTCGAGGGCCGCCTTGTTACGGTGTTCGGCGCGGGCGGCGACCGCGATGCGGGCAAGCGCAGCGCAATGGGGGCGGCCGCCGCAAGTGGCAGCGAGGTCGTGATCGTGACCGACGACAATCCGCGCGGCGAAGATCCCGCGGCGATCCGCGCCGCGGTGCTCGCCGGTGCCCCCGGTGCGCTCGAGATCGGCGACCGGCGCGCAGCGATTGCCGAGGCAATCCGGCAGGCCGGCCCGCGCGATATCGTGCTGGTGGCGGGCAAAGGCCACGAACAGGGACAGATCATCGGGTCAGGAGAGAATATGCGGGTCTTGCCGTTCGACGATGTGCAGGTGGCGCGCGAGTGCGCCGCGGCGGAGGTCCGGTGATGGTGGGCCTCACTGCCTTGCGCGCCTGGCCGGCGGATCGCCGCGATGCCCTGCCTCTGGCGCTGTGGAGCGCGGCCGAGATCGCGCAGGCGACCGGCGGCCGTGCCAGCCATGCTTTCCAGGCCTCGGGCGTCGAGATGGATTCGCGCGACGTGCGCCGCGGCGACCTGTTCGTGGCGCTGAAGGGCGAGGCGATGGATGGGCACCGCTTCATTGCGCAGGCCTTTGCCAATGGTGCGGTGGCGGCAGTGGTCGACCGCCCGGTCGATTTTCCGCATGTGCTGGTCAAGGATACCACATTGGCCCTGCATGCGCTGGCGCATGCAGGGCGCGAGCGGGCCCAGGCGGTGCGCATCGCCATCACCGGATCGGTCGGCAAGACCGGGGTGAAGGAAGCGATCTTCCAGGCGCTCGACCGGGCCAGCCGCGGGGCGGCCCACCGCAGCATTCGCAGTTACAACAACCATGTCGGCGTGCCGCTGACACTGGCGCGGATGCCCGCGCGCAGCCGCTTTGCCGTGTTCGAGATGGGCATGAACCACGCGGGCGAGATTGCCCCGCTGGCGGATCATGTCCGCCCGCATGTGGCGCTGGTCACCACCATCGCCCCGGCGCATATCGAGAACCTCGGCAGCATGGAGGCGATCGCGGACGAGAAGGCCTCGATCTTCACCGGCTTGCTGCCCGGCGGCACCGCCATTCTCCCGGCCGACAGCCCCTGGTGCGACCGGATGCGGGCGATTGCCCTGCGCCATGCGGCGCGGGTGGTGACTTTCGGCACCAGCGCCGCTGCCGATGTGCGGTTGCTCGATGCCATCCCCAGCGCCAATGGCGGTTCGCTGGTCACGGCCGACCTGGGCGACGTGCGCCTGTGCTATTCGGTGGCCGAGCCGGGCGAGCACTGGATCGTGAATTCGCTCGGCGTGATGGCTGCGGTGCAGGCGGCCGGCGGCGATCTGGGCGCGGCCGGGCTGGCACTCGCCGAAATGGGCGGCCTGAAGGGGCGCGGTGCACGCCACCAGCTGAACGTGGCGGGTGGCAAGGCGCTGCTGATCGACGAGAGCTACAACGCCAATCCCGCCTCGATGCGGGCCACACTGCGGCAACTGGGCCAGACGCCGGCCAGCCGCCGGATCGCGGTGCTCGGCAGCATGAAGGAACTGGGCGACTTCGCGCCCGGTTTCCACGCCCAGCTGGCCGAGCCGCTGGCCGAAGCCAAGGTCGACTTCGCGCTGCTGGTGGGGGAAGAGATGCGCGCCCTCGCACGCGAATTGGGGAAAGCGGGCCAGGGATCGCTTGGCATTCCCCCGCGCTTCGCCCATTGCAGCAACTCAGCCGAAGCGATCGCGGCGCTCGAGGAATTCGGCATCACTGCAGGCGATGCCATCCTGGTCAAGGGCTCCAACTCGGTCGGTCTCGGTGCGCTGGTGTCACATTTCACGGGTCTTGCCGGGCCAGGCGGCCAGCGCGGGGCCTAGGATTATCGCATGCTCTACCTGATCGCCGAGTGGCTGGGTTTCGAAGGCGTTCTCAACCTCATACGCTACCAGACCTTTCGTGCCGGCGCGACGCTGATCACCGCGCTGTTCTTCGGCCTGCTGATCGGTCCGCGCTTCATCAACCTGCTGCGGGTGCGGCAGGGCAAGGGGCAGCCGATCCGTGCGGACGGGCCGCAATCGCACCTTGCCAAGCGCGGCACGCCCACCATGGGCGGGCTGATGATCCTGGTGTCGCTTACCTTCTCGCTGCTGCTGTGGATGGACCTGACCAATCCGCTGGTCTGGGCCTGCTTCGCGGTGACGATCGGCTTCGGGGTGATCGGCTTCCTCGACGATTACGACAAGGTCTCGAAATCGAGCCATCGCGGCGTGCCGGGCCGGGTGCGGCTGTTGCTTGAGTTCATCGTCGCGGGCGTGGCCTCCTACATCATCGTCAGCCAGGTCAGCACCAATCTCTATGTTCCGTTCCTCAGCGGCGTGTCGATCCCGCTCGGGCCGTTCTATTTCCTGTTCGCAGCCACGATCATTGTCGGGTTCGGCAATGCGGTGAACCTTACCGACGGGCTCGATGGCCTTGCGATCATGCCCGTGATCATCGCGGCCGGCACCTTCGCGATCATCGCCTATCTGGTCGGCCGCACCGACTTTTCGGCCTATCTCGGCATTCCGCATGTGCCCGGCGCGGGCGAACTGGCGATCTTCTGCGCGGCGATCATGGGGGCAGGGCTGGCGTTCCTGTGGTTCAACGCGCCGCCCGCGGCGGTCTTCATGGGCGACACCGGCAGCCTGGCACTGGGCGGGGCGCTGGGCGCGATCGCGGTGGCCAGCCATCACGAAATCGTGCTGCTGATCGTGGGCGGGTTGTTCGTGGTCGAAACCGCCAGCGTGATCATCCAGGTGTTCTGGTTCAAGCGCACCGGCAGGCGCGTGTTCCGCATGGCGCCGATCCATCACCATTTCGAACAACTCGGCTGGAGCGAAAGCAAGGTGGTGATCCGGTTCTGGATCATCGCCATCGTGCTCGCCATGGCGGGTCTCGCCACGCTGAAACTGAGGTGAGGCTCGCGTGATTACCGCCCAGGCCTTTTCCGGAAAGCGTTACGCGGTGCTGGGGCTCGCGCGCTCGGGTGCGGCAACGGTGGAGGCCTTGCTCGCCAGCGGGGCGCAGGTGCTGGCGTGGGACCGGCAGGACAATGCCCGCGCGCCGTTCGAGGGGCGCTGTGAACTGGCCGATCCGCTCGAGAAGGACCTGACCGGATTTGACGGCATTGTGGTTTCGCCCGGCGTGCCGCTCAACACGCACCCGATTCGGACGCATGCCGAGCGTTTCGGCGTGCCGGTGATCGGCGATATCGAACTGTTCGCGCAGGCGCGCGGCGAATTGCCGCCGCACAAGGTGGTGGGCATCACCGGCACCAACGGCAAGAGCACGACCACCGCGCTGGTGCATCACATCCTGAAAAGCGCCGGCGTGTCGGCCATGATGGGCGGCAATATCGGCCTGCCGATCCTGGCGCAGGATCCCTTGCCTGAAGGCGGTGTCTATGTGCTCGAGCTGTCGAGCTACCAGATCGACCTGACCTATAGCCTCGATTGCGATGTCGCGGTGCTGAGCAACATCACCCCTGATCATCTCGATCGCTACGATGGCTTTGCGGCCTATGCCGCAGCCAAGGCGCGGCTGTTTGCGATGCAGCAGGCAAGCCGGCTTGCCGTGTTCGGCTGCGCGGACGAACCGACTTGCGCGATCCATGGCCGTGAAGCCGCGCGGCGGGCAGCGGGCCGGGCAGCCTGCGCCGATCGCGCGTCGCTGGCCGCGCTCCAGCCCCGCTGGCCGGGCCTCGCCGGACCGCACAATCTCGAAAACGCGGCGCTGGCGGTGGCGAGCGTTGAGGAACTGGGCGTGCCGGCCAGCAAGTGGCAGCCTGCCCTTGCCAGCTTTGCCGGCCTGCCGCACCGGATGGAACGAGTGGCCGAGCACCAGGGCGTGCTGTTCATCAACGACAGCAAGGCGACCAACCCCGACAGCGCCGCCCCCGCGCTGGCGGCCTGGCCACCCGATCCGGCGATCAACGCCGGGGCGCCGCGCATCCACTGGATCGTGGGCGGATTGCCCAAGGAAGATGGCCTTGGCCCCTGCGAGCAACATCTCGGCAATGTCGCGGCGGCCTATACCATCGGCGAGGCCGGCCCGCGTTTTGCCGAATTGCTCGAACCGCATGTCCATGTCGAACGGGCCGAAATGCTCAACGAGGCAGTCACGCGCGCCATGGCGCGGGCGCGCCCGGGCGAAGTGATCCTGCTGTCGCCCGCCTGTGCCAGCTTCGACCAGTTTCGCGACTATGAAGCGCGCGGCACGCACTTCCGCCAGTTCGTTGCCGCACTTACCGGCGCCAGCGATGCGATCCAGGCCGCCCTGGCAGCAGGAGACACGGCATGAGCACGACCAAGCCCTATATCCCGCATCATCGCGGCCGAGGTCAGGGTTCGCAGCGGCCGCTCCAGATCGACTGGCGTGGCGAGGTGCGGTTGTGGTGGCGCGAGGTGGACCGCATGTTGCTGGGCCTGGTGCTGCTGCTGATGCTGGTCGGCACCGTGGGGGTCGCCGCGGCATCGCCCGCCAGCGCCTCGCGCCTGTCGACATCCGAGGCGCAGCTGAGCGACTTCTACTTCTTCAACCAGCATCTTGTCTGGCAGTTCCTGGGGCTGGGCGCCCTGCTCGGCACCTCGATGCTGTCGCGCGAGCGGGCACGCCAGGCGGGCATCCTGCTCGCTTCGGTGATGCTGGTGATGCTGGCGCTGGTGCCGATCTTCGGGTTCGAGCGCAACGGGGCCCAGCGCTGGATCAATCTCGGCTTCTCGCTCCAGCCCTCGGAATTCCTCAAGCCGGGTTTTGCCGTGCTGCTGGCCTGGATCCTGAGCCTGCGCATGCGCGACCCCGGTTTGCCGGTGCTGGCATTCGCGTCGGCCATCCTCGGGCTGGTCGCGCTGCTCCTGATGATGCAGCCCAATCTGGGCGACACCATGCTGTTCGCGGGCATCTGGTTCGTACTGGTGCTGCTGTCGGGCGTCAGCGTGCAATTGCTCAGCGGACTGGTCGGGGCGGGCATCGCTGGCCTGACCGCCGCCTATTTCCTCTATGACAATGCCCGGCACCGGATCGATTCCTTCATCGGCGGGGGCACGGCGTTCGACCAGGTCGACCTGGCGCAACGCACGCTTCTGGCTGGCGGCTGGACCGGCAGCGGGCTATGGCTGGGCATACGCAAGATGAACCTGCCTGAAGCCCATACGGACTACATCTTCTCCGTGATCGGGGAAGAATTCGGCCTGCTCGCCTGCGCAGCCGTAGTGCTGTTGTACCTCGCGCTGGTGTGGCGGGTGCTGCTGCGGCTGGTGGACGAGGACAATTTGTTCGCGCTGCTGGCCGGGGCCGGGTTGATCGCGGCGATCGGCGGACAGGCGTTCATCAACATTCTGGTCAATCTGCAACTGTTCCCCTCCAAGGGGATGACCTTGCCGCTGGTCAGCTATGGCGGCTCGTCGACCATCGCCACCTGCCTCACCGTGGGCTTGCTGCTGGCGATCACGCGGCGCAACCCCTTCCTGCGGCGCGGGACGCCGGGCCTATTGGCCTTGCTCGAACGCAAGGACGAACCGGCATGAGCGGCGCCGTGCGCGGCGGCGCGAGCCGGCACTTCGTGCTGGCGGCAGGCGGCACCGGGGGGCACCTGATCCCCGCCTTCGCGCTGGCGCGCGAGCTGGACCAGCGCGGGCATCATGTCGCGCTGATCACCGACGAGCGCGGCGCGGCGATCCCAGGCAAGCCCGATTTCCTGACCGCGCATGTCATCCCGGCCGGGCGGTTCGGCAAGAACCCGCTGCGCTGGCCGGCCGGCATCAAGGCGGTGCTGGAAGGCCGGGCCATGGCGCGCCGCCTGTTCGACAGCTTTGCGCCCAGTGCCGTGGTGGGTTTCGGCGGCTACCCCGCCTTTCCGGCGATGGTCGCGGCCGCAGGCGCGGGCATCCCCACGGTGATCCACGAACAGAACGCAGTGCTGGGCCGGGTCAACCGCCTGCTGGCCGGGCGGGTCGATGCGATTGCCACCGCCTATGAGGAAGTCGAGCGGCTCAAGCACAAGCATGTCGACAAGGTCCATCTGGTGGGCAATCCGGTGCGGCCCGAGGTGCTTGTGCTGCGTGACGAGGACTATCCCGCCTTCACCGAGGACGGTTTGCTCAAGGTGCTGGTGACCGGCGGCAGCCAGGGCGCGAGGGTGCTGTCCGAAGTGGTGCCCGATGGGTTGGCGATGCTGCCGCCGGCGCTGCGCCAGCGGCTGCAGGTGACACAGCAGTGCCGGGTCGAGGATCTCGAGCGCGTGCGCGAGCGCTATCGCGCGCATGACATCCCGGCCGAACTGGGCACCTATTTCGAGGACATGGAGGTGCGGTTGGCCGATTGCCATCTGTTCATCGGCCGCGCCGGGGCCTCGACCATTGCCGAGCTGACGGCGGTGGGCCGCCCGGCCATCCTGATCCCGCTGCCGATCGCGACCGACGACCACCAGGCGGCGAACACGCGCGAAATGGTCAAGGCTGGCGGTGCGCGGATGATCCGGCAACCGGCGGTGACGATCAAGGAAGTGACCGGCTGGGACGACAAGGACAACCGGACGCGGGTGGCGCAGGCCGATGCGTTCCAGAAGCTGGCGAAGGATATCTCGCTGCAGATCCAGGCGATGGCGATGGCGCCACAGACGCTGGCCAATGCCGCCCATGCGGCATGGAACTGCGGCCGCCCGCATGCCGCGCGCGACCTGGCGGACCTGGTCGAAAGCTTTGGCGGGATCGATCTGATGGACGTGATCCGCGTGGGCGGGGACAACCACCAGCGCACGACCGAGACGGCGCAGGCTGCCGGGCTGGCCAATCAGGATCGCGCCGCATGAGAGTCCTTCGGCAGGCTCAGGATGGACGGCCACATTTCATCGGGGTGGTCAGATGAAAGGTGTTGGCACCGATATCGGGACCATCCATTTCGTCGGCATCGGCGGGATTGGCATGTCCGGCATCGCCGAGGTCATGCATAACCTTGGCTACAAGGTGCAGGGCTCGGACATCGCCGAAGGCGCCAGTGTCGAGCGGCTGCGCGCGCGCGGGATCGCGGTGATGATCGGCCATGCCCGTGAAAATGTCGACGGAGTTGCGGTGGTCGTAACCTCCAGCGCGGTGCGGCGCACCAATCCCGAAGTCGCCGCCGCGCTCGAAGCGCGCATCCCGGTGGTGCGCCGAGCCGAAATGCTGGCCGAACTGATGCGGTTGAAATCGACCGTCGCGGTCGCCGGTACGCATGGCAAGACCACCACCACCAGCATGATCGCGGCGTTGCTCGATCGCGGCGGGATCGATCCGACCGTGATCAACGGCGGCATCATCGAGCAATATGGCTCGAACGCACGACTGGGCGGCTCTGACTGGATGGTGGTCGAGGCCGACGAGAGCGACGGCAGTTTCCTGCGGCTCGACGGCACGATCGCGGTCGTTACCAATATCGATCCCGAACATCTCGACCATTACGGTGACTTCGAAGGCGTGAAGCGCGCCTTCGTGGAATTCATCCACAATGTGCCGTTCTATGGCGCGGCAGTGCTGTGCATCGACCACCCGGAAGTGCAGGCGGTGATCGGCCAGGTGCGTGACCGCAAGGTGGTGACTTACGGCTTCTCGCTCCAGGCCGACATCTGCGGGGTCAACATCCGGCCCCATGCCGGCGGCAATCTGTTCGACGTGATCGTGCGGCAGCGCGGCGCCGAAGACCGCCGGATCGAAGGCGTGCGCCTGCCGATGCCGGGCCGCCACAATGTCCAGAACGCGCTGGCCGCGATCGCGGTGGCGATCGAGATGGGCTGCGGCGATGACGTAATCCGCGACGGCTTCGGGGCGTTCGGCGGCGTGCGGAGGCGCTTCACCAAGGCGGGCGAGATCGCCTTGCCGGACGGGTCAGCCACGGTGATCGACGATTACGCGCACCATCCGGTGGAAATCCAGGCCGTGCTGGCTGCCGCGCGCGAAGCGGTGGGCGGCGAGAATGGCGGGCGTGTAATCGCGGTCGCCCAGCCGCACCGGTTCACCCGCTTGCGCGACCTCATGGACGAGTTCCAGAGCTGCTTCAATGATGCCGACCGGGTGTTTGTAACCCCGGTCTACACCGCCGGGGAAGACCCGATCGAAGGCGTGCATGCCGAGGCGCTGGTGGCAGGGCTCAAGTCGCGCGGCCACCGTTCCGCCGCGACCATTGCCGACCAGGCCGAACTGGCGCAAGTGCTGGCGGGGGATCTCAAACCAGGCGACTTCGTGGTCTGCCTTGGCGCGGGCGATATCACGAAATGGGCGGCGGGGCTGGCACCGGCAGTCTCCGCCGCGATGGCAGGAGCGAAAGCCGGGTGAATTCGATCAGCAATCTTCCTGAAGTGCGGGGCAAGCTGACCCCGGATGCGCCCCTGGCCAAGCTGGTCTGGTTCAAGACCGGCGGCAAGGCCGACTGGCTGTTCGAACCGGCCGACCTTGACGATCTGCGCCAGTTCCTGGCCGCGCTGGGCGGCAGCCTGCCGGTGATGCCGCTGGGGCTGGGGTCGAACCTGATCGTGCGCGATGGCGGCGTGCCCGGGGTCGTGGTGCGCCTGGGTAAGGCCTTTGGCGAAGTGAGGGTGCTTGACGGCCACCGGCTCGAATGCGGCGGCGGGGCCAGCGGCATACTGGTATCCTCGTCCGCGCGTGACGCCGGCATTGCCGGGCTCGAGTTCCTGCGCGGGATTCCGGGCACGGTGGGCGGGTTCGTGAAGATGAACGGCGGTGCCTATGGACGCGAGGTATCCTCGATCCTGGTCGATTGCGATGTGGTGCTGCCCGACGGCCGCACGATGACCCTGCCGGCATCGGCGCTCAAATATACCTATCGCCATTCGGAACTGCCCGATGGCGCCATCGTAGTGGCCGCGCGCTTCGAGGGATCGCCGGGCGATCCAGCGGTGATCGGCGCCGAAATGGACCGGATTGCCGCTGCGCGCGAGGCGTCGCAGCCGCTGCGCAGCAAGACCGGCGGATCGACCTTCAAGAACCCCGACCCGCATGCCGCCGGCGGGCGCAAGGCCTGGGAACTGGTCGATGCCGCAGGCTGCCGGGGCTTGACGGTCGGCGGAGCCCAGGTGAGCGAGAAGCACACCAATTTCCTGATCAACACCGGCGCCGCCACCAGCAGCGACATTGAAGCTCTGGGCGAAGAAGTGCGCCGCCGTGTGCGCGACAAATCGGGTGTTGAGCTGGAATGGGAAATCCAGCGGGTGGGCCGGCCATGAGGACCACATCATGAGTGCGCTCCCCCGGCTTCACGTCGCCGTGCTGATGGGCGGCTGGGCCAATGAACGGCCGGTGTCGCTGATGAGCGGGAAGGGCGTGGCCGAGGCGCTCGAGGGGCGCGGCCACCGGGTCACCCGGATCGACATGGACCGGCAGGTGGCGGCACGGCTGGCCCAGGCTGCCCCCGATGTCGTCTTCAATGCCTTGCACGGCGTACCGGGTGAGGATGGTACGGTTCAGGGCATGCTCGATCTGATGGGCATCCCCTATACCCATTCGGGCCTCGTCACTTCGGTGATCGCGATCGACAAGCAATTGACCAAGCAGGCTTTGCTGCCGCACGGCATCCCGATGCCGGGCGGTCGGGTCGTGCGTTCGGCCGAACTCCATGAGAAGGATCCGCTTGCGCGACCCTATGTGCTGAAGCCGGTCAACGAAGGTTCTTCGGTGGGCGTGGCGATTGTCACGCAGGACGGCAATTACGGCAATCCGATCGACCGCGACGTGCCCGGCCCGTGGCAGAGCTTCGACGAACTGCTGGCCGAACCCTATATCCGCGGGCGCGAATTGACCACGGCTGTGCTCGACGGACCTGACGGGCCGCGCGCACTGGGCGTGACCGAATTGAGGCCCCAGTCCGGCTTCTACGATTTCGACGCGAAGTATACCGAAGGCCTGACCGAGCATGTCTGCCCGGCCGATATCCCGGCCGACATTGCCCGCCTGTGCTGTGACTATGCGGTCCGCGCGCATGTGCTGCTCGGCTGCCACGGCACCAGCCGCACCGATTTCCGCTGGGACGACGAGCAGGGCGAAGCGGGCCTGTTCGTGCTCGAAACCAACACCCAGCCGGGCATGACCCCGCTCAGCCTGGTGCCGGAGCAGGCACGCCACCTGGGCATGAGCTACGCTGATCTGGTCGAGGCGATCATTCTGGAGGCGCTGCAGCGGCAGGCGCCCGAGAAGCTTGGCGGAGGCGCTGATGGCCACGATTAAGCGATCGGCCAAAGGGGTCCGGCGAGTGGCGCAGGCCAATGACCGGGCGGCCAAGGCCCGCAAGGCCCGCAGCACCACCAGCGGGGTGATCGATGCCCTGCTTGGCCTGCTGCCCTTCACCGAAGAGCAACTGCACCGGATTTTCCTGTCGATCATCATCGGCGGAGCGGTGGCGC
The DNA here is from genome assembly GCA_964500135.1 of uncultured Porphyrobacter sp. Taxonomy (GTDB): domain Bacteria; phylum Pseudomonadota; class Alphaproteobacteria; order Sphingomonadales; family Sphingomonadaceae; genus Erythrobacter. The sequence continues at coordinate 19,564 of CAZCNF010000014.1, forward strand.
TGGCGTGGTTCATCGCCACGCTGGTGGGGGTGCCCGCGATGGCGCACGCGCAGATTGCCGCGCTGGCGGCCGATGCCGGGTTCGAAGTGCGCCACGTGCGGGTGAGCGGGGTCGAGCGAATGAATGGCGACCGGATTTACGAGCGCGTGCTGGCCGAACGCGATCGGCCCATGCCGCAGGTCGATGTCGAGGCGATCCGCGCCGAATTGCTGGAACTGCCCTGGGTCAAGGATGCACGGGTTTCACGACAGTTGCCCGGCACGCTCGCGATCGACATTGTCGAACGCCAGCCGCACGCCGTGCTGCAGCGGCCCGACCGGTTCATGCTGGTCGATGTCGAAGGCGTCGAACTCGAACCGGTCAGCCGCACTGCGATCGGCGAACGGCTGGTGATCTCGGGCCCGGGCGCAGTGCGACAGGTGGGTGCGCTCGAACGGCTGCTCGATGCCGCACCGGCATTGCGGCCGCAAGTCGGCGGGGCCGAATGGGTCGGCAACCGGCGCTGGAACCTGACTTTCCGCACCGGCCAGGTGCTCGCGCTGCCGCAGGGCACGAACGAGGCGGCGGCCGCATTGGTTTCGTTCGCCCGGCTCGACGGCCAGTCGCGACTGATCGGCGGCGAAGTGGCGACATTCGACATGCGCGCACCGCCGCGCATCTACATGCGCATACCCGGTCGCGCCGACCAGGTGCTGGGCAGCAAGGAACAGGGGAACCCTTGATGGCAACGCCGCGCTTCACGCGTTACTTCGGGGCGGTCAACACCGGCTCGTTCCGCATTTCCGCGATGATCATGGGCCAGACCGAAACGGGCGAACTGCAGGTGCTGGGTTCGGGCCACCGCGCTTCGAACGGAATCAAGCGCGGCTATGTCACCGACATGGCGGCGGCAACCTATGCGATCCGTGACGCGGTCGAACGCGCCGAGAAGAATGCCGGCACTTCGGTCCAGAGCGTATGGGTCGGTTGTGCCGGGGCCGGGCTCGCCAGCCAGGTCGCCAAAGTCGAGATCGATATCGGGGGGCGCCGGATCGAGGAAGAGGATATCGAGCACCTGCTGATCGCGGCGCGCGACACGATCCAGCCCGATGGCCGGATGGTGCTGCATGCCCAGCCGGCGCATTACACGCTCGACGGCGCGCATGGCGTGGCCAATCCCAGGGGGCTGCATGCCGAGCGGCTGGGGGTCGATATCCATGTGATGCTGGCTGACGGCGCGCCGGTGCGCAACCTGACCGAAGCGGTGCAGAACGCGCATCTCGATGTCGAGGCGGTGGTCGCGGCGCCGCTCGCCGCAGGCTACGCCTGCCTCAGCGAGGAAGAGCGCGAACTTGGCGTGGCGCTGGTGGAGATCGGCGGCCAGGTCACCAATGTCGCCGTCTATGCCGGGGGCATGCTGCTGGGGCTGAAAGCCTTGCCCTACGGATCGAGCGACATCAGCGATGCGATCGCTTCGTCCTTCGGCATCCGCAAGTTCCAGGCCGAGCGGCTCAAATGCGTTTCGGGATCGGCCATCGCCAGTCCGTCCGACCATCGCGAGATGATCCCGGTCAACGGGCCGGGCGACGAACAGGTCGGCCCGGTCGCACGCGGGGCTGACGACAAGAACCGCATTCCCCGCGCCGAGCTGGTCTCGATCGTGACCCAGCACCTTTCAGTGCTGACCGATGAAGTCGGCCGCGCGCTCAAGGCGATGGGCTTCAGCGGCATGCGCGGCGGCCAGGTGGTGATGACCGGGGGCGGCGCAGAACTCGCCGGCCTTGCCGAATTCGCGCAAAGTGCGCTCGGCATGCCCGTGCGCATCGGCCGCCCGCCCGCGCTGACCGGCTTGCCCGAAGCGCATGCCACCCCCGGCTTTGCGACTTTGGCGGGGCTGTGCCTTTATGCCGCCGACGATCCGATCGACATCCGCTCGATCGGCGCGCCGAGCCCGCCGATCACCCGTTTGGGCAGCACGCTGGGCGTGGCCCGGCTGTGGCGGGCCCTGAAGGAGAATTTCTGATGCGCCGCGGTCCGTTTGCCACGGCGTTAACCACTGTGGATAAGGGGTAATGCGCTATCAAAGGATTAGCGCCTTCGTGTAAAACACCGGATAAGGGTTAACGGGGCGCGATTGCGTCCGGAGGACATGGACATGAGCATCAATATCGGACCGGCAACCAGTGATGACCTGCGCCCCAGGATTACCGTGATCGGGATCGGCGGTGCAGGCGGTAATGCCATTGCCAACATGATCGACGCCGCGATCGAAGGGGTCGACTTCATCGTCGCCAATACCGACGCCCAGGCGCTCAGCATGTCGAAGGCTGCCACGAAGATCCAGCTCGGCCCGGAAATCACCGGGGGCCTTGGCGCTGGCGCGCGGCCGGAAGTCGGCAAGGCGGCGGCCGAAGAGACCGTGGCCGAGATCGAGGATGCGCTCGACGGGGTCAACATGTGCTTCATCGCCGCCGGGATGGGTGGCGGGACCGGCACGGGCGCGGCACCGGTGATTGCCGAGGCGGCACGGCGCAAGGGCGTGCTGACCGTGGGCGTGGTCACCAAACCGTTCCTGTTCGAAGGTACCCGCCGGATGCGCGCGGCCGAGACCGGCATCGACGAGCTGCAGAAGCACGTCGACACGCTGATCGTCATCCCGAACCAGAACCTGTTCCTGATCGCCAAGGCCGAAACCACCTTCAAGGAAGCGTTCCAGCTGGCCGACGAGGTGCTGCAGCAGGGCGTCCGTTCGATCACCGATCTCATGGTCATGCCCGGCCTGATCAATCTCGACTTTGCCGATGTGCGTTCGGTGATGAGCGAAATGGGCAAGGCCATGATGGGCACCGGCGAAGGCGAAGGCGAAGGCCGCGCGCTCGAAGCGGCCGAACGGGCCATTGCCAACCCGTTGCTCGACGGGGTGAGCATGCAGGGCGCGAAGGGCGTGATCATCTCGATCATCGGCGGTGAGGACATGCGGCTGCTCGAAGTCGATGAAGCCGCGAACCACATCCGCGAACTGGTCGACGAAGATGCCAACATCATCTGGGGGTCGGCCTTCAATCCCGACCTGCAGGGCAAGATCCGCGTTTCGGTGGTGGCGACCGGGATCGACCAGCATGTGGTGCCGCGCCAGTCCGAATCCATGCCGATTTCCTTCGGCGCGTCGCGTCCGCCCAAGCGCCCGGTCATCGAACTGGCCGAGGAAGCCCCGGCCGCAGCCGTGGCTGCGGCGGCCACCGAAGCCGACGACGATCAGCCGCTTGAGCTGGCGATGGAAGCGATGGACGAACCTGCCTATGGCGCAGCGGAAGCGCCGCAGCCCTTTGCCGAGGCAGAGCTGGAAGCAGAGGACGAAGCCGGCGAACCGTTCGATCTCAGCGGGCTGCAGGTTGCCGATGCCGCCGACGATGACGAAGGCTACGGTTATGAGGACGAGGATGACGATGTCGATGAAATCGTCGATCCTCTGGCCGGGCTGCGCAATCCCGAAGACGATCCCTATGGCGACGAAGCGGACGAACCGTTCCAGGCGCCGCAGGGTTCCGGCTATGGCACGCAGGGCGGGTTCGACCTCGGCAGCCATGGCCCCGGCAGCGGGGGTGGCGACGAGCCGGTCCAGGGCGGCAGCCGCAGGGCATCGATCCTGGGTGGCGGCGGGGGCGGGGCCGCAGGCGGCGGTGAGGCCGGCGGCGCTGCTGGCGGCGGCGGTGCCGCGCCCTCGGGTGGCAGCACGCTGTTCGAACGCATGGCCAATCTTTCCCGCGGTGTCGGGCGCTCGGGCGATGAGACCGAAGACGACGATGACGGTGATGATCGCGACGGCGGATCCTCGCTCAGCATCCCGCGCTTCCTCGGGCGGCAGAACAACCAGTAACGCGGCATAGCGGTGCCAGCGTGCGACGTGTGCCTGCCGCGTGGGCAGGCGGCGCTAGCCCGGCTGGTTCCTGCGATGCTAACACGGCCCGATGATGCCATTGCCCGTTTCGGTTCGCGCGATCTCGCTTGGCTTGGCCACGGTGCTCGCCGTGCCTGCCGCGTCCCAGGAAGCCGACCGCGCCGCCACCTCGCGGGAAGTCGTGCAATCCCTGCCGACGCCCGAGGTGGGGCGCCTGCGCGACGCGCTCCAGCGGCTGGCGCGCAGCCCTGACAGCGTCGAGGCCTTGGTCGAGGCCGGCCAGGCCTCGCTCGGAGTCTCGGATCTGGAGGCAGCGCTGGGATTTTTCGGACGGGCGCTCGAACTGTCGCCGCAGAGCGCGGGTGCCAAGCTGGGCATGGCCTCGGTCTATCTGCGTTCGCGCCGCCCGCTCGATGCGCTGACGATGTATGCCGAAGCCGAACAGGCAGGCGCCGCGACCGATGCGTTCCTCGCCGATCTCGGGCTGGTGCAGGATCTCGTCGGCAAGAACGATCTTGCGCAGCAGAGTTATCGCACGCTGCTGGCGACCAAGCCCGATGACGAGACGCGCCGACGGTTGGCAATCAGCCTGGCCATTTCCGGAGATCGGGCGGGTTTCGAAGCCGCGCTGCTGCCCTTGCTCCAGCAGCGCGACATGGCCGCCTATCGGGCGCGATCCTTCGGGCTTGCTATCCTCGGAGACACCCGCCAGGCTGCGGCCTTGGCGAACCAGTTGATGCCGCCTGACCTTGCCAGTCGCCTGACGCCCTATCTCGATTACATGCCGCGCCTGACCAAGGCGCAGCAGGCCGCAGCGGCCAATCTGGGGATTTTCCCGCGCGCGGCGGAAATCGGGCGTGACGATCCAGCGATCGCCCGCATCGCGTCATCCGCCGACGGTTCGGCGGCGCGGGCCGGTGACCGGCTTGCGCCGCGTGGAACGCCGCTGAGCGAGCGCAGCGCGAGCCGGCCCGACCGTTCGAACCAGGACCGCGCCGGCTCCAGCCGTCTCGCCGAAGTGCGGCGTACCCAGCAGACGGCATCGGCGGGCTCGCAGCCCGCCGCAACGGTGCCTCCGCCGCCTCAGCAACAGCCGCAGCCGCAGCAACCGCCGGTTCCGCGGCTTGCCAGTGTGTCCGAAGCCTTCACCGGGTTGGCCGGCCCGGCCCCGACGGCTGCCGCCCCTGCCGCTGGCGCGGTCGACATCACGGCGATAAAGCCCGCCCGCGAGGTGCGCGAGCCGCCCAAGCCTGCCAAGCCCGTGCCACCGCCGCATCCCAGCCGGCACTGGGTCCAGCTGGCGACCGGCAAGGATCGCGAGGCGCTCAAGTTCGACTGGCGGCGGATAGCGCGCAAGGCGCCTGACCTGTTGGGCAAACGCGCTCCGCATGTAACGCGCTGGGGTGAGGCAAACCGCCTGCTGGCAGGTCCGTTCCCCACGCCAGAGGCCGCCCGCGAGATGGTCAAGTCCTTGCGCAGCCAGGGTTTTGACAGCTTCACCTACACCAGCCCCAATGGTGAGGAAGTTGTTGAACTGAAATAGAGATTTCAGTTTTTCCGGAATTCTTTGCACAGGCTTTGAACAGGCGAATGGGGTTCTCCCCAACCGCGCCGCTTATGCCCATTGCCATGGGCAGCCCGGCCAAGGCAATCAGCGCAGCGATGCAACATGACAGCTTTTCCGAATGAGGCCGCGCGAAGTGGATTACGGCGAATCGGACGATGCCGCGCCGGTCGAAATGCTGGCCGCGCTGTTTGAGGCGCGCGGCTGGCCGTTCGAAATTACCAGCGAGGACGAGCTGACCGGCGAAGTCCAGGGCAGCTGGGCCAAATATCAGCTCAAGGCAATCTGGCGCAGCGAGGACAATGTCTTGCAGCTGCTGTGCCTGCCCGATATCCGCGTGGGGCAGGACAAGCTCAAGCAGGCCTATGAGCTGCTGGCCCTGGTCAATGAACAGATGTGGCTGGGGCATTTCGATATCTGGTCGAACGGCAGTGTCTTGCTCTATCGTCATGGCGCGCTGCTGGGCGACCAGGGGCTGCTCAGCATTGATCAGGCGCAGGCGCTGGTCGAGATCGCGATCGACGAATGCGACCGGTTCTACCCGGCGTTCCAGTTCGTGCTGTGGGGCGACAAGAGCCCGAAGAGCGCGCTCGAAGCGGCGCTTGTCGATGCGGCAGGTGAAGCCTAAGCCTGCCCAATCGCATCGGGTGCCGGGGCTGGGAAATGGCTGAATTCGAAAAAGTGCTGATCGTCGGCTGCGGCAACATGGGCGGCGCGATGCTGGCTGGATGGCTCGCCGCTGGAGAGGACCCGACGCGCTTTGCAGTGCTCGATCCGGCACTGGCAGCTGCACCCCCGGGCGTAGCACTGCTGCGTGAGCCGGGCGCGGCGCAGGATCATGACGCGGTCTTGCTGGGTTTCAAGCCCCAGCAACTGGCCGACTTGGCGCCGTCGCTGCAACCGCTTGCAGGCGAAGGCGTGACCGTGCTGTCGCTACTGGCGGGGATTGATCTTGCGACGCTGGCGCAAAGCTTTCCCGCGGCAGCGGCCCATGTCCGGGTCATGCCTAACCTTGCCGCGCGGATCGGCAAATCCCCGGTAATCCTCGCCGAGCGCGGCCTCGCCGAGCGTGGCCGCGATGCCGCGCAGGCGCTGTTTGGCGCGCTTGGAACGGCCCTGTGGCTGGAAGACGAAGAGCAGTTCGACCTTGTGACGGCGCTGGCAGGCAGCGGGCCCGGCTTTGTCTACCGCTTTATCGATGCACTGGCCGGAGCGGCGCAACGCCTGGGCCTGGCACGCGACCTTGCCGACCGGTTGGCGCTGGCCACGGTCGAGGGGGCGGCGGCGCTGGCGGCCGCGGCCGATGCCACGCCTGCGGACCTCGCCGACAGGGTCGCCAGCCCCGGTGGCATGACGCGCGAGGGGCTCAATGTGCTGGACGCCGATAAGGCATTGGAATCGCTGTTAACCATGACTTTGCGCGCAACCGCCGACAAGGGCGCCGAGCTTGGCCGGGTGGCGCAGACAAAGGGTTAATCGGTTGCAGCGATTGCAATCCGGTTTTCCTTGAATATCAGCCGCGCGATTGCGATATTACGCGCACCGGCTTGTCGTCGCTCGGCGCCGGAATGGAGTTTGTAATGACTGAATTCAACGAAACCCCGCGCACGCAGCAGGGCTTCGGCTCGGTTCCTCGCACCGGCGGCGCACTTGCCGGGGGCGTTACCTTCGACGTGGGCCTGCGCAAGCACATGCTCTCGATCTACAATTACATGACTTCGGGCGTGCTATTGACCGGGATCGTCGCCTTGCTGGCGGCGCGCTCGGGCCTTGCGCTCAGTTTTGCCTCTGGCCCGCTGATGTGGATCGTGGCGCTGTCGCCGCTGGCGATCGTGTTCGCGATGAGCTTTGGCGCCAACCGCTTCAGCAAGGGCGCACTGCAGGCGATGTTCTGGGTGTTCGCCACCCTGATGGGCCTGTCGCTGTCGACGATCTTCCTGGTCTTCACCGGCGGCTCGATCGCTGCGACCTTCTTCGCCACGTCGGCGGCTTTCGCCGGTCTCAGCCTGTTCGGCTACACCACCAAGAAGGATCTCAGCGGCTGGGGCAGCTTCCTGATCATGGGCGTAATCGGTCTCCTAGTGGCTATGCTGCTCAACATCTGGTTGCAGTCGCCCGCCCTGATGTGGGCCGTGAGCTTCATCGGCGTGCTGATCTTCGCCGGCCTGACCGCGTATGACACGCAACGGCTCAAGCGCGAGTACAGCTATTACCGCGGCACCGAGTTTGCCGGCAAGGCGGTGATCCTGGGCGCGCTCAGCCTCTATCTGGACTTCATCAACATGTTCCAGTTCCTGCTCCAGTTCATGGGGCAGCGCGAATAAGGCAGCGGCGCGGATAGTCGCACGCACGACTCGTTTCGACGATGCCCGGGACGCCGCAAGCGTCTCGGGCATTTTCTTTGCTCGTTTTCAGGTATACTCCGTGCAAATTAACCTTCGGGATTCAGCCGGAGTTAGGGATAGGGCGGATAGCGTCCATCGGGTTGCAGCGAGAGGGCATATCAACATGCGTCGAGGAACTTGGGCAAAGACGAAGCTGGCATTGCTTGCCGGCGGCATGGCGGCACTGGCAGCTTGCGGCACGTCCGCGCCGCCTCCGGTGCAGGTGGCTGCGGCCCCGCCGCCGCCAGTACGTGTCGTCATTCCGCCGCGGCCGACCCCGCCGGCCGGCGCCTTTGCCACGATGGCGATCCCGCAGGTTGCCGCCAATGGCGTACGCCAGACGGTCAACAGCGGCATCACGCCGGAGCAGAAGCTGTGGAACCTGCGCTCGGCTCTCAATGTCGCCGCGCTCAATTGCCTGCGGGCAGAGCATGCGGCGCTGGTGGACAACTACAAGGTCCTGCTGAAACAGCATGCACGCCAGCTGGCGGCGACCAACAATGCCCTGACCAAGCAGTATCGCGATCGCCACGGAAATGGCTATCGCAGCCACCAGGACGCTTACATGACGCGCGTCTATAACTACTTCGCGCTGCCGCCAGTCCTGCCCGATTTCTGCAACACGGCGCTGCAGGTCAGCCACGAAGTGGTGCAGGTGAAGCCTGGTCAGTTGCATGTGTTCGCCGAACAGGCGCTGCCCCGGATGGAAGCGGTCTACGAGAACTTCTTCCGTGCCTATGAGCAGTATCGCGTTGATCTCGCGGCTTGGGATGCGCGCTATGGCGCCACCGGCGGGCGCACGATGGAAGCGACCTACCGCCAGGCATCAAGCGCCACTTCGAACTAGAATTCAGCACCCGGAAAGCCCTGCCGGCTGCAAATTTTCTTTGCAGCGGCAGGGCCGTTTCGCTAAGGCGCTCGCCCGGCCAGCCGATGCTGGCGCAAGACACCTGAACGGGGCCGTAGCTCAGTTGGGAGAGCGCGTCGTTCGCAATGACGAGGTCAGCGGTTCGATCCCGCTCGGCTCCACCAGGTGGCATGTTCTTCCGGCAAACCAGGCTTGATCGGGCACTGTCCCGCGCCTATTCCCGTGGATGTGGAGGGGAAGGCGCCGCATGGCGCCTCTGCTTCACGACATGCGTGCCGGTAACGGGAACGCGGTGCGGGCGCTGATACGCCCAATTCCGCGGCTGTCCCTGCAACTGTAAGCGGCGAGCATCCGTTTCGGGCGTCCGTGAGAAGCGGGCGCACCCACTGGGTCCATCCGGGCCTGGGAAGGGGAAGCGGGGGCACTGACCCGCAAGCCAGGAGACCGACCGGAGCGTGTCGCTCTTGCCTGGCTCAGGGATTGGCCCGGCGCGAAGCCTTTTCGTCTGAGCGACGAGTATGCGGCCGGGGCCGCATCGGACAGGCAGGGTGGGCGCGCGCTGGCCCCGTTGCCATACCGACCGCTGCAAAGCGGAGATCCCGGCCGGAGTGTCGCTCTGGCGCGAAAGGGATTTGAATCTACATGCGAAAACATCTTCTTGCCGCAAGCGCGATTGTGCTTGCCTTACCGCACGCGGTGCAGGCCCAACCTGCCGAAACTATTGACGAAAGGACCGAGATTCTCGTCAGCGGCAGCCGTTCGGCTGAGCCGCTCGCGGTGGATGATTATGCCGGTTCGGCGACGATCCTGTCCGACCGCGACCTGTCCTTGCGTCAGGTGCGTGACGTGGCCGATGTGCTGCGCGATGTGCCAGGCGTGGCGGTGAGCGGCGTCGCCGGCCAGACCCAGTTGCGGCTGCGTGGCAGCGAGGCAAACCATGTGCTGGTGCTGGTTGACGGGATCGAAGTGTCCGATCCTTTCGCAGGGGAGTTCGAGGTCGGCGCGTTGCAAGCCGAGCCGGGCGCGCGGATCGAGGTTTTGCGCGGGCCGCAAAGTGCACTTTACGGCTCCGATGCGATCGGCGGGGTCATCGCCTATCACAGCGCATCGGGGCGCGAGCTGCCGGGCGTTTCGGCGCGGATCGAGGCGGGCAGCTTCGGCACGGTCAATGCCGCTGCGCGGGCCGGCTTTGCCGGCCAGCGTCATCAGCTGGCGCTTGGGGCAACATTGGTCTCGACCGACGGCAGCCCCAATGCGCGAGGCGGCACGCGTGACATCGGCCGCGATGGTGTGACCCTGTCGGCCACGGGATCGTTCGACCCGGCCACTGGCTTGAGCCTACGCTTTGCAGGCCGCTATGTGCTAAGCGATGGCGCGTTCAACGATCAGGACTTCGATCCGTCCAGCCCTACCTTCGGCCTTGTGGTCGATTCGCCGGGCACCCGCTTTGAGCAGGAATCGGCCTATGCGCTCGCTGGCCTCAAAGTGGAAGCGCTGGACGGGCGCTGGACGCACGACCTTTCAGGCCAGATTGCCGATATCGCGCGCGACAGCTTCGGCCCCTTTGGCCGCAGCTTTGGCCATGAAGGGCAACGGATCAAGGCATCCTATGTCTCGTCGATCGCTTTCGACGGGCCGGCCTTTGCGCAGAGCCTGACCTTTGCGGCGGATGTCGAGCGCGAGACATTCCGCAACACCGATCCCTTTGGCTTCGCCTTCACGGGCAAGCGGAGCGCCCGCAATGTGGGCCTGGTTGGCGAGTATCGTGCGAGCAGCGAGGAGTTCGATGTCTCTGCTGCCGTGCGGCACGATCTCAACAACCGCTTTGCGGATGCGACGACCTTTCGTCTCGCAGGATCGAGCCATGCTTCGGCCAGCACTCGCCTGTACGCTACCTATGGCACGGGGATCAAGAACCCGGGCTTCTACGAGTTGTACGGCTTTGTCGATGGCCGCTTCATCGGCAATGCCGCGCTCAAACCCGAGCAATCGAGCGGGTGGGAAGTGGGGATCGACCAGTCGCTCGCGGGCGACAAGTTGCGCCTTTCAGCCACCTGGTTCGACAGCGAATTGGAGGACGAGATCTTCACCAGCTTCCCGCCCCCGGATTTCGTCGCCACGCCGGCCAATCGCACGACGATCTCCAAACAGCGCGGCCTCGAGCTTGCGGTGCGCGCGCGCCTCGCCGCCCAGTTCACGTTCGACGCGGCCTACAGCTGGCTCGATGCCGAAGAGAACGGGATCGAGGAAGTTCGCCGCCCCGGCAACATCGTCTCGGCGGTGCTGACCTGGGCTGCGCCGGGCGATGCCGGATCGGCCACCCTGATCGTTCGCCATAATGGCGCGAGCGACGACCTTGCCTTCACCGACCCCAGCTTTGTGCCGGTGCGGGCACGGCTCGACAGTTATACGCTGGTCAATTTCGCGGCCGAGGCGCGCCTGAGCGATCGGCTGCGCGTGTTCGGGCGGATCGAGAACCTGCTCGACGAAAGCTACGAACAGGTGTTCAGCTTCGTCTCGCAAGGCAGGTCGGTGACAGCCGGCTTGCGGCTGGCGCTTTAGCAACTTCGCCAAAACACTCGCCAAAACACGGGGAAATGCATAGGGGACACCCATGCATTTCCTCGACCAGGCCAAGATCTATCTCAAATCCGGCGCGGGCGGCCCCGGCGCCGTCAGCTTCCGGCGCGAGAAGTATATCGAATACGGCGGACCCGACGGCGGTGACGGCGGGCGCGGCGGGGATATCGTGATCGAGGCCGTAGCCGGGCTCAATACGCTGATCGACTTTCGCTATACCCAGCATTTCAAGGCGCCGCGCGGTGGCCACGGGATGGGTAAGGACCGCACCGGGGCCAGCGCCAAGCCGCTGGTGATCAAGGTGCCGGTTGGCACTCAGATCATTTCCGACGATGACCGCGAGACCGTGCTGGCCGACCTCACCGAAGTGGGCCAGCGGATCACCTTGCTCGAAGGCGGGCTCGGCGGGCGCGGCAATGCCAGTTACAAGACCGCCACTAACCGCGCGCCGCGCCAGCACCAGCCGGGCCTACCTGGCGAGGAAATGTGGGTGTGGCTGCGGTTGAAGCTGTTGGCAGATGTCGGGCTGGTCGGCCTTCCCAATGCCGGCAAGTCGACCTTCATCAACCAGGTTTCGAATGCCAAGGCCAAGGTGGGCGACTATGCCTTCACTACGCTGGTGCCCAAGCTGGGCGTGGTGCGGCACAAGGGTCGCGAGTTCGTGCTGGCCGATATCCCCGGGCTGATCGAGGGTGCGGCCGAAGGCGCGGGGATCGGCGACCGGTTCCTCGGCCATATCGAGCGTTGCCGCGTGCTGATCCATCTGATCGACATTTCGGGCACGGGCGACCAGGACCCGGCCGAAGCCATGCGGATCGTAGAGGAAGAACTGGCGGCCTATGGCGGCGGGCTTGACGAAAAGCCGCGCCTGATCGCGCTCAACAAGATCGATCTGGCTGATCGCGAACTGGCTGAAGGCTTTACCGCCGAACTCAAGGCTGCTGGGGCCGACCAGGTGTTCGCCGTTTCGGGCGCGACGGGCGAAGGGGTGGAGGCGCTGCTCGACGCGGTGCTGGGCTACCTGCCCGATCGCACCGCCACCGAAACCCATGGCGCCGAAGTCGAGGAGGTCGATGAGGAGGGGGGCGACTCATGGTCACCCCTTTGAGCGAATGAGGGGCGTTGCAGGGCTCGGCGCGCTGGCCCGTTGCCGCCGGATCGTGGTCAAGGTCGGCTCTTCGCTGCTGGTCGAATCGGGCGCGGCACGTTCGACCTGGCTTGCTTCGCTGGTGCAGGACATCGCCGAACTGCGCGGCAGGGGTCCCGAGATCATCGTGGTGAGCTCGGGAGCGATTGCCCTGGGCGCGGCCCGCCTGGGCCTGTCACGGGGCGGTCGCGCGAGCCTTGCCGATGCGCAGGCCGCAGCATCAGTTGGCCAGATCGCGCTGGCCGGCCTGTGGTCGAGCAGCCTGAACGAGCACGGCATCACGGCGGCGCAACTACTGCTGACGCTAGAGGATCTCGAGGATCGCCGCCGCTATCTCAACGCCTCCGCCACACTCGTGCGATTGCTTGAAGCTGGCGCGGTACCGGTCGTGAACGAGAACGACAGCGTGGCGACTGAAGAGATCCGCTTCGGTGACAATGACCGGCTGGCGGCACGGGTGGCGCAGGCGGCAGCGGCCGACATGGTGTTGCTGCTGAGCGATGTCGACGGCCTGTACGATCGTGATCCGCGTGAGGCCGGGGCGCAACTGGTCGATCGGGTCGAAGGGATTACGCCTGAAGTGATGGCGATGGCCAGCGCGGAATCCTCATCTGGCCTCGGTTCGGGCGGGATGGTTTCGAAACTTCAGGCCGCACAGATCGCCGAACGCGCCGGCATCGCGCTGGCGATCATCAACGGCACGTGCGAGCACCCGGTGGCGCAGGCGATGGCCAGCGGGCGTGGTACGTTGTTCCTGCCCCAGCGCAGCGACGGTGCGCGCAAGGCCTGGCTGGGCGGCCGCCTTGCCGCTGCGGGCACCTTGCGGGTGGACGAGGGTTGCGCGCGCGCGCTCAAGGGTGGTGCCAGCCTGCTGGCCCCCGGGATCGTGGGCATTTCGGGCACCTTCCGGCGCGGCGACCTCGTCAAGATCGTGACCATCCGAGGTGAGGAACTGGCCCAGGGCCTGGCCGAGTACGACGCCCCCGAAGTGCAAGCGATCGCCGGCAAGCGAGCCGAGGATCAGGCTGAAAGGCTGGGATATTCACCGCGCGCGGCGGTGGTCCATCGCGATCATATGGTGCTGCTGTGAGCGGCGAAGCTCCGCTGGCGCTAACTGGCGGGTCGGGCTTCGTCGGGCAGGCCGTGCTCGACATAATGGCGGAGCGCAACCTGCCGGCCGGGGCGTTGGTACGGCGCGTCGCCGAACATGACCATAGCCGGGTCGAATGGATCAACGGTGATCTCGACAACAAGCGCGCGCTTGACCACCTCGTGGCCGGTGCGCGTGCCGTGATCCATGTCGCGGGTCTCACCAACGCGCCCGATCCTGCGGCGTTCGAGACGGCCAATGTTGCGGGTACCGCACAGCTGATTGCGGCCGCCAGGCAGGCCGGGACCAAGCGCTTCATCTTCGTGTCCTCGCTGTCGGCACGCGAGCCGCAGCTGTCGGCCTATGGTGCGTCCAAGGCGAAGGCTGAAAGACTGGTCGAGGACAGCGGGCTCGAATGGACGATCGTGCGCCCGCCGGCCGTCTATGGCCCGCGCGACCGCGACATGTTCGAGCTGTTTCGAAGTGCCGGATTCGGCTTCGTCCCGCTGCCGCCAGGCGGTGCGACCTCGATCATCCACGCACACGACCTGGCGCGGTTGCTGGTCGATCTGGTTGACGCGCAACCGGCACTGGTGCGGCACAGGGTGTTCGAACCCGACGACGCGCGCGAAGGCGGCTGGAGCCACAAGGAACTGGCCGCTGCGATCGGGCAGGCGATGGGCAAGCGTGTGTTTGCTCCGCATCTGCCGCGTGCCGTGCTGCAGGGTGCCGCTGCGGTTGACCGGCTGCTGCGCGGCGCCTCTGCAAAACTGACCCCTGACCGGGTCGGCTACATGTGCCACCCCAACTGGGTTGCGCGGTCGGACCGCAGGGTGCCCGAACCTGTGTGGCAGCCACAGATCGCCGGCGAGGCCGGGCTGCAGGCCACTGCTGACTGGTATCGTCGGCAGGGCTGGCTCTGACTGGCGATTTGGCCGCGCCGCCATTTCCCCATATCTTGGCTTTGGGGTCGCGAATCGATCGGTGGTCAGGACCGCACGATTGAGTCACGAAGAGGGGATGAACATGAAGAAGATTATGTTGGTTGCGGCTTTGGCCGCGGTTGCCGCCTGTTCGCAGCCCGACGCTCCGGCCGAGCCTGAGGTGACCGAAGCGACGGAAGAGGCAGCTCCTGCCAATATTGCTGCTGATGGTGGGCCGACGGTTGGCTCGTACAAGATAACCAGCGCCGATGGCACGGTCTACACCGAGGAGGTCCGCGCCGACGGAACCTACAGCTCGACCTCGCCGACGGGTGAAGTTGAAACCGGCAAATGGGCGCAGAAGTCGCCTGAAACTTATTGCACGACTGCCGACACTGAAGGCGCGACCGAGCGTTGCAACACCGAGAAGGTCGATGCCAATGGGGTGTGGACTTCAACCGATCCCGAAGGTGAAACCGTGACGATCGAACGCGTCGAAACCTGATGACGTCATGCCCGAGTATCCGGGGCAGCGTTGGCACCGGATACTCGCCAGTCGACGATCAAAGAAACGGCTCGTAGCCCGGCGGAAGTTCGCCCTCGTCGGTGAGCGGCGTATGGATGCCGCATTCGGTCTTGTCCCAGCCCTTCCACCGGCCCGAGCGCGGATCTTCACCGGGTTCGACCTTGTGGGTACAGGGGCTGCATCCAATCGAGGGAAAACCGCGCGCAACCAGCGGGTGGCGCGGCAAGTCATACTGGATGAAATAGCCTTCGATCTGGCTCGCGTCCCAGTCGATCAGCGGGTTGATCTTGAGCCGGCCCTGCGCATCGGACTTGTCGATCTCGAACCGCGGCAGGTTTGCTCGGGTCGAGGACTGGAATGCCTTGCGCCCCGTGAAACTGGCGTCGAACCCGGCCAGCGCCTGGGCGAGCGGCTTGACCTTGCGGATCTCGCAGCATCCATCGGGGTCATAGGACCAGCGCAGCCCCGTCTCGTCGCGCGCGGCCAGCTCAGCCGGATCGGGCGTGAGGTTAACTAAGTTGGTCAGCCCCAATCTCGCAACCAGCTCATCGCGATAGGCCAGC
Source organism: uncultured Porphyrobacter sp. (assembly GCA_964500135.1). Lineage (GTDB taxonomy): Bacteria > Pseudomonadota > Alphaproteobacteria > Sphingomonadales > Sphingomonadaceae > Erythrobacter. The sequence goes on from CAZCNF010000014.1 coordinate 35,086, forward strand.
GTTTCGGGGAAATGCTTGCCGGTCTCAAGGAACAGCACCGGCACGCTGCGATCGACGCTGGCGATGAGATGCAGCAGTACCGCGCTTTCCGCGCCAAAGCTTGAAACCACGGCGAGGTCGCCCGCCAGCCCGTCGCGGATCACCGCTTCGAGCATCTCCTCGGTCGAGGAACCGCGGAACATCCGGTTGAGCCGCAGGGCATCGTGGTCGCTGAAACGCGGACCGGTATCGATCCGGTCAACCGCGCGCAGGTTGGCAGCGGGCCTATCCATGGCGGATGTCCGGAATCGTGCGAGCGCGATCGGCCGCATGCTGGTAAACATGGTCCCAGCGCGCGAACGCAGCCCTGGCGTCTGCCTCGTCGAGCCGGTGATCGGGCGCAAAGGCATCGAAGCCGCAGCGGCGCAGGAAAGCCAGCTGGTCGATCAACACATCGCCCACCGCCCGCAGTTCGCCGGTATAGCCCGCTTCCCGCAGGATCCGGGCCGACGAATAGCCGCGCCCTTCGCCAAAGGTCGGGAAGTTCACTTCCACCAGGCGCAAGCGATCAAGATGCGGCAAGAGCGCGCGGGCATCGTCGCCCGGTTCGATCCGTACCGCACTGGCGTTCGACTGGTCGAGGAAGCTGTCAACCGTGACCGTGCCGTGATCGACCGGTTCGTCGTCGCGGAAACGGAACTGCACTTCGTCGGGGCTGGTGCCGCCAACATCACTGTTCACCGGGTCAACCATACAGCGCCTCCTTGAAGGGTTCCATGCCGATCCGGCGATAGGTGTCGAGGAAGCGCTCGCCTTCGCTGCGTTCGCGCAGATAGACGTCGGTAACGGTCTCCACCGCATCGACGATGCCGGCCTCGTCAAAGCCGGGACCGGTGATCTTGGCGAGTGAAGTATCCGCCGCTTCGCTGCCGCCAAGCAGCAGCTGGTAATTCTCGACGCCCTTCTTGTCGACGCCGAGGATCCCGATGTGGCCGGCATGGTGGTGGCCGCAGGCGTTGATGCAGCCCGAGATCTTTAGCTTGAGCTCGCCCAGCGCGGCGGTCTTGCCGGTCGTGGCGAAACGTTCCGAGATCCTCTGGGCAACCGGAATCGAGCGAGCATTGGCGAGGGTGCAATAGTCGAGTCCGGGGCAGGCAATGATATCCTCGATCGTGTCGAGGTTGGGATTGGCGAGACCCGCCGCGTCGAGCCGCGTCCACAGCGCATGCAGATCGGCGATGCGCACATGCGGCAGCACGATATTTTGCGTATGGGTGACGCGGCATTCGTCGAAACTGAATGCCTTGGCCAGTTCGGCCATCTCGTGCATTTGCGCGGTGGAGGCATCGCCGGGAATGCCGCCCACCGGCTTGAGGCTGATCACCGCCGAGACATAGCCCGGCGCCTTGTGCGCATGGGTGTTGCGATCGACCCACAGGGCGAAATCGGGGTCGGACCGGTCGATGTCGGGCGGCAGGCCGGTTTCGAAGGCCGGGTCTGCAAAATAGGCTTTGATCCGCTCCAGCTCGGCCAGTGGCGGCTCGATCCCCTGGCTCAGCAGATGCGCGAATTCCTCTTCGACCTGGCGCGCATACTCCTCCGCGCCCAGTTCGTGGACCAGGATCTTGATCCGTGCCTTGTACTTGTTGTCGCGCCGGCCATAGCGGTTGTAGACCCGCATGCAGGCCTCGGCATAGGTGATCAACTGGTCGAGCGGCACGAATTCGCGGATGCAGGGCGCAACCATCGGCGTGCGGCCCATCCCGCCACCGACGTAATAGGCCGCACCCAGTTCGCCGTTCTTCTCGACAATCTGGATACCGATATCGTGCAGCTTCATCGCGGCGCGGTCGGTATCGCTGGCGATCACCGCCACCTTGAACTTGCGCGGCAGGAAGCTGAACTCGGGGTGGAAGCTCGACCATTGCCGCAGCAGTTCGGCATAGGGGCGAGGATCGACCAGCTCGTCGGCAGCGGCCCCGGCGAAATGATCCGAACTGATGTTGCGGATGCAGTTCCCGCTGGTCTGGATTGCATGCATCTCGACGCTGGCGAGATCGGCGAGGAGGTCAGGCGCTTCTTCTAGCTTGATCCAGTTGTACTGGATGTTCTGGCGGGTGGTGAAATGGCCATAGCCGCGGTCATAGCGCTCGGCGATTTCGGCCAGCATGTGCATCTGGCGCGAGCTGAGCGTGCCATAGGGGATCGCGACCCGCAGCATATAGGCATGCAGCTGGAGGTAGAGCCCGTTCATGAGGCGCAAAGGGCGGAATTGCTCCTCGCTCAGGCGGCCATCGAGGCGGCGCTGGGTCTGGTCGCGGAATTCCTCGACCCGGGCATCGACCATCGCTTGGTCATATTGGTCATACTGGTACATGTCAGATCACCCAATTGCCGATTTCGGGATCGGCCGGTTTAAGGGTCAGGTCGGGGCGGACGGTCGGGCCCAGTGCGCGCACGCGGTCCTTGATATGGGCCGGTCGGACACCGTTGGCATCGCGCGTTGCCTCAATCGCATAGGCGGAATTGACCCGCCGGGCGGCCTGTTCGCGCGCAATGATCTCTTCGGCGCGCTCACCTACGTCGACTGCCTGTTCGACATGGAGCGACCACGCGGTGCCATCCCACCACACCACGGCGCCCGATTTCAGGTCGTTTCCGGTCAGGATGATCATTGGGCTGCCTCCTGGGCAAGCTGGGCAAGGGCGCGGTCCTCGCGCGCGGTGACTTCGCCGATCACGATCAGGGCGGGGCTCTTCACCCGCTCGCGTGCGACCAGATCTGGCAGGCCGGCCAGCAGCCCGCGCAGCACGCGCATTTCCGGACGCGCGGCATTCTCGATCACCGCGACCGGCATGTCGGGCGCGAGACCGTCAGCCATCAGTTTCTCGGCGATCTGCGGCGCAGTCTTGATCCCCATATAGATCACCAGCGTGCGGCCCTTGCCGGCAAGGCCAGACCAGTCCTGCTCGGTCAGACCCTTGCACTGGCCCGCCACGAAGCTGACTATGCTCGAGGCTTCACGATGGGTCAGCGCGATCTGCGCCGCAGCTGCTGCGCCATTGGCAGCACTGATGCCGGGCACGATTTCAACCGGAACGCCGGCTGCCCGGGCGGCCTCGGCCTCTTCGCCGCCGCGCCCGAAGATCAGCGGATCGCCGCCTTTCAGGCGTACGACATCGCGGCCTGCCCGGGCTTCACGCACCAGCAGGGCATTGATCTCTTCTTGCGGAAGGGTGTGCTGCGAACGGCGTTTGGCGACCGAAACGAACCGGGCGTCGTGGCGCGCAAGGGCGAATATCGCTGGATCGACCAAGCCGTCATGTACGATCAGCTGCGCGCTGCCGATCAGCCTTGCGGCGCGAAGCGTCAGCAGGTCGGGATCGCCCGGGCCCGCGCCAACGAGATAGATGGTGCCAGTCTTTTCCATGGCGGCGAAATGGCCAATCACGCCGCAAGCTGCCAGCGAGAATGGATTTCGCCCCGCGTAGCAAAGCTATGCCGCAATTACCGCCGGGGGCATGCCGCTACTAGTCAGCGACCTTCTGCGCCGCGAGCGCTTCGATCAGGCGTTCAAGCTGCTGGCTGTTGCGCAGGTTGATATCGCGTTGGGGGAAGGGGATCTCGATCTGGTGCTCCTTGAACAGACGCCACAGGTTCTTGAGCACTTCAGAGCGGATGTTGCCGATGCCTTCTTCGGGATCGTTGATCCAGATCTGGATGATGAAATCGACCGAGCTTTCGCCAAAGTTGCGCAGCCAGACGCTGGGAGGTGGGGTTCGCAGAACTCGCTTGGTTTGCCTGGCAGCCTCAAGCATGAGCGCTTCGGCCTGCTCAAGGTCGCAGGCATAGCTTACGCCCACCGGTACCTGCACCCGGACATTGCGCGAAGAATAGGACCAGTTCTCCACCTGATTGATCATCAGGTTTTCGTTGGGGATCAAATATTCCTTTTCATCGCGGGTCACGATCGAGACGGCGCGGATCCCGATCCTGCGGATCTGGCCGAAGGTCTCGTTGCCGGCCGTATCGGCCACCGCAATAACGTCGCCCGGCTTGATCGACTTGTCCATCAGCAGGATGATTCCGGCGATGAGATTGCCGAAGGTCTTCTGCAACCCGAAGCCAATTGCCAGGCCGAATGCGCCCGAGAACACGGCAAGCGCGGTGAGGTCTATCCCCAGCAAGTCGATGCCGATGAAGAATGCCGCTGACCAGATCACGATTGTGGCGATCTTCTGGGTCAGCAGTCGCTGGGTCTCGTCAAGCCGGCTCGCCCGCTTGAGTAACCGTGCGCTGATGCGCGTGAGCGACCATGCAGCAAGCAGAACCAGCAGAATGACGCTGATCACGATGAGGCTGTCCCACAACGAAATGCGGGTTTCGCCCAGGGTGAGCGCCCAGGAATCGAGCCTGTTCACGATGCTTCCGGCAAGCTCGCTCTTGGCTGAGATGACTTCCTTGGCCCCTCCTGCTGCGACCACCGGATCAGGCGTCTCGCCTGTTGACAATGGTGGGGCTTCGCCGCCTGGCGCCGGAGCCGGCTCGGGCGAAGAAGTATCGGGCGGAGGAGTATCAGCTTCGGTTGCGGCGGGACGCGTCATCCGCCCATCATAGCGGCAAAACCGTGCTCAAGGTCAAGGATCAGGTCGGCCGGGTCCTCAAGGCCGATCGAAAGCCTGATTCCCAGCCGGTCGCTGTCGGCTGCTCCCGCGGGCGGCCAGGTACTGGCCGAACGGATGGGTGCGGGGTCGAACGGGATCACGAGGCTTTCGAACCCGCCCCAGCTGTAGCCGATGCCGAACAGATCGAGCGCATCGACCAGCCGTGCACGCGCAGCCTCGTCACTGCCGCGCAGCACGAAACTGAACAGGCCGCAGCCGCCGGTGAAATCGCGTTGCCACAGCGCATGGCCCTGATCGCCTGGCAGCATCGGGCACAGCACGCGGGCAACTTCGGGTCTGCCTTGCAGCCATTGCGCGACCTTGATGGCACTTGCGCTCGACTTCTCAAGTCGCACGCCCATGGTACGCAGGCCGCGCAAGGCCAGTGCCGCATCATCGGGCGAAACCACTTGGCCCAGCTGTTGCGCGGTCAGCCGCAAGGCGCGGTACCAGCGTTCGCCGGCGCTGGCTGAACCCATCATCAGGTCCGAATGGCCACCCACATGCTTCGTCAGGCTCATCACGCTGATGTCGCAGCCATGGGCCAATGCGGCAAAGCCGAGCAGAGTGGCCCAGGTGTTGTCGATCAGGCTGACCGCGCCGCGTTCGCGCGCGATCTCTGCCAGCGCGGGGACATCGCACACTTCCATCGTCAGGCTGCCCGGGCTTTCAAGCCACACGGCGCGGGTCCTGTCGCAGAAGGCCGCTTGGTAGGAAGAGAGGTCCAACGGATCGAAAAAGCGGTGCTGAACGCCCCACCGCTCCATCAGGCCGCGAGCGATATTGCGGCTGGGCTCGTAGGAATTGTCGCTCATCAGCAGCACATCGCCCGGACGCAGCACCGCCATTAACGCCCCGGCAATCGCGGCGACTCCGCTTGGGTAAAGTACGGTGCCATGCGCGCCGGTTTCCAGTTCGGTCAGAGCCTCTGCCAGAGCCCATTGGGTGGGGGAACCGCGCCGCCCGTAATAGAACTGGCCATCCTGGTTCGTGCCTGACGCATCTTTCCGCTCGGCCTCGCTTGCATAGAGGTGGGTGCTGGCGCGCCACACCGGGGGGTTGACCACCGGACCGGTCCACTCTGGCCGACGACCGGCCTCTACCAGGCGCGTCGCCGACCGGCGTGGCGGGCGATCGTCGCTCACAGCGACACCGTGGCCTTGGGAGTCGTCGGATCGCTGCCCCAGTCGAGCCAGCTGCCATCGTAAAGCGCGGTATCGTCGCGCCCGGTCAGGTGCAGCGCGAACAGCAGCACGCAGGCCGTGACCCCGCTGCCGCATGTGGCGACGATTGGGCGTTCGGGATCGATCCCGACATCGGCCAGTGCTGCCCGCAATTCCTCGGGCGAACGATAGGTGCCATCGTCGCGAAACAACGACATGAAGGGAAGGTTGCACGAACCGGGAATATGCCCGGTCGGCTGACCATGCACGATGTCGACCGTGGTGCCGTTGAAGCGCCCCGCATCGCGCGCATCGATCACCTGCTCGGCGCAGCTGTCGATGTTCGCCAGCATGTCTGCCTTGAAACGGATCCGCGATGGCGCGGGCAGCGAGAACGACGGCGCGCGCGCAACGCGCGGTGTGCCGCTTTCGATCGAGCGGCCTTCCACCTTCCACTTGCCAATCCCGCCGTCGAGGATTGCCACATTGGCCAGCCCATGCACGCGGCACAGGTACCATGCGCGCGCCGCAGTCTTCACCGCTGAATCGTCGTACAGCACTATCCTTGATCCAGGTGTGGCGCCGCACCGCGCAAGCTCTGCCGCCAACTGTTCGGGGCGCGGCAAGGCCTGCGGCACATCCGAGGTTTCGTCCACCAGCGCGGCGAGGTCGAAGAAGCGCGCACCCGGAATATGGCCGGCGTCAAATTCGGCCTTCGCATCGCGCCCGGCTGCAGGCAGATGACGGGTGGCATCCAGCACCACCAGATCGGCGGCACCCAGGTGGCTCGCGAGCCATTCGGTCGAAACAAGACTGTCCATGGCAGCAAGGACTAGCTTCGCAACGCCTGCGCGTCGAGGGGGCGCTTACGCGACGGCTGGCGCCAGCTCGCGCACGCGAGCGTTGTCATATCCGCTGGGCGGGCCGGCCAGCGGCAGCGGATGCACCCGTCCACCCGGCTGGGCCGATCCGATCCCGACGAGATAAGTGCGTAGGTCAGGGGCCAGTCCCTCGAATTCGATACGCAGGCGCAGCAAGGGCACGCAAAGCGGCAGTTGCCCTTGGCGGAACACTTCGATCGTGTTGAGGGGCAGCTGCAGCGTGCCGTTAAGTGAACGGCTTTGATGGGCTCCAATCCAATCGATCGCACCGGAGGGCGGTAACTGGCAAGTTGCGGTGGCAAGTTGTTGTTCGGCTGGCAATGCGCGGCTCGAACTGATCAGGTCTGCGGCTACCATCACGCCCCGCAGCGGCTGATCCGACCGGTTGGACAGAGTCAGACGATAGGTCAGCGTCAACATCATGACGCTGCGCATCAACTGCACGATCTCAAGCGTTACTGCAGGAGGTGCGACATCTTGGACGGGAAGCGGGGTGGGTGCAATTCGGTTGCCGGTCGGATGGACGGACAGCATCCGTGGGCGTGCCGCCCGGCGTCGACCAAGCAGCCAGCTGCCCAGCGCGCCTGCCAGTAGCGCCGCGACGAGCCCGGCCACCCAGGGCCACCAGCGAGGAAGCCAGGTCTGCGAGGCGTTGTCGATCGCGGGGCTTTGCACCTTTGCCGGTGGAACCACGGGTCCGGGTACGAAACCGGGCAGTGCTGTGCGTGCTTCCTCGGTCGGCGTTGCCGGGTCGGTCGGCTGCGTTGAAAGGGACGCAGGTGGAGCTGCGAGTGGTTGGCTTGGAGGCGTGGCCGCTGCTTCTCTCGGCCCTGTCGATGCCGATGCCGGTGCCGGTGTGGGCGAGGGTGTCGGCGAGGCCGCAACGCTGGGTGCAGCCGAGGGGCCAGACGTGGGCCGGGCGGTGGGTGTCGGGCTTGGCGATGGGATCGCACGCGGCCCGATCGGAACGCCGGCACGAATATCGGCTGGACCCTGGACCGACGGTGTAGGCGTTGCGCCGGGCGGCAGGCTGAAGTCCTGCGGCCGCTCCTGCGCGGCAAGCGGGCCTGAAACAAGCACGGCCGCGGCAAAGGCTGGGAAGGCGAGGCGTCGGGTAGTCATCGGGCTCAAGGTGTGAAGCGGGAAGGGGGCTGAATAGGCACTTAACTCGGGGCAAGCCAGCCTCGCTCTTGCGTCCACCGTCACTTCGCGGCAACAGCGCGGTATGAGTGACACACCAACGCCTCAGTTTCTTGGCAAGCAAAGCGCCTTGCCGGCTTCGCCGGAGGACGCCCAACTTGATTATGTGCCCAACCCGCGGCCGGGGGCGCTGTATCTGGTGCGGTTTGCCGCGCCCGAATTCACGTCGCTGTGTCCGGTAACCGGCCAGCCTGACTTTGCGCATCTTGTGATCGATTATGCACCGGGCAAGACGATTGTCGAATCGAAGAGCCTCAAGCTTTTCCTCGGCAGCTTCCGCAACCACAGCGGCTTTCACGAAGACGTGACGGTGGGGATCGGCCAGCGGCTGGCTGCAGAAATGAAGCCGCAATGGCTGCGTATCGGCGGTTATTGGTACCCCCGCGGCGGCATACCGATTGATGTGTTCTGGCAGAGCGGCCCACCGCCCCAAGGCTTGTGGGTGCCCGAGCAAGGCGTTGCCAGCTATCGCGGGCGGGGCTGAGACAGGAAAATGGTGCCGGCTGCAGGATTCGAACCCGCGGCCCCCTGATTACAAATCAGGTGCTCTACCAACTGAGCTAAGCCGGCTAGACTTGCTATGCTTGGGCCCAGTAGGGCAAACCGCCGCAGCCCTCAAGTAGCGAAGCGGCAGGGCGAATTACAACGCGCCGAAAGTCCAGCCTTCGGTGCGGGCGATGTGCGGATCGAGGCCAGCCGGGGTCCAGCAGTCTGGCTGAGGCGCAACCTTACGGAGCCATGCCGCCGTCACCAGCGCGTCGGACGAATGATCATCGATCGGGCCTGTACCCACCACCGGCGCCGATCCCAGTTCGCCCAAGGCGGCATTGAGCCGTTCATAGCTGCGCAGCTTGGTTCGTCCCGCGCCAACCCCGCCACCGCGCGCGGCGATGCTGGTGTACATTTCGACCAGCACCGGGCCTGCGGGCGGTAAGGGGTCGATCGGCCAGACCGAGGCCCGCCTCTCAAGCCGATGCAACAAGCGCATTCCGGTGAGACTGGATTTGCCGACCTGCGCCGCGCCGACCAGGTTGAAATTGCTCACCGGGCGAACCCCTTGCCCACGCTGGGCCTGTTCGGCCCTGCGGAACCGACCTTCGCGGGATGCCGCACCGGCCAAGTGGAAACGGTCGCCGACATGCTCCTTCGAATGGCGGAAATAGCGCGAGGCTTCGCGATGCGCGACAAAGCTGCCGCATTCAAAGTGGGGATCGCCCGCGCAGATATCGTCGATCAACGCCCAAAGGGTCCGTGCATCCGGCGGGCTTTCGCGCCAGCCGGGAAAGAAGGCCCCAGCATCGGCAAAGGGCAGTGAAATGCCCAGATCCATTCCGACCAGGGCCCCATCCGGCACATCTTCGCGCAGCAACGCCAACACATCTTCGCGCGACCAGCCGCGCGCCGGCGCCTTGACCAGCACGGGTGGCCCACCATCGGCATCGGCGACGGCCACCGCGATCCCCCTGTGCCGTTCGCCCCGTGCACCCGACCAGTCGATCGCAAGGAAATGGGTGAAATCACGCATTGCGGCGCTGGCGCCTCAAGTGCTCCCAATGCGCCATGCGTTCGCGCACCTGGCGTTCGAAGCCGCGATCGACCGGCACGTAAAAGTTTTGGGGATCCATCCTTTCGGGCCAATAATTCGCACCCGAAAAGCCGCCCTCCGCATCGTGGTCATAGGCATAGCCGGCGCCATAACCGATGTCCTTCATCAGGCTGGTGGGCGCGTTGAGGATATTGGCTGGCGGCATCAGGCTGCCAGTTTCGCGTGCACTGGCCCAGGCGGCCTTTTGCGCCGTGTAGGCAGCGTTCGATTTGGGCGCCGTCGCGCAATAGAGGCAAGCCTGCACGATCGCGAGTTCGCCTTCGGGGCTGCCGAGAAAATCATAAGCGTCTTTGGCCGCAAGGCATTGCACCAGAGCCTGCGGGTCGGCGAGGCCGATGTCCTCACTGGCAAAGCGCACCAGCCGGCGCATCACGTAAAGCGGTTCTTCGCCAGCCACCAGCATTCGCGCCAGATAGTAGAGCGCAGCCTGCGGGTCGCTGCCGCGCAGGCTTTTGTGGAGCGCGCTGATCAGGTTGTAATGGCCTTCGCGATCCTTGTCGTAGACCGCCATGCGGCGTTGCAGGAACTTGGCGAGGCCCGCCAGATCGAGCGGAGTATCGATCTTGGCATTGTATAGCGTTTCAGCCTGGTTGAGGAGGAACCGGCCGTCGCCATCGGCACCGGCGACCAGTGCCGCGCGCGCTTCGGCCGTCAGTGGCAACGGCCCCTGCAGCTGTTCCGCGCGCGCCAGCAGGTGGCCCAGCGCCTCTTCATCAAGCCGGTTGAGAACCAGCACCTGTGCGCGGCTGAGCAGCGCCGCGTTGAGCTCGAAACTAGGGTTCTCGGTGGTGGCGCCGACCAGCGTCACCGTGCCGCGTTCGACAAATGGCAGAAAGCCGTCCTGTTGCGCGCGATTGAAGCGATGGATCTCGTCTACGAACAGCAGTGTGCGCTGGCCAATGCGAGCCGCGGTTTCCGCTTCGGCAAAGGCCTTCTTGAGGTCTGCCACGCCGGAAAAGACCGCGCTGACCGATGCGAAGCGCATGCCCACGGCATCGGCCAGTAACCTGGCGATGGTGGTCTTGCCTGTCCCGGGCGGGCCCCACAGGATCAGGCTCGAAAGCCGCCCAGCAGCAATCATGCGCCCGATCGCCCCGTCGGGCCCGGTAAGGTGCTCCTGCCCGACCACCTCGTTCAGGTGATGCGGTCGCAGCCGGTCGGCCAGCGGCGCATCGGTGCGCGCCGCAACCGGCTCAGCCGAAGGGGGCAAGGGGTCATTTGCGAACAGGTCTGCCATTGGTCGATAGCCATAAGCGGTTCGCCGGATAGTTGCATGGCTTTCTTGCAAACTAGTTCATAAGATATATCTTAGACCTATCAAGATAGATCGGGAGAATAACGATGAGCTGGCACAGATATCGCGGTTTCAAGGGCTCCGATGCCTTGCCCTTTCTTGCCATGATGGCGGGCAGCAGCGGCAATTGGGGTGCAGGTGGCTATGCCCGGGATGACGAGGGCTGGAACGAGGATGGCCATCGCCGCCGCCGGCGGATGTTCGGTCAAGGCGAACTGCGCCTGGCGCTGCTGGCCCTGGTGCGCGACGAGCCGCGCCACGGCTATGAACTGATCAAGGCGATCGAGGAGTTGACCGGGGGCGAATATGCCCCCAGCCCCGGTGCGGTCTATCCCACGCTGCAAATGCTCGAAGACGAAGGCATGATTGCCGAAGCAAAGGCTGACGGCGCGAAGAAGCCATTCGAAGCCACCGTCGATGGCATCGCCGAGCTCGATGGGCGCGCGGACGAGGTGGAGCAACTGATGCGGCGGCTGGCCCGCATGGGTGAGCGCCATTCAAGGGTACGCTCGCCCGACTTGTTCCGTGCCATGGGCAATCTGGCCTCGGTGCTCAAGAACCGGGCGCGTGCGGGCAAGCTCGACAAGGCGGCGATGGACGAGATCGTCGACATCATCGACGAGGTCGCCAAGCGGATCGAGCGGATCTGATCGAAGAACGCGTGAGCGGCATCCCGCATAACGGGTGTATCTTTCCCTGATCGGGCCGGCGCAAGACTGGCGTATGGGGGAGAACGATCGTGAACATTGCGGCAAAGGCGCCTTGGCATCTGTGGGCTGTTGGCCTGATCACGCTGTTGTGGAATGGCGTGGGGATCATGAGCTACATGATGACCCGCCTCGACATGCTCGACCGGCTGGGCATGACGCCCGACCAGATAGCGTATTTCAATACCTTTCCGGCCTGGGCTAACGGATTGTGGGCTCTGGGCGTATGGGGTGCGTTCCTGGGTTCAGTGCTGCTGCTGGCGCGTTCGCGCTGGGCGGTAACTTCCCTTGCCATCTCGATCATCGGGCTGGTCGGCACGACCGTGTTCCAGCGCTTTGTGACCGAGGTACCCGAAGGCATGTCGAACCCTGCGATCGATATCGCGATCTGGGTGATCACGCTGTTCATGCTGTGGTACGCCCGCCGGATGCGGCTTCAGGGTGTGCTCGGATGACCTGCAAACAATGACCGGTTCGCCGGGACTTTGCCAGAGATGATCGCCTATGCGGTTCTGCCGATGCTTGCGGCGCTGCTCGGCTTTGCGTTGGCGCGTTCGAACAGTTGCACTGTCGAGGCAACCGCTCAGTTGATCGAAGAACGCAAGCTGGAGTTTCTGGCTGGCCTCCTGTTGGCGGCCGCAAGTGCCGGCCTGGTTCTTGCTGCGCTGGCTTTGGCTGACCCTGACGACCCCAGCCTGCCGATGCATTTCCAGCCGGGCTGGGCACCTCTTGCCGGTGGCGCGGTGATGGGGCTCGGTGCCCTGGTCAACGGGCGCTGCATGCTGGGCAGCATCACCGTGCTGGGCCGCGGCAATCTGAACTACCTGTTCACGCTGGCCGGCATGGCTGCGGCACTGCTGGCAACTCCCCGAATCTACCGGCTGCCGGTGGCAGGTGACGGAACCGGCATGGCCAGCTTTGGTGAGTTGCCGCCGTTGTCGGTGTTGCTGGCGACCATGGCGCTTGTCCTCATCATTGGCGGTTCGCGCCTGTGGCGCGGCGAGCGCGGATCGACGTTCTATCTCGTGCTGGCAGGCATATCGGGTGCCGCGTTGTTCGCCGCCAATCCGCAATGGAGCTATCTGGCGGCGATCGATCGGGCCGTGCGCGGCGAAGTGCTCGGCGCGATGGCTGAATACGATGTGGCAGCGGTCGCACTGTTTGCTGGCGCCACCCTTTCCGCCTGGCTCCGCGATCGCTTCGATCTGGCCATGGTCGCGCCGGGCCAGGCGTTTGCCTGCTTTGTCGGAGGAGCGGCGATGGCCGTAGGGGCGTTGATCATTCCGGGTGGCAACGACACGCTGTTGCTGTGGACGATTCCCGGATTGGCCGGCTACGGACTTATCGCTTACGCCGCGATGATCGCGGTGATCGCGGTGGGGCTGGTCGTCCGGCGCGCTGCCCGCCGCAGATCGAGTCAGCTGACGGACTAGCAGATTACCCGCGGACGATCGGTGCTTCGGCTCCGGCGGCGGCGCGGGCCTGTTCGGCCTGGCGCCGCTCGATCAGGTGGACATAAGCATAGGCCACGCTCTGGTTGATTGCGTCCCAGCTGAATTCGCGTGCCTTGCGCTCGCCAGCGGCGCCGTGTGCCTGGCGCAGTGCATGGTCAGTACAATAGGGGCCGATCGCGTCGGCGAAAGCCATCGCATCGCCCGGCGGCACCAGCTGGCCTGTCACCCCGGGGCTGACCAAGCAGGATGCTCCGGTCGCGCCGGCCGCCACAACCGGCAGTCCGCTAGCCATCGCTTCCAGCGTGACATTGCCGAACGTTTCGGTGATCGACGGGTTGAAGAATATGTCGCCGCTTGCCAGTGCCTGGCCCAGGTCGGCGCCGGTCTTGAAGCCGGCGAAGATTCCCCCGGGCAGCGACTGCTCGAACCAGCTGCGCGCCGGGCCGTCGCCGATCACCAGCACCTTGTGCGGCACCTGGCGCTTGCGCAGCTGCACGATCGTCTCGGCAAAGACGTCGAGCCCCTTTTCCATCACCAGCCGGCCAAGAAAGACCACTGCCACGTCCTCGTCTGCCAAGCCATGGCCACGGCGCCACTCAAGGTCGCGCTTGGAAGGATCGAAAATGCTGCGATCGACCCCGCGCGACCAGATCGAGATGTCGTCATGCATGCCCTGTTCGAGCAGCGTGTCGACCATGCTTTGCGACGGGGCCACCAGCGCATCGCAACGGTTGTAGAACCGGCGCAGGATGCCTTCGATGGCGGGCTCGAGGAACGCGAGGCCATAGTAGCGCGGATAGGTTTCGAACCTCGTGTGGACCGAGGCGAGCACAGGTATGTCGTGGTCCTGTGCCCAGCGCAGCGCCGCGTGTCCGGCCGGATCGGGCGAAGAGAGGTGCACGATATTCGGGGCGAACCGCGCGAGGTCGCGCTTGACGGCGGTGCCCAGACCGGTCGGCAGGCGATACTCGCCGCGCCCCTTCACCGGCATACGGACATTGGGCACGCCCACCAGATCTCCGGTCGGCTCGAAATCGGGTTTCGCTACCTTGGGTGCATAGACGCGCACTGCCGCGCCCTGGCGCAACAGGTATTCGACCAGGCGGTTGAGCGCCTGGTTCGCGCCGTCGCGCGTGTAGTTGTAGTTGCCGCTGAACAGGGCAATGCGAAGATTGCGCGTCTCCATGATGTGATGCGCCATAGAGAAGCCCGGGTCGATTGGCGAGGGGGTGCAGATCGCCCACCATTGGTCGATCGTGCTTGGCTGCTCACCGATCAAACGACATTGGCGATTGACTTGGCCGGGCGCGCCACTAATGCGGCCAGCGGGCCACGCGGTCCCAACGCCGCGCGTGCTCTCTGCAAGGAGAGTCTATATGACTGATCTCAGCGTACCCGCGCAAAAGCCTGCGCGTCCGTTCTTTTCTTCCGGTCCCTGCGCGAAGCCGCCGGGCTGGTCTGCCGAAAAACTCGCTACCGAATCGCTTGGCCGCTCGCATCGCGCGAAGATCGGCAAGGCGCGGCTTGGCTTGTGCATCGACCTGATGCGCGAAGTGCTGCAGGTGCCCGATACGCATCGCATCGGGATTGTGCCCGGATCCGACACAGGCGCGGTCGAGATGGCGATGTGGACCATGCTCGGTGCGCGCCCCGTTACCACGCTGGCCTGGGAAAGTTTCGGCGAGGGCTGGGTGACCGACGCGGTCAAGCAGCTCAAGATCGATCCCACCGTGATCCGTGCTGACTATGGCCAGCTGCCCGACCTGTCGCAGGTCGATTGGTCGCACGACGTGATCTTCACCTGGAACGGTACCACGTCCGGCGTGCGCGTGCCCAATGCCGACTGGATCGCGGCTGACCGCGAAGGCTTGTGCATTGCCGATGCCACCAGCGCGGTGTTTGCGCAGGACATCGCCTGGGACAAGGTCGATGTGCTGACTTTCAGCTGGCAGAAGGTGCTAGGCGGCGAAGGTGCTCACGGTGTACTGATCCTGGGCCCGCGCGCGGTCGAACGGCTCGAGAGCTACACCCCTTCGTGGCCGCTGCCCAAGGTGTTCCGGCTGATGAGCAAGGGCGCATTGGCCGAGGGTGTGTTCACGGGCGAGACGATCAATACGCCCAGCATGCTCGCGGTCGAAGACGCGATCTTCGCGCTCGAATGGGCGAAGTCGATCGGCGGGCTCAAGGCAATGCAGGCGCGGGCCAATGCCAATGCCGCGGCGCTTGACGCGATCGTGCAGCAGCGTGACTGGCTCGGCCATCTCGCCGCTGACCCTGCCAGCCGCTCGAACACCAGCGTTTGCCTGACGGTCGAAGGCGCCGATGCGGATTTCATCAAGAAATTCGCGGGGTTGCTTGAAATCGAGGGTGCGGCTTACGACATCGCCGGATACCGCGATGCCCCGCCGGGCCTGCGCATCTGGTGCGGCGCGACTGTCGATACCGCCGATATCGAGGCGCTGGGTCCCTGGCTCGACTGGGCCTGGGCCAAGTTGAAATCCTGATAATCCCGTCACCCTGAACTCGTTTCAGGGTCCAATTCTCCACATCGAGCGCAACACGCCATGGCTCGATGGATGCTGAAACGACTTCAGCATGACGCAAAAGAGACAGATCATGACCAAGCCCAAAGTCCTCATTTCCGACAAGATGGATCCCAATGCCGCGAAGATCTTCGCGGAACGTGGCTGCGAAGTCGATGTGATTACCGGCAAGACGCCGGACGAACTCAAGGCGATCATCGGCCAGTATCACGGCCTCGCGATCCGCTCTGCGACCAAGGTCACCAAGGAAATCCTCGACGCGGCGACCAATCTCAAGGTCATCGGCCGCGCCGGGATCGGGGTCGACAATGTCGATATTCCCTACGCCAGCTCGAAGGGCGTGGTGGTGATGAACACCCCGTTCGGCAATTCGATAACCACCGCCGAACACGCGATCGCCATGATCATGGCGCTGGCCCGCCAGATTCCCGAAGCGGATCGCCGCACGCAGGCGGGCGAATGGCCCAAGAACGACTTCATGGGCATCGAGGTGACCGGCAAGACACTGGGCCTGATCGGGGCCGGCAATATCGGTTCGATCGTCGCCAGCCGTGCTCAGGGTCTGCGGATGAAGGTCATCGCCTACGATCCGTTCCTGAGCGAGGACCGCGCGATCGAACTCGGCGTGGAAAAGGTCGATCTCGACACGCTGCTGAGCCGCGCCGATTTTGTCAGCCTGCACACGCCGCTGACCGATCAGACGCGCAATATCCTCAGCCGCGAGCGGATGGAGAATGCCAAGCCTGGCATCCGGATCGTCAATTGCGCGCGTGGCGGGTTGATCGACGAGGTTGCGCTCAAAGATCTGCTCATCAGTGGCCAGGTGGCCGGCGCCGCGCTCGACGTGTTCGAGAAGGAACCGCCTGCCGCCGATCACCCGCTGTTCGGCACGCCCGGCTTCATCTGTACACCGCATCTTGGCGCCTCGACCACGGAAGCGCAGGTCAATGTGGCGCTCCAGGTGGCTGAACAGATCAGCGATTTCCTCGTCAATGGCGGGGTCACCAACGCGCTCAACATGCCCTCGCTCAGCGCCGAGGAAGCCCCGAAGCTCAAGCCGTATATGGCGCTTGCCGAAAAGCTGGGCAGCCTGGTGGGCCAGCTTGCCCATGGCAATCTCGACAAGATCAGCATCGAACGCGAAGGCGCTGCTGCGGGACTCAACGGCAAGCCGATCACCGGCGCGGTGCTGGCCGGATTCATGCGACGCTATTCGGACGCGGTGAACATGGTCAACGCACCCTATCTCGCCAAGGAGCGCGGGCTGGACGTGCGCGAAGTGCGGCATGACCGCGAGGGCGTGTATCACACGCTCGTGCGGGTCACTGTCGAAACGAGCCAGGGGCCGCGTTCGGTTGCAGGCACGCTGTTCGGCGATGCCGCGCCGCGTCTGGTCGAGATCTTCGGGATCGGGATCGAAGCGGACCTTGCGGGACACATGCTCTATATCGTCAACGAGGATGCGCCCGGCTTCATCGGGCGCATCGGCACTTTGCTGGGTGCGGCCGGGATCAACATCGGCACGTTCCACCTCGGTCGGCGCGAAGCCGGCGGCGAAGCGGTGCTGTTGCTGAGCGTCGATCAGCCGATTGGCGCGGACATCATTGCCGAAGCGGCCAAGGTTCACGGCGTCAAGATGGTGAAGGCGCTGGAATTTTGAGCGACGATCGGGCAAGCGCCCGGATGACATGAGCGAAGCTGACGATCTGCTGCCCGAAGGGCTTGAGGACCGCCTTCCGCAAGAGGCGGAACGGATCACACGCGCGATGCGTGCCTGCCTCGATGTGCTGGCGAGCCACGGCTATGCCCGGGTGCGCCCGCCGCTGGTGGAGTTCGAGAAGTCGCTTGCCGGGCGGATGGACGGGGTGCAGCCGCGCCGCATGTTCCGCTTCGTCGACCCGGCGAGCCTGCGCACGCTCGCGCTGCGCAGCGACATCACCCCCCAGATCGGCCGGATCGCTGCGACCAGCCTTGCGGCGGCGCCGCGCCCGTTGCGCCTGGCCTATGCGGGTGAGACTACGCTGATCAAGGCGGATCAGCTCGATCCCGCACGCGAGCGGCTGCAGCTCGGTGCCGAGCTGATTGGCGCGGACACAGTGGCTGCGGCCAGCGAAGTGGTGGCCATTGCTGTCGAGGCGCTCGCCGCGGCAGGGCTGACCGGCATTTCGGTGGATTTCACTCTGCCTGACCTCGTCGATGCGCTGGCTGCGCACGCCATGCCGCTTGATCCTCCCATGCGCGACAACGTGCGCCGCGAACTCGACATGAAGGATGCGGGCGGGCTCAAGGAAGCCGGCGGCGAAGCCTATCTGCCGTTGCTCTACGCCACCGGCAGGTTCGACGAAGCGGTCGCCAAATTGCAGGCGATCGACGCAGGCGGCGCACTCGCCAGCCGCATCGCCGGCCTCAAGGCCATCGCACGGCGGATCGGCGCGCTGGACGGCATTGAGGTGCGGATCACGCTCGATCCGACCGAGCGGCATGGGTTCGAGTACCAGAGCTGGTTCGGTTTCACGCTTTATGCCGAGGGGCTGCGCGGCACGCTGGGCCGGGGCGGAACCTATCTGATCAAGGGTAGCGACGAAGCGGCCACCGGTTTCTCTCTCTTTATCGACCAATTGGCGCAGGCACTGGGTGATCCGACCCCGCGCGACACGCTGTATCTGCCGTTGGGCCACGATGCTGCGGTTGCGGCGCGGCTGCGCGCCGAAGGCTGGCGCACGATCGCGCAGATTGGCGATAGCGAGGATCCGGTGGCGCTGGGATGCACGCACCGGCTCGATGGCTCGGCTCCGTTGAGGATCTAGGGAAGGGACAGCTGATGGCGGGCAAGGCGACCCCGATCACGATCGATCCCGATCCGCTTGCAGCCTATGCGATCGCTCCGGGTTGGAAGGTAGGCGATTTGCTGTTCCTGTCGGGCCAGGCGGCGATCTCGCCCGATGGTGCGATTGTGGGAGCCGGCGATTTCGACGCGCAACTGGCGCAGACCTTCGCCAATATCGAGACGGTGCTGGCCGCCGGCGGAAGCAACCTGTCAAAGATCCTGAAAGTCACGATCTACCTGACTGACATGAGCAATTTTCCGCAGATCGTGGAGGCGCGTCGACGCTATTTCACGCCGCCCTATCCGGCCGATACGATCGTCGAGGTGCGCTCGCTCGCCTTGCCCGAGCTGCTGGTCGAGATCGACGTGATCGCGACCGTCTAGCCAAACAGTTGCTTCAACCAATCGTCGACCACCGGCGTCGCGGGGTAGTCCGGATCGCCCAGCTGGCGGTTGATCTCGGCGTGGCCCTTCATGCCGCGCCCCTCGAAGCCCTGGACGCTCGCAGTCGTGCCA
Organism: uncultured Porphyrobacter sp.; assembly: GCA_964500135.1. GTDB lineage: Bacteria > Pseudomonadota > Alphaproteobacteria > Sphingomonadales > Sphingomonadaceae > Erythrobacter. The sequence goes on from CAZCNF010000014.1 coordinate 53,920, forward strand.
GCCTTGCGCAGGGCGGCGGCGAGACCGCGGCTTTGCTCGGTCCCATCGCGGCGCTGGACATGCAGGATCAGAAAGGCGGGGGCATTGGGCGCGGCCGCATGAAACGTAGGTGAGAGTGCCTTCTGCCGATCCGGATCGGTGCCGAAAGCCTGCTGGTAGGTATCCCCCATCAACCGGGCATTCTCGTCCATCTGGTCGGGCACGTTGTAGGCCGCGCCATCAAGCGGAATCACGCCGGCAATGTCGCGATACGACAGGCCCGCCGCGCGCAGATACTGCGGATCGGTGCCGACCAGCGCCACGAGGTGTGCGCCCGCGCTGTGCCCCATCAGCACGATCCGGCGCCGGTCGATCCTGCGCTGGTCGGCTTCGGCGATCAGTTTGGCGACTGCGCCGGCAACGTCGGCGGCCTGCTGTTCGACCGTGGCATTGGGAACCAAGCGATAGTTGATCGAGGCGAAATGATAGCCTTGGCCGTTGTAATGCGGGGCTTTGAACTGGCCGGTCGCGTTGTTCTTGTCGCCGCGCTTCCACCCGCCGCCATGGACGAACAGGACAAGCGGCGCGGGCTGCTTTGCATTGGCCGCATAGAAATCGAGCCTTTGCAGCGGATCGCCACCATAAGCGATTTCCTCGGCACCGGTCTGACGTGCGGCCAGGCCACTGCGGCCGGCGTCCCCCTGGCGCTGCTGGATCCGCTCGCGCAGGCTTTGCTGGCACGTGCTGCTAAGTTCGCCACGCTTTTCGGCAAGGCAGTTGCGGATCTGCGTGCGATCGGTGCCACACAGCTTCACGATTTCCTGGCGGCATTCAGCGGGCAGACGGGTACGATCCTGTGCCAGGGCGGCGGCCGCACCGGACGCCACGGCCAGCCCGGCAATGATCCAGCTTGCTTTGCGCATGTCCTATCTCCTTGTAATCACCGCGATGTTACGAGCGTGACAACGAAATGCCAGTCGCGGTTTGTCGCATTGTGTCGCGCGTGAACGCTGCGCTTCCGACGCGCTGCCGCTTGACTCGGCAAGGCCGCTCGCTCTAACGCGCGCCGCGCATCCGGGGCCCCAACGGCCCCTTCATTCCCGTCCCGTGGTCGAGTCCTGTCGAAGGACCGTGTGGATCTCCCCGGCAGGGGGAAAGGTGTAACCATGGCTAATGTCACCGTGATCGGCGCCCAATGGGGCGACGAGGGCAAGGGCAAGATCGTCGACTGGCTGGCCAGCCGGGCCGATGCGGTCGTACGCTTCCAGGGCGGCCACAATGCCGGCCACACGCTGGTAGTTGGCGACACGACCTACAAGCTCAGCCTGCTCCCCAGCGGGATCGTGACCGGAACGCTCTCGATCATCGGCAATGGTGTGGTGCTCGATCCGTGGCATTTGAAGGCCGAGATCGAGAAACTGCAGGGGCAGGGCGTTACCGTCACCGACGACAATTTCGCGATTGCTGACAATTGCCCGCTGATCTTGCCAATCCACCGCGACCTCGATGGCTTGCGCGAAACCGCCGCCGGCAGCGGTAAGATCGGCACCACCGGTCGCGGGATCGGCCCGGCCTATGAAGACAAGGTGGGCCGCCGCGCAATCCGGGTGTGCGACCTTGCCCATCTTGACGACCTTGAGCCGCAGCTTGATCGGCTGTGCGCGCACCATGACGCGCTACGGGCCGGCTTCGGCCAGCCGCCGGTCGATCGCGCGCGGCTGCTTGCCGACCTGCGCGAAATCGCCCCGTTCGTGTTGCAATTTGCCCAGCCGGTGTGGAAGCGGCTCAAGAAAGTGCGCAAGGCCGGGGCGCGGATCCTGTTCGAAGGCGCACAGGGGGTGCTGCTCGATATCGATCACGGCACCTATCCCTTTGTCACCAGCTCGAACACGGTCAGCGGCACGGCCGCTTCCGGCAGCGGGCTTGGCCCCAATGCCACAGGCTTCGTGCTGGGGATCGTCAAGGCTTACACCACCCGCGTGGGCAGCGGCCCGTTTCCGACCGAGCTTGACGACGAGATCGGGCTACGCCTCGGCGAGCGCGGGCACGAGTTTGGCACCGTCACGGGGCGCAAGCGCCGCTGTGGCTGGTTCGATGCGGTGCTGGTGCAGCAAAGCTGCGCGATCAGCGGGGTCACCGGAATTGCGCTGACCAAGCTCGACGTACTCGACGGCTTCGACAAGGTGAAGATCTGCACCGGCTATCGGCTTGATGGCCGGATCCTCGACTATTTCCCTTCGCATGCGGGGGACCAGGCGCGGGTGGAGCCGATCTACGAGGAAATGGATGGCTGGCAGGAAACCACCGCCGGTGCGCGCAGCTGGGCCGATCTGCCCGCGCAAGCGATCAAGTATATCCAGCGGGTGCAGGAACTGATTGAAACGCCGGTGGCGCTGGTTTCGACCAGCCCCGAGCGCGAGGACACGATCCTGGTGCGCGATCCGTTCCTCGATTGAGGTCCCTCGCCAATTCACTCCATTTGAGAGCGAATTCTTGACCTGATCAGTATTTGTTCTTATCCTGTTCCAATCGAGTCGCAGGAATGGGGACAAATGCAATGACCTTGTCTGCCGATCTTTGCTATCCTGTCGTCGCCGATGAGGCCGGCATGCCGTTCAGTGTCTCGATCTTTTCCGACCGGACGCCCTACCGCGAGCAGTTGGCCGAGCACCTGGTTGAGGCCGGGTTCCGCCTGCTGCATTCCGGCGGAGTAGCGGGCCTCGTTGATGGCAGCTTGGTGCTGCTTGGCGATGCGGTCATGCTCGATTGCCCGGCAGTTGACGCCAGGGGGATGGCGGCGCTTGCGCGGCTAGACATGCGGATCGCCCGTTCGGGTGCGCAACTGGTGGTTACGACCTCGCTGAAGGCGCTGGATGGCGTATTCGGATGCTTTGACCAGTCAGCGCCACAGATCCTGATCGATCCAACCCCGGCCGAGCACGTGGTGGCGCTGGGCCATGCGCGTTCTCGCTCGAGCCATCGCGGCGTTCGCGAATTGTCGCAGGATGATCGGGCGGCATTGCTTCATCTCACCGCTCAGGTCGATGCGATCGCGCGCCGGCTGGAAGGATGGCCGGATATGCCTGGCGAGGCCAAGGGAGCCGGCCCGAATCTGGCCAGTCCGCGCAGTGCGTTCCGCGGCTTTGGAGAAGGGCCCTTGAACGAGCCGCTCGTTCAGCCTCCCTTGCCCGAGCCGGGGCTGGTGCGTGACCTGATCCGCCGCCGCCACGCAAGGGCGAGATATTTTGATGGCGCGCTGTTTGCCGACCCGGCGTGGGACATGTTGCTCGATCTGACCGCTGCGGCGGGCGAGCAGGTCAAGGTGTCGGTGACCTCGCTCTGCATCGCGTCGGGCGTGCCAGCCACCACGGCACTGCGCTGGCTGCGGCACATGATTGAGGCGGGACTGCTTGAGCGGCAGGATGACATGGTCGACAAGCGCCGCGCCTTCATCTCGCTCAGCGCCAAGGCGCGCGAAGCGATGGCGCGCTATTTTGCCGAAATTGGCCAATCGGGCCTCGCCAGCATGGCCTGAGAGCGCCTGTCCCGGCCCCTACCAGTAGTCGCGCATCAACTCGCTTGCCCATTGCGGCTGACGTACTTCACCTTCGGGCAGGAATTCGCGCATGACCGGCTTGATGTCGAGCACGGGTGAGCCCGCGATCGCATCGAGCCCTTCGACTTCTAGCTCCAGCCCATCCACTGCCAATATCCGGCAAATGGTCACGCCCAGCCGGTTGGGCCGGTTCTTGCCCCGCTGAGCGAAGATACCCACCAGCGGCCAATCGGGCCGACCGCGCGGGTGCCGCGCTCCGGTCTCGATCTTGTCGAGCGGAACCCGGTCGAACAAGAAGATCACTTCGGCATGGCTGAAGCCATCGAGACCAGCCAGGGCATCGGGGCCAATCCGCGACGGATCGAGCGCGATGCGGCAACGCTCTTGGCCCCAATTGTCGTCGATCGGATCGCTGCGGCCACCAATCACCGAACCGATGGGCTCGATCGCAACACTCATCTTATCGTCCCCTCGCGCCGAAGGATCACGGTCAAACCCGTATTGGCGGCTTGCTCTCGGACAGCGCTGAACGGCAGGCGCTCCGCATCCGCGCGCGCCCGCGCCAGGATCGCCGGCGGGATATCACCATCGAGCAGCAGCCGGTCAGCCTCGCCCAGCCAGCGTGCCTCGCGTAGTGTCAGGTCTTCGGGATCGGCGCTGCTTAGCTCGATCGTCTCGGTTTGGACAGCCGGGGGTGCAGCGGCTCCATCCAGCCACGCCTCAACCCGTCCGGATGCGGCGGGATCGAACGGATCGAGCGCACCGCCCTCGCCCAGTGCCCCGTCAAGCGCGCGCCGGCGGGCTGCACTATTGGGGTACCGCGCGCGCAGGGCATCGCGCGCGTCGGAAAGCTTGCGGGCCAGCTCACCCAGCGTGGGCGGCAGCAACCGCTCGAGCCGCAGCCGCACATGTTTGGCGAGCCCGGCAGACGCGCCTCCCGTGCTCACCGCCAGCAGCACTGGCTCGCGGTCGAGTATGCTGGGGGTGGTGAAATCGCACAGCTCCGGGCGGTCTACCACGTTCACCAGCATTCCGGCGCAACGCAGGTTGATCGCGGCCGCTTCACAGGCGCGCGCGTCGTCGAATGCCACGAAGGCCAGCCGCACCCCTTCGTCCACGGCCCGCTGCACGTCGGTCTCGATGATCCCCCCGGCGCGCTCGACCAGCCGCTGCTTGGGCTCGGCCGCGGCACCATCGCCCAGCACCAGCACCTTCTGGCCAGCGATGCGATGGAACAGCGGCAGCGAATGGATCATGCCAGCTACAGCCAGTCAGGCACGCGTTCGGCGTCCATGATCGCGGCCGCATCGAGCCGGTCAGCCACCACCGCATAGCGGCTGCCATCGACCAGCACCTCGGGCACAAAGCCGCGCGAATTGTAGCTTGAGGCCATTGTGGCGCCATAGGCGCCGGCGGTGCGGAACACCGCAAGGTCGCCAGCCTTCAAAGCATCGCATTCACGGTCGCGCGCAAAGGTGTCGCCGGTTTCGCAGATCGGGCCAACGATGTTGGCGGTCATTCGTTCGCCAGTGGGCTGGACTGCGTCAAAATCGTGCCATGCGCCGTAAAGGGCGGGGCGGGCCAAGTCGTTCATGGCCGCATCGACGATCACGAAGGGTGGACCATTACCGCCACGCTTGACGCGCACCACGCGGGTCAGCAGCACCCCGGCATTACCCGCGATTACGCGGCCCGGCTCAAACGTCAGATGCACGCCCCAATCGCGGGTCACGCGCGCCACCATGGCACCATACTCGGCCGGAGACGGCGGATTTTCACCAGCCTTGTAGGGCACGCCCAATCCGCCGCCGAGATCGACATGGGTGATCGGGTGGCCGGCCGCACGCAGATCCTCAACCAACCGGCCGACCTTGGCGAAAGCGGTTTCGAGCGGTTCCAGATCGAGCAGCTGGCTGCCGATATGTACCGCCACCCCGCGCAGGTTAAGCCCGCCCAGCGCCGCCAGCTCGGCATAAGCCTCGCGCGCATGCACCAAGGGTATCCCGAACTTGTTCTCGGCCTTGCCGGTCGAGATCTTCTCGTGCGTCTTGGCATCGACATCCGGATTGACGCGTAGGCAGGCCGGAGCCCGGATGCCGCGCGCTGCCGCCAGTTCGGCCAACTCGCGGCCTTCCTCGCGCGATTCGATGTTGAACTGGCCGATCTGCTTGGCGAGCCCCAATTCCAGCTCGGCGCGGGTCTTGCCCACGCCCGAGAACACGATCATCTCCGGCGCCATGCCGGCGGTTAGCGCACGGATCAGTTCGCCGCCCGATACCACATCGGCGCCAAAGCCCTGCTTCTGCAGCACCTTGAGCACAGCGAGGTTGGGATTGGACTTCACTGCAAAGGCAATCAGCTTGTTCGGGACATCGGCCAGCCCTTCGCGGAACACGCGGGCGTGCCGTTCCAGGGTTGCCTGCGAATAGACATAGACCGGTGTCCCGACCTCTTCGGCGATGCGCGGCAGCGGCACATCTTCGGCGTGAAGGACGCCTTCCCTCAGTACAAAATGGTCCATGGCTTTCCCGCTCTGCCGCTATTCCGGAGGAAGATCGAACGGATCGTCGGCCCGCTCTTCCGAGCGGCGGCGCAGCTCAACGCTGCGCTGGGGTGCCGCGAGTGTATCCTGTTCGAGCAGTTCTGCGGCCTGTGGCTGCTCGCTGGCTCCATAGGGCACGGGCGGCAGCGCCTGATTGGCCAAGGGTGCCAGATCGGCCCGCTGTCCGCAGGCACCCAGCAGCAAACAGGCCGCTGCAGCGATTATCCGTGCGTTCATGTGCTTGCCATTCCCAATGCCTGCCGCGCTTCGGCCACGCGCGCCCTTACCTGTTCCGGCGCGGTTCCGCCATAGGACGCGCGCGATGCGACCGAAGCATCGACCGACAGGGCGTCGTAGACCCGGGCGTCGATCCGGGCATCGATCGCCTTGAGCACCTCCAGCGGTAGCTGGTCGAGTGCGACGCCGTCAGCTTCGGCCCGCTTAACCGCGGCACCCGTGATGTGATGCGCTTCGCGAAACGGAATGTTGGCCTCGCGCACCAACCAGTCGGCCAGGTCGGTCGCGGTGGCATAGCCCAGTTCGGCTGCTGCGCGCATCCGGTCGGTGCGGAACTCGCTTTCGGCCACCATCCCGGTCATCGCCGCCAGGCTGAGCGCGAGCAGGCCGGCCGCTTCGAACACGGGCGGCTTGTCGTCCTGCATGTCCTTTGAATAGGCCAGCGGCAGGCCCTTCATGGTCACCATCAGTGCGGTGGTACAGCCGATCACCCGCCCGGCGTGCCCGCGCACCAGTTCGGCTGCGTCCGGGTTCTTCTTTTGCGGCATGATCGAACTGCCCGTGCTGAGCGTGTCTGGCAGCCGCACGAAGCCGAACGGCTGGCTGGCCCATATGATCAGCTCTTCCGCCAGGCGCGACAGGTGCAGCGCGCACTGGCTTGCCGCCATCAGGTAATCGAGCGCAAAGTCGCGGTCGGACACAGCGTCGAGGCTGTTGGCGGTGGGCATGGCAAAGCCCAGCGCCGTTGCGGTGGCGTCGCGATCGATCGGGAAACCGGTGCCGGCCAGGGCGGCGCTGCCCAGCGGACACTGGCTGGCGCGGCGATGGGCATCGACAAAGCGCGAGCGATCGCGCGCGAACATCTCGTAATAGGCCATCAGATGGTGGCCCAGTGTCACCGGCTGCGCAGTCTGGAGGTGGGTGAAACCGGGCATGATGCTTGCAGCATGCTCGCCGGCGCGGGTGACGAGCGCGACCTGCAGCGCGCCCAGCGCAGCATCGGCCTCGACGCAGGCCTCGCGCACCCATAGCTTGAAATCGGTCGCGACCTGGTCGTTGCGGCTGCGCGCGGTGTGGAGCCGTCCGGCGGCCGGGCCGATCAATTCGGCCAGCCGCGCCTCGGTGGTCATGTGGATGTCTTCAAGATCCCAGTTCTCCGGCACCCCGTCGCGCTCGTATTCCGCTGCCACCCGCTCAAGCCCGTCCGCGATCGCGGCGGCGTCATCGTCCGATACGATCCCTTGCGCACCCAACATGGCGACATGCGCCTTGGATGCGGCGATATCCTGCCGCCACAGCGCCTTGTCGAACGGGATCGAAGCGTTGATCTCGCGCATTATGGCGCTAGGGCCGTCGGCAAATCTGCCGCCCCACATCTGATTGGAGCCTGACATGTCCTTACGGCTATCGCTCACTGTTCTCGCCCCGGCGCTGCTTCTGGCCGCCTGCGATAGTGGCGCGGAAGGCGAGGTGCAACAGCAGGAGCAATTGGGCGCGGCCAAGCAGGAATTGACCGGCGAGATCGACCGCAGCTTCGCGGGCGAATCTATTCCGGCGGTGACGGTGACCGATCCGGCCGGCCAGACACTTGACCTCGGAGCGCTCAAGGGACAGCCGGTGCTGCTCAACCTGTGGGCCACCTGGTGTGCGCCCTGCGTGGTCGAGATGCCGATGCTGGACGAGCTGGCGGCGATCAAGCGGGGCGAACTGCGGGTGATTACAGTCAGCCAGGACATTACGGGCGCCAAGGCGGTAGAACCGTTCTTTGACGCACGCCGCTTTGCGCATCTCGAACCGTGGCTTGATCCGGACAACAATCTTGGCGCGAGTTACGACGGCGGAGGCGTGATGCCGTTGACCGTGCTCTACGATGCCTCGGGCAAAGAAGTGCTGCGAGTCGCGGGCGGCTATCACTGGGACAGCGAAGATGCGCTGGCGGCGATCGAGGAAGCGCTCAAGTAGCGAAATTCCGGCGAGGCCGTGGGCGATGACAGGCTCGAACTGCCGACCCTCTCGGTGTAAACGAGATGCTCTACCAACTGAGCTAATCGCCCTACGGCCTCGCTGCGGAGTGCGGCGTATCTAGCGCGGAAAAGTTCGAAATCAATCGCCGAAGTGGCTTTGGCGCGAATGCGGCGCTATTCGCGCGGCATGACCACCAGCAGGATCAGGGTACTTGCCACCGGCGGCACGATCGCGGGCAGCGGCGGTTCCGCCTTCGGCAGCGGCTATCGCCCGGGCCAGATCGCCGCCGCTGACATGCTGCAGGCAGCCCGGGCGCTCGGCATCGAAGCCGATCTCGATCACGTCGAGATCGCCAACATCGGTTCGCAGGATATCGGCTGGCGTGAATGGAACCTGCTGCACGCAGAAGTGCTGCGCGCGCAGGGCGATCCCGCGATCTGCGGAATCATCATCACCCATGGCACCGATACGGCCGAGGAAACTGCGTTCCTGCTCGACCTGACGCTTGATGCCGGCAAGCCGGCCGTGCTGGTGGGCGCGATGCGCCCGGCCGATGCCGTCGGTAGCGACGGGATGCGCAATTTCGCCAATGCGGTGCAGGTGGCGAGCGATCCGGCCGCGCGAGACCGCGGGGTGCTGGTGGTGATGGGCGATGCCGTGTTCGCGGCGCGCGACGTCCGCAAGGCGGCCACCAGCAGCGTGGACGCCTTCAAGGGCTTTCCGCGTGGCCCGCTGGCCCGGGTCACGCCCGGGACGCTCGACTGGTTCGGCCCGGCGGGTCGGGTCGGGTCAGAGGCGCGCTTCGCCTGGCCCAGGCAACTGCCCAGGGTGGCGATCCTGATCGCCGGGGCCGGGATGGACGCCATGCCGGTCGAGGCGCTGCTCGGCATCGGCGCACAGGGCATCGTGCTGGCCGGGATGGGGCAGGGCAATGCGCCGGCCAGTGTGCTTGATGCGCTCGAATGCGCGGCCCGGGCGGGCGTGCCTGTGGTCCGCTCCAGCCGCGTCGACGAGGGCCTGGTCGATCGCAATGTCGAAGTGGACGACGATGGGCGCGGCTTCGTTGCCGCTCGCGCCCTCGGCCCGGCCAAATCGCGGATCCTACTGATGCTGCTGATCGCGAGCGGGATTACCGAACCCGCCGCGATCCAGGCCGCATTCGACGAGCGTTAGCCTTCAGCCCCAGGGCGTCACGAGGTACTTCTCGCCCGTCTTCATCGCGCGATAATCGGTCACCGCGTCCTTGGTCAGCATTTCCTCAAGGGTCACGCGGCGCTTGTAGTGGCTGGCGAACGTGGTGGTGAGATTGTCGAGCACGCGCTGGCGCATGCGCAGCACCGTTTCCATCCCCGCCTGCTGCAGGAATGGCGTCAGCAGCCAGCCTGACAGTGTCCAGCCGAAGCCATAGCTGGGTGTGAGGATAGTCGGGCCCAGATCGAGCCGGCCGTAGATGAACATGCGCTTCGGCTGGTTCGAGCCATAGCGCGAATATTCGCTCATCTTGCCGACCGCGACCTGTTCCATCGCCTTGAACACATTGTCGACCGACTGGCCGCCGCCGATCGGATCGAAGCCGTAGAAGGCGTCCGTCTCGGCGATCGCATCGCGCAAATGCTTCATGAAATCGCCATCCGAGGAATTGACGACATGCTTTGCGCCCAGCGCCTTGAGCATGGCCACATGCTCTGGCTTGCGCACGATGTTGACCAGTTCGATCCCGTCTTCCTGGCAGATCTTGATCAGCATCTGCCCCAGGTTCGAGGCGGCCGCCGTGTGGACGATCGCCTTGGCCCCGTCCATCTTCGCGTTCTCGACAAAGCCCAGCGCGGTCATCGGGTTGACGAAGGCGCTGGCCCCGGCCTCGCACGAATGGTCGCCCAGCGGCAGGCACATCGCGGCATCGGCCAGGCAGTATTGGCTGTAGGCATTGCCCGGCACGCAGGCGACGCGCTGACCCATCAGCGCCTTGGCATGCGGTGCATCGCCGGTGGCAACCACGGTGCCGGCACCTTCGTTGCCGGCGGGCAACTTCTGGCCATGCCGCGCCTTCGAGCCGGTGTTGAACGGTTCGGGCATGGTGGCGACGTATTTGCCGGGCGAATAGGCCGCGTGCTCGAGGTCCGCCGCACCGGTCAGGATGGCCAGGTCCGACGGGTTGATCGGCGCAGCTTCCATCTTCACGAGCACTTGGCTGCCCACGGGGTCGGGGAAGGTCACGTCTTCGATCGCGACGGTGAGCGTGCCATCTGCCTCGAGCGTGGTGAAAAGCTGCTTGCCGGTGATGCTCATGTCGCTGTGTCCTCTCCTGGGTAAACCGCCTTCACGAAGTAGAGCCCGTGGGGCGGGGCGTTCAAGCCCAATTCCTGCCGGTCACGCGCGGCCAGCGCCTCTGCCACTTGCGCTTCGCGCCAGCGGCCCATGCCGACCAGCGCGAGGCAGCCGACCATGCTGCGGACCTGGTGGTGCAGGAAGCTGCGCGCTTCGGCATGGATGCGGATCTCTTCGCCAGACCGCTCCACGTCGAGCCGGTCGAGCGTCTTGACCGGGCTTTGGGCCTGGCAATGGACCGAACGGAAAGTGGTGAAATCGTGCCGCCCCACCAGTGCCTGTGCCGCGCGATGCATCGCCGCATGGTCGAGCTCCCGCGGCACCTGCCAGGCGCGGTTCGCATCCAGCGTCAACGGCGCGCGCCGGTTCACGATGCGGTACACATAGGCTCGGCCTATGCAGGAAAATCGCGCATGCCAGTCGTCCGGCACGATCGCGCAGTGGGTCACCGCGATCGGATCGGGCCGCAGATGTGCGTTGAGCGCTTCCATCAGCCGGAACGGCTCAATCTCTTTCGCGATGTCCAGGTGGCTGCGCATCGCCAGCGCATGGACCCCGGTGTCGGTCCGCCCCGCGCTGTGCAGCGTGACCTGTTCGCCCGTTACCGCCAGCGCGGCAACCTCGACGGCCTGCTGCACGCTGGGCCCGTGCGCCTGGCGCTGCAAGCCCATGAACGGCGTGCCGTCGAACTCGAGCGTGAGCGCGAAGCGGGTCACGCGAGGATCGAGCCCTTTGGCACCGGTCGCCCGCGCAGGAATTCGGCCCGCTCCATCGCCGGGCGACCAGCGCGTTGCAGCCTTAGCGGCCGGATCGCACCGGTTCCGCAAACGATCGTGAAGTCGTTGTCGAGCACTTCGCCCGGTACGCCCGATCCTTCGACCAGTTCTGCCTGCAGCAGTTTCACCCGTTCGCCGCCTGCCCCGGACTCGGATCCGGGGCCAAGTTCGAACCAGGCGCCGGGAAAGGGCGCCAGCCCGCGTGCCAGCCGCTCGATCTCGGCGGCAGGCCGTGACCAGTCGATTCGGGCCTCCGCCTTGTCGATTTTGCTGGCGTAGGTCACGCCTTCCTCCGGCTGCACGACCGCCGGATGTGATGGCAGGTCACGCAAGACGTCGACCATCAATGCCGCGCCCAGTTCAGCCAGCTCCTGCGTCAGTTCGCCGGTGGTCTTGCCGTCGATTGGCGTGCGGGCCGTAGCCAGCATGGGCCCGGTGTCGAGCCCGGCTTCCATCTGCATGATGGTGACGCCCGTCTCGGCATCGCCTGCCATCACCGCGCGGTGAATCGGCGCTGCGCCGCGCCAGCGTGGCAGGAGCGAAGCATGGATATTGAGACAGCCGTGGACGGGCGCATCGAGCACCGCTTGCGGAAGGATCAGGCCATAAGCCGCCACCACCGCGGCTTCGGCTTCCAATGCCGCGAATTCCGCCTGTGCTTCGGCCCCCTTGAGCGAAGCCGGGCTGCGTACCGCGATGTCGAGCCGCTCGGCCAGCAGCTGCACCGGCGAGGGTTGCAACCTCTTGCCGCGGCCCGCCGGCCTTGGCGGCTGGGTATAGACGCAGGCTATCTGGTGCTCGGCCGCATGCAACGCCGCCAGTGCCGGCACGGCGAATTCGGGCGTTCCCATGAAGATTATGCGCACAGATCGAACCTTGCCAGATTTTCCGTTCGGGCTGAGCTTGTCGAAGCCCGGTCTTTTCATCTAGCGCTGCCCTTTGAAAGAAGAACGGCCCTTCGACAAGCTCGGGGCGAGCGGAAAGAGGGAAATCGGCGTTGGCATCGCAAGAGATCGAGGCATTGGCGAACGCGCTGGCACGCCTGCCGGGGCTCGGCCCGCGCAGCGCGCGGCGAGCGGTGCTGTGGCTGGTCAAGAACCGCCAGCAGGCGCTGCCCGCGTTGCTATCCGCCCTCGGCGCGGTGCAGGACAGCCTGGTCGAATGCTCCACCTGCGGCAATGTCGATACCAGCAACCCCTGCGGCATCTGCGCCGATCCGCGCCGCGATGTCAAGGCGCTGTGCGTGGTCGAGGACGTGGCCGATTTATGGGCGCTCGACCGGGCGCGGCTGTTTACCGGGCGCTATCACGTACTCGGCGGTCGGCTTTCCGCGCTCGATGGTGTGCGGCCCGAAGATCTCAACATCGCGGCCTTGCTGGCACGGCTCGAGCAGGGCGGGGTGGACGAGGTCGTGCTGGCGATGAACGCCACGCTGGAGGGGCAGACCACCGCGCATTACCTGGCCGAGCGGCTGGAGCGCTTTCCCGTGCGGATCACCCAGCTGGCGCACGGCCTGCCGGTGGGCGGCGAACTCGACTATCTCGACGAAGGCACGCTGGCGCAGGCCTTGCGCGCGCGGCGGCCGGTGGGGTAACCATGCCAAAGGGGCGCGACCTTTAGGCAGGAGATCGCGAATTGGGGGCAAAGGCGCAGAACTTCGGGCAGGTTCACCCAGCCTGGTATCTGTTCTGGGCGGCGTTCCTGGCAGCCAGCCTGTATTTCCTGTTCGATTCGATCACCGGCCTTGCCGCGCCCGAGATGCAGCCCGGCTCTACCTTGTGGAACCGACTGGTGTGGTATGTGGGGCATGCCATCGTGGCCTCGCCGATCCTGCTGATCGCGCCCTTCCAGTTCCTGCCGGGCCTCAGACAAGCGCGGCCGCAGGTGCACCGGTGGCTTGGGCGGATGTTCCTTGGCAGTTGCATGGTCGCGGCGCTGCTTGGCATCTACCTTGGCAGCACGATCCAGTATCCGGGTTCGCGCATCCCGCTCACTCTGTTGGGCCTGCTGTGGTTCCTGTTCGCCGCGATCGCCTGGCAAGCGGCGCGCCGACGCGATTTTGTGGCGCATCGGCGCTTTGCGATCCGCGCGTTCGCGCTGGGCGGCGCTTTCGTGTGGGTGCGGCTCATCAACCAGGCGCAGGGCGACCTCTTGGGGTTCATCCCGGTTGAAGACACGCAGGAAACCACCAAGGAATGGCTCACGCTGGTGCTGCCCATACTGGTGACCGAGCTGTGGTTCAACTGGGGCCCGGTCGCCCGCAAGCTCTTCGCGGGCAGACCATTGCCACGTTGACCCGCGTTGGCGGATTGAAACTAGCGGCAGTCGGCTCTATCTGCAGCCCATGGCCATTCGTGAAATCCTGGAAGTGCCGGACCCCCGGCTGAAAGTTGTGTCCGAACCCGTTACGGTGTTCGACGCCGAGCTCAAGACCCTCGTCGAGGACATGTTCGAGACGATGTATGACGCGCCCGGCATCGGGCTCGCCGCGATCCAGGTGGGCGTGCCGCTGCGGGTGCTGGTGATCGACCTCCAGCCCGAAGATCCCGATGCCCCGCCGGTCGAATGCGACCACGGCGGGCACAAGCACAGCCATCCGGCCACGAAAAAGGAACCGCGGGTGTTCGTGAACCCGGTGATTCTTGACCCGGCCGAAGAGCTATCGACCTATCAGGAAGGCTGCCTCTCGGTGCCCGAGATCTATGCCGATGTCGATCGCCCGGCCACCTGCACGGTGCGTTACCAGGATCTCGACGGCAACCATCACGAGGAAAAGATGGAGGGGTTGATGGCCACCTGCATCCAGCACGAGATGGACCACCTCGAAGGCATCCTGTTCATCGACCACCTCAGCCGCCTCAAGCGGCAGATGGCGCTCAAGAAGCTGCAGAAGCTGCGCGCGGCGTAAAGCAGACTTCGTCATGCTGAACTTGTTTCAGCATCCATCCAGCCGCCATCGGTGATCCTTGCGGATGGCAGAATGGACCCTGAAACGAGTTCAGGGTGACGTTTGGGGGATGGACGCGTAAACCCGCTGGCGTTCCCGCTCCGTTCCGCGTAGACAGGCGCGATGGATCCCACAATTCTTACCCTGATCGCGCTTGTTTTCGGCCTTGCTCTAGGAGCGGGGCTCGGGTGGTTCACCGCCTCGCGCCCCTTGGCCGAACTGAAGTCACGGGCCGAGCAGCGCGACAGCGAATTCAAGGCCGCGATCGCCGAACTGGGTGCGGCGCAGATCGAACTCGCCACGCTGCGCGCCAATGCCTCGAACTTCGACAAGCAGATGGCGCAAATGCGCGAGGCGCGCGAGGAAATGCTGGCCCAGTTCAAGGCGGTGGGCGGCGAGGTGTTGTCGCGCAGCCAGGAGGAATTCCTCAAACGCGCCGAGGAACGCTTCCGCCAGTCGGAGGAAGCGGGCGAAGCCAAGATCAAGGCGCTGTTGAACCCGGTGGGTGAGCGCCTGCGGCAATACGAACAGCAGGTCGAAACGCTGGAGAAGCAGCGGGTCGACGCCTTCGGCCAGCTGACCGGGCTGATCCAGTCGATGCGCGAAGGGCAGGAACAGGTGCGGCGCGAGGCGCAGCGGCTGGGCAATTCGCTCACCAATGCGCCCAAAGCCCGCGGCCGGTGGGGCGAGCGGGCGCTGCAGAACCTGCTCGAGCAATGCGGCCTCGCCGAACACACCGATTTCATGATGGAACATTCGATCGACACCGACGACGGGCGGCTGCGCCCCGATGCGGTGGTGCGCATTCCCGGCGGCAAGGTGCTGGTGATCGATTCGAAAGTCTCGCTCAACGCCTACCAGGCGGCGTTCGAGGCCGATAATGACGAGGCGCGCGACCGGGCGCTGGCCGAGCATGTCCGCTCGATGCGCAACCATGTGCAGACGCTAGGGGCGAAGAGCTACCAGAGCCAGTTCGAGGATGCGCCCGACTATGTCGTGATGTTCGTGCCGGGCGAGCATTTCGTGGCCGCCGCGCTCGAGCACGATCCGGACCTGTGGAACTTCGCTTTCGACAAGCGCGTGCTGCTGGCCACGCCCACCAATCTGGTGGCGATCGCGCGCACTGTGGCGCAGGTCTGGCGGCAGGACGGCCTGGCGCGCGAGGCGCAGGAGATCGGCCGGATGGGAGCCGAGCTTTACGAACGGCTCGCCACCGCAGCCGAGCATCTCAAGCGCGTGGGCGGCGGGCTCGAAACCGCGGTGAACAATTACAACAAGTTCGTCGGCAGTTTCGAGCGCAATGTGCTGTCGTCGGGCAAGCGGCTGGCCGAAAAGGGGATCGAGATCGGCAAGCGCGAGATCGAGGATGTGCCACTGGTCGAATCCGCCCCGAGATACACCGGCAGCGACCTGCTGGCTGAGGGAGGCAAGGAGGCCGCGGAATGACGCGGCAGATACTTCGCCGCTAGCCGTCCAGCGCCGCCAGCACTTCATAAGCCAGCACCGCGCAGGCCACCGCCGCGTTGAGGCTGTCCGCGCGGCCTTTCATCGGCATGGTGACGCGCAGGTCGCAGGCCGCTTCATAGTCTTCCGGCAAGCCCTGCGATTCGTTGCCGACGAGAATGAAGCACGGCGCGGCATAGGGCGCGCCGCGATAGGGCACCGCGTCGCGTAGCGAGGCGGCGACCAGCTGGCCCGGTCCGCCCCGCAGCCAGGGCAGGAATTCGTCCCACCGGGCCTGCGCGATGCGCTGCGTGAACACCGCGCCCATGCTGGCGCGCACCGCTTCGACGCCAAAGGGATCGGCGCAATCGTCGAGCAGGATCAATCCGCCCGCACCCACTGCGTCGCCGGTGCGCAGCATGGTGCCGAGATTGCCCGGATCGCGCAGCGCCTGCG
>CAZCNF010000015.1:0-3514 GCA_964500135.1 uncultured Porphyrobacter sp.
CGGAGCAGTGGCCGAGTGGTCGAAGGCGCACGCCTGGAAAGTGTGTATACGGCAAAACCGTATCGAGGGTTCGAATCCCTCCTGCTCCGCCAGTCCTTCGAGACAAACCGCTCTCCGTGACGTTGCAGCTGCCTCGCAAAGGCCTGATCTAGCGTCGTTTCAATTTCCAGAACTGTACCGTCAAACCGGACCAAGAGAAGCAAATCGCTGCTTCTGGGCCATGCTTGCGAGCGGAGAACCAAGATTTGGTACGAAACTGTCGCATTGCCGGACTGGAGGATTGCGATAGGACTTCGAAATTATGTATAGGAGTGTTGTCGCCCTATAAAGAAAATGGGGGCGACGTGCGGCGCTACAAACGACCGGCCGCGGCGACTGGGAGCAACCATGATCGAGCAGCAAGGCGAGGCGTTGCGGGCGCGCCATGTAGAGGCCTACATCCGGCTCGAGGCGGCCACGTGCGAGAAGAAGTTTCGCCAGGGCCTCGGAACCGTCGTCTGGCGCGACCAGCATGACGGATATTACGGCATCGTCTGGATCCAAGATATCTCAGAATATCAATTGGTTATAGCATATTCTAGCAGATCGCCCCAGTCAAGCGGCAGTGATCAAGGGCCAGCGGTCCTGCGGCTGGTGCGCGCGAACACCAATCCCAACTATCGCAAGCCCTATTTCAGCTGCCCGGGCTGCGGCAAACGGAGCGGGCAGCTGGTCCTGGTGCAACAGGAATGGGCCTGTCGCGAATGCCTTGGGCTTGATTACCGCAGCCAGCACCTTGGTCCGGCCTATCGCCAGCAGCAGCGCCGTGAGGAGCTATTCCGACTGCTGCGCCCGGATGGGGGGCAGCCCACCCGGCCTCGTTACATGCGCGCCGAGCGCTTTGCCGCTCTCGTGGAGGAGTATGCCGCATTGCGCGCTAAGCTGCGCGATAAGCCACGGCTGGAGCCCGAACGCTCGCTCAGGTTCACGCTGAGGCCGAGCTGGGAACCTACGTCCAAGCCATGGCCATTTTAGATGTAGTTGACATATATCTTTATGACATCTAACTAGGTTGAATGAACCAGCCCTCTGTCGCCGGCGATCTTGGCGACTACCCCTCACCGCACCTTGCGGTGGATATTGTCCTGTTCACCATCGAGGACGGCGCCCTCAAGGTGCTGACCATGGAGCGCAGCGTCGAGCCCTATGCCGGCTGCCAGGTCCTGCCGGGCGGCTTTGTCCATGCTGGCGAAAGCCTCGATGACACGGCCCGGCGGGTCCTCGCCGAAAAGGCCAACCTCAGCGATATTGCAGTCGAGCAGCTCTATACTTTCAGCCGGCCGGACCGTGACCCACGCGGCTGGGTCGTCAGCGCTGCCTATCTTGCCCTGGTTCCCTACGAGCGTCTCTATGCCGCCGCTAGCTCGATTGATGAGCTACGGCTGCCGCAAGTCGTGGCCGATCAGGCTGAACAGGCAGTCCAGCTCACCGACTTACGAGAGCCTGTGAGGATCGGCTTCGACCATGCCGAGATCATTCAAACTGCGCTCGTGCGGCTGCGCGGCAAGCTTGACTGGTCGAGCCTTCCTTTTGCTCTTCTGCCTCAGCAGTTCACCCTGCTGGAGCTGCAGCAGGTCCATGAGACGATCCTCGGGCGCGCGCTCAACAAGCCGCATTTCCGCAAGAAGTGGCATGGCAAGATCCTGCCCGATGGCAGTCACCTTGAAGCCACCGGTGAACTTACCAGCGGACGCCGCCATCGCCCGGCTGAACTCTACCAGCTCAAGGTGGGACCATGATGCGCGGGCGGACCAGCCTCACCCATCCGCTCCAGATTGCCGAGCTTCGCCCTGCGTTCGGTGAGACCCTTGGCGGAAAGATCGGGCTGACCTTCTGCCCGGGCAAGAAGCAGGCACATGCGGTCTCAGGAGCGTGGGACCGTGACCTCGCAATCGATCTCGATGCAATTGCGGCCTGGGGCGCGGCTGCCGTGGTCACCCTGGTTGAACCCCATGAACTGGTGGGCCTGCAGGTTACTGAGCTCGGGGACGAGGTCCGGGCCCGGCACATGGCCTGGTATCATCTGCCGATCCGCGACGTGGCCGTACCCGATGCGGCATTTGAAGAGGCTTGGGTTAGTGCTGGCGAACAGCTGCGCAGCCTGGTGCGCCACGGCTTTGGTGTGCTGGTCCACTGCAAGGGAGGGCTTGGCCGGGCCGGGACCATCGCCGCGCGGCTGCTGGTCGAGCTGGGCATGGATCATGCCAGCGCCATTGAGCAGGTCCGAATGGTCCGACCCGGTGCCATCGAAACTGCGGAACAGCTTGAGCACGTCACGAACTGTGTTCCTGTCGACGAGCCCTCGCCTGATACCAGCCTCGAAGCGGTGCGGGATCGGGCGATTGGTGCGCTGCTTGGCCTCGCGGTGGGTGATGCGCTGGGCACGACCGGAGAGTTCCGGGCCCGCGACAGCTATCCTCAGATCACCGACCTCATGGGGGGCGGCCCGTTCAACCTGCCGGTCGGGGCCTGGACGGATGACACCGCCATGGCGCTTGCGCTCGCAACCAGTCTGCATGAGCAGCGCGGGCTTGACGAGGCCGATCTCATGGCCCGCTTCCTCGCCTGGCGGGAGCGAGGCGAGTACTCCTGTACCGGAACCTGCTTCGATATCGGGATCACGGTCAGCGGGGCGCTCAGCCACTTCAAACGCACCGGTGATCCGGTTGCCGGGGCGACCGATCCGATGTCCGCCGGCAATGGCAGCCTTATGCGTCTGAGCCCCGTCGCGATCCGTTACTGGCAGGATGACACGACTCGCCGGGATGTCGCAGCCCGCCAAAGCCGTACCACTCATGGTGCGCCCGAGGCGGTCGATACCTGCGTGGTCTTTGCGGACATGCTCGCCGAAGCCAGCTTTGCGCCCCAAGACCATGCATCTCGCAGTCGGCATCGAAGTCAGAGAGATAAAAATTACCTAGAACGTCTGACGGATAGATGCCCTGAATAATTCCTGTGGAGCCCCTGCCGCATCGACAATGCGGCCTGCAAGGATACTCGCTCCCCGGTGGCGCCCGCCGCGGGTGCCCCGGACATGGCCAGCGAGCTGCCGCTGCACGACCGCCCAGAGAATGGGATCGATGATACCCTTGTGCTGGCCCTGGTGTTGCTGGCCGCGATGGCAAATCCGCCCAATGTAGATCGGATTGCGCAGGATGTCGTAGATTTGGCCGCGATGAAAGGGCCCGCCCCCATAGGTCTTGCCGCTCGCGGTCTTGCGCTTTGGGCAATGGAGCCCATCAGCCATGAGGCTCTCGGCCACTTGGCGGACATTGCCGATCGTGCGGTATCGCTCGAAGATCGTGCGAACGAGCGCGGCATGCTCTTCGACCACCACCAGCGTGCGGCCATGGGGCTGGTAGCCGAGTGGCGGGATCCCGCCCATCCACATGCCCTTGGCCTTGGAGGCCGCGATCTTGTCACGGATCCGCTCGGCGGTGACCTCGCGCTCGAACTGCGCGAAGGAGAGCAGCAT
>CAZCNF010000015.1:3614-65499 GCA_964500135.1 uncultured Porphyrobacter sp.
CACGGATCCGCTCGGCGGTGACCTCGCGCTCGAACTGCGCGAAGGAGAGCAGCATGTTGAGCGTCAGCCGCCCCATGCTGGTGGTGGTGTTGAACGACTGGGTCACCGATACAAAGCTGGTCCCGGCCTGATCGAGGGTTTCTACCAGCTTGGCGAAGTCGAGTAGCGAGCGGGTCAGGCGGTCGAGCTTGTAGATCACAATGATGTCGACCTTGCCCGCCGCGATATCGGTAAGCAGGCGCTGGAGCGCTGGCCGTTCGAGCGTCCCACCTGACAGGCCGCCATCGTCGTACTCGTCGGGCAGCAGCGTCCAGCCCTCGCTGGCCTGGCTCAGCACATAGGCAGCACAGGCCTCGCGCTGGGCATGGAGCGAGTTGAAATCCTGTTCGAGGCCGTCCTCACTCGATTTCCTCGTGTAGATCGCGCAGCGCACGGGTTTCATGCTGCGCTCCGCTGCCTGAGCCCGAAGAAGGCCGGGCCCGACCAGCGCGTGCCAGTGATCGCCCGGGCCACTTCGCTGAGCGAGCGCCAGGTCTTCCCCTCCCAGTGGATCAGGCCGTCCTCGTCGATGGTGACGGTGTGGAGCGCTCCATTCCACTCGCGAACCAGGCGCATGCCAGGGCGCGGGACATCGGGGGTGGTGTTCTTCCCCGCCAGATAGGTCAGGCGGTGCTCGGTCCGGCGCGACAAGCCGCCGTGCAGCTCGGCTTGAAGCTCATAGGCCAGCGCCAGTCGCAGCAGGGTGCGGCGCACCCGCGGGACCGGCTTGTCGCTGACCGCCCGCCAGCGGGCACGCATGTCAGCAAGGGGCATGTCCGCCAGGGCAGCGAGCTCGGCGTCGAGGTCGGTAAGCTTTGCGATCCGGCTTTCCGAATGGGCATTCGATTGGTCGTTACCCAGCTCGCTCGCGGGCGCTGCCTCGTCGTGCTGGGGTCTATTCGGTTTGGTGTGCCTTGCCATGGGTGCTCCTGTTGGGAGCATGGCTTGATCGCTGCTCCCACCACCCACAGTCCGGCACGCGTTGCGACCCGGACCTTGGCCTCGCGCTCGGGATCAGCGCAGCAGCCGACATCACACATGGCGCGATAGAGATATTAGTCCAGCGAATTGAGCAAGTTGAAAGCGGTACTCAATGCGCTGACTGTCGGGGCAGCACCGTGGGTTCGCGACCGCAATATCCCGGGCGGATGCCTAAATCCCCCGCGTCCTACTAACAGCCCAGCCTGGGCATCAAAATGCTTCAAGACCGAAGCCGCAACCGTTCGAAAATTCGGACTCAGGCCGAATAGGGGAAACTGGCAAAAGCTACGCCTGCGACAAATTGTGACACTCAGCGACGTGACATGATCTGACCCGGGAGGCACATTGGACTGCCTTCACACCCTGTCGGATGCGCCGCAATGATGAGCAGACCAAGCATTGCCCTCAATCGGTTCGGCTATGGCCTGAAGCGCGGTGAGCGTAGGCCGAGTGATCCGGTCCGCTACCTGTTGGCGCAACTGGACGCCTACGAACCCACACCCGCCGCATTGGCCGGTCGTGGTGGCAATGTCGCCAAGCCCGGTGAAATCCTCGAGATGATCCGCCGGTTCAGGCGAGAACGGCAGGGGAGGGCAAGTGGCGTCGCAGGCGATATGACTAGCATGATGGAGGGAGCACGCGAGGCCGATGCACTGAATGGCCTTCCGCCTGAAATCCGCCAGTCCTATGTGCGTGCAGGCGAGGTGCTGCGGCAGGACGTGGGGCTGCGGACCAATATTGCCGTCAATAGCGACACACCGCTGCTGGAACGGATGGTGCATTTCTGGTCCAACCATTTCAGCGTGAGCGCGCAAAAGCCGGGAACACATTACCAGGTCGCCGATCATGAATTCAGTGCGATCCGGCCTTACGTTCTGGGTCGGTTTTCCGATATGCTGAAGGCGGCGGTGCTGCATCCGGCTATGCTGCTCTACCTCGATCAGTTCCAGTCGATTGGGCCCAATTCCCAATTCATGCAGATGCGCGGCCGACGGCGGCAGGGCGATGATGGTGGCGGTGGTCGGCGCGGTCTAAACGAGAATCTCGCGCGGGAAATTCTCGAACTCTACACGCTTGGTGTTGGTGGCGGCTACAGCCAGAATGACGTCACCGAATTCGCCCGCGCACTGACCGGCTGGACCATCCAGGGAATCGATCGACTTGAGCGCTTCAGTCAGCCCCAGGGCAGCGGGGCCGCCTTTGTCGGCGTCGCGCATGAACCGGGCGCTCGCCAAATACTCGGTCGCACCTACCGCGAGGGCGGCGCGAGACAGGCGCTCGCGGTGCTTGATGATCTGGCCACTCACCCTGCCACCGCACGGTTCATCGCAACCAAGCTGGCGCGACATTTTGGCGGAGACACGCCGCCGCAAGGCCTGGTGGACAAACTCGAGCAAGACTTCAATGACAGCGGCGGCGACCTTGCCAGCCTGACGCGCAAGCTGATCGAAGCACCAGAAGTCTGGACCAGCGAGCCACTGAAGTTCCGCCAGCCATTCGAATGGCTGGTCTCGGTGTTACGCTTGACCGGGGCCGATGATCTGAGTGCACAACGGATTTCAGGTGCGTTGAATGAAATCGGTCAAGTACCCTGGCGTGCGCCTTCGCCCGCGGGATATGATGATCTGGCGGGCAGCTGGGCCGGGCCGGATGCGCTGTTTCGCCGAGCGGAACTGGCTGAAAGGATCGCCCGCAATGTATTGGCTGACGACATATTGGCTCGGGCCGAAGCGGCATTTCCCGATTCACTGAGCTCAAATACGCGCGGCTGGCTTTCCCGCGCGGAAAGCGGGGCACAGGCGCTGGGCCTGCTTCTGGTGTCGCCTGAAATGATGCGGAGATAGGATCATGACATTCAAGCTCGATCGCCGGTCCGTTCTTGGAGGTTCGCTCGCGCTTGGCACTTCCAGCCTTGCTTTGCCGCGCTTGGCCTTTGCGAAAGCAGGGGGAGAACGGAACCTGCTGCTTGTCCTGCTGCGCGGTGCAGCGGATGGACTGGCAATGGCTGCGCCGGTCGGAGATCCTGGCCTTGCCGACCTGCGCGGTGCATCGTTGGCCGAGTATGACGGTGCGCGCCAGGCCGACAGTTTCTTCGCGATTCATCCCGCCTTCGTCAATGTCGGTAATGCGTATGGCGCGGGGGAGGCGCTGTTCGTCCATGCCACCGCAACCTCTTATCGAGACCGGTCGCATTTCGACGGGCAGAACATGCTCGAAACAGGGGCATCCGTACCCTATGGCAAGAGCGACGGCTGGCTTAACCGGCTGGTGGCGATGTTGGCTGATAAGGCGGGGCAGGACGCACCAAGGGCGCTGGCCATCGCTTCGACCATGCCGCTCGCCCTCCGCGGCGATGCACCCGCCTCCAGCTACGCTCCGAGCGCGCTGCCACAGGCGAGCGACTCTTTCATAGATCGGGTGGGGCTGCTTTATGCAGAGGACCCCGTACTGGGCGGATTATGGAGCCGCGCGCTGGAAACGCAGGCTATGGCTGGCGATGACGGGCTCAGGAACCTGCGTGATGCGCGGGCCGCCGGGGAACTCGCTGCTTCGCTAATGCGCGGGGATGACGGCGCGCGGATCGCTATGCTGGAGCTGGTCGGATGGGACACCCATGCCAATCAGCTGGGTGCATTCCGGCGCAATGTGAGCCAGCTCGACGCGCTGCTCGGAGCCTATCGTGCCGGCATGGGATCGGTCTGGGCAAACACCATCGTCATGGTCGTGACCGAATTCGGCCGAACCGCGCGGTTCAACGGGACCAATGGCACCGATCATGGCACCGCATCTGCGGCACTATTGATGGGCGGCGCGGTGAAAGGGGGACGCATGATTGCAGACTGGCCAGGATTACGAGCCGCAAACCTGTACGAAGGTCGCGACCTGCAGCCGACCATTGCACTTGAATCCGTACTTGCCGGTGCTGTTGCCGAGCATATGGCTCTCGATCCCGGCCACGCTCTAGCCCGGCTGTTTCCTGGACGCTCTGGCTCTCCCTTGGTCGGCATCATCCGGGGTTGATGTTTTTCCAGGCTGCATAGCGTCCTCGCGTATCTGCTTTACGCGACCTTAGGAGTACCGTCCGGCAAAGCCGTTTGTTCTCCCGCACCAGTTTTCTTGACTCGCTCACTTTTCAATCACGTGCGTTTGCTTTGACAGCACCACCGGACGAGTGAATGGACCAGGCTCAGGACGGAGGCGTCGGTCTGAGCCCTTAGATTTGCTCCAGCGACAAGTAGAGTCCTGCCCTGACAAGGAGACGGATGAATGAAGCTGAGCAAGTTCTAATCGTAGCTTGTAGAAACGACGGGCTCAGACTACGGCCTTTGCTCCTAGCGATCACGGCCATAGAATTTGGCTACGGTGTCTTGCGCCACTTCCTGCAGGAACAGTGCTTCGTTCTTTGGAACTTCACCAAAATAGTCATAGTCATTACCGACCGGCGACGCTCCGTAGATGCTTGCGAAAACGGTACAGGCGGCGAGATAGGTGCCAAGCATTGATGGATGGGTGCCGTCAAACGACTCGTGGAGACGAATATCAGGGCGACGACGGTAGGCTTCCTCGAACGCAAGTCCGACCGGAATGACCAGCGCATCGTTCTTGTTGCCGGTGCCGATATACATCGAGGAGATATCCTGGATCATATCGGACCGGTACCCGGGGTGCGGCGGGACATACGCGTGGGTCATATAGAGCACCGGTTCGCCCCCGGCGGCCCTTACCTTCCTGGCGTAAAGCGCCACAGTCTCGCCGAATTGTTTGCGCCGCTTCTTGGAAAGCGGGGCCGCGCTGCCTCCCTGCATGATCACCACCTCGAACGGTCGATCAATCCGCAGATTCTTGGGAACAAGCAAGTGATCGATATTGTGATCCGACAAGGCAGCACCGCCAATCGTAGCGGATTTGTACGTGAGGTCCGAACCCTTGAACAATCCTGCAGCAACTGCCATCCGCTCGACATGGTTATGGAGGCTATCGTTGTAGTAGAGATAGCTGTTACCCACGAACAGGATGTGCGTTGGCCTCGCTACGCTTAACTGCGTAATCCTCGGCTTTGCTATTTGGTCGGCATTCGAAGCCGTCGGCGCGGCTGGGGTTTCCTGCGCAGCCCCGATAGTGCCACTGGCAAGCAGAAGGGCAGCGATGGCTCGAGTTGCCGGTTTCAAGACTTCCATCGCCTTCCTCTCCAATTTCGTTTCAGCCTCTAGCTCGCAATTGCTACAGACGCTGCACCTCAGAGCTTCAACAGTTCTTCGTCCACTTTCGGCGCAGTCAGGCAAAGTGCCATAGCAATCGCATCACCGACTTGCTGCGTCGAAGCCGATCCGCCCATGTCTGGTGTTCGTGGCCCGTCGAGCAAAACGTCCTCTATTGCTTTCATAACGGCCTTTGCAGCCTCAACCTGTCCCAAATGCTCAAGCATCATGGCACCCGACCACACTTGCCCGATAGGATTGGCGATATTTTTTCCAAAGATGTCCGGCGCCGAGCCGTGGACAGGCTCAAACATTGAGGGGAACTCGCCTTCGGGATTTAGGTTTGCCGAAGGCGCCACGCCGATGGTGCCAGTGCAAGCCGCGCCCAGGTCCGACAGAATGTCTCCCATGAGGTTTGAGGCCACCACAACATCAAAGGTTTCCGGGCGCCGCACAAAATGGGCAGAAAGTATATCGATGTGATACTGCTCGACGTCGACCTCAGAGTACTGCTTTGCCACTTCGGCGGCCCGCTCATCCCAATAGGGCATTGCCACGAAGATTCCGTTCGACTTGGTTGCATAGGTCAACTTGCGCTTGCGCTGCATCGCTGTCTCGAAGCCGTAGCGAAAAATCCGATCGATCCCGGTGCGCGTAAAGATTGATTGCTGGATCGCTGCCTCTTGCGCGGTCCCTCGATTAAGGATTTCCCCCTGATCTGAGTATTCGCCTTCGGTGTTCTCTCGGACAATCAGGAAATCGATCTCGCCCGGTTTGGCGTTGACCAATGGAGAGGCCATTCCGGGCATCAGGCGGATCGGACGAAGGTTTACATACTGGTTGAACTTGCGTCGGATCGGCAGGAGCAGACCCCAAAGCGAGATATGGTCAGGTACACCAGGAAACCCGACTGCGCCGAGAAATATGGCATCGTGACGGGCAAGCTGCGCCAACCCATCTGCGGGCATCATTTCCCCAGTCCTTGCGTAGTATTCGCAAGACCAAGGGTATTCGACCCAGTCGAAGTTGAAGCCGAAAAGCTCGGCTGCTCGCTCGAGTACCCTCACGCCCTCCGGCAGAACTTCTTTGCCGATCCCGTCGCCGGGAATGCATGCGATCGAGTAGGTTTTGGTTTTGTTCAAAATCTTTTGCCCCCAGGAACAATCGCAACCATAAACAAGTCACTTAGCGCGATCCTTATGTCCACCTGGCTGCAAATTATGCTTTACCAGATTGGCAATATTGTGAACAATGTCCAAGTTCGTGAGCTATTTGGATACATTCTGTGTACAATCTTCCGAAGCCTGAGGATTTGACAGTTTTCTGCGCAGTCGCCCGGTTTTCCAGCTTCAAGGTGGCTTCAAAGGAACTGGGGATGTCGCCGGCCTTTGTCTCGAAGCGAGTCCGGATGCTTGAGGAACAACTCAAGGTCAGCCTCTTCCATCGCACCACGCGCCGTGTCACGTTGACAGACGAAGGTGAGCGGCTGCTGGCGCTGTCCTCGGAAATCCTCGAAAAGCTCGACCAGTTGATGTCCGAGAGCGGCCTCGGCAGCGAAACCCTGCGCGGCAGATTGAGGATCTGCAGCAGCTTCGGCTTCGGCCGCCATCATGTAGGGCCAATCGTTGCCGATCTGGTAGCCGAACACCCGGATCTTCAGGTCAGATTCGAAGTCCTTGATCGGGTCATAGATCCAGGCGCCGAGAACTTCGACCTCGATATCAGGATCGGTAACGAGATTGCGCCACACCTGATCGCGCGGCGACTGGCGACCAACAGCCGTCTCATCTTGGCGTCGCCCGAGTACATCGCGCAACACGGGGAGCCACAGCGTCTCGCCGACCTGTCGGGACATAATTGCATTGCAATCAAGGAACGCGATCATCCCGTCGGGGTCTGGCGCATGATGAGGGATGGCGCGGAGGAAACGGTAAACGTCAACGATGCCTTGTCGACAAACAACGGCGAAGTCGCCGTCGATTGGGCGCTGAGAGGCCGAGGAATAGTGCTGCGTTCGATTTGGGACGTCCACGAGCATGTGAAGGCCGGCCGTTTGGTCCGTATCCTTCCAGGTTACTCGCAGCCGGCAAACATTTGGGCCGTCTATCCGCCTGAGCTTCGCGACACGCGGAAAATCAACACCGTGGTTGCGTTTTTCAAGTTACGGCTGGCCAAGCTTACGCCGATTGCGGAAACATTGGCTGGCTAGATGCGCGGTGGCCGTATCTGGCAAGCATCAAGATAGGGCCATTCGCGCTGATCGGCAGCGCTCGATTGGCCAAAGAATGATCCTCGTAGCGGAGGCTCGTATCCGAGCCTCCGCCCAATCGATTGTCAGAACTTCCTGCGCAGTTCGATATGAAACACCCGGCCGCGGGCGTTGTGCAAGTCGCTGTAGAACCCATATTGTTCATCGGCGAGTGGCGGATCCTTGTCGAACAGATTGTTGATCGCAAAGCGTAACCTCGTCCCATCCAGGGGCGTGTCGTTCTCAATCGTATAGGCGATCGAGAAGTTCATCGTGAACCAGTCACTTACCGGGTAGTAATTGTCCCTTGGATCAGTTGAATCGACGAGATCATCGCGAACCACATCGTCGTCGTAGAACTTACCAACGTACTGCCCAAACAAGCCAATATCGACCGGCCCACTCTCCCATCTGGCCGACCCAGTGAAGCGCCACTTCGGGCGGCCGTTTAGTTCGAGCAGTTCGCCAAGGCCACCTGTCGTGACATCAAGCGGAAGAGTTCCTGCAGCCGATGCGTCGAGAATTTCCTGACCCTCTGCTCCCACCGTCTGGAATATACTCTTGAGCCGCGCAGCGTTGAATTCCAGGCGGAACTTGCCAAGTCCGAAATCTGGCACGCGGTAGTACATTCCGAAGTCCCATCCTTTCGAAACCCGACTGTCGAGGTTCAGGTAGGGGTCAAGGACCCGTATGATCTGACCAGCCGGCGCGAGGCTCGTGCCGGTGAACAGAGCGACATCGTCAGGTGTCGGATCGGCGCGGACGACGTTTGGATTTGAGCCGCCCTCGAGTCGCCGCAATAGATCGAGCGCGATCTGGTTCTGATCACTGAACGTGCCGACGAGATCAGACTGCTTGACCCGCCAGTAGTCCGCCGTCAGCGTCAGGCCGGGAATGAATGTAGGCTCCAGCACTATACCCAAGTTAATGCTTTCGCTGTCCTCCGGGGTCAGGGGGTTGTCGCTAGAACGCACGCTTATTGTGCCGAATGTGGGGCAAGCTCCCAGGTTCGAAAGTGTGCCCTTCTCCACTCGTGCCTGGCAAACGACGAAATCCTGGCGGACGTTTGAACGTGTTGTGCCTTGGTCGTTCACCTGCACGAGGTTGGGCGCGCGGAAGCCTCGTGACCATGCGCCACGGAATATGACACCGGGTAGAGTCGTCCAGGATGCGGCAATGCGCGGCACTGCGGCAGTTTCCTTGATGTCGTTGAAGCGTTCGATGCGCCCTGCCAGCTGGACATTGAATTCCTCCACCAGCGGCACATCCATGTCTGGACTGACGACAGGTACAAATAGCTCGGCAAAGGCTGAAAAGACCTCACGGTTGCCGCTGGTGTCGGGCGAAGCGCTGGTGGCAACGATATCGCTATCGTTGAATGCGCCTGTTATGCTGTCCGTCCAGGTAATCGTGCCGTCGAGCCGCGGATCGCGATCATCGAAGAAGGTCTCGCGTCGCCACTCGACGCCAGCTGCTATGCCCAGATTTCCGCCCGGCAAGGAGAGAAGATCGTCTCGGCTAATTTTGAAGTCGGCCAGTGCAAGCGACGTGCCACCGTTACGGAAGACACTGACCGCGAATGTATCAATCACCGATTGCGGATTGGGAGTGCAATCGCCCTGACCTGGATCGCCAGTAACGCAACCACCGTTGAACGGATTATAGGCATCCGGTGTCGTTCGGTTGATGGCTGCTTGCATGAGGGTGAGCGACTGGCGGTTACGTTCCAAATCGTAGGATTTCGCTTCCGAGTAGACAAAGCCAGTGTCGAAAGCCCACGCACCGAAACTGCCGCGCAAGCCAGCTACCAGCCGATAGACATTCTTGTTTACAGTCACATCGCGGGTTCCAGCATCGACGAAGCGGTAACGCTCCATGATGACGTCTGCGCCGGTCGCGGCGATCGTTGTGCCAGGGAGGCGATTGGGATTGGGCGAACCGTCCGCCAGTGTAGTGGCGCCAAAGGGATTCCAGTAAGCATTGCGCGAAATGGCCACGGGAACGGCCTGAAGTATCGCCGAAGGCTCTGTTTTCCTGCGATTCTCCGAGCGATAAAAACTGCCCTCGAAATAGGCCACGATGCTGTCGCTCAATTCATAGTTCAGCAGGGCCGTCGCATTGTAACGATTTTTGCGGCTGAACAGGGTGCTGCCGAAGTTCTGGTTATAGCGTACCTCCCTTACCGGAAGGGTCCCGGCCGCGGCGCAGAGGCCAGGACCAAAGGTTAGCCTACACCCGGTGAAGGTACTGGGCTGCAGGTAGAAATCGTCGTCGCCGATCGGCGTACGGTTCGACGGAGCTTGGATATCGAACTGCCCGAACGGTCCAAAGGTGTTGCGATTGTTG
Organism: uncultured Porphyrobacter sp.; assembly: GCA_964500135.1. GTDB lineage: Bacteria > Pseudomonadota > Alphaproteobacteria > Sphingomonadales > Sphingomonadaceae > Erythrobacter. The sequence goes on from CAZCNF010000015.1 coordinate 13,428, forward strand.
AACTGGACGTCGCCTTCGAAGTCAGTGCCTGCCACCAGTGGTGTTCGGTCATCATCGGCAGCATAAGCTCGCTCTGACACCGGCATGCCATTCTCATGGTAGTAGCCGCCATAAACGGTTAGGTTACCGCGCCCGCCACTGAAGTCAAAGCCCAGGCCGCCACTGAGGCGATAGCTGTAGAGGCTGGTACCATCCGAAGCGCGCCAATCTGCTTCGAGGAAGCCCCCCTTCATATTGCCCTTGAGTACCGTGTTGACGACCCCCGCAACCGCATCCGCACCGTAGATTGCCGAGGCGCCATCGCGTAGCACCTCGATCCGTTTGACGCTCCCAGGAGCAATCTCGTTCGTATCTGACGAGACTACCGGAACGAGCAATTCGGTCTGGAAGCCCGGGTGAAGGGTCATCCTGCGACCATTGATCAAAAGCAGCGTGTTGCCAGTGCCCAGATCGCGCAGGTTGATTGATCCAACGTCGCCGCGTGCACTGTTCTGGCTGATCGCATTCTGTTCGTTGAAGGCCACCGTCCCTGCCTGCGGAATCGCGCGGAACAGCTCGTCACCTGACGACGCGCCGATGTTCTCGATCGCCTGCTCGTCCAACACGGTCACCGGCAGCACATCATTGATCTTGGCTCCCTGGATTTGAGTTCCGGTCACAACAATTACGGGCTCTTCTACTTTCGACTCTTGCGCTTCCTGGGCCAAGGCGGACCCGGCGCTCGCAAGCGTGCTAACGCTACACAGGAGGCCAAAACGGCTAATCTTACCACTAAACATTCGAGTACCTCCCCGGTTCTTCTGCATCTTGTCGTCTGCTGATCGAACGGTGGCAAGCAAGCTGCGACGTGCAATCATGGCTTGTGTCCTGCCAGTTCGGCCGCGAGCGCTTCGCTGTGCGGGCCGGTTCGCTCGTGGTGCTCGATATCTGCTTCGGGGAGGGGCAGCGGATTGCCAGCCAAGGCTGCGGCAAGCCGTTGCTGGTCGAGCGCGCCTTCCCAGCGGGCGACCACGATGGTTGCCACCGCATTGCCGATGAAGTTGGTCAGTGCGCGACATTCGCTCATGAAGCGATCGATCCCCAGGATCAGAGCCATGCCTGCGACCGGAACCGAAGGGACCACCGACAGCGTCGCGGCGAGAGTCACAAAGCCCGCCCCGGTAACTCCCGCGGCGCCTTTCGAGCTGATCATTGCGACGAGCACCAAGGTGAGCTGTTCGCCCCAGCTCAGTTCCACGCCCACCGCCTGGGCAATGAACAACGCCGCCAACGTCATGTAGATGTTGGTGCCGTCGAGATTGAACGAGTAACCTGTCGGAACCACCAGCCCGACCACGGATTTGCGGCAGCCGGCGATCTCCATCTTCTCCATCAGGCTGGGGAGCGCAGCTTCGGAGGACGAAGTTCCAAGCACCAGCAACAGCTCCTCGCGCAGGAAACGGATCAGCGCAAAGATCGAGAAGCCGGTGAGGTATCCCACGATTCCAAGCACCACCAACACGAACAACAGGGAAGTGATGTAGAAGGTTGCGATAAGCGCAGCGAGATTGGCCAGCGAGCCAATCCCGAACTGGCCGATGGTGAAGGCGATCGCGCCGAACGCGCCGATCGGTGCAAGCTTCATCAGTAAATGGACTAGCTTGAACACGATCTCGCTCAGCGACCCGAGGACGTCGAGCACGAGATCGCTGTGAGGGCGGGTCATCGACATGGCCACGCCCGCAAGAATTGCGACCAGCAGCACCTGGAGGATCTTTCCTTCCGTCATGGCGCTGACCAGGGTCTCGGGTATGATGTCGAGCAGGAAGCCGACGATGCTCTGCTCCTGGGCGGATCGGGTGTAATCGGCCACTGCTCCCGCATCGAGCGTCGCCGGGTCGATCCCCAACCCGGCCCCTGGCCGCACGATGTTGGCCACTGCGAGGCCGATGATCAGCGCGAGCGTGGAGAAGAACAGGAAGTAGGCAAAGGCCTTGCCGGCCACGCTACCGACCTTGCCCATGTCGCGCATGCCGGCGATGCCCGTGGCAACGGTCAGGAAAATCACTGGCGCGATGATCATCTTCACAAGCTTGATGAAGCCGTCGCCAAGCGGCTTCAGCGATGCACCGAACTCGGGGAAAAGGTGCCCCACAAGCGCGCCCAGTGCTATCGCTGACAGCACCTGAAAATAGAGCTGGCGATAAAACGGCGCCTTCCCTTTGGCAGCTCGCCGCTGTCCCTGCGTCATGGCTGCCTGCTTCACCAACGTGCTGACCCTTCCCCCTGCAAAACGAAGTTCACTTAATGGACTTCGCACATCTGCAAGGCGTGAACAATTAGAGCATACGCATCTGTTACGAACACAAAATGTGTTCAATTAGCAGAGGATTCGGGGGCTGATGAAGCGTCTGCAGGGCCTTGTCAAAGCTAACGCACCTGGTTGAAAGGTGAGCTGGTGAGAGCAAGACGGTCTCATGTCCAGGCCTCGCAAACCTGCCAGGCCGCTCCGCCATTTCAACCCTTCGCCGGAGGTGATCCGGCTGGTCGTAATGATGCCTGTGCGCTTCCCTCTGAGCTTGCGCAATTGCGAGGACCTGCTGGCCGACGGTGGAATCGATACACGCTAATGTTGGTAGCGCGACATTTCGGTTTTTGACCAAATCTGTGACATCGAAGCGATCTCATCAGTCGGCCAATTCCGCGGTCTTGACTCCTCTCATGTCAAAAGTAATATTATTAGTATGATAAATGAGTTTCTTGGCTGGAGACGGTTCTTGAAGGGGATTCGAAGAGCTGTGGGGGCAATCGTGCCAATCATGGTTGCGGTCTCGCTGGCAGGCGGGACGCAATCTCTCGCGCAGGAGGGGCTTGGTTCTGATCAGAGTGGCGCAGCGATCATCTCTCCGAAGGAGGTAATTGACGCCCCCTCCGAACTGCCGCCGCCGCCCTCGGTCAAGACAATCGTCCGCACCGGTGTGGAGGCTACCCAACGTGTTGCGTGGTGGAGGGATGCCAAGGTCGGAATGTTCATTCACTTCGGGCTTTATGCCATTCCCGGCAAGGGCGAATGGGTGATGTGGAACCAGCAGATCCCTCGTGGCGAATATCTCGAACTGGCCAGCCAGTTCAAACCGGAACCTGCAGCACCTTACCAGTGGGCATCTGTCGCGAAACGCGCGGGCCTTAAATATGCCGTTCTGACTTCGCGCCACCACGACGGGTTCTCGCTGTTCAATTCCTCGGGAAATGCCTTCAACACGGTAGAGACTGCCGCGAAACAGGATATTGTCGGGATCTTCCTGGAGGCAATGCGCGCTGAGGGGCTACGTACCGGTTTGTATTACTCCCCGCTTGACTGGCGCTTTCCAGGCTATTTTTTCCCTGACCTCTATCTTGACTCGGCCATCGCTATGCGCACCCAATACCACAGAGAAGTTGATGACCTCGCGCGTAATTATGGCCCGATCGACCTCATTTGGTTCGATGGCGGTGGGAAGAACTGGCTGGGCTTTGGCGGGGTGGAATTCAAACAGGGCGTCTGGCGCAGACGACCGGCCGACAAGCCTTACACCGGTCGGTTTGACTGGGAGGATGAAGTTGTTGTCAGCCGGCTCCGCGCAGCTCAGCCGGGCATCATTATCAATGATCGGACAGATGCTCCTGCGGACTGGCATAGCCGCGAGGGGGTGAACCGCCTTGGCGAATATGATGACCAAACACCTTGGGAATTGTGCTTCACTCTCGCTGGTTCCTGGGGGTACCAGCCCAATGCCAAGCCCCGATCCATGGCGGAGCTGGTCAGTCTGGTGACCCGCGTGGCGACGCGAGGGGGCAACACACTCATCAATGTCGGTCCGGCACCGGATGGTTCGATCCCGACGGACCAAGTTCAGCGTCTCGAGGAGCTGGGCGAATGGCTCGCGATATATGGCAAAGCCATCTACAAGACGCGGGGTGGCCCTTTCATTCCGGTCGATGGTGTAGGTAGCACCCGCGAGGGCAGTCGTGCGTTTCTCCACGTCTTGCCTGACGAGAATGGACTATATCCAGCCTCTGTAACAGTCCCGGTGCTTGAAGGGATCTCGCTAAAGACAGTTCAGGTAGTTGGTGCCAATGCAAACGCCAGTTTCCGTTTGGATAGCAAATCTGGTATTTCAATCGTGCTTCCGGCGTTCCGTCAGAATAGGCATAGCATTGTTCTAGAGCTGGCCTATGATCGATCGCTTGAATCTGTAGATGCGAGACAGTTACCGCCAATCATAATAGCATATTAGTCGATCTGTCCGCTTGACCAGCCCCCCTGAGTGGCCCGCACGGGGCTGTTAAGCCGAACGCGCATGACAGAAAAGCCAGTGGCTTGGGGTAGGGCAACCCATTCCCCGCCCTCGCAAACCCGCCAGTCCGTTCCGCCATTTCAATTCCCCGCCGGTCATCATTCGGCTCGCGGCGCTGATGGATTTGCGGTTTCCGCTGTCAATTCGGAACATCCACGACCTGCCGTTAGAACGCGGTATCGACGTCTGCCATGAGACTGTCGGGAGTTGGTTGAATCGCTTCGGTAAGCTGTGCGCGGCTGACATTTGGTGACAGCGTATCAGCCGGATGAGGGGTATTCGCCACCGGCGTTGGCATATCCAAGAGGTCGTCGTGACCCGAAGGTCGGCGAAACCAACATCAATAGCGACCATCACTATGTGGAGCGCGGTTAATCACCAACGGGAAGTCCCGGCGAGCTACGTTACCAAGAAGCGCGGCAAGGTCGCGGCCCTGGCGTTACTGAAGAAGGCGCTGAAGCGAGAAGGCATGGCCGAGGCACTTATCACTGATGGCCTGCGATCCTATCCTGCTGCGATGCGCGAACTGGGCTCTCTTGAGCGCTAGCAGGTGGGAAGATGGCTCAACAACCGGGTAGAGAATTTGTACTCGCCGTTCCAACGACGTGAGCGTGCAATGCAAAGATTCCGGCGAATGGAGTCGCTACAGAAATTCGCTTCCGTCCACGCTTCGTTTTACAACTACTTCAACTCCGGACGCCATCTCGTCAATCGCCAGACCTACTGAACCCGTCGCTTAGTCGCATTGGCCGAGAGACTAGGCTGGCAGCGCCCAATGCTCGAATCGAGAAGGAAGTCGAGTGGGGATGTCGAGGATGCGCCAGGGAGTGAAGTCTGCTGGACCGGGGCAGTTCAGTTTCACCACGCCTTGACACCGATCAATAAGCCTAATAATCATATTATTTATATAAATTGGCTTGATCGAGGGAGAGGGATATGGGCCGCCAATTCAGGGTATCAGGTTCTGTCATCGCGCTGGCTGTTGCCTGCGCAGCTGCAAGCACGGCCCCGGCCTTCGCGCAGGACGCGCAGAGCCCGGCGCCAGAAGCGGAAGTAGCTGAACAGGCGCCAGAAAGCGTGATCATCGTTTCTGGCGTGCGCCAATCTATCGAAAGCTCGATCGACGACAAACGTCGCGCCACCGAGATCAAGGACACGATCACCGCCGAAGATATCGGCCAGCTCGCCAATGACAACATCTCCGAGGCATTGCAGCGAATCACGGGGGTTCAGGTCGATCGCACCGATGATGGCGAAGGCAAGGGTGTGCAGATCCGCGGTCTGTCCGAGAACAATGTCCAGCTTAATGGCGAGACCGTATCCGGCACGGCCGCCGATCGCGGAGTGAACTTCCAGGACCTGCCGGCTGAACTGTTCTCGGGCGTTGAGATTCTCAAGACGCTGACCGCGGATGCGATTGAAGGCACGCTGGGTGGGACAATCAACCTGAAGACCCGTGCGCCGCTGGACGGGAAGAAGGACTTCGTCCTGAACATCAATGGCACACACAAGATTGCCGACGTGGGCGACCTCAAGAATGAGGACGCATCACTTTTCCTCATCAAGCAGTTCCGCGACACCGGGATTGGCGATATCGGGATCCTGCTCAATTTCGGCTACAAGGAAACCGCGAGCGTCGCCGAGGTCTATGGCGGCGGGGATTTCGACGATGCTCCCGCCATCTGGATCCGCAAATCCGGAGATCAAATTCCGCAGAACAACGCGACGCCGAGCAATGCAAATTACAACTTCTTTTTTCTGACGACCATTCCCGGTGTTGGCGGGGGGGCAAGTGCGCCCAACGCCTATCGTTACGACCTCAGTGAGGATCCCAATGGTGATGGCGTCAGCAACGCCAGCGACATCTACTACATTCCCGGCCAGTTTGGTTTCTTCGAGCGCCAGCGTGATGACACCAAGAAATCGTTCAACGGCACGCTCGAATGGCGTCCGGTCGACACGCTCGGCATCCGCTTCGATACCATCCTAACAGATATCGAGGAAAACCTGACCGGCGCCAACTATTCGATCAACTTCAATGTACCGCGCTCCGGCCCGCTGCTGGGTGGCCCGGGCAACAGCTACACCTTGCTGGCCGACACTCCGACATTAGGTGAAGTCTATCTGATGGATGCAGGTCGGCTTGCCTCGGCGACAAACCGGGTTGGCGCTGCGCCCTCAGTGAACACCGTCAAGCGCGAGTCACAGCAATACTCGCTCGAAGCGGATTGGGACATCACCCCTTCGCTCAACTTCTACGTCAAGGGCTCGACTTCGAAGGGCAAGGCCAACACGGTCATCCAGGCCCAAATCTCGACCGGTATTGAGCAGCAAGGGGGGGCGGCCACCACTTTCAATGCGCAGGACTTCTACAATTTCGTCGATTTCAATCTGGGCGACAACAAGATCCCCAACGTGACCTTCTACGAAAACCCGTTCCCGTCGCTCAACTACAACGTTCGATCGATGGTCGCTCCGGCCAATCTGGTCGAGCTCAATCCCGCCGACATCAATTATGTTCGCCAACGCTATTTCCAGTATCAGCGCAACGCCGCCGATACCAAGAACAAGGATGATTCCTTCCGCTTCGACCTGACCTGGGAGCCAGAGGTCAACTTCATCACCGCAGTGAAGGCCGGTTTCCGGTGGGCTGAACGCAGTTTCGAGCGGGCAAGCTACCAGAACCCCAACCAGAACGCGGGTGTCTACACCGAATGGGATGGGGTCAGGCCGCCTGCGCAGCTGGTCAACATCCAGCGCGTCCCGGTCAATCCATCATCCACCACGGACGCCGGGGCCGCTGCGACTTCTACTTTCCTCCAGTCGTGCCTGACCACCGCCGGACGCGAGGGCATGCTGTCGAGCTTTGGCGGCAACCTTCCGACCGTGTGGGGATCGACCGCCGGTTGCGACATGCAAGCAGTCGAAGCCTATTTCAACCTCATCGATATTCGCGCGATCAATCCCGCGACCGGGGCTGGATACTACGAGCGGACGGCTGAGCGCTTCGATGTCAGCGAGGAAACCACCGCTGCCTATTTGCGGGCCGATTTCGTCGGGGAGACCATTGGCGGGATCGAAATGTATGGCAACGTTGGCATCCGCTATGTCAAGACCAAGACTTCGTCGGGTGGTTATTTGCCCAGTGCGACCACACCGGGAGCCTTCGATACAGTCACACTGAAGGGTCAGTATGAAGATTGGCTGCCGTCGCTCAATCTCAATTTCGCGCTTGCCGAAGACCTGATCCTGCGCGCAGCCTATTCTCGCACGCTTGGCCGGCCTGGCCTCGCTCAGATCTCGCCCGGTCTCAACATCATTCGCAGCGATGTCGACCCCGATTTCGCTGGATTTGGAACGTCAGGAAATCCGGATCTCAAGCCGGTCCGATCTAACAACCTCGATGCCTCCCTCGAATGGTATTACGACAAGGGTAGCTTCTTCTCGGCAGCGGTATTCAAGAAGGACATCGACACCACGATCTTCCTCGGCTCGGACAACATCCCGCTCGAGATTGGCGACGAGGTGTTTGCCGTGCGGACCTTCGGCAACTTCGGGGGGACCAAGATCAAGGGGCTGGAACTGGGTATGGCGCATGCCTTCAATTACCTGCCTGGCTTCCTGCGCCATTTTGGCGTGACCGCGAATTACACCATCGTTGACGAGTCGTCGGACCTGCTCGATGCCGAAGGCGATCCGATTAGCCGCAAGGGCCTGTCCGACAAGACGATGAATCTCGGCGGTTACTACGATGACGGGAAGTTCAGCGTTCGCCTGGCCTATAACAAGCGCTCGGAATTCACCCGGCGCGAGAATGTGGCGCTCGGTTTCGCCCGGCCGGAGACGCTTCCCGAAACGGAAGCGGCACGTGATCAACTTGACCTGGCACTGCGCTACAAGCTCAACAGGTATGTGCGGATGACCTTCAACGCGATCAATCTGACCAATGAAGGGACAGTGCGCTACATGAAATACGAGCCGATGGTGAACTACCTCGCCTACTCGGGCCGGAAGTACAATTTCGGCCTTGCTTTGAGCTTTTGAGGAGCAGGGCGGTCAGGCCTTGGCCCGGCGCGCTCTCGGGACATGATCACATGAAGTCAGTTTTTACCAGCATCGCGCTTGTCATGTGTGTGGCCGGCGAGGTCTCTGCCGCCGAAACCCAGCCGGTGCATGCGCCACCACATGCGGGATACGAGTTGATCTGGTCGGACGAGTTCGATCGCGATGGGACTCCCGATCCGTCGAAATGGACCTTTGAAAGTGGGTTCAAGCGCAATGCCGAACTGCAATGGTACCAGCCCGACAATGCTTTCATAAAGGATGGATTGCTGGTGATTGAGGCGCGCCGCGAGCGCAAACCGAACCCGCGCTTCGGCGATCCCGATCAGCCTGAAGCATTCCGCTGGCGCCGCCACATCAACTATACCTCTGCCAGCCTGCAGACCAAGGGACTGTTTCAGTGGCAATATGGCAGGCTGGAGGTGCGCGCGCGGATCAAAGCTGAACAGGGTTTGTGGCCAGCGATCTGGACGCTGGGATCGGATGGGCGATGGCCCGCCAATGGCGAGGTTGACCTGATGGAGTATTACGACGGCTCGATCCTCGCTAACTTCGCATGGGCTGCGGATCATCCGTCAAAGCCCAGATGGAAGGGACGAAAGGTCCCGCTTGCGCAGCTCACCAACGACGCTGGATGGGACACCCGCTTCCACACCTGGGTGATGGACTGGAGCGAGAAGGAAATCACGCTTTCGCTTGACGGAGCAGTGCTAAACCGGATCGACCTGACGAAGGTGAAGAACCATCCAAAGGCTGATGTGCCGCTGCCGTTTCACCAGCCGCATTACCTGATCCTCAACCTCGCTTTGGGCGGGCAGCAGGGTGGCCCCGTCAAGGATACGACTTTTCCCAGCCGATATGAGATAGACTATGTGCGGGTCTACCAGCCCCAGATTGAAGGGCGATAGCATGCGTCACCTCGTGGCCATTGTTTGCGGATTCCTCCTGCTCGGCGGCTGCGTGTCAGGCGGTCCGATAACCGGAACCCTGCCGACGGCTGAGCAATCGGTTCCCTGGGAAGATCCACAGGTGAACGGTATCAACCGATTGCCGATGCGCACCAGTTTCACGGCTTTCGAATCGCTCGCCGCCGCCCGTGCCGGTGATACCGCACAATCACGACGTTATCTTTCCCTCAATGGGCAATGGTCGTTCAATTGGGCCCGCAATCCGTCCGAGCGCCCCATTGGCTTCCAGGATCCGGCTTATGATGTTTCGAAGTGGGCCAAGGTTGCGGTTCCGGGTAACTGGGAGCTGCAGGGTTTCGATGTCGCGCATTACATCAACATCGAATACATCTTTCCTGCGAACCAACCTTTTGTGCCAGACGATTACACCCCGGTTGGTTCCTATCGGCGGAGTTTCGACCTGCCGCAAAACTGGTCAGACCAGCAGGTCCTGCTGCATTTCGGCGCGGTCAACTCCGCCTATTATGTGTGGGTCAACGGCCAGCTTGCGGGATATAGCGAGGATGCAAAGCTACCCGCCGAATTCGACGTTACGAAGCTGGTCAGGCCCGGTCGCAACGAAGTCGCGGTAGAAGTCTACCGCTTTTCGGACGGAAGCTATCTCGAGAAGCAGGATACCTGGGCGTTGTCGGGCATGACTCGCGACGTCTACCTCTTCGCGCGCCCGAACGCCCATGTTGCCGATATCAAGATCGATGCGGGATTGGCCGATGATAACCGGACAGGGCTTCTCAAGGTTTCGACCGAACTCTCGCTGGCCGCCTTTAGCACAGCCTCAGTGACTATGCGGCTGCTCGACGGCGATCGCGAAGTCTTTGCCCAAACCAAGTCTTCGCGCGGTGCAAGGCGGCTCGAGTTTTCGACCGCGCAGCCCGATGTCCGGCCCTGGAGTGCCGAGACACCGAACCTATATGCGCTTGAAGTGGAACTGCGCGATAAGGCCGGTCAGTTGCTTGAGGTGATCCGCGAGGAAGTTGGCTTCCGCAGCGTAAAGGTCGCAGGGGGTCTGTTGCTGGTCAATGGCAAGCCGGTCACGATCCGCGGCGTCAACCGGGTGGAGCACGATCCCGCAACCGGTCGATACCTGACGCGCGAACGGATGGAGCAGGACATTCGCCTCATGAAGCAGCTCAACATCAATGCGCTGCGCACCGCCCACTATCCCAACGATCCCTACATTTACGAACTCGCCAATCGCTATGGCCTTTATGTTCTCGATGAAGCGAATATCGAGAGCCACGAATACATGCAGATGGGGGACCAGGCGAAGCCCCCCGCGAAGCGGGAAGACTTCCAGCTCGGCTACAAACCCCAGTGGGAACAAGCACATCTCGAACGCGTGTCGCGCATGGTCGAGCGCGACCGCAACCATCCCTCGATCATCCTGTGGTCGCTGGGGAACGAGGCCGGGACCGGTCCCGCGTTCGAAAAGGCGGCGCAATGGATCCGCGCCAATGATCCGACGAGGCCAGTGACCTACGGCGGCTATGGAACCGTCGAGCGGCATTCGGTGCTGCCCTATTCCGACGTCTATACGCCGATGTACGACACCGTGGCCGAGATGCTCGACTATGCAAAGTCGAGTTACCCGCAGCCTATGATCCAGGCAGAATATGCCCATGCCATGGGCAATAGCCTGGGCAACTTCCAGGAATACTGGGACGCGATCTACGCCGAGGAAAAGCTCCAGGGCGGGTTTGTGTGGGACTGGGTCGACCAGACCCTATACAAGACCGACGAGCGGGGGCGCCGCTTCTTCGCCTATGGAGGGGATTTCGGCGAAAGCCCGCGTCCCGATACTGACAATTTCTTGGCCAATGGTATCGTCCAGTCGGACCGCACGCTCAATCCGCATGCTCATGAACTGAAGAAGGTTTATCAGCCGATCGCTTTCCGTCTGGGTGATGATGGTCGGATTTCGATCATCAACCGCCATGACTTCATCGATCTTTCCGGCTTCACTTTCCGCTGGCGGCTCGAAGCCGATGGCAAGGTGGTAGCCCAAGGCTCACTGGATACGCCCAGTATTGCTGCAGGTGGAACAGCCGAGATCGCTCTTCCTCGCGAGGCTTTTGCAGGACAGGCAAACGCCGAGAACTTCGTGACCGTTGAGGCTGTCGCGCAGCCTGGCACGATCCCTGCCGTTGATGCGGGTGCCGTGGTCGCCTGGGAGCAGTTTGCCATCGGCAATGATGCCCACGGGTTTGCTGTGAGGCACGCAAGCCTCAAGGCACCGCAAACTTCGCTTCGCGACAACCACCTGGTGGTGACCACCGGCAATGCCACCATTGCCTTCGATCCGGCCAGTGGGGAAATGGTGCAATGGACCGTGGGCGGGCGCGAACTGCTGCTGGCTGGCCTAGTACCCAATCTCTGGCGCGCGCCGACCGACAATGACACCGGCGGCACCTGGCTGATCCGAACATCGGGGATCTGGAAAAGCCTCGTCGAAGGCCGGAAGCTGTCTGCCTTCACGCATCGTACCGAAGGCGGACGCGTAATCGTATCGACTGCCTATCGGCTGGGCGATGATGCCGCCGAATTCGCGATCGACTATCGCATCGCTGGCGATGGGAAGGTTGAGGTTACCGGCGCGCTCGAGCCCAGGAAACAGGGTCTGCCGATCATCCCTCGTGTGGGCATGAGCCTGCAGTTGGGGGGCGCCTATGGAGAGCTCGAATGGTTCGGCCGGGGCCCTCACGAGAATTACTGGGATCGCAAGACTGGGGCGGCGATCGGACGGTATCGCTCAACGGTTGCCGAGCAGTATCACGACTACTCAAGGCCCCAGGAAACCGGCAATAAGACCGACGTACGCTGGTTTGCATTGCGCGATCGGCAGGGTTTCGGGCTGAAGTTCACGGCCGATGGCTTGCTGGGCTTTTCAGCCCTTCCGCTGCTGCAGAGCGATCTTGATCATGATCGGAGCCGTGCCGCCCCCAATCGCCACGGCGGACTGGTCGAGTTCCGCGATCTGGTAGGCGTCAATATTGACCACCTGCAGACCGGTGTCGGTGGCGACAACAGTTGGGGCGCGTTGCCCATGGCGAAATATCGCATTCCGGCGCGGCGCTACCAATGGCGTTTCCGGATGGAGCCGATCGGCCCCGGCGAAGATGCGGGCAGGCGGGCGATCGAATGAAACGATTGGGAGGGAATGGGACGATGACACCGACATTGCGTCTGAAGTGGGGACGAATGCTGTTGTCGCTGCTGTGTACTTCGCTCGCATCGGCCTTGGTCCCGGGGCCTACGTTGGCCAGGGAGGATGCGGCTAAGCGCCCCAACATTATCATCATCATCACGGACGATCAGGGCTACCATGACGTAGGATTTAACGGTAGCCAGCAGATCCCGACCCCCAATATCGATCGGATCGCAAAGGAAGGCGTACGCTTCGAACGTGCCTATGTGACCTTCCCGGTTTGTGCGCCGAGTCGCGCGGGTCTACTTACTGGCCGCCATCAGTCGCGTTTCGGATTTGACCGCAATCCGAACGGGGATCCAGCCGATGTGCGCGGTGGGCTGCCGAAATCGGAGGAGATGCTATCCGAGATGCTCAAGCGCTCGGGCTACTACTCGATGGCAATCGGCAAGTGGCACTTGGGTACGCATGAGACCCTGCGTCCCCGTGCACGGGGCTTTGACGAGTTCTTCGGCTTCCTTGAAGGTGGACATAGCTATTACCCCGAGGAGACCGAGTTTGAGGATATCTCGGATTCGAAAAAGCCCTATGACTGGTATCGGACAAAGCTGGTCGACAACGGCAAGCGGGTTCCGTTCACCAAATATCTGACCGAGGCATTGAGCGACCGGGCGGTCGAGTTCGTGCGCCGGCGATCGAGCACTGACCAGCCCTTCTTCCTTTACCTAGCTTACAACGCGCCGCATTCACCGCTTCAGGCGACCGACAAGTATCTTGATCGATTTACGCATATCGCCAATCCCAAACGTCGTACCTATGCGGCGATGATCAGTGCGGTTGATGACGGCGTGGGCCAACTGCTCGACGAACTCGATCGTTCGGGCGCGGCAAAGGACACGATAATCTTCTTCCTGTCAGACAATGGCGGGGTGATCACCACCGAAACCGGAGAACAGCCGGTTGCCGACAACGGACCTTTGCGCGGCGGGAAGAGCCAGTTGTTCGAGGGCGGTGTCCGCGTGCCTTTCGCCTTGCGCTGGCCGCGCCGCATTGCCGGCGGAGGAGAGTATCAGCGGCCAATCAGTGCCATGGACATCACCGGCACGATTGCCGGTCAGCTAGGGATTTCTATAAGCCCCCAGCGCCCACTCGATGGCGTGGATCTCATCCCTTACCTTGCTGGCGAAAAGAAGGGAGACCCGCAGCCGGTCCTGTTCTGGCGCAAGTTCGACCAAGGCCAACACGCCATGGTGGTGGGTGACCTCAAATACGTTTTTAACGGTCAGTACGGCGCGCTGTTCAATCTACGGACCGATGAAGCCGAAAAGCGGAACATCGGGCCGACCAACAAGGAAAACATGGCGCAGCTCGAAAAGCTCTACCAAGTCTGGAACGCCCAGATGGCACCCAAGCCAGCCTTCCCGCCGCTCGGCACCTGGCCTCGGCCGAGTGCCGCAAGGAAGCAGGAGCAAGCCCAGTGATCCGGCTGATGTTCTCACCATTTGCGGCGCTGTTGCTGATGGCGCTGTGCGCCTGCAGCCCCGCCGCTGCACCCGAGAGTGCAAGCGCGCAGGTCGAAATCGATCGCCCGCCCAACATCATCATCTTCTATGCCGACGATCTCGGCTTCGGAGACCTGGGAGCTTACCGCGCTAAGGGCCTGCCGACGCCAAATGTCGACCGGCTTGCCAACGAGGGCCTGCGCTTTACGGACGGCCACGCCGCGGCAGCGACCTGCACCCCTTCGCGCTATGCCTTGCTGACCGGCGAGTACGGCTTTCGCAGCCAAGCAGAGATCCTTCCGGGCGATGCGCCCGCGCTGATCCGCCCTGAGAAATTCACCATCGCTGACATGCTTAAGGGCCAGGGTTACACCACTGGGGTCGTCGGCAAGTGGCACCTTGGCCTGGGCGATGGTTCGGTCGACTGGAATGCCGAGGTCAAGCCCGGCCCCCTCGAGATCGGGTTCGACTACTCTTTCCTTCTGCCTTCGACCATGGATCGGGTTCCAACAGTCTATCTAGAGAACTATCGGGTTGTCGGTCTCGATCCCGCCGACCCGCTCAGCGTTAGCTATGCTGGAAAAGTCGGGGACCGGCCAACCGGCACCGAGAACCCCGAACTCCTGCGTTACAAGGCAGACCGGCAGCACTCCGACAGTATCGTGAACGGTGTGTCCCGCATCGGCTACATGAAAGGCGGAAGAGCAGCGGAATGGGTTGACGAGGATTTGCATGAGGTCGTTACCGGCAAGGCGATCGATTTCATCCGGGCCAACAGGGATGGCCCGTTTTTCCTGTTCTTCCCGCTCCATGACCCACATGTTCCGCGCCTCCCGGCGAAGCGCTTTCAAGGCGCTACCACGATGGGTCCACGAGGCGACTCGATTGTCCAGATGGATTGGATGACAGGTCAGGTCATCGCCGAACTCGAACGACTGGGTCTCGCCGGAAATACGCTGGTGATCTTCAGCAGCGACAATGGCCCTGTGCTCAACGACGGTTACGAGGACGGCGCGGTTGAAATGCTGGGTCAGCACAAGCCTGCCGGGCCGCTGCGTGGAGGCAAATACAGTGCCTTCGAAGCAGGGACACGGGTGCCGACAATCGCGTGGTGGCCCGGCCGCATCGCTCCGGCAACCAGCACCGCGCTGGTCAGCCAGGTCGACCTCTTTGCGTCGCTCGCCGCTCTTACGGGCGCGCGGATCGGGCCCGATGTCGCGATCGATAGCCAGAACCAGCTCGCCGCCTGGCTGGGCCAGGACAAGCTGGGGCGCGATTACCTGTTCAAGGAATGGGTGGCCGGATTTGCCATCCGCGAAGGCAGCCTCAAATATATCGCGCCCTTGCGCAACCCGCAGCAGGCGGAATTCGTTGCAGGCAAGGGGATCGAAAGCGGGGCCAGCAAAGCCGATCAGTTATATGACCTCTCGATCGATATCGGTGAACGCAACAACCTGGCAGCAATGCGTGACCAGGACATCCAGCGGCTGAAGGCGAGACTCGAACAGGTCCGGGCGCGGAAGGCATTCGAGGGCGTGCGGTGATCTCCGGTTCCCGGCGATGGTTGAGCAGCCTCGTGCTGCTTTTGCTGGGCGCAACCCTGGTCGGGTGCGCAACAATCAATGCGGCCAGAGCGGATGATTCATCGCGCCCGCCCAATATTGTCATTCTGCTTGCCGACGATGCAGGTTACAACGATTTCGGCTTCATGGGCAGCGACGAAATCCGCACGCCCAATCTCGACCGGCTGGCACGGCAGGGTACGGTATTCGACGCCGCCTATGCCACCACGCCGTTCTGCAGCCCCTCGCGTGCTGGACTTCTGACCGGTCGATATCCGCAGCGCTTCGGCTTCGAATTCAACCTGACACACGCCCCCGCGCCGGGCATCGATGCGACTTACATGGGTCTTGCCGCAGAGGAATTGACGCTCGCCGACCTGTTGAAGCCTGCTGGGTATCGCACAATTGTGATCGGCAAGTGGCATCTGGGCCTAGGGGCGCAGTTTCACCCGAATGCCCGCGGCTTCGATCATTTCTACGGCTTTCTCGATGGCAGCAGCCGGTATCTTCCACTGGCGGTGCGACCGGGCATCATGCGTTCGAACGGTGACGCTGCACCTGTTCCGGCGGAGTATCTGACTGACGATCTCGCCCGCGAAGCGGTCGCGCAGATCGAAGCGAGCAACGGCCAGCCCTTCTTTCTCTATCTTGCCTTCAGTGCTCCGCATACGCCAATGGAAGCGCTGCCTGCTGACGAAGCCAGGTTCGCCCCTATTTTGGACCCCCAGCGGCGCAGGTTAGCAGCAATGACGTGGGCGATGGACCGGGCGGTGGGCCGCGTACTCGACGCCCTCGAACGGCATGGCGGCATCGACAACACTCTGGTCATCTTCACCAATGATAATGGCGGAGATCGGATTGGTCTCGACGCTCGTAATGCGCCACTACGCGGCACCAAGGGCACCCTGCTTGAAGGTGGTATCCGCGTTCCGCTGGTTGTGCGCTGGCCCCGAGGGCAAATGGCGGGTCAGCGGCGCAGTGAACCGGTATCGCTCATGGACATTGTGCCGACTGCACTGGTGCTTGCAGGAGCCAATGTTCCAGATAATCTGGATGGGCGCACGCTCGGCCAGCCAGCCGGCAATGCCCGGCCCTTGTTCTGGCGTTACGATTCCATGGCAGCCATGCGTCAGGGGGCGTGGAAGCTGCTGCGCTTTCCCGATCGCCCAGCAGAACTTTACGACCTGTCGCAAGACAGCGGCGAAACCCGTGATCTAGCAGAGATGCAGCCAGTGAGGCTGCGAGCCATGATGCGTGAGCTTTTCGCCTGGGAGGGCACGCTTTCGCACCCGCGTTGGCACACTGGCACTTATTGGTCGCAGGAAGACGTGCGCCGTTACACGGATGAGTATGTCGCGGCCGAGATCGCCAAGACCAAGGCGGCCTTTGGCGAGGACTCCGCGAAGCGCGATAGATGACTAGGTGCAATCTCCCGCGCGCAAGAGTGCCGGTTGCAAATTCAATGATAGTATTATTAAACTTATGCTATTAATGTGCGTAATGGCTGAAGCTATAACATCAACGGAGTGACGACAGGGACGGTATGTCAGACAGGCTCCCCAAACTGCGCAGTGCGCACAGCTACGGCAAGCTCGACCGTGACGGGTTCATTCACCGGTCGTGGATGAAGGCGCAGGGCTACCCGGCCGAAGCCTTCGACGGGCGACCGGTGATCGGCATCTGCAATACTTGGTCCGAAATCACGCCGTGCAATTCGCACATGCGTGAACTCGCAGATTACGTGAAGCGGGGCGTCTGGGAAGCAGGCGGGCTGCCGCTCGAATTCCCGGCCATGTCGCTGGGCGAAACGCAGATGCGCCCAACCGCCATGCTGTTTCGCAACCTGCTGGCGATGGAAGTCGAGGAGTCTATCCGCGGCAATCCGATCGACGGGGTGGTACTGCTCGGTGGATGCGACAAGACGACGCCGGGCCAGCTATTGGGTGCGGCCAGTGTCGATTTGCCGACTATTGTGATCTCGTCTGGCCCCATGCTGAACGGCAAGTTCCGCGGCAAGGATATCGGTTCGGGAACGGATGTGTGGAAGTTCTCCGAAGCCGTCCGAGCAGGCGAAATGACGCAAGATGAGTTCATGGCCGCGGAAAGCGCGATGTCGCGTTCCCGCGGCACCTGCAACACCATGGGTTCGGCCTCAAGCTTTGCCGCGATTACCGAGGCTCTGGGCGTCGCGCTCAAGTACAATGCCACGATCCCAGCGGTTGACGCCAATCGCCAGGCTATGTCGCATGCGACGGGACGACGGATCGTGGAAATGGTGCGGCAGGACAGGCGCCTTTCGCATTTCCTGACCCGCGAGAGTTTCGAGAATGCGATCCGGGTGCATGCAGCGATTGGCGGCTCGACCAATTCGGTGATTCACTTGTTGGCGCTGGCCGGGCGAGTAGGGGTGAAACTTACTCTCGACGACTTTGATCAGTTGGCAGGTGATATGCCCTTATTGGCGAACATCATGCCTTCAGGCCGCTTCCTCATGGAAGACCTTCATTACGCCGGCGGGATGCCGGCGTTGATGATGGCAATGGGCGACAGGCTGCATCTTGGGGTCGAAACAGTGTCCGGACTTACATTGGGCGAACAAATAAAGGGCGCCGAAATTTTCAATCCGGAAGTCATCGCCACGCCCGACCGGCCCTTTAAGGAGCGGTCCGGCATCTGGGTGCTGCGTGGCAACATCGCCCCCGACGGTGCGATAATCAAGCCAAGTGCGGCTTCACCTGGACTACTCAAGCATCGCGGCAAGGCGGTGGTGTTCGAGACAATCGAGGACTTCAAGGAGCGGATCGACGATCCAGATCTTGAAGTCGATGCCAAGTCGATTCTGGTGCTCAAGGGCTGCGGCCCGAAAGGCTATCCGGGCATGCCGGAAGTCGGCAACATGCCGCTGCCGCAGAAGCTGCTGGCGCAAGGCGTGACCGACATGGTGCGCATTTCAGATGCTCGGATGAGCGGCACGGCATTTGGCACTGTGGTGCTGCACACCTCACCCGAGACTTCGGTTGGCGGGCCGCTGGGCCTCGTCGAGACTGGCGACGAGATAGAGCTTGATGCCGAAGCGCGGAGCGTCAACCTATTGGTTTCAATAGCGGAATTGGAGCGGAGGGCGGCGCAGCGCCCACCCGAGCAATTCGATTCCACACGGGGCTATGTTGCACTGCATCGGCGCCATGTTATGCAGGCGCACCTTGGCGCTGACCTTGACTTCCTTGTCGGCAGCAGCGGCT
Source organism: uncultured Porphyrobacter sp. (assembly GCA_964500135.1). Taxonomy (GTDB): domain Bacteria; phylum Pseudomonadota; class Alphaproteobacteria; order Sphingomonadales; family Sphingomonadaceae; genus Erythrobacter. The sequence continues at coordinate 32,225 of CAZCNF010000015.1, forward strand.
CCGAAGTCAACCGGGAGAGCCACTAATGGGCGCTTACGCCGCCTATCCCAGCCTGGTTGGATGCCCAGTGTTCATCACCGGCGGCGCAACGGGCATTGGCGCGGCCATGGTCGAAGCGTTCGCAGCACAGGGTGCAGTCGTAGGCCATATTGACCTGGCTGAGGATGCTGCAGCGGAGCTGGGCGATGCCATCGTAGCGGCCGGGCATGCCCGGCCTTGGTTCAGGAAGGTCGATGTGACCGACATAGCGGCGCTAAAGGGCGCTCTCGCCGATTTCGCCGCCGAGGCCGGCCGACTTGGCGTTCTCGTCAACAACGTCGCCAACGACACGCGCCATAATCCGCTTGAGACGAGCGAAGAGAATTGGCGCCGGTGCATGGCGGTCAACCTCGATTGTGCCTTCTTCGCTTCGCAGCAGGCGATTACATTGATGCGTTCTGGAGGAAGGGGCGGGTCAATCGTGAATTTTTCGTCGATCAATGCCGTGCTTGGGCCAGCCAACATGCCCGGCTATGTAACTGCCAAGGCCGGTCTGCTGGGTATGACCAAAGCGCTGGCGCGAGAATATGGCGTCGACGGAATCCGCGTGAATACGATCCTGCCTGGTTGGGTTGTGACGCAGCGCCAGCTTGACCTGTGGCTCACGCCCGAAGCTGAAGCGGAATGGATGGATCAAGTCTGCCTCAAACAGCGGATCGAGCCGCGCGATGCGGCAAATCTTGCACTTTTTCTCGCAGCAGACGACAGTCGAATGATCACCAACCAGCATTTCGTGATCGACGGAGGTAGGATCTGATGGCCAGCCAGTATCTCACGCGCGAACTGGTTGAACTGATCGGAAGTAAGATCGTGCGCGGCGATACGGCGACCGATGGTACCCTGCCGATTGAAGCGGAATTGGCCAAACAGTACGAGACTTCGCGCACGGTCATCAGGGAAGCAATCAAGATGCTTACGGCCAAGGGGTTGGTGGGCTCGCGCCCGCGTCGTGGCACCTATGTTGAACCCGAGACCAAATGGAACATACTTGATCCCGATGTGCTTCGCTGGATCTTGCAGCGGCGTTTCTCGTTCGATCTCATGCGCGATTTCCTCGTGGCCCGTGAAGGGATCGAACCGAAGGCGGCAGCCGCCGCAGCGCTGCGACAGGACAAGGAAGCCATCGCAGAGATCGGCCGAAGGCTCGACGACATGCGGGAAGCGGAAGCGGGTCGGATGGACTCGCTGGAAGCGGATATCGCGTTCCACATCGCGATCCTTCATGCCAGCGGCAATCGCTTCTTTGTCCAGTTCAGCCATGTGATCGAAACGGCGCTGCGCTTTTCAATCCGTCTGACCAATTCAGCCAAGGGCGTACGCACCGCCAGTGTGCCGGACCATGAAAAGATCTACCTCGCGATCAAGGCGGGTGATGCGAAGGGAGCAGAACGCCATGCCCAGGCCTTGCTTACCGAGGCGTTGAGGCTGCTCGACGAGCGGGCCAGGCAGGTCGAGCTGTCGGTAGAGTTGGTTTAGCCAGCCTCCGCAGCCCTGAAAGCTGCAACGATGGCTGCAGCATCGCGCGAGATTTCCGCGATCGATTTGCCGGGTTTGAATAGGGCGCTACCCATGCCAAAGCCTGCAGCTCCGGCAGCAAGATATTCACCCATGTTGCCAGCGTGTATTCCGCCCACCAAATAGACCGGTGCCGAAGCCGGTAGCACCGCCCTAACTGCTTTGATCGCACTTGGCGCAAAGAGCTCGGCGGGGAAGATCTTGAGCCCGCTGGCCCCGGAATCGAGTGCGGTAAACATCTCGCTTGGCGTGACGACACCCGGCAGTGATACCATGCCGTGCCTGGCAGACCGAGCGATCACCGGTGGATTGCAATTGGGCGACACCACCAACCTTGCGCCGATGGCATCCAACTCGTCGACCTCTTCTACCTTGAGGACCGTGCCGGCGCCAACCAGTGCCCGTCTCCCGAGCGCTTCGACGATCGCCGCTATGCTAACGAAAGGTTCGGGCGAATTGAGCGGGACTTCGAGGATGTCGAAACCGGCAGCCACCACCGCTTCTGCCACCTCCACCGCACGCGTCGGCTCGAGTCCACGCAGGATCGCGACGAGGGGCAGGCGCCCCTCAAGCTGCTGATGCATGGCCGCTTTCCTCCTTATTGCGTGCGCAGAGCGCGCTTTGACATCGTCACCAGATTCCCTATTGCTTAATTATACTATTAATGCAATCAATGTTTGGGGAGAGGGAGAACCAGCATGGGCCTTGCCACAATCGACATCGCCGTGATCGTGGTCTACGCGATCTTCATATTCGGATTGGCGCAGTTCGTCAGCCGCGAGAAGGCGGGGCACCAGAAAGACAGCTCAGACTACTTCCTGGCATCGAAGAACCTACCTTGGTGGGCGATCGGTGCCTCGCTCATTGCTGCGAACATTTCGGCCGAACAGATTATCGGCATGTCCGGCTCGGGCTATGCTATCGGCCTTGCGATTGCATCCTATGAATGGATGGCAGCGCTTACTTTGCTGATCGTCGGCAAGTTCTTCCTGCCGATTTTCCTGAAGAACGACATCGTTACCATGCCGCAGTTCCTGGAGCAGCGTTATGGCACGCGCATCCGTACCTTGATGGCGATCTTCTGGTTGGCGCTTTATGTGTTCGTCAACCTCACCTCGATCGTCTGGCTGGGGTCAATTGCAGTCAACAAGGTGGCTGGTGTCGATCAGGACGTGGCCCTGTTTGCGCTCGGTGGTTTTGCGCTGGTCTACCAACTATATGGCGGCCTCAAGGCTGTGGCGATGACCGACATTGTTCAGGTCACCCTACTGGTCTGCGGAGGGTTGCTGATCTCCGGAATCACGCTTGCCCAGATCGGCGGCGATGCGGGAATCCTTGGCGGGTTTACGCGCATGACCACGGAACTACCCGGCAAGTTCGACATGATCCTCAGCCCGGACAACCCATTCTACAAAGACCTTCCCGGCCTGTCGGTTCTGCTTGGCGGCATGTGGATCGCCAACCTCAGTTATTGGGGCTTCAATCAGTATATCATTCAGCGGGCCCTGGCCGCAAAGAGCCTGCCGGAAGCGCAAAAGGGGATCGTGTTCGCGGCATTCCTGAAACTGCTCATGCCGGTGATCGTTGTATTGCCTGGGATCGCTGCCGTGATCCTCGCTCCCGAACTGGCAAAGCCGGACGAAGCCTATCCTACCATGATGCAATATCTCCCGACCGGCGTGTTGGGCCTGGTATTTGCCGCACTGATGGCGGCAGTGGTTGCTTCTACGGCGTCCAAGATCAATTCGATTGCGACGATCTTCACGCTGGATCTCTATGCCAAGTTTCGCGCTATCGACAGCGCCGTGGGAGACCAGGCGGCCAAGGCGGCGCAAGAGAAACACCTTGTGCTGATTGGCCGCGTCAGCGCTGCGGTCGCGACTTTGCTTGCACTTGTCACGGCTCGCCCATTGCTTGGCGGATCGGACCAGGCATTCCAGTTCATTCAGGAATTCTCTGGGTTCTTCACTCCTGGCATCACGGTCATCTTCCTGCTTGGTCTGTTCTGGAAAAAGGCAAGCGAAGCAGGCGCAATCGGAGCGGCAGCAGCATCGGTGGTCCTCTCCTATGTTTTCAAGCTGCTGGCGCCCGAAATTCCGTTTCTCGACCGCATGGGGATCGTATTCCTCGCTGCCTTCGCCATTGCGGTGGTGCTCTCCTACGTCATGCCGGCCGCGGCCAACGCCGACCGCATCAGCACTGATGGCGTAAGCTACAAGACCACAGCTGGCTTCAATACCGCCTCGGTTGCGGTCATCGCGATCTTGGTCGCGCTCTATGCAACCTGGTGGTGACGTGACCGGCGCTTTTGCGTGCAAGTGGGTGGCCACCATTCCCACGCACTGCGTGCTGGGCGAAGGTCCCGTATGGGATGACCGCCTCAGTGCTCTTTGGCTGACCGATATCCAGCAATCCCAGTTGCTCAAGGTCGATTGGCCGAGCCGAACGATTGCTCGGTTTGATTTGCCCGAACGGCTTGGATCGCTTGGGTTGACCGCCAATCCAGACTGGCTGATCTGCGCGTTTGCGAGCGGCTTTGCCTTGTTCCAACCCGGCACTGGCGAACTCGATTGGGTGTTCCGCACCGAACCAGAATATCGCGGGGTCAGAATGAATGACGGCCGGGTTGATCGACGCGGTCGCTTCTGGGCGGGCAGCATGGTCGAGCGCGAGCAAGGCGCGCCGCCCGAGCGGGGATCGCTTTGGCGACTCGATCGGGCCGATCGCAGCACGCCACATATTCTTCTCAATGGCATTTCGATCAGCAATTCGCTCTGTTTTTCTCCGACTGGCGACAGGCTCTATTTTGCTGACACGCCGACACGCGAGATCGCCAGCTATGCGCTGGCGCAGGACGGTACGATTTCCGACAGGCGCGTACTCGCCCAACTCGCTGGCAAGGGCTTCCCCGACGGCTCCGATGTCGATGCCGAGGGTCGTATCTGGAACGCAGAATGGGGCAGCGGCCGCGTCACCGCCTATGAGCCCGATGGCCGCCTCTTTGCGCTAATCGAACTGCCGGTTTCGCAAGCAACTTGCGTGGCGTTCGGTGGGCCTGACTTGGACCTGTTGTTCGTGACGTCGGCCCGCGAAGGACTGGAAGACGAACAACTGGCGCAGGAACCGCATGCAGGTGATGTGCTGGTTTATCGGCTCAGCGTGCAGGGCCTGCTTGCGCCGAGATTTGGGGCTGACCGATGACGTTGAAATGGCCTTGCTGGATTGCGCTGGGGCTCGCGCTTGGCAACTTCCCAGCCATGCCAGCAAGCGCTGCGCCCCCGGAGCCTGCCGCTGTCTTTGCCGATGGCGCCGTGCTGCAGCGCGATCAGCCTGTCATAATCTGGGGGCATGCCGAACCGGCCCAATTGGTCAGTGTCAGCTTTGATGGATTGGTCAAGCAGACAAGGGCTGATCCCGCAGGAAAGTGGTCTGCAGAATTCCCGGCTCGTGATGCTGCCGAGGGGCTTTCGCTCGTGGTCGAAGCAGGCGGTGAGCGGGCTGAGCGCAGCGGCATTTCGATTGGCGATGTCTTCTTGTGCTCTGGTCAATCCAACATGCAATTCAGCATGGCTGAAACCGCACTCAACCCGGGCGAACGAAAGCTTCCCATCGACCGTAGTATCGCCCTTCTGTCTGTTCCCATCGCCACAGCACGGTTGGAGCAGTCCAAGTTTGCCCAACCTGCCGGATGGTCGAATGCCCATGCCGGATCGGCCGATTTTTCGGCGGTCTGCCTAATCGCAGGCCGTGCCTTGGCGCAGCAACAGAAGGTGCCGGTCGGGCTGATCGACGCTTCTATGGGCGGCACGCCGATCGAGGCATGGCTACCGTACGATGGGCTGAGGCTGGCCGGCGGACCTGAGCGAGCTGTAGCGATCCTTGATGCCTTTCGCGCCGATCCGGTCGCAGCCGAAGCGCAATTCGGCGAGGGGCTCGATGCCATGTGGAAGATGCCGCCGCCACCGGGGCAAGACCCGGACCGACCGCGCATGGGCTATGCCAATTTGTTCAATGCAATGATCGCGCCTCTGCAGGGGCTCAAGTTGGCCGGGGTTATTTGGTACCAGGGCGAGAACAATACCCGTCGCGAGGATGCACGCATAGCCTACCAGACCCAACTGAGGGCACTGCTTGCCAGCTGGCGCAAGCGGTTCGGGCAGACGCTACCATTTGTGATCGTGCAACTCGCGCCCTTCGGCCCGCTGGCTGGCGAGCCAGTTGAAAGCAACTGGGCTGAAGTGCGCGAAGCACAACGCAGGGTGGCGCAAGAGGACCCATATGCAGAACTGGTCATCACCAGCGATGTGGGAGAGCGTCTCGACATCCATCCGCCGCTGAAGAAGCCGGTCGGCCAGCGGGCGGCCGCAGCCATGAACCACCTGCGCTTTGGTGGATCAGACGCGGCGCTCGGCCCGCGTCCGAAGGACGCGCATCGCAATGGAAACACGGTGTTTGTCAGCATTCTCGGCAGCAATGCTGGCCTGATGGCTGCAAGCTGGGGCAGGCCAGGTCCGATAATACTATGCCGCACGGGTGCGGGCCGGGAATGCCGCTTTGTCGATGCCCTCCTCGCCGGTGATGGCATCGAGGTTGCAATACCCGAGGGTTTTGAACCCGATTTGGTGCGCTATTGCTGGGGTGCTGCACCAATCTGTAACGTGTTTGATCGGCAGCAGCGGCCACTGGGTCCCTTCGAACTGGCTATTGCAAACGGGGCAGGCGAATGATGGGATACCTCCCATGACTTATGACGGAACCGGCACGCCCCCTCGCGTCGTCTGCTTCGGCGAAGTGCTGCTGCGTCTGACCGCACCGACTCCGCAGCTATTGTTCCAGGACATGGTGCTGGTGCCGAGCTTCTGTGGTGCGGAAGCCAATGTGTCGGTCAATCTCGCCGGGTTTGGCCATGTCTGCCGACTGGTTACCGCCTTGCCGAGCAATTCAGTTGGCCACGCGGCGAGCAGGGCCATTGGGCAATTCGGAGTCGATGTAGCAGCAACATCTCTGCCTGATAGCCGCATGGGCCTGTATTTTCTTGAGCAGGGCGCCATGTCGCGACCCGCTCACGTAACCTACGACCGTGCCGGCTCGGCCTACGCCTCTGTCGATCCAGGTCGGTACAATTGGGCGAGCCTGCTGCATGGTGCCGAATGGCTGTTCGTAAGCGGAATAACGGCTGCATTGGGCGACATGCCCTTGGCGGCGCTACACTCGGCTATGGCGGCAGCGAAGAGCATGGCCGTGAAGATCGCCTTCGACACCAATTTCCGCCCAGCCCTGTGGCACGGTCGCGAGGCACAGGCGGCAGAGATCCTGCGCCAACTATCGTGCCAGGCCGATCTACTTTTCGCTGGGCGCCGGGCAACCGCGATGATGCTGGGCGGGGATTATGGAATAGGCGATCCGGACAGGGGCTTCCACGAGGCCGCAGAAGCCATGTTTGCCGCAGCGCCGGGCCTCCAGCACATGGCGGCGACACGCCGGGTGATCCACTCATCTGACCGCCAGGATATCACTGCGCTAGTTGCAGATCGCGACGGCATGTCGGCCAGTGACAATATAGCGCTCGAGCACATCGTTGACCGCGTTGGAACTGGTGATGCCTTTGCTGCAGGTGTACTGCACGGGCTAATGTCAGGCCGCTCCCGGGCTGAGACTGTCCGCTTCGCCGCAGCCTGTTCCAGCTGGGCGCATTCGGTTCCCGGGGACTTCATGCGAGCTTCGCTGGCCGATATTGAACACCTCGCAAGCGGCAGCCGAGATGTGCGACGATGAAGCGACAACTGAGCATGGCTGGCCTGCTCGTTCTCGCCTCATGCAGCGCGGGGGAAGATGCCGCCGAAATGCCAACATCGCCTGTCGACTTCGCTGCGACAAGGACATGTTCTGCGCCACCCGGCACACCGGTGCGGATAGCAGGCGGCCAGTTCATGATGGGTAGTAGCGCGGTTTACGCCGAGGAGGGGCCTGAACGCCTGACCACAGTGAGAGGCTTCTGGATCGATCTGCATGAAGTCACAAACCGCCAGTTTGCCGAATTCGTTGAGGCGACGGATTATGTCACAGTGGCCGAAAGGCCGGTGGATCCCGCAATTTTCGGCGTGCCAGTCGAGCAGATTCCGGCGTTCATGCTGCAGCCTGGTTCAGCAGTGTTCACGCCGCCCGACCAGCCATCGCGTGATTACAACGACTGGTGGGAATATCTTCCCGGTGCGAACTGGAAGAAGCCCTACGGCCCGGCTGGGCCAGATGCCGTACCTTGGGAACCCGCGGTTCACCTGGCGTGGGACGACATGGTCGCCTATGCCGCCTGGAGGGGCGGGAGGCTCCCGACGGAGGCAGAATGGGAATTCGCGGCTGCCGCAGGCGCACCGAAATACACCGATCAGCCGCAGCCTGAACTCGCCAATAGTTGGCAGGGCGTTTTCCCCGTAAGCAACGATGCGAGCGATGGGTTCAAGGGCATTGCACCAGTCGGCTGCTTCAAGCCCAACGCCTTCGGGCTTTACGACATGGTTGGCAATGTCTGGGAGATGACGGCGGATCTTTACCGTCCGGGGCATGACCCGGCAGACAAGGAGAATCCACGCGGCCCGAGCGAAAACACAGCCTATGATCCGATGAATCCAGGTGTGCCTAGCCGCGTCATAAAGGGCGGGAGCTATTTGTGTGCACCCAACTATTGCCAACGCTATCGCCCCGAAAGCCGGCATGGTCGCGATCCAGGCCTGGGTGCGTCCAATGTCGGATTTCGTCTAGTCTACGATAAGGGCCCATCGGCGTGAACGACCTGGTGGCAATGGTGCGTTGGATCGCTGCGATCTGTCTCCTTGCCGTCGCCTCAACTAGGCCTGCAATGGCTACTACGCCAGTCGCCAGGCCCAATGTAGTTTTCATCATCGTCGATGATCTCAATGACTACACTGGCTTCCTCGGCGGACATCCGCAAGCAAGCACTCCCAACATGGATGCTCTGGCGGCACGTTCGACGAGCTTTACCGATGCCTATGCCACATTGCCGATTTGCGCGCCTTCGCGCGCCAGCTTGTTCACCGGAGTACAGCCATTCCGTTCGGGCAGTCTTTCGTTTGGCGAATGGTTCCGCAATGACCGGCTGAAGAATAGCCGTACAATGATGGAATACTTCCGTCTCAATGGCTATCGCACGCTCGGTACAGGCAAGCTCTTCCACCACAATGTCGGCTACATCTGGGACGAGTTTCATGGAAAGGTCGACTATGGCCCGGTGTGGATGGAAGCCGGCAAGCTGCAGGCCCACCCCTCCGTTCCCCAACCTTACGCCCAGTTGGGGGAGATCGACGGTTCCTTCGCACCGATCACAGGGAACGGAATCGTGGACGAAGATGGCAGGCCTTACAGTGGCTGGTGGTCAATACCGTACCACCGTCCGGTACGGCTTACCGGTGTCGTAAGGCGCGATCTCCTGCCCGACGAGATCAGTGCAGGATGGGCCGCGCAACGGATTAACGAGATGGCTGAAGCCGGCGAGTCGCAGCCCTTTTTCCTGGCCGTAGGCTTTTTGCGCCCGCATACGCCGTTGCATGTACCGCAGGAATATTTCGACCGGTTGCCACCGGAGAGTGAGATCCTCATACCTAATTATGACCCGCTTGATGCCCGCGATACACACTACCGCGATGTGTTCGACAGCAAGACGCGCGGTGTCCTGCTGTTTGATCGGCTTAACGCATCATATCCTACCGTGGAACAGGGACTGCGTGCCTTCATTCGCGCCTATCTTGCCGCTGTCGCTTTTGCCGATGACCAAGTCGGTACGGTCATGCGTGCGCTCGAAAATTCGCCATATGCCGACAATACAATTGTGGTTCTCACTAGCGATCACGGCTGGACATTCGGCGAGAAGGATCATTTGTTCAAGAACAACCTTTGGCACAGTGCGACGCGAGTACCCTTGCTGGTCGCGGTTCCGGGGCAAGGTGCGCAAAAGCTCGCCGCGCCCGTGTCGCAGATCGATCTCTACCCCACGCTTCGTGAACTTGCGCGCCTGAAGGGAGACACTCGCAAGAACAAGCGAGGCCATCCGCTCGACGGGAAGAGCCTCGTTCCCTACATGCTAAATGGAGCTGCGGCTGCGCCAGAATTTGCCGTGGCGATGCTCAAGGCAACCAACTCGCTGGGTGCTCGAAGCAATGCTGCAAAGGATCAGCATTATTCGCTAATCACGCCCCATTGGCGTTATATCCGTTACAACACAGGCCAGGAAGAATTGTACGATCGCCGGAGCGATCCGCGAGAAAGGACAAATCTGGCGACGGCACCGCAAGTCGCAAATCAGCTGTCTCAGTTGCGCTCGAGGCTTGTCGATGCCGTCGGCCTGCCGCAACCAACTAAGCCGCCTGCCAAGCGCTCTGTCGACCCATCCAAGCTCTGAACGTAGGTGCTGTTCACTTCGGGCTAACCCCGCAAGCAGTCCTCAGCCCCCAATCTAAGCCCCGCCCTCAACCGGCGGGGCTTTCTTCTACTCGATGGCCGTCAAGGCAATGGCCATTCTGGGGTCGATTGCGGATGATCGGATTTTCAGGTTGCTGTGATCTCCTACCTGTTTTGCGCCAACGCCTAGGCAGGAGACGATGTCGCCAATCGTTGCCTGTTCGAGGAAAGAACTAAAGCACCTGGTTCCGGCGCCTCGATATCATCGAAGACTTCGGTTTGGTGGCGCCCTGCAGCCTTGGCGGCATAAAGCGCTTTGTCGGCGCAGGCGATCAGCGTTCGAAGATCGTTCACGGTTTCCGCTTTTGCAACACCAGCCGAAAAACTGAGCGAGGGAAGCCGCTGCCCCGCATGAAGGATAGGGGCCGCGGACACTCGGTCGCGGAGCCTATCGACCAGATCAACCGCTTCCTCGCAGTCCATGTTGGCACAGATCATGGCAAATTCTTCGCCGCCAAACCGGGCGGAATAAACACCCTCGCGGTCAATATCCGCGAGGTGCGCGCTGAGTACCTTAAGCGCGGTATCCCCGGCATCGTGACCGTGCTCATCATTGAAGCGTTTGAAATGGTCCACATCGAGCATGACCATCGCGAGCGGCTTGTTCGACTTCGTCGCCCGACGCAATTCGTTCGCAGCCATGTCAAGAAACCAGCGCCGGTTCCACAGGCCCGTCAGCGGATCCTTTACTGAGCTGGTGCGAAGTTCGCTTTGGAGTCGCACTATGGCGGTCGCAAGGCTGATCTGTTCGACACAGATCTGCGCCAGCTCAAGCTTTCTTTCCAGCCTCAGCCGTTCCCCTTCGTTCAGCCCTCGCCGAGGCAAGCGGAAAAAGTCGAAGTGCAGCATGCCGATCATGTCGCCGTGCGCGATAATTGGCATGCAAGCATATGCCCCCTTGGGCTCTGCCACATGACCACACGGCATCAAGATTTCCTGCGCACCGTAGGTATAGTTCTTGCCCCGGCGAAGAGCCCAGCAGTTATCTGGCTTAAAGTGCTCTTCTTTGTCCCTTTCGATGCCCCATCCGGCCGCATATTCCAGGCAATCGCGAGAGTTGAAGTAGAGATAGAGCGCACCATGCGCATGGGGGAAGATGTGCGCCATCGATTCGCCAATGACAGAGACCAGTTCCTCAAGCGATTGCGCCGAGAAGAGCCAGTTCGCCATCTGGCCGATCAGCTTCAAATCGTTATTCTTGATTTTCTCTCTCTCAGAGGCGGACGCTGCTTGATCGATCAACTCCCGATACTTTGTGACGTCACGCTCGATCGAAAGGAAATTGGTTAGATTACCCCTCTCATCAAATATGGGAGTAATGGTAAGTTTGATCCAATAGGGGCTGCCATCCTTCCGGTGATTCAAGATCTCGGTAGTAATCTCTTTCTGATGTTGGATGGACTTGCGGATCATAGCCACTGTTGCTGGGTCGGTTTCGGGACCTTGAAGGACCGAACCTGGCCTTCGTCCAACCACTTCTTCCAGCGTGTAGCCCGACATTTCTGCGAACTGCTGGTTGACCCAGATCACTTCGCCCGAAGCGTTCGCACAAATCACAGAGTCCGTAGCGCAGCGCACAATTTCTTGCATAAGGTTAGGTGGGCAAAGGTTCATCGCGACAGGATCCCAGTTTGAGGCGCTTCATGGTTGCACCCCTAAGGTCTGCAGATTTGAATTTGGTTAGGTAGCCTTTCACAATCGACTAGGGGTGAGCGATAACCACACGTTAACTTCATTATGTTCAGCGATCGGCCAAACTGGCTTTGTTGACCGGAATGCATGCCGGTCAACAATGCGAACTTTGAGCAAGCGGCCTACAATCCGTTCCTGAAAGCTCTTCGTCTCACCAGTTGCCGTCCCTTATCCGAGCTTGTCGTTGAGCTTCGCGCTGGCTGGTGCTCGGGATCGGGCCTTCAGGAGGGTAGGGTGGTAACGGACCGGCCGGCTTGTATGTCGCAACCACTGTTCCTTTGCCGGTTACTTTATGAGCAATCATTTCGAGCTTCCCGACGGGAGTTGCCTCGCCGAACAGGCGCTTGCCTTTGCCGAGCGTCACGGGAAAGGTCATCGTGATCAACTCGTCGAGCAAGTTTGCGGCTAGTAAGCTCGGATAGATCGTGCTCGATCCCTGGATGATGATATCGGATCCGGCCTCGGCCTTGATCCGCGCCACATCATCGATGCCCGCCAGGCGGTGGCTGTTCTCCCACTCGAGCAACTGGCTTCCGCGGGTTAGAACGTACTTGTTGGCCCGCTCGAATGCTTCGCCCATCGGCTTGTTGTCACCTTCTGCATAGGGCCAGTAGGCAGCGAAGATATCGTATGTCCGCCGTCCGAGGAGGAGATCGTAGTCGCCCGAGAACAGGCGGCCCAACGTGTCCTCGATCCCCGGATCCCATAGTTTGAAGACCCAGCCCCCTTCTTCAAACCCGCCTTGAGGGTCCTCTGTCGGGCCGCCTGGAGCCTGCATGACGCCATCAAGCGACAGGAATGCTGCGCCGGTGATCTTGCGTGTCATTGGATCAGTCCCCCTTGTGCACTTCGTCAATGACCGCGATGTCGAACCTCTCCATCGTCATCATGGCAGCGAACGTCCGACATCAATTATCGCCTTCAACTGCTTGCGCGTCTACAACCCTCCCCGAGCGCGCCCGCACCAGCCATATCAGCGTCGAACATCGTCGCTTGCAACGCCGCAAGATCGCCGCCTACTATCAACCCCAGATTAGGCCGACACGCTGCTGATCGGCGTCGACGGCAGTCTCAAATGATCTGATGACGAGCATACCAGGGAGTACACGGATATGAAGGCGGGTATGTTTGCCAGCGTGCTCGGCGCCTTCCTGATCTCTGCCAGTGGTTCCCCGTCAACGGCCGAGTCTGCGTCTGACGGTGCGGATCTGATTCTGACCGACGCCCGTGTCTATACGCTGCGCTGGGGCGAGCCCGCGCCTGATGGCAAGCCGGCGCCCGATGCGCCCTATACGAACGGCCAGTGGCACCCCGATGCAGCAGCCGTGGCGATCCGCGACGGTAAGATCGTCTATGTGGGCCGCGACAAGGGAGCGCTGGCGCTACGCGGCAAGCGGACCCGGGTGATCGATCTGAACGGCGCCACCGTGATCCCCGGGCTAGTCGATTCCCATACCCATTTCGTCGAACTGGGCGCCAAGCTGGAATCGGTCGACCTGACCAATATCAGCACTGAAGCGCAGGCGGTGGCACTGGTGGCCGAGCGGGCGAAGTCTGTCCCCAAGGGCGAATGGATCTTTGGCGCGGGGTGGGACGAGGGCGCCTGGGCCAACCGCTATCCGGACAAGCAGCAGTTGAGCGCAGCGGTGCCTGACCATCCGGTGGTTCTGCGCAGTCTGCACGGCTTTGCCATCTGGACCAACCAGGCCGCGCTTGATGCCGGCAAGATCACCAGGGACAGCCCGGTTCCAGTTGGGGGCGAAATGCGGCTGGGCACTGATGGCCACCCCAATGGCCTGTTCCTGAACCGCGCGACGGCGATGGTCGACGCGGTGGTGCCGCCCGAGCCGCTGGCGGTTGTGACGCGCCATGCGCTGAAGGGCTTAGGTCAGATGGCCGCCGACGGCTATGTTATGGTTCACGAGGCCGGTGTGGGCAGCCAGGCGATGGCCGCACTCCAGCAACTGGAGGCGCAGAACCGCCTGCCGATCCGGGTCTATGCCATGCTCTCGCTGCGCGATCCGCCCCTTATGCGGCAGTGGATCGCCCGGGGGCCAGACCGGGACGGTGACAGCATGCTCGTCACGCGCGCGGTCAAGGCCTATTACGACGGCGCGCTGGGGTCGCGCGGCGCGCGGCTGCTGGCCGACTATGCCGACATGCCGGGCCACCGCGGGATCAGCGGTGATGGTTATGGCTTTGACCATGATCTGGCCAAGGCGGCGATGACGGCCGGCTTCCAGCTCGGGATCCATGCCATCGGCGATGCCGGTAACCGCGAAGTGCTCAATTTTCTGGAGGCGCAGTTCAAAGCCGATCCCGGCGCCGCAGGCAACCGCCACCGGATCGAACATGCCCAGGTCATCGCGCCCGAAGACCAGCCACGCTTTGCCCGGCTTGGTGTGATTGCCTCGATGGAACCGCCCCACGCGGCGGAGGACAAGAGCTGGGCCGAAGCGCGCCTGGGCCCGCAGCGTATCCTTGGCGCCTATGCTTGGCGCACGCTGCGCCGCGACGGCACGCGCCTGACCTTCAACGCCGACAATCCGGGCTCTGACCACAGCATTTTCTATGGCCTGCACAGCGCGATCACCCGCCAGGACAAGCAGCTTCAGCCCCCTGGCGGATGGTATCCGCAGCAACGGCTGACGATCGAAGAAGCGATCCGGGCCTATACCAGCTGGTCAGCCTATGCCGCCTTTCGCGAAGACCTGACCGGGATCATTGCCCGGGGCCGTTGGGCTGATCTGACCGTTATGGATATTGATCCCTTCGCCCTTGCCGCGACCGCGCCGGAAAAAATCCTGGCCGGCCGGATTCAAGCGACCATTGTCGGAGGCAAAGTGGTTTATCAGAGATAGGCCGTTGACCGGTCCTTTAAGATCAACGTCAGCATTGGTGCTGTCTAAGCGAACGCACCTGATTGACGAGTAGGCAAGTGAGGTTAGGGCAGACCCATGCTACAGCGTCGAAAACCAGCCAGTCCGTTCCGCCGCTTCAAATCCCTCGCTTGAGGTGATCCGCTTGGTCGAGATCATCCATTTCCGGTGCCCTCAGGGCTGAACGATGCCAGGGGGCCAGGATAGCCATGCCAAATGGAGACAAGTTCGCATTAGACTGACAGCACCGCGCATTCAGCTTGGGGCCAAAGTGCGGACCCATTGCGATTGCGCCGCCGTTGTAGCCTAAATGAGCGCGTAACCTGCGATCCTAAATCGGTTAGGAGAACCTTTGGGTTACTGTATATTGCTGAAGCATAGAATCTTTTTGGAGTTGGACGGGATGCTTAGCCGAACGCGGCCTTTCAATTCCCTCACGATAGTCCTGGCGTCGATAGCGCTCAGCATGGCGGCAATCGTTCTGATCGTTGGCTGGATTGGCGGATCCGATATCACAGTAAGTTTTGTTCCTGATGCGCCAAGCATGGCGCGAACTTCAGCCATATGCATGATCATGCTCTGCGGGAGCATGATGCTTTTTGCATCGAACAAGATTGCGGCGAATGCACTGCGAGCATCTGCAGTGCTGTGCGGTTTGGTCGCGGTCGCCAACATGTTCCTGATTTTTTTCGACTCCAGCAATGGAATTGAGTCGTTACTTTGGCCAGGCGTTTCCGATGGCGTGAAAGACCGTATGGATTTAGGCGCGTCATTCAACTTTATCTTGGCATCATTCTTGATATTTGTGATTCCTTCCGCGAAATCATATCGAATATTATTCGTTTCTCTGGCAACGCTAGGCCTGGGACTTTGCCTGACAACACTCATCAGTTACACTTTGCGGGTGCCGGAAATTTATCAATACGGCACACTGACGACCATGTCCCTGCCAACTTCTTTGTGTTTTGCACTGATATACATTGCGATAATGCTGAGCCGTAAAGATATTGGCTGGATTTATTTAATTCTCGGAAATAGGGATAGCGCGAAACTCTCGCGACGCATTCTGCTGTGGGTCGTGATTTTCGACCTTGCCTTTGGACTGACAATCCCCATCGGCGTGACAACTGGACTCTACTCCGTTGAACTTAGCTTCAGTTTCCTCGTTATTGCAAATATTGTTACACTGGTGATTGCCGTTTTGATAAATACGCAAATAGTAAATAGATCTCAGGAGGACTTGGACAGGTTTGCTGGTGTGATGAAGTCTGTGTCTCAGGGCGTACTTATCGCCGATAGGGACAGGCGCATTCTGACATGCAATCCTGCGTTCACGCGCATTACCGGTTATGAGGAAAGCGAGATTGTCGGCCAAACCTGCAGGTTCATGCAGGGAGTCCGGACGTCTGCGCAAACGGTCGAGGAAATTCGTTCCAGGCTTGATGAGTGCAGGGAGTTTGAAGGGGAGATACTGAACTACAAGAAAGGTGGCGAAGAGTTCTGGAATGATTTGACCATAACCCCGCGGTTTGACGAGGCTGGAAACCTGTCAGGTTTCATCGGCATCACACGGGACGCGTCCCATCGCAAGCAAGCGGAAGCCTATCGCGAGCGGTTCGAACTGGCCGCACGCGCATCTCAGGATGCTATCTTCGAGTGGAACCTTGAGACGCACGAATTCTGGGCAAACGAGGCATACGAAGCGATCTACGGATACAGGCCGCCGAGCCATGTCAGATTGGACGCCTTGGAGCAAATGTCCGACCTGAAGGCAGATCGCGGATTTGCGAGAAGAGTGACGCAAGAAGCGATCGACTCCGGGCGAGATCGCTATGCCCTCGATTACCAGTTTACGAGGTCCGATGGATCACTTGGCCATGCCATTGTCCGTGGCTTCATCGTGCGTGATGAGGCGGGGAAGGCCCTTCGCATCATCGGGACCAGTACTGAAGTTGGCCGTTTGACGGAGGCCATGAACGCGCTTGAAGCATCGGAGGAACGTTTCCGGATCATTGCCGATACAGTGAGTGATGTCCTGTGGGACCGCAATTTCGACACCGGCGAAATGTGGGTAACGCCCGGTTGGCATGATCGTTTGAAAGTGGCGATCGATCCTTCCGTAACTTACGATGACTTCATGCTGAAACATGTCGACCCCGCTGACCGCGAGCGACTGGAGCGGACCTTTGCGCAAGCCATCAAGTCCGATGCTGCGGAGTGGGAGATCCAGTACGGCCTGATCGGTAGTGACGGCGATCGGATCGAGTTGGCGGTCAAGGCCGCGATCCTCAGGCATCCAGGCGGCCGGGCCTTTCGCATGCTGGGCAATGCTCGGAACGTCACGATGGAGCGGCGGCAGCAGGAAGGCTATTCGCGGGCGCGAGCGCTCGAGGCGGTGGGGCAACTGACCGGCGGTGTGGCGCATGATTTCAACAACCAGCTGATGATCATCCAGGGCAATGCCGAGCTTCTGGAGATGAGCGAGCTTGATGAGGAACAGGCGGAATCGGTATCTCTGATCAATCAGGCATCAAGCAGCGCGGCCGATTTGACACAGCGGCTCCTGTCCTTCTCCCGCCAGTCCCACCTGCAAACCGGACGCATCGATCTAACGAGATTGATACCGAACACTGTCGCGCTTCTGAGAGCTGGAATTCCCGAATCGATCGCGATCCGCTGCGAACTACCTGCCGGCATCTGGCAAGCCAGGGCCGATTCCAATGCGCTGGAGCAGGCAATTGTAAACCTCGCTGTCAATGCACGCGATGCGATGCCTGCAGGAGGCGACATTGTGATCGGCTGCGAAAACCGACACATATCCAAAGACATGGAGCCGTTTTCGTCCGAGCTGGCGCCGGGCGATTACGTCGTGGTCTCGGTGACCGACAACGGTGAAGGAATGAGTCCCGAAGTGCTCGCGAAGGTGTTCGAACCGTTCTTTACGACCAAGGACGTAGGCAAGGGAACCGGGCTAGGTTTGAGCACCGTCTACGGCTTTGCCAAACAGTCGGACGGACATGTCACGATCTACAGCGAGCCCGGACAGGGAACCTGCATCAACCTCTACCTCCCGCGCTTCCTAGAAGCCGGAGAGGCGGAGCCACAAGAGCACGCCTGGGAGGATACCCCACTTGCAACGGGACAGCGGATCCTGCTGGTCGAGGACCAACCGCAGGTCAGAGCACATGTCGAAAAGCTGCTCACCAAGTTGGGCTATGACGTAACCGTGGCCGAGCACGGCAAAGCGGCACTTTCGCTTTTGCAGCGTGGAAACGAGTTTGATCTGTTGTTCACGGATGTCATCATGCCAGGCGGGATGAATGGCCAACAGCTTGCTGAAGAGGTCAGGAAGATGGATCCGAGAATGAAGGTCCTTTTCACCTCAGGATATCCAGCCTTCGCCTTCGAGCACCTCGGCTTCGACGAATTGGACAACATCAAACTTTTGAGGAAGCCCTACCGATTGGTTGAACTCAAGGCTGCCCTCGTCGATGTTTTAGACGGCTGACCCTGCTTCGCTCCATATCGTACGCTCCTAGGCGTTGGACTCTACCAAAAAGCGGTCACATTTCAGAGGAGCACGTCAATGACCTCAAGCCATCTGAATAATCAGATAATATTCAGGAAATCATTCGCAAGACACGCACAAGATCGGGGAAACTTTCTGCTCCAAGTGTGCCCATGATTGACTTTACTGAACGCTCGACTTCGCTCAGCGAAATGCCAATGTCATTGGCAATCTTTGAATAGGATGATCCGGAAAGAATAGCTTCAGCAATCTGCCGTTCCTTGGGCGGCATCATACCATAGGCATTGCGGGCTATCTCTGATTTACTCAGTTTCGATCGCTTTAATTTTTTTTCAGATATTGCTGACGCGATCTTGTTTGCGATCACCACGAAATCGCACGGCTTCTCCAGAAAATCGGCAGCCCCCAACTTGATGGACGACACGGCCTTTTCGTAATCGGCGTGAGGGGTCAATATGATGACAGGGAACTCGGCATCACGCGCGCGGAGCGTTTCCAGCAATTCGATCCCACCCATCACGGGCATACGCAAATCCAGCAGGACACAATCCGGCAAACGCCGTGTCAGTCCTTCGATGAAGTCTCTTGCGCCAGAAAAATCCTCGCATTCAAAGCCAAGTTTCTCCAACCCTTTTCGGATCGTCAATCTGACTATCGCATCGTCGTCGACGATATAAACGCAGGCTCTCCGGGCTTCATCGCTGTATGTTGTCGTACCTGCGTCCGCTTCACTCATAATCGATTCCAATCAATGGCTTGCCGCCACGCATGAACCGGTGTGACGACTCCGGCATGGATCAACATTCACTCTCCAAGTGCGTCTGCAATGGCCTTTTTCAAGTCCGCAGCTTTGTACGGCTTTCTCAGGAGATTGATGCTTTCCTGTTCAGCAAGCCCCAGATGCTCGAAGGCGAACGCAGGATAGCCTGAAGTGAAGAGGACCTTGATGCGCGGGTCTACCTTCCTGACCTCTTCGGCCAATTCCTGGCCATTCATTCCCCCAGGCATGACGACATCGGTAAACAGCAGTTCGAATTCCTGCGCCCGATACATCAACGCAAGCGCTTCGTTGGCGTTTGCGACCGCAGTGACCGCGTAGTCCAATTTCTTCAGCAGCTTCTCGACATGCGCGCGAACTTGCGGATGATCCTCCACCAGCAAGATCCTGCTCTGGACAGGACGCCGCGAGTTTCCTTCCGATTGCTCTTCTGCATGGTCGTCTTCGGCCTCGCCCTTGAAGCGGGGGAGATAGATATTGACTGTCGTGCCTTTGCCGGGCTCGCTGTAGATTGTGACGCTTCCGCCGGACTGTTTGGCAAAGCCGTAGACGGTGCTCAAACCTAGCCCGGTTCCCTTGTCCACATCCTTCGTGGTGAAGAACGGTTCGAAGACCTTTGACAGGACTTCTGCCGACATCCCTTCCC
This sequence comes from uncultured Porphyrobacter sp., assembly GCA_964500135.1. GTDB lineage: Bacteria > Pseudomonadota > Alphaproteobacteria > Sphingomonadales > Sphingomonadaceae > Erythrobacter. Next base: position 51,775 of record CAZCNF010000015.1, read on the forward strand.
CATTGTCGACGACCGAGACGACTACGTAGTCGCCCGGTTCGAGCTTCGATGCGAATGGATGCATGTCATCGGCAACTTGCCGGTTTTCACAACAGATGGTTATGTCGCCGCCCTTGGGCATGGCATCTCGTGCATTGACTGCCAGATTCACGATAGCCTGCTCAAGTGCATTGGCATCGGCTGCGACATCCCAGCTATCCGCTGGGATCTCTTGATGGATCGAGATGAATTCAGGAAGTCCGGATTGCAGCAGGAGAACCGTGTTGGGGATCAATTCGGAAAGTTTGACGCGACCCGACGATAGATGTGACTGCCCCGAGAAAGACAGCAATCTCCGCGTCAGTTGCGCGGCGCTGTGCGATGCCTGATTGATCAGGGCAACCGAGTCCTTCTGTTCCTCGTCAAGCTCGCCCATCTCCAGCAGCTCTGCATTGCCTTGGATGATCATGAGCTGATTGTTGAAATCATGCGCCACGCCGCCCGTCAGCTGGCCGACCGCTTCGAGTGCCCGCGACCGCGTAAAGCCCTCCAGCCGTCGCTTTTCGGCCGTGATGTTTCGTACGTTGCCGAGCATGCGGTAGGCCTTGCCGTCAGCGTGCCGCAGGATCGCGGCACTCACCGCGACATCAATCTTTTTCCCATCGGCGCCAATCAGCTTGTATTCGATTTCCCAGCTATCTTCTTCTGAAGCCAGAGCTTCTCGTTGGGAGTTCACCAACCGCTCAAGATCCGGTGGATCGACGTAGTCGTACCAATAGGGAATCTTCTTGTCGGTCGGACTGACCTCCAAACCAAGCTTTTGAGGCCAATCGGGCGTAACCCAGGAATCGTTCGTCTCGTAGTTGAAGTCCCACAAAACATCGCTCACCCTGTTCGCGATGATCTTGAAGCGGGCTTTGGACTCCGCGAGCGCGCTCGCCATTTCTGTAAGCTTGCCGATGTCCGTGCTTGTGCCGATTATCCTCAAAGCCTTGCCTTGATTGTCGCGGACGATGAATCCGCGAACAACGGCATGCCCCAACGTTCCGTCCGGCCGCGTGAACTGATAATCGAGCGAGTAGCGATTGTCCTTGGATTCGATCGCTTCGAGTGTGGCCTTCCTAACCATCACATGGTCAGCTTTTAGGTCCGTCATTTCCCCGAGTGCATCCAGTCGGATATGGCTCGGCGGCCTATAGCCGTAGATCACCTCGTATGCGTCGTTTGCCCAGAATTCATTGGTTTCAAGGTTCCACTCGAAGATCGCGTCCTGGGTCGCGGCGGAAGCCAGCTCGAAGCGCTGCCTAAACGCATTTGCCTCAGTCTCGGCCTCAATGATCTTGGTGATATCGGTGAAGCTTGTAAGGACTTCGGTGACCTCGCCAGACTCGTCGATGATCGGGAACGCGCTGCACAAGGCCCAGACCAGCTTCCCATCGCTGGCGCGCCGGTTGCCGAACAACATTCCATGGATCACCTCGCGTTCGTTGACGACTCTGTTCACCGGATATTCGGACACCGGCATCGGCAGTCCGTCTCGGTTGATAAACGACCACTCAGAGTTGGGCGTCCCGGCGATCGTTTCCGCATTGGCGCCAAGCAGTTCCAGGGCCATGGGATTTGCGTAAACAATCTCCGTGTTCGCCCTGTGCAGGATCACGCCCGCCTGCACGTTCTCGAACATGAAGCGATAATCGGCCTCAAGCTTCGCCAGCTTGAGCTCGTCATTCTTGCGCGCTGTGATATCCCGCTGGATTGAAATGAAATTCGTCAGCTTGCCCTGTTTATTCACAACCGGAGAAATAATCATTTCGAGCCAGTAGGGTTCACCGTCCTTGCTGTAGTTGACCAGCTCTTCCTGAATGGTTTCACCTCGCTCCAGTGATTGGCGAATGCGATCCAGTGCGTGGCGGTCGGTAAGCGGTCCTTGCAGCATTTTGGGGGATCGGCCAATCAACTCATCGGCACTGTATCCCGTCAACCGCTCGACTGCCTTATTGACGAAGACGATGCGCGGCCCGTGAGCAGAGGCAAAATCTGTGTCGGTAAAAATGACCAGGTCCTGGATCTGGCCCAACGCCAGTTCCAGAATCTCGGTCCTCGAATTCGTGAAATCCTGCATTGCAATGACCTCGCGGCATAAGCGCCAAAATTCGACTGCAAATTGGGGACGGGCCTACTCTCTCACCCACCCCCTGGAACTCAGAGAACGATCACGTTCGGCTGACGAAACCTTGCCTCGCTGTCGCTGCGCTCATTCGTGCTTGCAATTGCACTTTCTGCTTAGCAGGCCCCCCAAGCGAACACAACGACTTGACCATAAAGACCCTCGATCGCCAATCATCCGGAATACGGTCGTCGCGAATCTCGCAATCCTTCAAGACGCAAGTGAGTTAACGCCTCATCACCAGCCCTATGTATGCGCCACTTACCGGGCCATTCGGATTTCAATCTCGAAATTCTGGCAGAGACTGACCAGCGCCTGGCCGGGCGCGCAAGCGATCAGCAAATGTCCAGTGATCCGGGGATCAAAGGGTTGATATGGAACGACGGTCAAACAATCGCCATCTTGCGTTTTTCTGTCCCGCATACATCCGCACGAAGGATGTTGTCCGGTATGCGTTCCTGAGAAACCTGTCGCACGATGGCGCCAGCTTTGGCGGCGTCGAAGGGGTCAATGCAGGCGACGAAATTCAATACCATGTCGGAGACCTCGAACCTGTAACGGCAATCGTCAAATGGGTCAGCGGCAAGACAGTGGGCGTCCGGAATGTGGCCGCTCGCATCAGCGACCTGACGCTTTCGACCAACTATCCGTACCGGTCGGTGCGCTTGCCAACAGCGACGGCAGTGACTCTCTATGTAGGTGGGCAGCGATGTGCCGGAACGCTGCGGGATTTTTCCCAATCCGGTGCCTGCGTCGAGTTAGCCGTGCAACTTCGTCCCGGTCAGCTTGTTTCCCTGGAACTCGGCGGATTGAGCGTGGAATCGGCGACCGTCAAATGGGTCAAAGGTCAGCGGGTTGGGATCAGGTTTGCGCGGCCGCTGGGGCAGGAGGCGGTATCCAAGGCCTTGCAGAGATTGAACTTGCATGACGGTGCGAATGCACTTGAGCCTGTGTGAACTTCAACTTGTAGCCGATGAGACTATTGCCGTACTTGGCGATCGTCCCGCCCAGGTCACTTGGGAGTCATTGCGGGCAAGCCGGATTTCCGATAGCTTGGAAGTCATGGAAAATCTGCGAGCCGATGAGTTGCTCGTTGCCGTCGTTGACGATGATCGCGATATGCGAACGACCCTCGTCAAGGGCCTGGAGAAGTTCCATATCACCTGCCGCCCGTTCGGGAGCGGCAGCGACTTTCTCGAAGCGCTTCAATATTTTGAGCCGGATTGTGTGCTGCTGGATCTGAGCATGCCGGGTATAACGGGGCTCGACGTGCTCTCGGCCATCCCGGAGGAGAAGTCGCACATCCCGGTGATCATCTTCACCTCCTTTGGCAGTATCCCGGCAGCCGTCAGTGCAATCCGAAAGGGGGCTGTTGAGTTCCTCGAGAAACCAATGTCGTTGGAACAGATTGATGCGCAAATCCGGGCAGCGATAGCATCAACCTCGTCACGCTCGGTCGATGCGCGCCGAAGCGCGGAAGCCAAGCGGCTGTTGGCGAATCTCACCAGTCGGGAAGCCGAGGTGGTAAAGCTAGTCTGCAGTGGCCTTCGGAGCGCAGAAATCGCCCGCCAGCTCGGCATAAGTGCGCGCACCGTTGAGGTGCATCGCTACAATGCCTATAAAAAATTGGGAACCCAAAGTTCTACCGAATTGATGCTTCTATTGGGGCTTGAATTATCAAAAAATACCCAAAGAGAGGCGAGTTAGAATTATTGATAGTAAAATGAAGAGATTTTATGGAATCCCATATTCTATATTAGTCGTCAAAATTTTTTTATTGGGTGCGCACTCGCTCGGGATGTAGTAAGAAGTACCACTTTGCGCTATGCTATGGTGCTCCCCGAGGAAAAATCGAAGCTAGTTGGCGAACGGCCGTCCGGGCGGGCTGCAGGTTAGGACCTGCTTGGGGCGCTCTTGGGAATGTCGTTAGAAGCGCCATCGGAACAGATGTCAAACGGACAGCCAGCGTTCGCGCCCATCTAAGACTGCCCTTAAGTGGACCTTTTTGTCCATCGAACGCGAGGTCTGCTTAGTGTCTTACTTTCGGCCATTGGGACATGCCGCATTACTGCCCGAAACCATTTTTGACCTCTGCATGGCGAAGGGATTTACCGATAGCCAGATGTCCTTGGTTAGAGACTGCAACTATAGGACATTCTTGTCAGCTTGGCCCCGACAACATCGAAAGGTATCTGAAGGCCGCAGTCTTCGGGAGTGGCACGCCCTCATCACCCGGATCTGTCATAAACAAGCCGGAAGCCGACGTTTGATGCCCCCAGTCCCGGATCGCGTCCCTGCCTGCTCTCGGGGCGATAACGCTGACAATAATTAGGGGCGCATAGATAGCTGCCACCTTTCATCACTCTGCTGGCGAATCCGGGATTGAGTGGATCGTAAGCGTTGCTCTCGCTCGGTCCGCGCGGATTGTCGACCGTGCGTGGATCGTGCCCTGGACGATAATAATCCGCGGTCACTTCCCAGACATTGCCGACCATGTCGTATAGTCCCAAGGCATTGGGAGCAAAACAGCCGACCGGCGCGATGCCCTTGAACCCGTCACTCGCCTCGTTGGCAACCGGGAACACACCTTGCCAGCTGTTGGCAGCACCGGGATCAGGCTGCTCAACGGATTCCGTCGCGCCTGCGCTAGCGGCGAACTCCCATTCCGCCTCAGTGGGCAGGCGCCCCCCGGCCCAGGTGGCATAGGCCTGCATGTCCTCCCAGGCGAGATGCACCACCGGCTGGCTGGCGACCGCGTCGGGGCCTGCCGGACCATAAGGCTTCTGCCAACTCGCACCCGGAACATATTTCCACCAGTCAGCATAGTTGCGCGACGGACGTTCGGGCGGGGTGAATACCGCCGAGCCCGGCTGGAGCATGTAAGCCGGGATCTGCTCAACCGGCACGCCAAACTGGGCGGGGTCGACCGGCCTTTCGGCGATCGTGACATAGCCGGTCGCCGCGACGAAGGCCGCGAACTGGCGGTTTGTCACCTCATGCGGGTCGATCCAGAAGGTACCGACCCGGGTTTCGCGCGGTGGGCCCTCTTCGGCATAAACCGCGCTGCTTCCCATCAGGAAGCTGCCACCCGGAACGCGTACCGGTCGGGAAGACACCGCGCCGCAGGTTGCATCGCTTGCGAACGCCGCAGCCGATTGCGGCAAGGCGTCAGGCTGAGGAGCCTGATCGCACGCTGCAGCAAGCAGCGATAGGATGACAGGCCACTTGGCATTGCCCCGGAATGCTTCCATCTCAATTTCCCGCATCGCCGTGTCCGTAGCGCACTTTATTCCAAGTCAGTTTATCAAATATGCGTCGTTTCCCGAAGCATCGCAAGGTCATATCCTTCAAGGATGTGGCCATAATACCTAAAACAATTTTCTTTACACATCCGATTTGAGCGCTATTTTCCGACCAGGAGAGACAGCTGGCCGTTCCTGCTCGTAACACGCATTGGCGCCATCATCTGGCACTGATCGGGGTTGTGCGGGGGCATAGCGGAACCGACAAGAGGGGAATCGGATGGCGAACGACAACGCATCGGGCATGTCACTCGGGCAGTCGGATCCAATAGCCGGGCCCGGGATCAGCACTCAGTTCGCCTTCGCCTCGGTCACGACATTGTTCTTCGCCTGGGGCTTCATCACATCGCTGATCGACCCGCTGGTGGCAGCGGTGAAGGGCATTTTCAGCCTTTCCGACTTCGAGGCGCAGCTGAGCGCCTCGGCATTCTTCATAGCCTATGGCGTGATGAGCCTGCCTGCCGCCGCCTTGCTGGCGCGGCGCAAATCGGTGGCGACCGTGTTGATTGCGCTGGTGACGATGATTGCCGGGTGCATGCTGATGCTGGTGGCCGCGAACCTTGCAACCTACCCGCTGGTGTTGCTGGGCCTGTTCATCCTTGCCAGCGGAATCACCATCCTGCAAGTTGCCGCCAACCCTCTGGCTGCAGTGCTGGGTCGGCCCGAGGGCAGCCATTTCCGTCTAACGCTAAGTCAAGCCTTCAACAGCCTGGGCACCTTTATCGGGCCCTATATCGGTGCATTGCTGTTCCTGAAAGGCGTCGAAATCGAGGAAGGTGGCCAGCTTGATCCCTCTGTGCGCGAGGCGGCGCTTATCGGAATTGATGCGGCGTTCCTTTGGATCGCCGTATTGATCGGCCTCTTGGCGCTGTTCATCTGGTTCGCCCGCCACCTGATTGGCACGGCCGCCGCCCAGCAAGCCACGCGAGAGCCTGCGACTGCTTCGGTCCTAGCCATGCTGGCCGAGGCCGCGTCGTCACGCTGGGCCCTGCTCGGCGGGGCTGCGATCTTCCTTTATGTGGGCGCCGAAGTCGCTATCGGCACACAGATGGCGCTTTTTCTCAACAGCGAGGATGTGCTGGGCGTTTCGCTCGAACAGGCTGGAAAAATGGTGAGCCTATACTGGGGCGGCGCCATGATCGGACGGCTTGTCGGTTCTGTATTGCTGACCCGCTTTCGGGCGACGAGCCTGTTGGCAGTCTTTGCTGCTGCGGCAGCGTGCATCTGCCTGTTCATTGCGCTCGTCGGCGGATCGGCCTCGGGTTATGCAGCACTCGGCATCGGGCTGTTCAATTCGATCATGTTCCCGGTAATCTTCACCCTGACCCTCGAACGCTCGAGCGCGAGCAAAGAGGCGACCTCGGGATTCCTGTGCTTCGCGATTGTCGGAGGCGCGTTCGTGCCTCTGCTGGTCGGACTGGTGTCCGGGGCGACGAGCTATGCGGTCGCTTTCGTTGTTCCTGCTGCTTGTTATGTGCTGCTGCTCGTGTTTGGCCTGGCGGCGGCCCGTGCGGCAGCGATCAATGGCGGCGTAACGGGCGCAGTCGGCGGGCACTGAGGGGGCAAGGCGATGGCGATTAGGCAGCTCCAAGGACATGCGGTCGAGAAGGTCTGGGGGCGGCGCGATCTGCCCGCGATCTTCGGCGACGCCAGCGGCTCCGCCGAGCCCATAGGCGAGATCTGGTTCGCCGATGACGCCGCACCTGACTTGCTGGTGAAGTGTCTGTTCACCTCGGAAAAGCTCTCGATCCAGGTCCACCCTGATGACGCAACGGCTCGTGCCAGCGGCTACCCGCGCGGCAAGGAGGAGGCATGGTATGTTCTTTCCGCCGAGCCCGGGGCGGTCATCGGCGCGGGCTTTGCGCAAGACCTCACCCCTGATGAGCTGCGTGCGGCTGCACTCGATGGCAGCATCGAAACGTTGATGACCTGGCACCCAGTCGGACCAGGGCATTTCTTTCACGTACCGGCAGGAACCGTGCACGCCATCGGCGCTGGGCTTGCCCTGGTCGAGATCCAGCAGAATGTCGATCTGACCTACCGGCTCTACGACTACGGCCGTCCGCGCCCGCTGCATCTGGATGAAGGGATCGCTGCAGCGGTGGCCGCGCCTTTCCGGCCCGCGGCGATCCGTCGGACCGGGCGCGCGCACGAAGTGCTGGCTGAGAGCGACAAGTTTGAAATCGTGCGCCTGACCCATGGCGCGGAACATCGCGTGGTCGCCAGCGCCGCGGCTCCAGCCTGGCTGATCCCGATTGAAAGCGGCTGCGCTTCGGGTGATGTCGATCTGCCACCCGGTACGGTCTGGTTGGCGGATGCTCCTGCAGACATAGAGATGGCCCCCGGCGCAACCATGCTGGTGGCCCGTTCTGCAGCGATATAGCGTTGAGATTGAATGGTCGCCCGACACCATCCCCCGGCATCAGGCAAGCGGGGCGGCACGGACGAAAGGTGAGGATGTTATGATCAATCTGCGTTCCCTGGCCGGCCCGGCCATCGCTGCGGCTCTCGTGATTGCCGCAACCGTCACGGTCAGCGTTGCGCCCGAACCCGCTGCTGCCCAACCCGACGCCCCAAATGGCCGGCCCAACATCATCTTCATCCTCAATGACGATCAGCGTTTCGACGCGATGGGATTTCTTGATCCGGCGCTGAACACGCCGAACATGGATCGCATCGCGCGTGAAGGGGTCTATTTCCCCAACGCCTTCGTCACTACCGCGCTCTGTAGCCCGAGCCGCGCGTCGATCCTCACCGGCCAATATATGCACAATCACGGGATCGCCGATAACAACATCAAGTTCCGCCCCGGAACGTTCTTCTTCCCGCAGGCGCTGCAAGCCGCCGGGTATCGCACTGCCTTCATGGGCAAGTGGCATATGGGTGGCCATAGTGACGATCCCCAGCCTGGTTTCGACCGCTGGATCAGCTTCAAAGGCCAAGGCGAATATCTGCCTGAGGATGGCAAAGGCGTGCGCCACACGCTCAACATTGACGGCGAAACGGTCGAGCGGAAGGGCTATATCACTGATGAGCTCAACGGCTTTGCGCTCGACTGGCTGAAGCAGCAGGACAAACGGCAGCCCTTCTTCCTCTATCTCAGCCACAAGGCGGTGCACGCTGATTTCATCCCGGCCGACCGGCACAAGGGCACGCTCAACCGCGAGGCCATCAGGCTGCCCGACAGCATGGCCGACACGCCCGAAAACTATGAAGGCAAGCCGCGCTGGACCAAAGACCAGCGCAATTCGTGGCATGGGGTCGAGTTCCCCTATCATTCGACCCTCGACGTGGTCGATTACAAGCTGCGTTACAACCAAACGCTGTCGTCGGTGGACGAAGGGATCGGGGAAATCCTCGCGCTCCTCCAGAAGAAGGGGCTGCTGAAGAACACCATCGTGGTCATGATGGGCGACAACGGTTTCCTGTTTGGCGAACACGGCATGATCGACAAGCGCAGCGCCTATGAGGAATCGATGCGGGTGCCGCTCATCGCCTTCGGCGGCGGCATGGCCAAGGGGCGCGTGGTGAACGAAATCGTTGCGAACATCGACATCGCACCAACCTTCCTCGCGCTTGCCGGGGCTGAGGTTCCGCAAGGCGTCCGCTTTGACGGCATGAGCTATGCGGACCTGTTGATGGGCCGCCCTTTCAAGGGGCCTTGGCGCACCTCGCTCAGCTATGAATACTATTGGGAATACAACTACCCGCAAACCCCCACGACCTTCGCGCTGCGGGGCGATCGCTACAAATATATCCAGTATCATGGCGTCTGGGACACGGAAGAGCTCTACGATCTCCAGGCCGATCCCAAAGAGATGCGCAACCTCATCGCCGATCCCAAACTGCGGTCGGTGGTCAGAAAGATGCGCAGCGATCTGTTTGCCAGCCTGAACCCGGATCAGGGGCGATCAAGTGTCACATTTACCCAGCGACTGGACGAAGGATCGGTACTGCGCAACCGGAATGGATCAAAGCCGGGCGACTTCCCCCAACGCTGGCTGCGCGACGGCACAGAGAGCGATCTCAAGGATGGCGTCAAGGCCGAAGGGGGCAATGACACGCCGCATTGAGACCAGTACAAAAGCGGCGCCTGACGATGGCTGGCGTGTAGAAATTGCGCTCAAGAAGCCGGATGGCTAAACAGGATACGGCCAAGGCAGCATCGAGACCGGAGAAGAATTTCAGATGGCGACAACTGAACGCAAGCCGTCAGGTGTCGGTATCTCATCGCGCGACCGGGTGAACCTGCTTAGCAACGGCCTTTCCGGGACCAATCTTGAGCGCGGCAGTTCGCACAACCTGCGCGTCACGCTCCAGGCAATCCGTCTCAACGCACCCGTGACCAAGGTGGAACTGGCGGAGATAACCGGCCTTACACCGCCCTCGATCACCAATATCGCTCGCAAGCTGTTTGCTGATGGCCTCATCATTGAAGCCGGGCGCCGTCGCGGCGAGCGAGGGCAGCCCGCGCTGAAGCTTGCGATCAACCCCGACGGCGCCTTCTCGATCGGCGTGAATGTCGACCGCGATCACATGACGATGGTGGCGCTTGATTTCCTGGGTGATCTGCGACTACGGATCGTTGAAAACATCCAGTTCCCGATGCCCGATCAGGTCAGGGATTTCGTCAGCCGGAACCTTGCCGCAATGCGGGCAGCAGGCGACATTGACATGGACCGGATCGCAGGGATCGGGCTTGCCATTCCCGACGACTTCGGCGGTGTGGATCTGCCCAACCGCCCGGCGGAATTCGGCATCTGGGAGACGATCGATCCCAAGCACTTGCTAGGCGCGCATGGGCTCGACGTGATCACCGAGAACGATGCCACTGCAGCGGCCATTGGGGAGCTGCAATTCGGCCATGGCCGGGTGGCGCAAACCTTTTTCTATCTGCTGGTCAATGCCGGGCTTGGTGGCGGCCTGGTGGTCGATGGCCATTCGGTTACCGGTGCATCGGGCCGCAGCGGCGAGATCGGGTTCCTGCCGATCGGCAGGGTGCGGCGCAAACCGGTAGTCCTGCAGGACGTGGCGTCACTCTCGGGGCTGTATAGCCATCTGGCCGCAGCCGGATTTCCCGATCCTGGTCCGCTTGACCAGCTCAGTGCTGGCGCGAGCGAAGCGGCGGGTCAATGGATCGAAAGGGCCGCCGATCTGTTGACCGATCCGATGATGGTCATCAACGCCGTTATCGATCCCGATGCGATCTTCATCGGCGGACGCCTACCGGCCGGGATGGTCGATCAGCTTTGCGACCGGCTGGCGCTGAATGTCCGGCACCGTGGCGCCTCTCTGCCTGCGCGCGCCCCGATTCGCCGGGCGGAACTGGCCGAGGATGCCGCCGCGATTGGCGCCGCGATCCTGCCCTTCTCCAGCCGGTTCTTGCCTAACCGCACCGCGCTGATGAAAATCGACGCCTAGGCCCCCAGCGGGTGGCTCGATCAGGCGACCGAGTCGATTGGTCAGACAGGCTGTGACGCGGCGGTTGCGGCCAATGCGATCGGTCCCAGCGGGCCTGCAAGCGTGCCAAGGCCAGGGGGCACGATATAGTCTTCGATCCGGTCAAGCTCGGCGGAACGGACATAGCCATTGAGGCTTGCCTGCAACTCGCGGCGAATGATTGGAAAGAGCTGCGGCTGCGCCACTATCACCCCGCCGCCAAGGAAAATTCGTCGTGGGGTTGCGGTGAGCACGATGTTGTGGAGCATCTGGGCAATCGCATGGCCCACCGTCTGCCAGATGGGATCGTCAACCGCGATGAGGCCGGCGCGCTTACCCGCACGCTGGCTGATCGCCGGTCCCGCCGCCAGGCCTTCAACACAATCACCGTGATAGGGACATGAGCCGGGCCAGGTATCGCCGGGCACCCGAGCTATGCGCATGTGGCCAAGCTCAGCATGGCCGAAACCGCAGATCGGCGCGCCGTCCACGACCAGGCCCACGCCGACACCGGTACCGATGGTAACATAGGCATAGTCTGAAAGCCCTGCCGCCGCGCCCCAGCGCATCTCAGCCATTGCCGCGCCGTTGACATCGGTATCGAGTGCGACCGGCACCCCGATACCGCCGCTCAAAGCCTGCGCGATCCCAACCCCGGTCCAGCCGGGTTTGGGCGTCCGACCGATGTGGCCCCATTGCGCCGAAGTGCGGTCGATGTCGACTGGCCCGAACGAGGCAATCCCCAGTGCTCGGATCGCCTCTCCTCCCCCGAACCACTGGCGCAGGATCTGCTGTATTTTCGGCAGTGTGACATCGGGCGCTTCGGTATCGACCCGCTCCTGAGCGAGGATTTCGCCCGCGCTCGTGGCGAGGACGCAGACGCACTTCGTCCCCCCCAATTCAACCCCCGCCAGCCTATCCTGTGCCATCACCACCCCCACCATTGCCCGATCATCACGGCATCACCTGCACCTTCCCCGCTTCGACATTCCACCCGCGTATGGTGATGCTGTCCGGCACTGCGGCCGACAGTGGCGCCCGGATTGAAACTGTGCGGGTCTCGCCGGGCAGCAGCGACAGGTAATTCTCGCTCCAATAAGCCGGCAGCACGCGCTCGCCGGCCTCATCCAGCAACCCAAGCTTGACCAGCAGGGCGGGTTGACTGCTCGTGTTGGTCAAGGTCGCAGCAATTTCGCGTTCCTTGGAGTTTTCGACCACTCGTGCGGCCAGGGTGACGCGCGCGTCCGGCATCGCGTTCATGGCGCGATAGTCTGCGGGCTCGCGAGCCAGCCAGTAGAGGTTTTCGCTGAGAAGGCGCCCGTCCTTGTCGAACAGCTCGAGCTTGGAGATCACCACTGGTGCGGCCGCGGCAACTTCACTGGGCACCGCCGCCCCGGCTTCGGCCACTGAATGGGGCGCGACATCGACCATCAAGGTGCGGTCGTCGAGCACCGTCCCGTCGAGAGCCAGGTTGCGGACCCGCAATCGCCCTGCGCCAATCGCCGCGCCAAGGCTGTTGGCGACCGCGACAGTCCGATCCGGCAGATTGACCTGCACGTGGACTGGCTCTGATCCCTTCTTCGTGCCGAAGAAGGCGGCGTGGGTATCGTAATCATGGCTGTAAATCTGCCAGGTGGTGCTCGGCCAAGCCGGATGGGTCATCCATAGCAGCCGCCCGCTGTTGCGCGTGAACAGCCCGGCATTCATCCCCTCGAAGATCGCGCGGTGGGCTTCGTAGTTCAGCAGCTGGGCCTTGTTCTCGAAATCGGCGAGATCGGTGGGGGCACCGAGGCGGTTCTGCATGGCCCTCATGAAGCTTGCAACATCACCTGCCTTGCCCTGATGCCAGTCATGATAGGCCCAAGCATCGCTAATCGGCCATTGGTCCTCGGGCGGCATCATGGTCTTGAAGGTTTCGAGAGTCGGGAAAGAGGGCGTGCCGACTTCGGTCGAAAAGCCACGTCCGATGCGGGTAAAGTAGGCCTCAGGTGGCTGGTAGTTCCAAGGTCCGCTGCCCGCCATGTTCACATCGCGCGAATTGGGCAGATACGCGCGGGTCCCATCCTTCTCACGGACCAGCTTCTCCAGCCCGACATTGAGCACTGGCGGCGGAACGCCTTCGTTGCGCCCGATCCACAAGGCGATCGAGGCGTGGTGCTGAAACCGGCTGATGGTATCTGCGGCATTGGCGAGAAAGAGCGCGCTGTCACCCGGCTCACCGTTGTGATCCTGGGTCGAAATCCAGAAATCATTCAGCACCAGCAGACCGTACTCATCGGCCAGTTCGAAGAAGGCCCGCTCGGTGCTCTGGCCCATCCAGTTCCGGATCGTGTTGACATTGGCTTCGCGGTGTAGCCGGAAATAGGGTTCCAGCCGCTCGCGCGAAACGCGCTTCATCCAATCGTCCATGCCCCAGTTGCCCCCGCGCACTGCGATCGGCACGCCGTTGACGCGGATCAGGAGATGTGGCGCGAGCGATGTGTCTTTGACAGGTGCCAGCGCCGCCGAACCTGCAACCTCGCGCGCGAGCGACACGGCCCAGCCCCCCGCAACCTTGCGGATGCCCCTGTGCTGGACATCGAGCAATTGCTCGCCAAGGCTGCGAGCAGGCGCAACCGCGACGCGCTGCAGTTCCTCCTCGGCATCGACCAGCGAGAGTTCGTAGCTCACTTCCCGGATGCCGAAACGGATCGCGCGGGTGTCGCTCAAAGCGCCAGCGACACGGGTCGTCATGGTCAGGTCGTGGAGCACAGGCGCGCCATAGCCATTGGGCCACCACAATTGCGGGTTGCGAATGCGGAGCGCCGGGAACCGATCAGGCGAGAAGCGAGCGGCAGT
>CAZCNF010000016.1:0-64766 GCA_964500135.1 uncultured Porphyrobacter sp.
CGTTCGACCGGTCAACCAGGCGCGGGACGGGAGTGAAGGCGGGGAGGGATGTGGGGGCGTTCATGGATGAGGATAGAGCAGAAATCGGCGGAGTAGGAAAATGCCCTTGCGTTTCGCACCCACCTGCGTGGGTGCGTCCTCGATGCTGTTCCTCTGCTATGCTGCGGGCACCTGCGGGCGGCACGCCGAACATCCCCAACTCTCTGGCGTTTCGCGGGCTAACTTCACTTGGCGTTCAGCCGGGGGCTGGCTATAGGCTGGGCCCCATGATGAGGAACACGCGTGTGACGATGAAGCCCGTTCTCTTCGCTGGCCTGGCGGCCGCAAGCCTGCTCACCGCCGGCTGCGCGGGCGGGGCGGGCTCTGGCAACGAGGACGTGGCCTATGTCGCGCGCGACGTGGAAACGCTCTACGCCGAGGCCAAGCGGCGGCTCGATCGCGGCAACACCCAGCTCGCCGCCGCGCTGTTCGACGAGGTGGAGCGGCAGCACCCCTATTCGCCCTGGGCGCGCCGGGCGCAGCTGATGAGCGCCTTCAGCTATTACGTGGCGCAGGATTACAACCAGGCGATCCAGAGCGCGCAGCGCTTCCTCTCGATCCACCCGGGCAACAAGGACGCGCCCTATGCCTATTACCTGATCGCGCTCAGCTATTACGAGCAGATCAGCGACGTGCAGCGCGACCAGAGCATCACCAAGCAGGCGCAGACCGCGCTGCGCGAGGTCGACCGGCGCTTCCCCACCAGCGAATATGCCGCCGACGCGCGGCTCAAGCTCGACCTTGTGAACGACCACCTGGCGGGCAAGGAAATGGAGATCGGCCGGCTTTACCAGAAGCAGGGCATGTGGCTGGCGGCGCAGCTGCGCTTCCAGACCGTGATCGACAGCTACCAGACCACCAGCCATGCGGCCGAGGCGCTCTATCGCCTGACCGAGACCAACCTGGCGCTGGGGCTGCGCGGCGAGGCGGTGAAATACACCGCGGTGCTGGGCGCCAACTATCCCGGCAACGAATGGTACGAAAAGGCCTATGCGCTGGTGCAGCGCCATGCGCCGGATACCCGCCCCAGCTGACCGGCCGCGCTGGCCTGTTCGCAACCCGCGCCGGGCAGATGACGCGCGCGGCATGGCGCGCTAGTTAGGTCGGCGCCATGCTGACCCGGCTTTCGATCCGCAACATCGTGCTCATCGAAGCGCTCGACCTCGAGTTCGGGCGCGGGCTGGGCGTGCTCACCGGCGAGACCGGGGCGGGCAAGTCGATCCTGCTCGACGCGCTGGGGCTGGTCCTGGGCGACCGGGCTGACAGCGCGCTGGTGCGTGCCGGGGCAGACCAGGCCAGCGTCACCGCCAGCTTCGAGTTCGCCGTGCTGCCTGCGGCCCTGGCCGAAACGCTGGGGGAAGCCGGGATCGAGGTCGAGCCGGGCGAGCCGCTGATCCTGCGGCGGCTGCTCAAGGCCGATGGCGGCTCGAAAGCCTTCGTCAACGACCAGCCGGCCGGTGTGGCGCTGTTGCGCGAGATCGCCCCGGCGCTGGTCGAGTTGCACGGCCAGCATGACGATCGCGGGCTGGTGAACCCGCGCGGCCACCGCGCGCTGCTCGATCGCTATGCCGGCACCGATGCCGATGGCCTGGCGGCGGCCTGGCGCGAATGGCGCGCGGCGCAGGACCGGCTGGAGGCTGCGCGCGCACAGGTGGACCAGGCCAGGGCCGACCAGGACCTGCTGCTGGCGCACCTGGCCGAACTCACCGCGCTGCAGCCGCAGGCGGGCGAGGAAGCCCGGCTCGCCGAAGCCCGCGCTGCGATGCAGAAGGGCGAAAAGCTCAGTGGTGACCTGCAGGAACTGCGCCAGCTGTGGGAAGGCTCGGAATCGCCGCTCGCATCCCTGCGGGTGGCGGCGCGCCGGCTTGACCGGATCGCCGGTGAACATCCGCTGCTGGCCGAGGCGCTGGCCGCGCTCGATCGCGCTCTGGTCGAGGCGGGCGAAGCCGAAGACCGGCTGAGCGAAGCGGCCGAGGCCTTGCTGCATGATCCCGCCGCGCTCGAAGCCGCCGAGACCCGGCTGTTCGAATTACGCGCCATCGCCCGCAAGCACCGCTGCGAAGTGGACGACCTGCCCGACAAGATGCGCGAGATGCGCCGCGCGCTCGACGCGATCGAGGGTGGCGAGGCCGAACTCGATGCACTGGCGCTCGCTGCCAAGGAAGCTGGCGCGGCCTATCGTGCCCGCGCCGAAGCGGCGCATGCAGCGCGGCTGGCGGCGGCCAAGGCGCTCGACCAGGCGGTCGCTGCTGAGCTCGACCCGCTCAAGCTTGATGCCGCACGCTTCCTCACCGCGATCGGCCGCCTGCCTGAGGACAAGTGGGGCCCGGCCGGGATCGACAGCGTGGAATTCCTGATCGCTACCAATCCCGGGGCGGACTTCGCGCCGCTGAACAAAATCGCGAGCGGCGGCGAATTGTCGCGCTTCATCCTCGCGCTCAAGGTGGCGCTCGCGGAACAGGGCGGGGCGGCCACCGTGATCTTCGACGAGATCGATCGCGGCGTCGGCGGCGCGGTGGCGAGCGCGATCGGCGAGCGGCTGGCGCGGCTGGCCGACAGCGGGCAGTTGCTGGCGGTGACGCATAGCCCGCAGGTCGCCGCGCGCGGCCGCACGCATTACCTCATCGCTAAGAGTTCCAAAGGGGTGGTGACGCGCACCAGCGTGACGCTGCTCGATCCGGCGGGGCGGCAAGAGGAAATCGCGCGAATGCTTAGCGGCGCGGAAGTGACGCCCGAGGCCCGCGCTCAGGCCGACCGGCTTCTGGAGGGTGTGTGAGCGGAGCTGGCAAACTGACCGAAGCCGAAGCCGCCAACGAGCTGATGCGGCTCGCCAAGGCGATCGCGCGGCATGACCGGCTGTATCACGCCGAGGATGCGCCCGAGATCAGCGATCCTGAATATGACGCGCTGGTGCGCCGCAATGCCGAGCTGGAAGCTGCCTTCCCGCACCTGATCCGCGATGACAGCCCCTCGCGCAAGGTTGGCCATGCGGTCGCCTCCTCGCCGCTGGGCAAGGTGGCCCACGAGGTTCGCATGATGAGCCTCGACAATGCTTTCTCGGACGAGGAAGTGCGCGAATGGGTGGCGCGGATGCGGCGGTTCCTGTCGCTGCCAGACGATGCGCCGATCGCGATCACGGCGGAAGACAAGATCGACGGCCTTTCGTGCTCGCTGCGCTACGAGCGCGGCGTGCTGGTGCGCGCGGCGACCCGCGGCGACGGGCAGGTGGGCGAGGATGTGACCGCCAATGTGCGTCATATCGCCGACATTCCGCAGCAATTGGCTGACGGCGCGGCCCCCGAGGTATTCGAGGTTCGCGGCGAAGTCTATATGGAAAAGCAGGCGTTTGCTGCGCTCAATGCTGCGCAGCAAGAAGCCGAGGGCAAGCTGTTTGCCAATCCCCGCAATGCAGCCGCCGGATCGCTGCGGCAGAAGGATGCGGGCGTCACCGCGCAGCGCCCCTTGCGCTTCTGGGCCTATGGCTGGGGCGCGGCCAGCGCGCTGCCGGGGGCGACGCAGCACGGCGTGGTTTGCCAGCTGGAACGCTGGGGCTTTCGCGTCTCGCCACATTTCCGGCTGTGCCACGATGTCGCGGGAATCCTCGCCGCCTATGCCGACATCGGCCGGGCGCGGGCTGGGCTCGATTACGACATCGACGGCGTGGTCTACAAGGTTGACCGGCTCGATTGGCAGGCGCGGCTCGGTTACGTGGCGAAGGCGCCGCGCTGGGCGCTGGCGCACAAGTTTCCGGCCGAGCAGGCGGAAACCACGCTGGAAGCGATCGACATCCAGGTCGGCCGTACCGGCAAGCTGACTCCGGTCGGAAGGCTCGCCCCGGTGCTGGTAGGCGGAGTGACCGTGACCAATGTGACGCTGCACAACCGTGACGAGATCGTGCGGTTGGGAGTGCGCCCGGGCGACCGCGTGCTGGTGCAGCGCGCCGGTGACGTGATCCCGCAGGTGGTGCGCAACCTCACGCCTGAGGCTGAACGCGCGCCCTATATGTTTCCCGATCACTGCCCCGAATGTGGCAGCGAGGCGGTGGCAGAAGAGGGCGAGGTGGATGTGCGCTGCACCGGCGGGCTGATCTGCCCGGCGCAGCGGACCGAACGGCTCAAGCATTTCGTCAGCCGCAAGGCGCTCGATATCGAGGGGCTGGGCGAAAAGACGATCGAGCAGTTCTTCGCGCTCGGCTGGCTCGAAAGCCCGGCGGATATCTTCCGCCTGAAGGACAAGCGCGCGAAGATCCTGGCGCTCGATGGTTGGCAGGACAAGTCTGTGGATAACTTGTTGAACAGCGTCGAACAAAAGCGCGCGCCAGATGCCGCGCGGCTGCTGTTCGGGCTGGGTATTCGCCATGTCGGCGAAGTCACCGCGCGCGACCTGATGAAGAATTTTCACGAGTTGCCCGCGCTGCGTGCGGCGGCCGAGCGGGCGCAGGCCGGCGAGGTGGAAGCGCTGGCCGAGATTACCTCGATCGACGGAGTAGGTGGCGCCGTGGCCGAAGCGCTCGGCGATTTCTTCCATGAACCGCACAATGTGGCGGTGTGGGAGGACTTGCTGCGCGAATTGAGCCCGCCGCCCTATATCGTCGAGACGCGCGACAGCCCGGTGGCGGGCAAGACCGTGGTGTTCACCGGCAAGCTTGAAACGATGAGCCGAGACGAGGCCAAGGCGCAGGCCGAACGGCTGGGCGCCAAGGCCGCGGGCAGCGTCAGCGCCAAGACTGACCTGGTGGTGGCGGGGCCCGGCGCGGGATCGAAGCTCAAGAAGGCGGCCGAACTCGGCATTGAAGTGATCGATGAGGCGGGCTGGGCCGCGATCGTGGCGGCGGCCGGATAGCGGACCAAGGAGGCGGGGTGAATGAAGATCAGGACCGCCTTGTTCGCCCTTTCGCTGTTGCTTGCCGGATGCGCGCCGCAAGGCGAAGCCTCCCCGGCACCGCAAAAGTTGCGTTTTGCGCAGCAGTCGATGGACCCCGTCGAACATGGCGAGCGCCTTGCCAGCGTGCTCGGCTGCAAGGGATGCCACGGGAAGGACCTCACCGGCACAGACTGGAGCGACGAGCTAGGGACTCTGTGGACTGCCAATCTTACCCAGAGCGCCGCACGCCATTCCGATGCCGAGCTCGTGGAAATGATCACGCTGGGCAAACGCCCCGATCGTGCGCTCATGGAAATGCCGTCCTATCTTTTCACGCAGCTGCACGAGGATGACCTGCGCGCGGTGATCGCTTATCTTCGCAGTGTACCGGTGACCGGCGAGGTTCACCCGCCGCCCACGATCGGGCCCAAGCTGGCCGAGCAGATTGCATCTGGCGAATATCTCGACGCCGCGCAGGAAGCCGCGCGGGACCGCGCTGTCTGGCCACCCGACATGGGGCCGCAGCATGCGATGGCGCGGCATATCGTGCGGGCGACCTGCGCCGAATGCCACCAGCTCGATTTGCGGGGTGAGGATCCGCCATCGCCCGATGAGCGGCGCAGCGCGGACCTGCGTATTGTCGCGTCCTACGAACCGGACGATTTCGTGCGGCTGATGCGCACCGGCAAGGCGGCGGGAAACCGCGAAGTGGGCCTGATGAGCGAGGTTGCCCGCAACCGTTTCGCCCATCTGACCGATAACGAAGTGGAAGCGATCAGGGCCTATCTGGTTGCAGTGGCGCGGCGCGATCCGTGAAGCGAGGGAGCAAGGCCGGGTGCCAGCGGGCGAATATCTCGAGAAACTGATGCGCGATCTCGAATCGCCGGTCGAGGTGCGGCGTTTTGGCAGCGGCTGGCTGTCGGGCTTCTTCGCGTTGCTGCTGTCGCTCAGCGGCTTGCTGCTGGTGGTGGCACTGCGCTTTCCCGAATGGTTCACTACCCCCGAACTGGCGGTGGTGACCGGTTGGGCGGGGTTTCGCGCGCTGGTGCACGGCGTGCTGCTGGCGAGCTATGCGCTGGCGCTGCTCAGCCTGCTGCTGCGCCCGCGCAAGGTGCTGGGGATGAGCGCGCTGGTGATCGGGATCGGCGCGGCGCTGCTGGGCGGGGCCAATGTCCAGCCCGAGGAAACGCGCAGCTGGGGCGTGTTCTTCGGCCTCGATTTCTTCGTGGTGAACCTGCTGGTGAGCGGCTTCATGTTCGCGCCGTTTGAGCGACTGTTCCCGCACCGGCGCGAGCAGCGCCTGTTTCGCCAGGAATGGCGCGAGGACCTGTTCTATTTCCTGGTCAGCACCATGTTCGTGCAGATCCTGACCTTCCTGACGCTGACGCCGTCGACCATCATCAACGCCAACACCGGCAGCTGGGAGGCGTTTCGCGCCACTGTCGCCAGCTTGCCGTGGCTGGTGCAGTTCGCGATCGTGCTGGTGGCTTCGGACCTGGCGCAATACTGGTATCACCGGGCGTTCCACCAGGTGCCGTTCCTGTGGGGGTTCCACGCGATCCACCACAGCGCGAAAACGATGGACTGGCTGGCGGGTTCGCGCATGCATTTGCTCGAGGTGGTGCTGCTGCGCATGGTTACGTCGCTGCCGCTGTTCACGCTGGGTTTCAGCCCGTCGGTGATGCAGGCCTATCTCGGCTTCATTTTCGTGTGGAGCTCGCTGCTGCATGCCAATGTCGGCGGCGATTTCGACCGGATCGGGCGGTGGATAGCCACGCCGCGCTTCCACCACTGGCATCACGGGCTTGAGCGCGAGGCCTTCGACGTCAATTTCGCGATCCACTTTTCCTGGATCGACCGGCTGTTCGGCACTTTCCACCTGCCACCCGGGCGCTGGCCCGAAAACTACGGCATCCCCGAGGGTGTGCCACGCGGCTATCTGGCACAACAGGCCTATCCCTGGACCCGCGAACGCACCCCGCATGCGAATGACGCCGCCGAATGAGCCTGCTGCGCGAACTCCATCCGCAGGCGCTGCGCATCGCAACGCTGCTACGTGCGCGCGGCGAGAAGATCGCGGTGGCCGATGGCGCGACCGGCGGCCTGCTGGCCGCCGCGCTGCTGACCGTGCCGGGCGCGCTCGACTTTTTCCGCGGCGGCGGCGTGGTCTATTCGCTGCGGGCACGCGACGTGCTGTTCGCCCTCCCGCGCGAGGACTATGCCGGGATGGTTTCGGCCAGCGAGGACTACGCGCTGCTGCAGGCGCGCGCCATCCGCGACAACCTGCGCGGGCAGTGGGGCTTGGCCGAAAGCGGCTCGGCCGGGGCCAGCGCGCATCCGCTGGGCATCGCTTCGGGGCGCAGCTGCGCGGCGGTGGTGGGGCCCGAGGGGTTCGAGCGCGTCCGGCTGACCGAGACCGGCAGCGACAACCGGATCGCCAACATGGAAGCCTTCACTTACGCCGCGCTCGACCTGCTGGAGCAATGCCTGTCGGAAAAAATCTGAAGCCGCTGTCGAATCCGTCCGCGGCGCATCGTCTTCAAGCTGCAACCTCGCCATGGTGGCGGGGCTGCGAAGGAGCTGCGACATGCAATATCTGCTGCTGATCAACGAAGACGAGAGCATTTACGAAGGCGAGGCCGGTGCCCGTATCATGCAGGAAGTGCTGGGCAAGCACATGGCCTTTGCCGAAGCGCTGGTGAAGGACGGCGTGGCCTTTTCGGGCAACCGCCTGCAGCCCGGCGCCACGGCCACCACCATCAAATGGGACCATGGCGCACACAGCCTGCACGATGGCCCGTTCAGCGAAACCCACGAGGAACTGGGCGGATACTACCTGATCGATGTGCCCGATCTCGACCGCGCGCTGCACTATGCGCGGATGATCCCGATCCCGGGCAAGGGCGCGGTCGAAATCCGCCCGGTGTGGGAGATGGGGTGAGCGCGGGAGACACCATTGCGGCTGCGCGGCCCCGCGTCATTGCGGCACTGGCCGCGCAGCTGCGCGATCTCGATCTGGCGGAAGAGTGCTGTGACGCTGCGGTTGAGGCGCTGCTGCGAACCGGTGAGTTCCCGAGGGATTGCGCCGCCTGGCTGTTCGTCGCCGCCCGGCGCAAGGCGCTCGATGCGGTGCGCCGCCGCCGCCGCGAACAGCTGGCGCTGGGGTCCGACAGCGCCACGGAGGGGCAGGACATGGGCGAGGTGATCGAGCTGCCCGACCCGATCCCCGACGAGCGGTTGCGACTGATCTTCATCTGCTGCCATCCCGCGCTGGCCACCGAGGCGCGGGTCGCGCTGGCGCTGAAGGTGATCTGCGGGCTTTCCGTCGAACAGATAGCGCGCGGCTTCGTGGTTCCCGAAGCGACGATGTACCAGCGTATCACGCGCGCCAAGGCCAAGGTGCGCGACGCCGGGATAGGCTTCGAACTGCCGCATCGGCGCCATTGGCCTGAACGGCTTGAGGCGGTGCTGCTGGCACTCGAACTGGCCTATGCCGCGGCTTTCCGCGACGCGGCGGATTCGGAGGAGCGGCAGCTCGCAGCCGAAGTCGAGCGGCTGGCGCTGACGCTGGCGGAACTGCTGCCGGACGAACCCGAAGTGCTTGGCATGGCCGCCATGGTGCTGCTGGCGCGATCGCGCGAGCGGGCGCGGCTGGACGGTGCTGGAGCGATGGTTCCGCTGTCGCTCCAGGACACCACAATGTGGGACCGGCAGCGCATCCTGCGTGGCAGCGATCTGCTGGCGCGCGCGGCGCAAGGCGGCAGCGGCGGTCCCTACCAGCTAATGGCGGCGATCCAGCTGACCCATGCCCGCCGCGCCTTTGAGGGGGTGACCGACTGGCAGGCAATCCTGACGCTGTATGACGGCCTGCTGGTGCTGCGCCCCGATCCGGTCATCGCGCTCAACCGGGCGCTGGCGCTGGCGAAGGTCGAAGGAAGTTCGGCGGGGCTTGCCGCGCTGGCGGGCCTGCCGGGCGAGCGGCTGGCTGGCTTCCTGCCGTTCCATGCTGCGCGGGCCGACCTGCTGCGCAAGGCGGGGGACTTCGCAGCAGCGCGCGAAGCGATCGATCAAGCGCTCGCGCTCGATCCGGCCCCGGCCGAGCGCCGCTTTCTCGAGGCGGAGCGCCAGTCGCTCGGCGAGGCGCGCGCCTCGCTCGACAAGTGACATTGACCTTGGCCGACAGATCGCGTTGAGATGCAGCCCTGATCGAGAGTCGCAACGGGGTTTTCCAGAAATGCAGCGCAATTTGTTTGGCCGGATCGGCACGATCCTGGCGGTGGCCCTGTGTTCGGCCCTGTCTGCGATCGCACCGGTAAGGGCACAATCTTTCCTCGAGGCTACGTTCGACCCCGCGATCCCCACGCTGGGCGAGACCGTGGGCCATGCGCCGGGCGCGCAGATCACCTCGCCCGAACAGGCGATCGCCTATCTGCGCGCACTGGAGCAGGCCGCGCCCAACCGGATGCGGATGGTGCAATATGCGACCAGCTGGGAAGGGCGCCCGCTGTTCTATGTGATCCTCACCGCGCCCGAGAACCTGGCGCGGCTCGATGCGATCCAGGCCGATCTTGCCACCATCGCGGCCGGGCGTCCGGGCAATGGCGCCGCAATCCCGCTGACCTGGCTCGCCTATGGCGTGCATGGTGACGAAATCTCCTCGACCGATGCCGCGCTGATGACCGCCTATCACCTGCTGGCTGCCACCGATGACGCGCGGGCGCAGCAAATCCTGCGCGACACCATCGTGGTGATCGACCCGATGCAGAACCCTGACGGCCGGGCTCGTTTCGTTCATTCGTTCCGCGCCGCGCTGGGGATCGAACCGCAGGCGGACCGTCAGGCTGCCGAGCATGACCAGCCGTGGCCGGGCGGCCGCGTCAACCACTACCTGTTCGATCTCAACCGCGACTGGTTCACGCTGAGCCAGCCCGAAACCCGCGGCAAGGTGGCCGCGCTGCGCGCATGGAACCCGGTGGTGGTGGTCGACATCCACGAGATGGGCGGTGATGAAACCTATTTCTTCAGCCCCGCCGCGCAGCCGGTCAATCCCAACCTGACCCCGGCCCAGCTGCGTGCCTACGAACTGATCGGACGCAACAATGCGCTGTGGTTCGACCGGATGGGCGAGCCCTATTTCACCCGTGAGGTCTATGACCTGTTCTATCCCGGTTATGGCGACACCTGGAGTGCGCACCAGGGGGCGATCGGCAGCACCTATGAACAGGGCTCGGCACGCGGGTTGGTGTTCGAACGACGCGACGGCACCACGCTGACCTATGCCGACGGCGTGCGTAATCACTTCGTCGCCAGCCTCTCGACCGCCGAGGCAGTGGCGCGCAATGCGGGCGCTTTCCTGCGGGACTTCGCGGCCTATCGCGCCGCCAACGCGCAGGGCGCCGCAGGGCGGGGCAACTATTTGATCGATCTTGGCGAACGGCGCTGGAACGCCGAGGCGCTCGGCCGCCGTCTCGCCGCACAGGGCATCACCGTGCTGCGGCGCGATGGGCCCGCCAATGTGTGCGGCAAGTCCTATCCGGCTGGCTATCTGGCGGTGCCGCAGGCGCAACCGGCGGCGCGGCTGGTGCGCAGCCTGCTCGATGCCGACACGCCGCTGCCGCCCGATTTCGTGACCGAACAGGAGCGTCGCCGGTCACAGGATCTGCCACACGAAGTCTATGATGTGACGGCTTGGTCGGTGGGCCAGATGTCGGGTGTCAAGGTGGCGCTGTGCAATGGTGCCGCTACCGGCGAGCCACTGGCCGCCGATATGCCGATCGCGCCCGTCAGCGAAGGCGCGGGCAGCTTTGGCGTGGCGGTGCCCTGGTCCGACAGCGGCCAGGCCCGGCTTGTCACGCTGGCGCTGCGCGCAGGCCTCGAGGCACGCGGCACCGACAAGGCCTTTGTCAGCGGCGGGCGCAGCTTTCCGCGCGGCACGGTGGTGTTCACGCGCGCCGCCAATGGCGAGGACGGCATGGCAAGGCTGGCGGCGCTTGCACGCGAGATCGGTGCCCACACCGTCGCGCTCGATTCGAGCTGGGTCGAGGACGGCCCCAATCTCGGCAGCGAATCCTTCAAGCGGCTGAACCTTCCCAAGGTGGCGCTGGCGTGGGAAGACGGGCTCTCGCCACTCAGCGCGGGATCGATGCGCTTCGTGCTCGAACAACGGCTGGGCCTGCCGGTAACCCCGATCCGCACTGCTCGGCTCAAGCGAGCCGACCTGTCGGATTATGACGTGGTGATCCTGCCCGAGGGCGAGCCTGCGGAAGTGCTGGGCGAAGGCGGGATGAAGCATCTGGCCGAGTTCGTGCGGCGCGGCGGCGTGCTGGTTGCGGCGGGCGACAGCCTCGAAGCGCTGACAGCGGGCGATGCGCCGCTGATCAAGGCCCGGCGCGAGGCTGCGCTGGGCCGCGATCCGGCCAAGGACGACGGCGATGCTAAGGCCGAACTTGCGCAGGCGCGCGAGTTCACCAGCGAAGCTGAATATCGCGCCGCGATCCAGGACCAGCAGGCACTGCCCGACACATTGCCGGGCGCGCTGCTCAACACCGTGGCCGATCCCGACCATTTCCTGTCCGCTGGCTATGATGCCGGGGCGGTGGTGCTGGCCAGCGGTTCGCAGATCTACACGCCGCTCGAACGCGCCGATGGCGTAAACGTGCTGCGGTTTGCACCCGCCGCGTCGCTGGTCGCCAGCGGCTATGTGTGGGATGAGAACCGGCGCCAGCTGGCATTCAAGCCGTTCCTCATGGCGCAGTCTTCAGGCCGCGGGCTGGCGATCGGCTTTGCGCATGATCCCTCGACCCGCGCCTTTCTCGACGGGCTGGACCTGTTGATTGCGAATGCCGTGCTGATCGCGCCGTCACGGGTGCGCTAGCGCTCGCCTGCGTCGGGCACCCATTTCATCACCCCACCGGCCAGCGGGGTCCACCACCCGGTGCGGACGCCCGCGGCGGCCAGCGTGTCGCTGGTCCACTGGTTGCAGGTGTTGCCGAGATGGTAGGTGCCGGGTGCGTCGTAGAACATGTCGTTTTTCGTATAGCCGGGATAGCGTCTGCGCGCGGCGGCGGGCAGTACCTGGCGCTCTATGGCGCGCACCAGCGCGGCATATTCGGCCGGGCGCAACACCAGCTCGCGGTGATCGGGCGAGGCGGCAGGGCGGACATAATGGCTGACATGCAGCAGCCCGCTGCCGTTCCACGCGGCGCGCAGCGCCGTGCCCGGATCGAGATCTGCCCAGGTCGGGGTGTTGAGGAACACCTCGCGCTCGCCCCAGCCAACCGAGACATGGGTATAGGGCGCGGCGGGATCGGCCAGGTCGCTGGTGGGGAACTCCTCGCGCCAGTCCTTCTGCGGTGTGACCAGCGGCATCACGATGGCGGTGTGGACGCCGCTGGTCTCGACCATGATTGTCACCCCGGCCTCGGGCTCGCTCCAGCCACCATTGCGAGGGATGGCCGACCCGACCCAGGCGCTGAGGAAGAAGGCGGTGACCAAGGCAATCAGCGCAGCCGAAGGCCACACCACCGCGCGGCGGAACATGGTCAGCGCGAACGCTTGCGCAGCCACAGGATCGACCAGTCGCCCTTGACCAGGCGGCGGGCCAGCCGGAAGCCGGCGCGGCGATAGGCACGGCGGATGCGCGGTTCCTGCGTTGCGAGCAGGCCCGCCAGCAACAGGTTGCCGCCCGGCACTACCGAGCGCGCGAAATCGGGCGCAAGCTCTACCAGGGGCCCGGCCAGGATATTGGCGATCAACAGATCATAGGGGCCGCGCGCCTGGAGCAGCGGATCGACCATGCCGTCAGCCACCACAAAGGTCAGTTCGCCACTCCCTGCGCCCAGCGCCACACCATTGAGCGCGGCATTGTCGGCCACCACGCCAGCGCAGACCGGGTCGATGTCGGATGCGGTGGCGAGCGCGCGCGGCCATAGCCTCATCGCGGCAAAGGCGAGCAGGCCGGTGCCGGTGCCGATATCGGCCAGGTTGCGCGCCACCACCCCGCTGCGCTTCATCGCATCGAGCATGGCAAGGCAGCCGGCGGTGGTCTGGTGCTGGCCGGTGCCGAACGCCTGGCTGGCGGGAATCGCGAAATTGACCGCACCGGGCGTCGGTGCGAATTCGGGCGTGTGCACGAAAAAGCGCCCCGCGCGGATCGGCTCGACCCCTTGCTGGCTTAGCACCAGCCAGTCGGAATCGGGCAGTTGCTCGACCGCGATGGCGGGCGCGGTGCTCTCGAACAGGCTGGCGATGGCGCGCTTCTGCGCTGCGCGGGGCTTGGTCGGATACCATGCCTCGAGCACCCACTCATCGGGCCGGTCTTCAGCCACTTCGCTGCCCGAGATGACCAGCTCCGGATCCCAGTCCAACACCGCGTCATGCGCCAGCAGCGCGGCCTGCACGATGGGCTTCGGCGCAAACGCTGTCAGCTTCCAGCTGGTCACTTGGCTTCGGCTTCACTGGCAAGGCGCCCGTCGAGCCGCTTGGTCACGGCAGCGGCATAGGCGCGACATGCCCCCGCATCGACCATGGGTGCTTCACCCTTGAGCCGGGCGGGCATGGCGCTCGCCGACGGATGCGGGGTCAGCAGCAGCTCGCAATCGAGCCCGGCCAGCCGGGCGATGCCCTGGCGGAACATCGCGACGTAATCGGGATGGTCGGTGAAGCGGTATTGATCGCTGCTCACCGCGGTCAGGCTGTCGCCATATACAATCGTGACGCACTGCGTTCCCTCGCAGCTTTCCCACTGCCAGCTCATCGCGCCCAGCGTGTGGCCGGGTGTGGCGACCGCGGTTATGGCGACGCCTGCCAGCATCAGCGCCTCGCCATCGGCCGCGACATGGATCTCGCCTGCAACCGGTGCCATCGGATCGTGCAGCCCGGCCTGCGGATCGCGTGGATCGTCGTTCCCGGTGCGCAACACGGGCGCGGCCTCGGGGCTGGTATAGACCGGTGCGCCGCCCAGCCGCTGGAGCCTGGCGAGCCCGCCGACATGGTCGAAATGCTCGTGGCTGGTGAGCAGCGCCTTCACATCAGCCATGGCAAAGCCGAGTGCGGCGATATTGGCTTCGACCACTTTCGAGCCGGCCTCGGTGCCGCTGTCGATCAGCACCAGCCCGCCATCGCCCACGATCAGGATCGCGGAAATGCCGCAGGTGCCGACATAATAGGTGTTGCCGTGGATCTGCCACGGCGGGCCCGGCTTGTCCCACTCGTCCCAATCCCCGCACGCTGCGGTCCATGCGGCGCGGTTCGCCTCGGGCACCAGGGGCGAGGGAGGAGCGGCGTGGGCGCAACCCGCCGCAGCGAGCGCCAGGCAAGGCAGAACGGCACGTATTCTAGCGGACATAGCTCGCTCCATTGGCGTCGATGACCGCCCCGGTCATGCTTTCGGGAGCGTCGAGCGAGCAGAATGCGATGATCCGTGCAATTTCCTCGGGGCTCGCCACGCGGCCGAGCGGGATGTCGCGCAGCAATTCAATTCCGCCGCGGCTGGCAAGATAATCGCCCGCCATTGCCGTGTCGGTGAAGCCCGGCGTGATCGCGAAGCTGAGGATGCCTTGCGCGGCATAGCCTCGCGCGATGGTCTTGTGCATCGCCAGCATCCCGCCCTTCGCCGCGGCATAATGCCAGTGCTGCGGCGAATCGCCGCGATAGCCGGCGCGGCTGGCGACATGGACGATCCGGCCCGGTACGTCGCGCGCCTGCCAGTGGCGCACCGCAAGGCGGCTGAGCTGCGCTGCGGCGGTGAGGTTGATCCGCAGAGTTTCTTCCCATTGGTCGAGCCACTCGATGTCGGACCCGTCGAGCGGGCTGGCGCGAAACAAGCCCGCATTGTTCACGAGCACGTCGATCACGCCGCCACCGCGCTCCAGCGCTTCGTCCCACAAGGCTTGCGGCGCCGATGGATCGACGAAGTCGGCGGCGATCAGGTCACCCCCGGCTGGCCGGGTGGACTGGCCGATCACTGTGCTGCCACGGGCTTCGAGTGCCTGGCGCGCCGCCGCGCCGATTCCCCGGCTGGCGCCGGTCAGGAGAATGCAAGTCATACAACTTCTATCCTGTTATTTGCGTCAGGAGTCGAGCATCGCCGCCTTGTCAGGCGCGTCAAGCGCGCTAAGGGGAGGGCACACAAGAGCAAACGGACAAGTTCGCATGGCCAACCGACCGCTATCCCCGCACCTGCAGATCTGGAAATGGGGCCCGCACATGCTGGTCTCGATCCTCCACCGCGTCACCGGTGACGGGATGGCGCTGGTCGGGCTGTTCGTGCTGGTTTGGTGGCTCGGCGCGCTGGCCAGCGGCCCCGACTATTACACCACCTTCAGCGAGTTCATGACGACGCCGATGGGCTATATCGTGCTGGTCGGGCTCAGCTGGGCCTTTTTTACCCATTTGATGAGCGGCCTCAGGCACTTCGTGCTCGATATCGGCGCCGGCTATGAACTCAATTCCAACCGCTTCTGGTCGATCGCCTCGCCGCTGATCGCCATTGTTTTGACTGCGGGCTTCTGGGCCCTGATCCTGACCAAGTAAGGCATTTCACAATGGGTAACGGAACCTCCATCGGGAAGGTGCGCGGGCTTGGCTCGGCGCATGAAGGTGCGCATCACTGGCTGCTGCAGCGCTTCACCGCGATCGGCAATCTGGTGCTGACGGTGTGGCTGGTCGGCAGCCTGCTGTGGCTGCCTAACCTCGGCCACGGCACGGTCACCCAATGGCTGGCGCAGCCGGTCCCGGCGACTGCCATGGTGCTGCTGGTGGTGAGCTCGTTCTGGCATGCGCGGCTGGGCCTGCAGGTGCTGATCGAGGACTATGTCCATAACGCCGGCACCAAGTTCGGCGCCATCGCGCTGCTCAACCTTGCTGCGATCGGCGGCGGCGCCTTTGCGATCTTTTCCGTGGTGCGCCTCGCGTTGGCCGCCGCCCCTGCTGCAGGAGCCGCGTGATGACCAGCACCTCGGCCTACAAGATCATCGACCACACCTATGACGTGGTGGTCGTGGGTGCGGGAGGTTCGGGCCTGCGCGCTACTATGGGCGCCGCCGAAGCCGGCCTGAAAACCGCCAACATCACCAAGGTCTTCCCCACCCGCAGCCACACGGTGGCGGCGCAGGGGGGAATCGCCGCCTCGCTCGGCAACAACACGCCCGATCACTGGTCGTGGCACATGTATGACACGGTCAAGGGCGCCGACTGGCTGGGCGACCAGGACGCGATCGAATATCTTGCACGCGAGGCTCCGGCTGCCGTTTACGAGCTCGAGCATGCCGGCGTGCCGTTCAGCCGCAACGAGGATGGCACCATCTACCAGCGCCCGTTTGGCGGGCACATGCAGAACATGGGCGAAGGCCCGCCAGTGCAGCGCACCTGCGCCGCCGCCGACCGCACCGGCCACGCGATGCTGCACGCGCTCTACCAGCAGAGCCTGAAGTATGACGCGGACTTCTTCATCGAGTATTTTGCGCTCGACCTGATCATGGCGGGCGAAGGCGCCGATCGCCGCTGCGTGGGCGTGTTCGCGATGTGCCTTGATGACGGGACGATCCACCGCTTCCGCGCTCAGGCCGTGGTGCTGGCCACTGGCGGTTATGGCCGCTGCTATTACACTGCCACTTCGGCGCACACCTGCACCGGCGATGGCGGCGGCATGGTCCTGCGCGCCGGCCTGCCGCTGCAGGACATGGAATTCGTCCAGTTCCACCCGACCGGCATTTACGGCGCCGGTGTACTGATCACCGAAGGCGCGCGCGGCGAGGGCGGCTATCTCACCAATTCCGAGGGCGAGCGGTTCATGGAGCGCTATGCCCCCAGCGCCAAGGATCTCGCCAGCCGCGACGTCGTGAGCCGCTCGATGGCGCTCGAAATGCGCGAAGGGCGCGGGGTGGGGCCCGAGAAGGACCACATCTATCTGCACCTCGACCACATCGATCCCAAGGTGCTGGCCGAGCGCCTGCCCGGCATCACCGAAAGCGGCAAGATCTTCGCCGGGGTGGACCTGACCCGCGAACCGCTGCCGGTGACGCCGACGGTGCATTACAACATGGGCGGCATCCCCTGTAACTATCATGGCCAGGTGGTCACGATCGGCCCCGACGGGAACCCCGACCATGTCGTGCCCGGACTCTATGCCGTGGGTGAGGCGGCCTGCGTTTCGGTTCATGGCGCCAACCGGCTCGGCTCGAACTCGCTGATCGACCTGGTGGTGTTCGGCCGCGCCACGGGCCTGCATCTCAAGTCCAGCCTCACGCCACTGGCCAAGCAGGACGAGCTGCCCGCGGGCAGCGCCGAGTTCGCGCTGGGCCGGCTCGACCATTTCCGCCATGCCGATGGCGGCTCGCCCACCGCCAGGGTGCGCGAAGAAATGCAGAAGACCATGCAGAAACATGCCGCGGTGTTCCGCGACAGCGCGCTGATGGCCGAAGGCGTCAAGCTGCTGACTGAAACCAACAAGCGGATGCAGGACATCAAGGTGTTCGACCGCTCGCTGATCTGGAACAGCGACCTGATCGAGACGCTCGAGCTCGACAATTTGATGGCGCAGGCCTGCGTCACCATGGCCTCGGCCGAGAACCGCAAGGAAAGCCGCGGCGCGCATGCGCATGAGGATTTCCCCGACCGTGACGATGCGAACTGGATGAAGCACACCATTGCATGGTTCGACGGCTGGGGCGGAAATGGTGGAAGCGTGAAGATCGACTATCGCCCGGTGCACGAATACACGCTCACCGACGACATCTCCTACATCGCGCCAAAGAAGCGGGTGTATTGATCGCCGCCCGGCGGGGCTCCGCCGGGCTTTCGTCGGCCTGCAGCATTCCCCGGTCGATCCGGCCGCGCGCATTCCAAGCCTTTGCGGCATGGAGCGCGCATGAGGATGCCTGCCGCATTTCCTGCGATCCTGCTGCTCGGTGGCTGCGCGACTGGCGCTCTTGCCCAGCCGCATG
This sequence comes from uncultured Porphyrobacter sp., assembly GCA_964500135.1. Taxonomy (GTDB): domain Bacteria; phylum Pseudomonadota; class Alphaproteobacteria; order Sphingomonadales; family Sphingomonadaceae; genus Erythrobacter. The sequence goes on from CAZCNF010000016.1 coordinate 17,847, forward strand.
CACCCTATATTGTGCTGCCTGGCCATATCGATCTCGACCGCGGGCCTGACGGCAACTCTGTGCTGATTGACGCGCCCGACGGGCTGATCGTGGTCGATACCGGCAGGCACCAGTCCCATGCCGAAGCAATCCTTGACCGGGTGCGGGCCGCGGCAAAGCCGATCGCGGCGATCGTTAACACCCACTGGCATCTCGACCACACCACTGGCAACCGCGACCTGCGGCTGGCTTTTCCCGGCGCCAAGGTGATCGCGACCGGCGCGGGCGAGGGCGCGCTGAACGGGTTCCTCGCGCCCGGCCTTGCCCGCACAAGGTCCATGATCGACGATTCGGCCTCGTCCGAAGCGGACCGCGCATCTGCCCGGCGACGTTTGGCCGCGATGACCGATCGCGCCAGTTTTCTACCGGCTGATCCAGTGGCCGCGACGGGCGCGCGGGTGATCGCCGGGCGCGAGGTGCTGCTCCATGTTGCGCCGGCGGCCGTGACCGAGGCCGATCTGTGGTTGCTGCTGCCGGACGAGAAGCTGGCGGTGGTGGGTGACCTGGTTGTGGCGCCGATGCCGTTCTTCGACACCGCCTGCGAGGAGGGCTGGGCTGCCGCCCTCGATGACATCGCCGCCGCGCCGTGGGAGAAGCTTATCCCGGGGCATGGCGCGCCCATGTCGCGCGCGGATTTTGTGCGGTGGCGCGGGGCATTCGATGCGTTCGTGGGCTGTGCAGGATCGGATGCGGCGCCCGGCGAATGCAGCGCGCGCTGGATGGCCGCTGCGCAAGGCTTCTACACCGGGGACGAGGCGGAGTCGGTGCGCGCGCTGGGCGATTACTACGTGGCCGAAGTGCTGCGCGCCCCGCGCGAGCGGCGCATGGACTATTGCCCGATGCCGGATTGATCCGCTGCATGTCGTTCGTCGCCCGCAAATGGCCGTTCGACGAGTAGCCACCGGGTAAAGGCGGCATTCATCCGGGCTTCATGTTTACAAACGTAGTCGATTTGGATTACAGGCGTAAACGTCAAACCTTGGGAGGGTGGCTTGTCCGAGATCGACGACAGCAGGCCGGAACGCATCAGCGAAGCAGAACACGCGGTGATGGAAGCCTTGTGGGCGAACAGCCCGCTGAGCGCAGCGGAAGTTTGCGAGGAAGTCTGCCGCGAGCGCGACTGGAGCCTGGCCACAGTCAAGACGCTGCTTGGCCGGCTGGTGCAGAAGCAGGCGATTGCCGCCGAGCCTGACGGGCGTCGGTTCCTCTATTCCCCCCTGATCGCGCGCGCCGATTATGTCGGCGGCGAAAGCAGGCGACTGGTCGAGCGGCTGTTTGGAGGTAAGGCCGCCTCGCTGGTGGCCCATCTCGCCGAACAGGAAGCCCTGACCGAGGATGATCTGGCCGAAATTGAGGCCTTGCTCAAGGAGTTGCGGCAATGAGCGCCTGGCTGATCGACACGCTTGTGTGGACCGCGGCCCTGATCGCGCTGGTGCTGGTGCTGCGCCGCCCGGTGGCGCGCGGGTTCGGCCCGCAGGCGGCCTATGCGCTGTGGGCTTTGCCACTGCTGCGCCTGTTCCTGCCCCCGTTGACACTGCCTGCGTGGATGGCGCCGGCCGAGCCCGTGGCGGTGACGCCCCCTGTTGCCGAAGGCGAGCTTGTGCTGCTGGTGTCCGAGCCCGCCGCGCTAGCCGCCGAGGCGCCGCTGTCGCCAGTCGCTGCTGCTGCGCCCGGCTGGCCGATCGCGCTCGCCGATGTCGCAATTGGCGTTTGGCTAGCGGGCATGGCGATCTTTCTCGCGCTGCGGTTCCGTGCCTATTGGCAGATGCGTCGGCTGTTGCTCGCCGATGCTCGCGACGTTGGCCGGGCGGGCAAGGTGCGGCTGGTCGAGACCCCTTCGACCAGCGCGCCCCTCGCATTCGGCGTGGTCGACAAGGTGATTGCGCTGCCGGCGGGGTTCCTCGCAGCCTGGGACCGCGAAGCGCGCGACTTGGCGCTCGAGCATGAACTGGCGCACCACCGCGGTCACGATCTGCTGATCAACATGGCGGTGCAGCCGTTGTTCGCGTTGCACTGGTTCAACCCGCTTGGCCACCTCGGCTGGATCGCGCTGCGGCGCGACCAGGAAGCGGCCTGCGACGCGCGGGTCATCGCACGGGTCGAGCCTGGCGTGCGGGCGACCTATGCTAGGGTGATCGCGAGCTTTGCGGCGGGCCCGAATGTGGCGCTGGCAGCGCCGATGGCCTGCCCGGTTCTTGGGGACAAATCGATAATCCACCGTTTGAGGAGCCTGAAGATGAACCACGTTTCCCCGCGCCGGCGGCTCGCCGGGCGGAGCCTGCTGGCAGCGGCACTGGTTGCCCTGCCGCTGACCGCGACGATTACCTATGCCGAAGCCAGGCAGGATGCGCCGCTGGCGCCCGAAGCGCCGCAGGCGCCCGATGCGCCGGCGCCGGGCGATCGCCAGATCACCATCATCGATCATCCCGGCGGGGCCGATCCCGACGACAGGGACCTCCATACCCGCGTAATCGAACAGGATGGCAAAACGATCGTCTTCAAGTCGAACAAGGAACTCAGCGAAGCCGAGGTGAAGGAGCGTATTGCGCGCGCCGAAGCCAGCATGGCCGAGGCCGAGGCGCGGGTCGCTGAGGGCGAAGCACGCAAGGAGGAACGGCGCGTCCACCGCATGGTGATCCGCAATGGCGAAGAGCAGATGTCGAAGGCAGAACGCGAGGCGATGCACCGCGAGCTCAAGGATGCGATGCGCGAAATGCACACCGAGATGGCCGAAGCGCGCAAGCAGATGCGGCTCGCCTTCAAGGAAATGGAGGCCGCGCAGGGCGCGCAGGCCGAGATTGATTTCACTTGCGACACCGAAGTTGCGGGCGACAGCAAGGGCGAGCAAGGCAAGCACAAGATCCGCGTCTGCCGCAGCGAGATCATGGCCAGCGCGCTGGAGGGATTGAAATCGGCGCGCGCATCAATCGCAGCCGACAAGTCGATCCCGGACGAGGCCCGCGACGAAGTGCTGCGTTCGCTCGATCAGGAAATCGAGAACTGGGGCAAGGAAGGCAAGTAAACCCCCCGTTGCTTGCACGAGATCGGGCGGCGGTGACCGCGGGCGCCGCCGCCCTTTCCGTATCAGGCCACTGGCCGTTCAGCCGAAGTCGAAATAGCGGTCACACACCGCGTCATTGCCGCTTTCCATGCCTGACCTGAGCGCTTCCATGCGCTGGGCGCTGGTGCCGTGGGTAAAGCCTTCGGGGTTGATCCGCTGCCCGGCATTGCGTAGCAGCGTATCGTCTCCGATCGAACTTGCCGCGCGCATCCCTTCCTCGAGGTCGCCCGGTTCGATCAGCGCGCGGTTCTTGCCGGCCCACACCCCGGCATAGCAATCTGCCTGCAGTTCCATCCGCACCTGCAGTTCGTTGGCCCGGCGCGGGTTCTGTTGCTGCGCGCTGCGCACCTGGCCGGCCAACCCGGTCAGGTTCTGGATGTGGTGGCCATATTCATGCGCCATCACATAGAGCCGGGCAAAATCACCGCGTTCGCCCGCCATTTGCGCCAGCTGGTCGTAGAAGCTGGTGTCGATATAGATGCCCTGGTCTGCCGGGCAGTAGAACGGGCCTGCCGCCGAACTCGCGCTGCCGCAGCCCCTGGTGCTGACCGCGCCGCTGTAGAGCGTGAGCACCGGATCCTTGAAGTCGATGCCGGCGCGCTCGAACGCGGGCGCCCAGGTCTGGTTGAGCGATTGCAGCGCATTGCAGGCCTCCACCGCGTAGGGCCCTTGCGAGCAGACCTGCTCCTCGCTGGCTTGCGTGGCCCCTGCGGTTGCAGCCTCGCCCTGTTGCGCGCCCTGGATCGCGCCAATCGTCTGCATCGGATCGGCGCCGAGGACGAAATAGGCGATCGCAGCGAGGATCAGCGTGCCAAGCCCGATCCCGCCGCCTCGGCCGCCGGGAAACCCGCGCCCCCCACCGCCCGATCGAACCCGGATGTTGTCGGTGTCGTAACGGCGCAGTTTCATCGAATCACTCCCTTCGCCGGTGGCTTGCCGCATGTTATCGCTGGACAGCCGGGAAGGTCACGGCAAAACCGGGCCGATTCGCCGGGGGCAGACAGGGGAAGTTGATGTTCCTTCAGGGAAAGCGCGCGCTTGTGACCGGCTCGACCTCGGGCATTGGCCTGGCCATCGCGCGGGCGCTGCGCGCGGAAGGGGCAGAGGTCATTCTCAACGGGTTCGGCGATGCGGGCGAAATTGCCGCGCTGTGCACCGAGCTGGGCGCCAGCCATTCCCCCGCCAATCTGCTCGAAGCGACAGAAATCGAATCGATGATGGCCAAGGCCGGGCCGGTCGACATTCTCGTCAACAACGCCGGGATGCAGCATGTCGCGCCGGTCGAGGAGTTCCCGGTCGAGAAGTGGAATGCCATCATCGGCCTTAACCTCACCGCCGCCTTTCACACCACCCGGCTGGCGGTGCCGGGCATGAAGGCCAAGGGCTGGGGCCGGATCATCAACACCGCCAGTGCGCATTCGCTGACCGCTTCGCCTTTCAAGAGCGCCTATAACGCCAGCAAGCACGGGATCGCGGGCTTTACCAAGACAATCGCGCTGGAACTGGCGCAAACCGGGGTTACCGCCAATTGCATCAGCCCCGGCTATGTCTGGACCCCGCTGATCGAAGGCCAGATTCCCGACACGATGAAGGCCCGCGGCCTGACCCGCGAACAGGTGATCAATGACGTGCTGCTGGCCAAGCAGCCGACCAAGAAGTTCGTCCAGCCCGACGAGGTCGGCGCGCTGGCCGTGTTCCTGTGCCGGCCCGAAGCGGGCAATGTCACCGGGGCGAACTGGAGCATCGATGGGGGGTGGACGGCCGAGTGATGCGCAACGGGGGAACTCAACGTCACGGCGCAAGGGGGCTGGCGCGGCGCGGCTTGGCGCTCGCCCTGCTGTTGGCGCTGGCGGCCTGTGCCACCAGCCCCGGGCTGCGCATCCGCCAGTCCGAATTCAATGCCATCGAGGCGCGCTTCAATGCGCATGTCTCAACGCTGGCGAGCGAGGAGTTCGCCGGGCGCCGCCCTGGCACCGAGGGCGAACGCAAGACGCTCGACTACCTGCGCAGCGAGTTTGAGCGCATCGGGCTTGTATCTGGCACCAACGATCCGGCCAATCCCTGGAATGCGCCCGTGCTGCTGGCGAGTGTGGTCAGCGGCGACAGCCGCATCGAACTGCAGGTAGGACGGCGCAGGGTTGAACTCGATCCGGCGCAGGCGGCTGCGTTCACCCAGCGCCGCCGCGGCCTGGTCGAACTGGGCGAGGCCGTGTTCGTCGGCTTTGCCGATACGGATATTCCGGCCGAAACCGTGCGCGGCCGCGTGGCAGTGATGCTGGCCGAGCCGGGGCTCAGCGCTGCGCGCCGGGCCAAGCTGTTCGAGGCCGAGCCGGCCGCGGTGCTCACGATTGTCGAAGGGGCCGAGTCGATCGAGCAGATGCGCGCCTTTACTGCAGAGGAACGGCTGGTGCTGGCCAGCGAAGGCGGCAACGAGCTGGAAGCCTTTGCGTCCCACGAAGCGATGGCCGGCGCGCTTGGTGAAAGGCGCTGGCAGGCCCTGCGCGAAACGGCGCTGGCGGGGCGCGGCGGGGCGGGGTTCGAACCCGCGCTGCTCGATACCCGCGTCACGATCGAAGCGACCGCGCAGCGGCGCGAAGTGCCCTCGCACAATCTGATCGGCCGCTTGCCCGGGCGCAACCCCGATGCCGGGGCGGTTCTGCTGCTGGCGCATTGGGACCATTTCGGCACCTGCGGGCCCGATGACGCGGTTGACCGGCTGTGCAATGGCGCAGTCGATAATGCCAGCGGGCTGGCGTTGATGATCGAGCTGACGCGGCGGCTGGCCAAAGGCAAGCCGCTTGAGCGCGATGTCTATGTGCTGGCGACAACGGCCGAGGAATGGGGTCTGCTGGGCGCACGGGCCTTTGCCGAGGAACCGCCGATCCCGCTCGACAATTTCGTCGCGGCGTTCAATTTCGATACGGTTGCGATCGGGCCGCGCGGCAGCGCGGTTGGGTTTATCGGCGAAGGGCGCACCCCGCTTGATGCCATGATCAAACAGGCGATTGCCGATATGCGCCGTGAACTGGCGCCGCGCGAACGGGTCGAACCTTTCCTCCAGCGGCAGGACGGCTGGGCACTGCTGCAACGCGATGTACCCGCCGTGGTGGTGTCGAACGCCTTTGGCGACGAGGCGCTGCTGAATGCCTATCTGGCGGGCGATTATCACCAGGCAAGCGACAATCCCGGCGCGCTGCAGCTGGGCGGGGCAATCGACGATCTGCTGCTGCACGAGCTGCTGGTGCGGCGGCTGGCCGATCCGAAGCAATATCCCTGAGCCCCGCGGCAGCGCGCGAAAAAGCACTGCGCGCCCTCTAGCCGCTGCCGGAAACTGCGGTTACATGGGCCGCCACGAATCCCCCGGGGCCTTCCCGCGCGGGCCAGAATGAAAGTGGCGCATATGGACATCCCCCTTGGCCTGACCTTCGACGACGTACTGCTGCGTCCGGCCGAAAGCGACGTCCTGCCCAGCATGGCCAATACCGCCACCAGGCTCACGCGGGAGATCGCCCTCAGCATTCCGGTGCTCTCGGCCGCGATGGACACCGTGACCGAAGCTGACATGGCGATTGCCATGGCGCAGTTGGGCGGGATCGGCGTGCTGCATCGCAATCTCGACATCGACGAGCAATGCGCCGCGGTGCGCCAGGTAAAGCGCTTCGAAAGCGGCATGGTGGTCAATCCGATCACGATCCATCCCGAAGCGACGCTGGGCGAAGCGCAGGCGCTGATGACGCAGCACCGCATCAGCGGCATTCCCGTCACCGACAACAGCGGGCGGCTGGTCGGCATCTTGACCAATCGCGACGTGCGCTTTGCCGAAAACCCGCTGCAGCCGGTGCGCGAACTGATGACGACCGAGAACCTTGCCACCGTTCCGCTCGGCACCGGGCAGGACGAGGCGCGCCGCTTGCTGCACCAGCGCCGGATCGAAAAGCTGCTGGTGGTGGACGAGGCCTATCGTTGCATCGGCCTGATTACGGTCAAGGATATCGAAAAGGCCGTCACCTATCCCGATGCCACCAAGGACGCCGCCGGGCGCCTGCGCGTGGCGGCAGCGACCACCGTGGGCGACAAGGGCTTTGCGCGGACCGAGGCGCTGGTCGATGCCGAAGTCGACGTGGTGGTGATCGACACCGCGCATGGCCACAACAAGGACGTGGCGCGCGCGGTCGAGCGGGCCAAAAAGCTGTCGAACTCGGTCCAGGTGATTGCCGGCAATGTTGCCACCGCCGAGGCGACCCGCGCACTGATCGATGCTGGGGCCGACGCGGTGAAGGTGGGGATCGGGCCAGGCTCGATCTGCACCACCCGAGTGGTGGCCGGGGTCGGCGTCCCGCAGCTGACTGCGATCATGGAAAGCGCACGCGAGGCCGCGAAAACCGGCGTTCCGGTGATTGCCGACGGTGGCCTGCGTACCAGTGGCGATGCAGCCAAGGCGCTGGCGGCGGGGGCGTCGTCGGTGATGATCGGCTCGATGCTGGCCGGCACGGCGGAAAGCCCGGGCGAAACCTTTCTCTATCAGGGCCGCAGCTACAAGGCCTATCGCGGCATGGGCAGCGTTGGTGCGATGGCGCGCGGCAGCGCCGACCGCTATTTCCAGCAGGATGTCTCCGCGCTAAAGCTGGTGCCCGAGGGGATCGAGGGCCAGGTGCCGTTCAAGGGCCCCGCCGCTGATGTGATCCACCAGCTGGTGGGCGGGATCAAGGCGGCGATGGGTTATACCGGATCGGCCACGATCGCCGATCTGCAGGAACGCGCGCAATTCGTGCGGATCACCAATGCGGGCCTTTCGGAAAGCCATGTCCACGATGTGGCGATCACCCGCGAGGCGCCCAATTATCCCACTCGCTAGGCTTCTGGCATGACCCCCGCCGCGCGGGTCCAGGCCGCGATCGAATTGCTCGACGCGATCATCGCGGCGGCGCGGCGCGAAGGCGCCCCGGCCGACCGGCTGGTGGCCGAATGGGCGCGCAGCCATCGCTATGCCGGATCGAAGGACCGCCGGGCGGTGCGCGAACTGGTCTTCCGCGCCATCCGGGCCTGCAGCGAGGTGCCGGCATCGGGGCGCGCCGCGATCGCTGCACTGGCGCGGGAAGATGCCGCGCTCCTCGCGCTGTTTGATGGATCGCCCTATGGCCCTGCGCCTCTGAGCGCAGACGAAGCGGTGGCAGAGCTTGGCCTGGCTCCGACGTGGCTGATCGAGGCGTTCGCTGCTTCGGGGGTTGATAGCGACGAACTGGCTGCGCTGCTCAAGCGGGCCCCGCTCGACGTAAGGGTCAACACGCTCAAGGCCGATCGCGCAACGATCGAACTGCCCGAGGCCGGCGAACCGCTCGCCGCGCCGCAGGGTCTGCGCTTTCCCGCCGGGACACTCGTTGAACAATGGCTCGCCTGGCGCGACGGCCTGATCGAGGTGCAGGACCATGGCAGCCAGCTTGCGTGCCTGGCCGCTGCGGCAAGACCGGGCGAGACAGTGATCGATCTGTGCGCCGGTGCAGGCGGCAAGACGCTGGCGCTGGCAGCCGCGATGGAAAACAGCGGGCGGCTGATCGCCTGCGATATCGACCGGACTCGGCTGGCGCGGCTGGCCCCGCGCGCGGCGCGATCCGGCGCGGGCCTGATCGAGACCCGCCTGCTCGATCCGGGCCGCGAGCTTGAGGCGCTGAGCGATGTCGAGGGCACGGCCGATCTGGTGCTAGTCGATGCGCCCTGTTCGGGCACCGGCACCTGGCGCCGCAAGCCCGAAGCCAAGTGGCGACTCACGCCCGAGCGGCTCGCCCGCTTTGCCGCGACCCAGGACCGGCTGCTCGATCTGGCGGCGCAGTTGGTGCGCCCCGGCGGGCGCGTGGCTTACATTACCTGCTCGCTGCTTGATGCGGAGGGGCGCGATCGCGTGGAGTCGCTGCTGGCCCGCAACAAGACACTGGAAGCGCTGCCGATTTCCCTGCCGCTGGGCTGCGCGCATGGGGCCGGGCTGCGCCTGTCGCCGTCCCGCGACGGCACGGACGGGTTTTTTGTCGCCTTGCTGGGCTGTGCATGTTAGCCATATCGATTATGGATAGGGTTCCCCGATGGCTGCCCTGAAGGAGCTGATCATGCGTTTCGCCCCCGCTGCTGCTGCGTTGTCGCTGGCCCTGGCCATCACCGCCAGCGTGGGTTCCGCGAGCGAGCGGGCGCCCGATCCGCGCGCGGCTGCCATGATCGAGCTGGGCCGCGCGGCGCTTGCTTCGGGGGATGCGCAAGGCGCGGTCGATGCGTTCGAATCCGCCATGGCGCTCGATCCCGGCCACACGCCGGTGTTGCTCGATCTGGCCAAGGCGGCGCGCTCGCAAGGCCTGCAGGGCAAGGCGATCCGGTATTACCGCGAAGCGCTGGCGCGCGATCCGGGCAATCTGGCGGCGATTTCGGGCGAGGGCGAGGCACTGGTTGAAAAGGGCGCGCTGGAGAAGGCCAAGCGCAACCTCGCCAAGCTGGAAAGCATGTGCGGTGCGGCCTGCCCGGAAACCGCGCAGCTCCAGCTCAGCATCCGCCAGGGTTCGCAGCGCCGCATGGCCGCGAGCGAGCCGGCAGCCGCTGCCTCGAACTAGTTTCGATATCAGATCAGCGCGGCGAATTCCCGCACCACCGCGCGATAGACCTCGCGCTTGAACGGCACGATCAGCTGCGGCAGCTGCGCCGGTTCGACCCATTGCCAGCTGTGGAATTCGGACGGGTCATGCGCTTCGAGGTTCACGTCCTCGTCGCTGCCCTTGAACCGGCCAAGAAACCAGTGCTGTTCCTGCCCGCGATAGCGCCCGCCCCACAGCTTACCCATCAGGTCGTCGGGCAGATCATAGCGCAGCGGCTCGCGCGTGCGGGCAATGATGTCCACCAGATGCGCGGCGATCCCGGTCTCCTCGGCCAGTTCGCGCAGCGCCGCCTCGGCCACATCCTCGCCCGGATCGATCCCGCCTTGCGGCATCTGCCAGGCGCCCAGATGCTGCGAATCGATCCGCTGCCCCACGAACACCAGCCCCTGGCGGTTGGCGAGCATGATCCCGGCGCAGGGGCGGTAAGCAAGCTCGCTCACGCGCCACGCTCCAGCATCAGCTTCATCGCGGCGCAGATCTTCTCGAGCTCGGTCTGCGCACTCGGCACGGCCTGGCGCAGATTGGTGAAGCTGTGCGTCAGCCCCTTCGCTTCGATGAACACATGAGGCACGCCGGCCGCGCTCAGCGCCGCGCCGTATTCGCGGCCCGAATCGCGGATCGGATCGAGGCTTGCGGTGACGAGCACGGTTGGCGGCGTGCCCTCGTGCGACGCCAGGATCGGGAAGGCACGCGGATCATCGCGCACCGGCGCATAGGCGGCATCGAAGAACTCCATCGTCGACCGGGTGAGGATGAAGCCCTCGCCAAATTGCGCGATGCTGCGCGATGCGAAGACATCGCCGGTGACCGGGAAGATCGGCACCTGCAGCAGAACAGGCACCGCGGCGGGCCGCGCGGCGAAGGCCTGGGTCACCACGATCGCGGCATTGCCCCCGGCGCTGTCGCCGATCGGGATCAACCCGGTCGCGCTGCGGCCCAGCGCGTCAGGCGAAGTGGCGATCCAGCGCGCGGCAGCCTCGCAATCGTCGATCGCGGCGGGGAAAAGGTGTTCGGGCGCGCGGCGGTAATCGACCGCTACCAGCGGCAGGTCCAGCTGCCACGCGATCTCGCTGCACAGATTGTGGTGCGTTTCGAGATCGCCGATCACGAAGCCGCCGCCGTGGAAGAAAACGATCACCGGGCCGGACTCGCGCGCCGCGCGGATGTCATAAAGCCGCAGCGGGATGTCGCCCGCCGGGCCGGGGCAGGCCAGATCGCGGATCACCGCCAGTTCGCGGGCAGGCCGGTCCGCCATTCCGTGCAGCGCCACGTAGCTGGCGCGCGCCTGCTCAAGCGTCATCTCGGCCACCTTGGGGCCGCCGATCGCCGCCAGCGTATCGAGCAGGGCCTTCATGTCGGGCCGGATGAAGGGTTCGCTCGGGGTTTCTGTCGCGGCCATGCGGCGCATTCTCCTGCTGTTCTTTTGAACAGGTTAGGGATGCGTCCGCGCTATTTCCACTCGACTTTTTGCAGCGGTAGGAGAAAAACTTCATTGCGGGGGCAAGCAGCAGTTCATAGGTGCGCCTCCAAGCAGGAGAGGCACCGCCTGTTCCGGTGCGCTGTAAGGAACACACATGGCTACCAAGGCCGCAGAAAAACCGTCCGACAAGTCCCCGCCCAGCCAACCCGAAGCTGTGGTTGTCCGCTTTGCCGGCGATAGTGGTGACGGCATGCAGCTTACCGGTGGACAGTTCACGCTGTCGACCGCGCTGGCCGGCAACGATCTCGCCACCTTCCCCGATTTCCCGGCGGAAATCCGCGCACCGCAAGGCACGCTGTTCGGCGTTTCGGCCTTCCAGATCAATTTCGGCTCGTCCGAAGTCGACACCGCCGGCGACGCACCCGACGTGCTGGTTGCCATGAACCCGGCCGCGCTGAAGACCAATCTGCCCGCGCTCAAGCCGGGCGGGCTGGTGATCGTTGACACCGGCGAGTTCACCAAGCGCAACCTCGAAAAGGCGCATTACGAGGTCAACCCTCTCGAGGATGACACGCTGGCAAAATACGACGTCCTGCCGCTCGACATCTCGGCGATGACGGTAGAGGCGGTGAAGCCGTTCGGCCTCGGCAACAAGGACGCGCTGCGCTGCAAGAACATGTGGACCCTGGGGCTGGCGCTGTGGATGTTCGACCGCCGCCGCAAGCCGATCCATGACTGGCTGCGGGCCAAGTTCAGGAACAAGCCCGAACTGGCCGATGCCAATATCGCCGCGCTCGATGCCGGCCATGCCTATGGCGAGACGGCCGAACTGGCTGGCCCGCTCAAGCAGGTTCACCTCGATCCGGTGCCGACCCAGCCGGGGCTTTACCGCACGGTCACTGGTGCCGAAGCGGTCTCGCTTGGTCTCGTTGCCGGCGCGCGGCTGCTGCGCCTGCCGATGTTCTTCGGCGGCTATCCGATCACTCCGGCCAGTTCGATCCTGCATCACCTGGCGCGGCTGAAGGAATTCAACGTCACCACCTTCCAGGCGGAGGACGAGATTGCCGCGATCTGCGCCGCGATTGGCGCGTCCTATGCCGGCAGCCTGGGCGTGACCAGTTCGTCCGGCCCGGGCATCGCGCTCAAGACCGAGGCGATGGGTCTGGCGATCATGACCGAACTGCCGCTGGTGATCGTGAATTCGCAGCGCGGCGGCCCTTCGACCGGCCTGCCGACCAAGACCGAGCAGAGCGACCTTTACCAGGCGGTCTATGGCCGTAACGGCGATGCACCGATGCCGGTGATCTCGGCGCGCAGCCCGGTCGATGCGTTCGAATGCGCGATCGAAGCCTGCCGCATCGCGGTGCAATACATGACCCCGGTGATGCTGCTGACTGATGGCTATATCGCCAATGCCAGCGAGCCGTGGAAAGTGCCCGATCCCGATCATTTCGAACGGTTCCCGGCGCAGTTCCTGGCTGAGAAGAACGCCACCGACAAGGACGGCAATCCGGTGCTGCATCCCTACAAGCGCAACGAGCTGGGCGGGCGGCCGTGGATCAAGCCGGGCACGCCCGGGCTGATGCACCGCATTGGCGGGATCGAGAAGCAGGTCGATACCGGCCACCTCGACTATTCGCCGGCCAATCACCAAGCGATGACCGATGCCCGGCAGAACAAGGTGCTGGGGATCAAAGTGCGCGACCAGCAGGTGGCGCTGGGCGAGAAGACCGGCAAGCTGGCGGTGGTCGGCTGGGGTTCGACTTATGGCCCGATCCACCAGGCGGTGCGCCGTGCCCGCCGGGCGGGCCTCGATGTCAGCCACATCCATGTGCGCCACATCTGGCCGCTGCCCGCCAACCTGGGCGAATTGCTGCGCGGGTTCGACCAGGTGCTGTTGCCCGAAATGAACACCGGCCAGTTCAAGACCATCCTGCGCGACCAGTTCCTGGTTGACGCGAAGCCGCTCACCAAGACCAGCGGCCAGCCATTCACCATCAGCGAGATCGAACGCGCGATCAAGGGAGCGCTGGCATGAACGCACCTGCCAAAATCGAAACTACCATCAAGGACTGGGAAACCGACCAGGAAGTGCGCTGGTGCCCCGGCTGCGGTGACTATGCGATCCTGAAGGCGGTGCAGCGCACGCTGCCGCAGCTGGGCTGCGATCCGGCCAACACCGTGTTCATCAGCGGGATCGGCTGTTCCAGCCGTTTCCCCTATTACATCGAAAGCTATGGCTTCCACACGATCCACGGCCGCGCGCCGGCGGTGGCAACGGGCGTGAAGCTGGCCAATCCCGATCTCGACGTGTGGCTGGTGACGGGCGACGGCGACGGGTTGTCGATCGGCGGCAACCACATGATGCATGTGTTGCGGCGCAATGTGAACATGCAGATCATGCTGTTCAACAACGAGATCTACGGCCTCACCAAGGGGCAGTATTCGCCCACCAGCCGGGTCGGCACCAACAGCCCCTCGACGCCGATGGGCTCGATCGACCGTCCGGCGCAACCCTGTGCCTTTGCGCTCGGGGCGGGCGCGCGCTTCGTGGCGCGCGGGTTCGACGTGTCGAAAAATCTGCCTGAAGTGCTGGTCGCCGCGCATGCCCACAAGGGCGCGGCCTTTGTCGAGATCTTCCAGAACTGCATCGTCTACAACAAGGACGTGTTCAACGATTTTGCCGCGCCCAAGGGCGCGGAAGACCAGCAGCTGTGGCTCAGGAATGGCGAGCCGATGCTGTTCGCGGGTGGCACCAAGGGCATCACCCTCAACCACAAGACCCTGCGGCTCGAAGTGGTCGATGTAGTCGAGGGCGACTGGCAGTCGGCCGGCGTGATCGTGCACGATGTGACCAACCGTTCGATCGCGCACATGCTGGTGGAATTGCCGTTCGGCCCGTTCCCGATGGCGCTGGGTGTGCTCTATGACGATCCGCGCCCGGCCTATGACGAGGAAGTGGTGGCTGAGAACAAGCGGCTCAGCGAAGGCAAGGAGCCCAATCTTGCCGCGCTGCTCGCCAAGGGCCAGACCTGGAAGGTCGAGGACGAAGGGCATCCGGCGGAATAGGCGGGCTTTCCTACAGCCCCGTGCGGATGGTAAGGCCGCGGCATGCTGCCCGCCAAACCGCTGCGTCCAAGGCATTTTTCGGCGTTGTTGAAGGGCGCAGCTTTTCTGGCCCAGGACTGTGGTGCATGCGGTGCGCGCTTGAGCAAGGGAGACTGAGCGCGGATGGATAATCTCACGCACAGCCTGGTCGGTGCGCTGCTGGGCCAGACGGGTCTCAAACGCAAGACCGGGCTGGCCTTGCCCGCGCTCATCATCGGGGCGAACCTGCCCGATGTCGATGCGGCCTGCTTCTTCTGGCTGGAAGGGCAGGAGCATCTCGGCTTCCGCCGCGGGATCACCCATGGGCCGCCCGCGCTGGTGCTGCTGCCGCTGATGCTGGCGGGGCTGTTGTGGGGCTATGACCGCTGGCAGGCAAGGCGCGGCACGCGGCCCGAAGGGCGGCTGCCGGTCAGCTTCAAATGGCTGTTCCTGCTCAGCTTCATCGGCTGCCTGACGCATCCGGCGCTCGACTGGCTCAACGTCTATGGCATCCGCCTGCTCGAACCGTTTTCGAGCCAGTGGTTCTATGGCGACACGCTGTTCATCATCGACGTGTGGCTATGGGCGCTGATGGGCTTTGCGACATGGTTCTCTCTGCGGCGCGAGAAAAAGGGCGGCGAGTGGATGCGCCCGGCGCGGATCGCGATCGCGCTGAGCCTGGCTTATGTCGCCTTGAATGGAGCGATAACGGCGACTGCTTTCGGAAAATCCCGAGAACCCTATCCCGAAGAATACATCGCTTCCCCGGTTCCCCTGAAGTTCTGGGAGCGGGAACACATTGCCAGGCTTTACACTGGGGTATGGCTGTCCAGCACCTGGGACGGTGCGGATTTCGGCTACGGCTATCGCATGATGGCCGGGACGCAGTGCGAGCTGCCCGATCTCACCGACGCGCGCGTGACGAACTCGCAGCTTGATGCCTTCCTGTTCTGGAGCCGCGCGCCCTTTGCCGAGCGGGCGGACGACGGCTCGGTCATCCTGCGCGATGCGCGGTTCTACGATCCAGCCGCGCGCGACCGGTTCTCGGTGTCGCTGCCGGATGTGCGGTGCGAGCCGCTGGCCGAGGAACTTCCAGGCGAGTAATTCGCTTACCATCCAACGCCGTTCGGGCTGAGCTTGTCGAAGCCCCGTCCTTCACTTCAACAAGAACAGCCCTTCGACAGGCTCAGGGCGAGCGGAGGCAGGATTGAGTTCTCCCCACATCGTCTGGCTGCGGCGCGACCTGCGCCTGGTGGACAACCCCGCACTGTACCACGCCGCCAAGGCCGGGCCGGTGATCGCGGTCTATGTGCTCGATGACGAACGGCCCAGCGCACACCGCTATGGCGGCGCATCGCGCTGGTGGCTGCACCATTCGCTTGCAAGCCTTAGCCAGAGCCTCGCCGCGCATGGCAGCAGGCTGGTGCTGCGCCGCGGCGATGCGGTGGAGCAATTGCGCCAGATCGCGCAGGAAACGGGCGCGCGAACCGTCCATGCCAACCGCCATTACGAGCCGTGGTGGCGCAAGGCGCAAGGCGAGCTGAAGGAACGGATCGACCTCAAGCTCTACGACGCGAACTACCTGCTGCCGCCAGGCGCGGTGGTGACCGGATCGGGCACGCCCTACAAAATCTACACACCGTTCTCGAAAGCGACGCTGGAGCAGCTGCCGCCGCGCGATGCACTGCCCGAGCCCGAAGCGCTGTCTACGCCCGATCACTGGCCCGCCAGCGATGCACTCGAAGACTGGAACCTCCTCCCCTCGCGGCCCGACTGGGCCGGCGGGATGCGCGCCTTCTGGCAAGTGGGCGAGGCAGCGGCGCAGGCCCGGCTCGCTTGGTGGGCCGATCACGTCGACAGCTACCAGGACAAGCGCAACTTCCCCAGCGTCGACAAGACCAGTCGGCTTTCGCCCCATCTCCATTTCGGCGAGATCAGCCCAGTACAAATCTGGCATTCACAGGGGCAGAAGCGTTCCATGGGGTGGAAGACTTTCGAGAAGGAACTGATCTGGCGCGACTATGCCGAAAACGCGATCTGCCAGTTCCCGCGCTATGCGAGTGCCAATTACCGCGAGGAATTCGACCGGCTTCAATGGCGCGATCCTGCAACCGACGAATTCGCCGCGCGCGACCTCAAAGCGTGGCAGCAGGGTCGCACCGGCTATCCGATAGTCGATGCCGGGATGCGCCAGCTGTGGCAGACCGGATGGATGCACAACCGGGTGCGGATGATCGCGGCAAGCTTCCTGATCAAGCACCTGCTGATCGACTGGCGCGTCGGCGAACGCTGGTTCTGGGACACGCTGGTCGATGCCGATTATGCCAGCAACGCCTGCAACTGGCAGTGGGTGGCGGGCACCGGGGTCGATTCGAACATGTTCGTGCGGATCATGGCGCCGCTCAGTCAGAGCGAGAAGTTCGATGCAGCTGACTACATCCGCACCTATGTGCCCGAACTGGCCGAACTCGACGAACCCTTCATCCACGATCCGCCCGATCACCTGCGCGGGCGCTATCCCGCGCGGATCGTCGAGCACCGCGAGGGACGCGAGCGCGCGCTGGCAGCTTATCACGCGATGAAGCAGGCGGGTTGACTTGGCCGCTCGCACTGGCCAGCGCAGAGCCAAGGGCATTGGAAGCGGGAGACCGGGAATGAGAGTGACGATTGCATGCGCCGCGCTGGCGCTGGCGCTGGCGGGAAGCACCGCATTGCGGGCGGGCGAACCGGACGGTGCCGCCAATACCAGCGGTTCGGTCACCATGGTTACGCCGCCTACGCGCGAGCAGTCCGAGCTTCAGGTGCTGTTCTGGAACGACGCCCAGCGCGCCGAACGCTTCCGCCATATGGAAGAGTGGTTCGCAGGTCACGAGGTAGCGCCGCCCGCCACGCCGCGCGTACTGCCGGAAGGCGCGCCGCTACCCAGTGCGCTGGCTGCCGAGATCCGCGCAGCCATGGCAGCGAGCAATGCTGCCGGGGTAATGGTGCTGCAGGACGGCAAGAACCGCTTCGAGGCCTATGGGCTGGGGTTCGGGCCGAACCAGCGCTGGACGAGCTTCTCGGTTGCCAAGAGCTTCACTTCGACCTTGCTCGGTGCTGCGATCAAGGACGGACACGTCAAAAGCCTCGATGACCCGGTGACCTGCTATATCCCCGGCCTTGCGGGGTCCGCTTATGAAGGTGTGACTGTCGCGCAGCTCGCCACCATGACCTCCGGTGTGAAGTGGAACGAGGACTACACCGACCCGAACAGCGATGTGGCACAGATGAACCGCTTCGTCGTCGAATACGGGCCGGATGCGATCGTGGCCCAGATGCGCGGCCTCTCGCGCGAGGCCCCGGCCGGGGAGAAATTCGTATACAAGACCGGCGAGACCAACCTCATCGGCGTGCTGGTGGAAAATGCGGTCGGCAAGCCGTTGGCCGAATATGCCAAGTCAAGGATCGTCGATCCGGCCGGCTTCGATGGCGGGCTGTTCTGGATGGTCGACCCGCGCGGAGGCAATATCGGCGGCTGCTGCCTGTCGCTGCGATTGTCCGATTACGCCCGCATGGGGCAGTTCGCGCTCGAGGGCGGGCACGGCACGGTGCCTGAAGGATGGTTCACCGAGGCTGGCGATTCGAAGGTCGATTTTGGCGACACCGGCTTCGGATACGGCTATCAATGGTGGACCTATCCCGGCGCGAATTACGGCGCGCAGGGCATTTTCGGGCAGGCGATTACCATAATTCCGGCCGAACGACTGGTGGTGGCGGTGGTCAGCAACTGGCCGACCGCCTCTAGCCGTGAGAACCGCCAGCTGTGGCTGAGCCTGACGCAGAAGATCGCTGCCGCCGACTAGCAACAGCTGCCAGGGCGCGCCGCAGCGACTTTGCAGCGCCCGCTCAGCAGGCGCTGCGGTAAACCCCGTTGTTGGCGTAGCGTTGCAGGATGTTGTCATGCACGATCGGGCTGAGTAGCTCGGTAAAGGCACAGCCGACGATGCAGTTATCCCACCACACCACCTGCGCCTGAAGCGATTCGAGCCCGGGCAGGGTCAACCAGCACAGCTGGCCTTCGTGCATGCGGTTGATCGCAGCAGCCGAAAAGCCGGAGATCGACAGATCGTGGACCACGCTCTGGAACGCGCGACCGCCCGAGGCGCGCAAAGTCGCCGGAATGGTCATCTTGGTGCGCGGCGAACAGCGATCTTCCTGCGCGGCGATTCGATAGCGGTCTTGCGTCGTCTGCATCAGTGAATTCCTTGGTCAGCGTATCTGGCCCGACCCCCAGCAAGCGACATCCGAGTCGTTTTCGCGATGCACCCGTGGCGTCAAGCTTCACGCACGTTGACCGGGCGCGGTTACCACTTGGTGCGCGCGCATGGTTAGCGCGTGGTTAACCTTTGGAATTTCAGTGATTTCAGTTGCTTCAACGCTCGATGCGCTCGCGATATCCGGTCGCGAAACCTGCCCGCAGCAATGACACCAGGCGTTCGGCAACTGTTTCCGGCGGCTTCACCGTTGCCGGGTCTTCGCCGGGGTAAGCCTTGGCTCGCATTTCGGTGCGGGTAGCGCCAGGATCGACAATCGCAACGCGAATATTGCTCAACTTTTCAACTTCCTGGGCATAACAGCTCAGAATGTTTTCGAACGCTGCCTTGGTCGATGCATAGGCGCTCCAATAGGGCCTGGGGCCTGACGCCACGCTGCTAGTGAGGCCGATCACCTGCGCTGGATCGGCACGCTTGAGCATGGGGTCGAAGGCGGCGAGCAGTGCCTGCGTCGCCAGGATGTTGAGATTGAGCGCGCGGTTGAACTGCTTGGCGTCAACCTGGGTGACCGGCGTGAGCGTCGGGAGATAGGCCGCGGCCAGCACCAGCACATCGAGCTTGTCCCAACGGCCCGAGATCGCTGCTGCCAGTCGCGCAATCGCATCCGGTTCGGTGAGGTCAAGAGGGGCGATGGTCGAACTGCCGCCAGCCGCATGAATGGCGTCCTCGACGTCCTCCAGCGCTTTGACGTCGCGCCCGACCAGCACAACATGCGCTCCGGACGCTGCAAGTGCCTTGGCCGTGGCCGCCCCGATGCCCTTGCTGGCACCGGTGACAAGCGCCAACCTGCCGGAAAATGGTCCGCTTGCCGACATGGTTCAGGCCGCCTTGTGATCGGGGAAGGACAATTGTGCTGCCTCGCCCTTGCTGTGGGCAAGATCGGTCAGCGAAGTGGGGTAGTCGCCGGTAAAGCAGGCATCGCAGAATTGCGGCGACGAATTGTCGCGCCGCGCCGCGCCAACCGCGCGATAGAGCCCGTCGATCGAGACGAATGCGAGGCTATCGGCCCGGATGAAATCCCGCATTTCCTCGACATCCATGCGGGCCGCGAGCAACTTGCTACGTTCGGGCGTGTCGACGCCGTAGAAGCAGCTGTGCGCGGTGGGAGGGCTGGCGACTCGGAAATGGACTTCGCTGGCCCCGGCTTCGCGCATCATCTCGACGATCTTCATAGAAGTGGTGCCGCGTACGATCGAATCGTCGATCAGCACGATCCGCTTGCCCGCCACGAGCCCGCGATTGGCGTTGTGCTTGCGCTTCACCCCCGAATGGCGTGCGCCGTCGGACGGCTGGATGAAAGTGCGCCCGACATAGTGCGAGCGGATGATGCCGAGTTCGAACGGCACGCCCGATTGCTGGGCATAGCCGATCGCGGCGGGCACGCCGCTGTCTGGCACGGGCACCACCAAGTCGGCATCGACCGGATTCTCTATCGCCAGCTGCTGCCCGATCGCCTTGCGCGCTTCATACACCGTGTGTCCGGCGAACATCGAATCCGGGCGGCTGAAATAGACATGCTCGAAGATGCAGGGGCGCGGGCTGTGGCGACCGAACGGATGGAGCGATTGCGCCTCGCCGCCGAAATCGACCCGCACCAGTTCGCCGGGCTCGACTTCGCGGATGAATTCGGCCCCCACCACGTCGAAGGCCACGGTCTCGCTGGCAAACACCACGGCGCCCTTTTCCTTGGGGCCCATCCGGCCCATTACCAGCGGGCGGATGCCGAGCGGATCGCGGCAGGCAATCATGCCTTCGGGGGTCATCACGATCAGCGAGTAGGCGCCTTCGACCATCCGTAGCGCGTCGACCAGCCGGTCGATCATGGTGGGATAGCGGCTGGTGGCTACGAGGTGGATGATCACCTCTGTGTCGGAAGTCGACTGGAAGATTGCACCGCGCTGAACCAATTCGCTGCGCAGCGCCTGCGCATTCGAGATATTGCCGTTGTGCGCCACGGCAAAGCCGCCGCTCGCCAGATCGGCATAGAGCGGCTGGACATTGCGCAAGCCCGCCCCGCCAGTGGTCGAATAGCGCACATGGCCTGCCGCCATCGAACCCGGCAGTTCGGCAATCGATTCGGGCGAAGAGAAATTCTCTGCCACATGGCCAAGCCCCTTGCGCGAATAGAACTCGGTCCCGTCATAGCTGGTGATGCCGGCTGCTTCCTGCCCGCGATGCTGCAGGGCGTGAAGGCCCAGCGCCGTGGCCGCCGCGGCGTCGGTGGCGTTGATCGCGCCGAAAATGCCGCATTCCTCGCGCAGCTTGTCGCCATCCGCATCGAGGAAGGGATTGGTCCAGTTCGTCGCGGTGGTCATCTGTGCGCCTGCCTGCCTGAAGCGTGCCGTATCCGTGCGCGGGTCAATGGCGATGTTACGTCCCGATTACAAGGGCGCTGCTCGGGCGCGGGTGCTTTTGCTAGGGAAAGCCGGGGAGCGGCGCATTGCGCGCGCTGCGTGGTGGCCCTACATGCGCGGTTCATAGCCTCTGCCGCAGAGAATTGCCCATCGTGATCCTTTCCCCCTTCGAACGGATGATTGCCAAGCGCTACCTCCTGCCCGGAAAGGGGGAGGCCTTTATCGCCCTGGTCGCGGGGATCAGCGTAGGCGTGGTGATGCTGAGCGTGGCCATGCTGGTGGTCGTGATGAGCGTGATGAACGGCTTTCGCGCCGAATTGCTCGACAAGATCGTCGGGCTCAATGGCCATGCCATCGTGCAGGCCTATGGCGGGCGGATGGAGAACTGGCAAAGCGTGCTGCAAGACGTGCGCGAGACGCCAGGCGTGGTCGAGGCCTCACCGCTGATCGAGCAACCACTGCTGGTGACGTTTAACGGGCGGGTTGAGGGCATTTTCGTGCGCGGGCAGACGCAGGAAGACCTTGCCGGGATCGCCGACCGGGTCCTGTTAGGCAACATCTCGCAGGTGCGGCCCGATGCGGGCACGGTCGCGATCGGTTCGCGGCTGGCGCAGAACATCGGCGCGCGCGTCGGCGACACCATCACCATCATCAATCCGCAGGGGCGCGCCACGCCGTTCGGCACGTCGATGCGGCAGGTCGGCTATCGCGTCGCGGCGATCTTCGAGGTGGGCATCTACGATTACGACGAGAAATTCGTGATGATGCCGATGTCCGATGCGCAGACCCTGCTGTTGCTGGGCGATGCGGTGGGGATGATCGAGGTTCAGGTAACCGATCCCGATAAGGTGGGCGAGATACTCGCTCCGGTGCAGGAGAAGGTGGCTGGACGCGCTGTCGTGGCCGACTGGAAGACGATGAACGCGACGCTGTTCGAAGCCTTGCAGGTGGAGCGGGTCGCCATGTTTTTTGCCCTCAGTTTCATGGTCTTGGTAGCGGCGTTTAACATCCTGTCGAGCCTGGTGATGCTGGTGCGCGCCAAAACCCGCGACATCGCGATCATGCGCACCATGGGCGCGACGCGGCAGAGCATGACCAAGATTTTCGTCACCACCGGCTTCACAGTGGGAGCGATCGGCACCGCCGCAGGGCTCGTGCTCGGTTTCCTCGTGCTGGCCTTCCGCCAGCAGATCGTGCGGGTGATCGAAGTGGTGACCGGCCAGAACCTGTGGGATCCGTCGATCCGGTTTCTCTCGACGCTGCCGTCTCGGACCGATCCGCTCGAGGTAGCGGGCATCGTGCTCCTTGCGCTAACGCTCAGTTTCCTCGCCACGCTTTACCCCGCACTGAAGGCGGCGAGCACCGATCCGGTCGAGGTGCTGCGCTATGAATGAGCCGCGACACATGCGCCCGATCGTGCAGTTGCGCGGCCTCAAGCGTGCCTTCCATCAGGGCGATGCGGTGATCGAAGTGCTGCGCGGGGTCGATCTCGACATCATGCCGGGCGAAATCGTGGCGTTGCTTGGCCCTTCGGGCACAGGCAAGTCGACCATGCTGCAGGCGGTTGGGCTGCTCGAAGGCGGGTTCGAAGGTTCGATCCGGATCGCCGGAGAGGAAGCGGGCGCGCTGGCAACCGACGAGCGCACCCGGCTGCGGCGCGAACGCCTGGGTTTCGTCTACCAGTTCCACCACCTGCTGCCTGATTTCAACGCGCGCGAGAATGTGGTGATGCCGCAGATGATCGCTGGCGTGGACGAGGCTGCGGCGGCCGCACGTGCCAGCCAGTTGCTGACCGCCTTGGGGCTGGGGCACCGGCTCGATCATCGCCCGAGCCAGCTGTCCGGCGGCGAGCAACAGCGCGTGGCGGTGGCGCGCGCGCTGGCCAACAAGCCGATGCTGGTGCTGGCCGACGAGCCGACCGGCAATCTTGATGAACATACGGCGGATCGGGTGCTGGCCCAGTTTCTTGAACTGGTGCGCGGCGAAGGCAGTGCAGCACTGGTTGCCACGCACAACGAACGGCTCGCGGCGAAGATGGACCGCGTGGTGCGGCTGCACGAGGGCGTGCTGGAATAGGTCGGTGCGCTTGACGCTGGTCGCGCCATGCGACAGGAATCACCGCGCTAAAGGCCATCCGGGGACCCGCCATGACCACCATCGCCGATTTCACCGTCACCACCAACCGCGGCGAGCAGCTGAAGCTTGCCGAGAAGAAGGGCAAGGTGCTGCTGGTGGTCAACACCGCCAGCAAATGCGGCTTCACCCCGCAGTATGACGGGCTGGAAAAGGTCTACCAGCAATTCAAGGACCGCGGCTTCGAAGTGCTGGGTTTCCCCTGTAACCAGTTCGGCGCGCAGGAACCGGGCACCGCTGACGAGATCCAGGAGTTCTGCAAGCTGAACTTCGGGGTCACCTTCCCGCTGATGGCCAAGGTGGACGTCAACGGACCCGATGCCTCGCCGCTCTACGACTGGATGAAGGGCGAGGCCAAGGGCCTAATGGGATCAACCTCGATCAAGTGGAACTTCACCAAGTTCCTGATTGACCGCGAGGGCAAGGTGGTGCGCCGCTATGCCCCGACTGACAAGCCCGAGCGGATCGCGAAAGACATCGAAAAGCTGCTTTGATCGCTTGTCCATGGCTTGTGGAGAATTAGCGAGCCGTGCCGCTTCCGAATCGCGCGCCAATACCTAAAGTGGGCTGATGCCCTTCGCTCCGTTCGTACCCCTGCGTGTGCAATCCTCCTATTCGATGCTCGAGGGGGCGATCGACCCGAAGGCGATTGCCAAGCTGGCGAAGGAGCGCGGCTTTCCTGCCATCGCCATCTGCGACCGCAACGGGCTGTATGGCTCGGTCGCCTTCGGCAGCGCCTGCATGGGCGAAGGCGTGCAGCCGATCATCGGCGCGCTGCTGGGCGTGGCGCGCGACGAGGACGGCCGCCAGGTCGATTACCTGCCGCTCTATGCGCAGGACGCGCAGGGTTACGACAATCTCTGCCAGCTTGTGTCGAAGGCGCATCTCGACCGGCCGCTCGAACTTGATCCGCATGTCCAGCTGGCCGATCTCGCAGGCTGCACCAGCGGGCTGATTGCGCTGAGCGGCGCGGGTGAGGGCGCGCTCACCCGATTGCTGGCCGAAGGTCAGGGCAGCCATGCCGAGGCGCTGTGCGTGAGGCTGCAAGCATTGTTCCCCGGTCGTTTCTATATCGAACTCGCCCGGCACGGGGATCCGGCATGCCGGGCAGCGGAAGCGGCGCTGATCGAGCTGGCTTATGCGCACGATCTGCCTCTGGTTGCGACCAACCCCGCGCAATATGCCGAGCCACATTTCCACAAGGCGCATGACGCGATGCTGTGCATTGCCCATTCGACTCATGTCGACGCGGAAGATCGCGCGCGTACCAACCGCGATGCTTGGGTCAAGTCGGCGCGGATGATGGAGGAGCTGTTCGCAGACCTGCCCGAAGCCATCGCCAACACGCTGGTGATCGCGCAGCGCTGCGCCATACTGCCGCCCGATCGCAAGCCGATCCTGCCGAGCCTCGCGGGCGATCTTGAAGGTGAGGCGCGGATGCTGGCAGAGGATGCGCGCAAGGGGCTCGAAGCGCGGCTCGCTCCCTATGGCGAATTGAGCGAAGCCGAGCGCAAGGCCTATTTTGACCGGCTCGACTACGAAGTCGAGGTGATCGCCAAGATGGGCTTTCCCGGCTATTTCCTGATCGTGGCCGATTTCATCAAATGGGCCAAGGACCAGGGCATTCCGGTGGGGCCTGGGCGCGGATCGGGTGCGGGGTCGCTGGTGGCCTGGGCGCTGACCATCACCGATCTCGATCCGATCCGGCTGGGCCTGCTGTTCGAACGTTTCCTCAATCCCGAGCGCGTCTCGATGCCCGACTTCGATATCGACTTTTGCGAAACGCGGCGCGGCGAAGTGATCCGCTATGTCCAGCAGAAATACGGGCACGATCACGTCGCGCAGATCATCACCTTCGGCAAGATGAAGGCGCGCGCGGTGCTGCGCGATTGCGGCCGGATCCTGCAGATGCCCTATGGCCAGGTCGACCGGCTGTGCAAGATGGTGCCCAACCACCCCACCGATCCCTGGACCTTGCCGCGCGCGCTCAACGGGGCGGCCGATTTCCGACGCGAATACGACAATGACAACGAAGTGAAGCAGCTGGTCGACCTCGCGCTTCAGCTTGAGGGCCTGCCGCGTAACAGTTCCACCCATGCCGCCGGCGTGGTGATCGGCGACCGGCCGCTGGCGCAACTTGTGCCGCTTTATCGCGATCCGCGCTCGGACATGCCGGTGACGCAGTTCGACATGAAGTTCGTCGAAAGTTCGGGGCTGGTGAAGTTCGACTTCCTTGGCCTTAAGACGCTGTCGGTGCTGCGCAAAGCGGTGGACCTTCTGGCCGGACGCGGGATCGAGATCGATCTCGGTGCGCTAGCGTGGGACGATCCGGCGGTCTACGACCTGCTTCAGTCGGGCAATACGGTGGGCGTGTTCCAGCTCGAATCTGAAGGCATGCGGCGCACGCTTGCGGCGGTCAAGCCGACCAATTTCGGCGACATCATCGCGCTTGTCTCGCTCTACCGCCCGGGCCCGATGGACAACATTCCGCTGTTCGGAAGGCGCAAGAACGGTGAAGCGCCGATCGAATATCCGCATCCGAAACTGGAAGGGATCCTGGCTGAAACCTACGGCATTTTCGTTTACCAGGAACAAGTGATGCAGGCCGCGCAGGTGCTGGCAGGCTATTCGCTGGGCGATGCCGACCTGTTGCGACGCGCTATGGGCAAGAAGAACCAGGCCGAGATGGATGCCCAGCGTGCGCGGTTTATCGAAGGCTGCAGGCAGGTTTCGGGGATTGAGCAGGCGCAGGCGAGCGAGTTGTTCGACTTGATCGACAAATTCGCCGGTTATGGCTTCAATAAGTCACACGCCGCCGCCTATGCGCTGCTTGCCTATCAGACCGCGTGGCTCAAGGCGCATTACCCCGAGGAATTCTACGCCGCCTCGATGTGCTTCGATATGCACCAGTCCGACAAGCTGGCGGTATTCGTGGACGATGCACGGCGCTATCCCGGCATGGAAGGCGGGGTCGAGGTGCTGCCGCCCTGCATCAACCATTCCGATGCGCGCTTCACTGTGGAACAGACCGATCATGGCTACGCCGTGCGCTATGCGCTGGCGGGAATCCGCAATGTCGGCGACAAGGCGATGGAAGCAATCGTGGCCGAGCGTGAGGCCAACGGGCCCTTTGCCAGCCTCAAGGACCTGTTCGAACGCATGCCCAAGGGGGCGATGAACTCGCGTCAGCTCGAAGGGCTTGCAGCTGCCGGCGCGCTCGATTGCCTCGATGGCAACCGCGCCAAACTGTTTGCAAATGCCGACCGGCTGCTGGCGGTGGCCGATGCTGCCGAGCGCGAGCGGGCCAGCGGACAGGCAGCTCTCTTCGGCGGAGAAGTAACCGCCAGCGACAACCTTCATCTGGCCGAGACGGAGCGCTGGTCTCGGACCGAGCAGATGGCCAAGGAACGCGAGAATTTCGGTTTCTACTTCTCCGCGCATCCGGTGCAGCAATACTGGCAGGTGGCGTCTGCCAATGGCGCGCGCTCGTACCAGAGC
The DNA here is from genome assembly GCA_964500135.1 of uncultured Porphyrobacter sp. GTDB lineage: Bacteria > Pseudomonadota > Alphaproteobacteria > Sphingomonadales > Sphingomonadaceae > Erythrobacter. The sequence continues at coordinate 44,384 of CAZCNF010000016.1, forward strand.
ATCATGGCTGCGGGAGCGCCGGCGGGCGGCCGCGCGCCGGCGGTAATGGCGGCCATGGTCGAAGGCTTCAGCAAGGGCCGCACCAAGCGCGGCGGCGATTTTGTTCGTGGCGATTTCTCCGATGCCTCGGGCCAGTTTTCGGCCGCTTGTTTCGAAGAAAGTCTGGTGCCCCAGTTCGAGCGCTGGGCGGCGGAGGGCACTTGCCTGCTGCTGCAGGTTGAGCTCGATTCCCCCAATCCCAGCGAACCACCGCGCATCACCGTGCGCGGGGCGCGGCCGTTGGCGGAGGTTAAGGGCACCACGCGGATGTGGATGTCGCTCGACGTGCTCAGTCGCGAGGCGCTGGCCGACCTGCAGCTCGAACTGCTTGCGGGCGAGGCCGGGCAAGGCGAAGTGGTGGCGCGAGTGCTGGTGGCCCCGGGTGAATTTGCAGCGCTGCGGCTCGGGCGCGACTTCGCGCTCGACGGCGAACTGGCGGAACGGATTGCGTCGATCGAGGGTATCGCCAATGTCCAGCTGCAGCCGGTGCGCGCAAGGCCCAATTTGCGGCTTGTAGCCTAAGCGGCTCGCGGGAACCGTCGCGATCATCCGCGCCTTATTGATGCAATTGCCAAGCGTGCCGCTCCTCGGCATGAGGGGGCAAAGATGAAGTTGCTTGATGGAGAGCAAGCCAATGCTGGGAGCGATGCAGGACTGGAACATGCGGGTCACCGCGGTGATCGATCACGCCGCGCGCGAGGCGCCCGAACGCGAGATTGTGAGCCGCTGGGCCGATGGCAGCCAGACCCGTACCAACTGGGCGGGGATCCGCCGCGACGCGCTGAAGATGGCACAGGCGCTGCTGCAATTGGGAATCCGCAAGGGCGACCGGGTTGCCAGCCTCGCAATGAACCATTCGCGTCATCTGGTCAGCTGGTATGGCGTCGCCGGTATGGGCGGAGTGTTGCACACGGTGAACCCGCGGCTGTTCGACGATCAGCTCGAATACATCGTCAACCATGCCGAAGACCGGGTGCTGCTCTATGATGCCGCGTTCCAGCCGATCGTTGACCGGATGCGGTCGCGCTGGACCACGGTCGAGCACTACATCTGCTATGATTCCAGCGCACAAGCCACCGGGTTCGAGGACTGGATCGGCGCGCAAGACGGTGATTTCGCCTGGTCGCCCGGCGACGAGCGCGATCCCTGCATGCTGTGCTACACTTCGGGCACCACCGGCAATCCCAAGGGCGTGCTATACGAGCACCGTTCGACCGTGCTCCACGCGCTCGCGGGGCTGCAGCCCGCCGCGTTCAATTTCAGCAGTTCGTCGGTGATGCTGCCGGTCGTGCCGATGTTCCACGCCGCCAGCTGGGGCCTGCCCTATGCCGGCGCGATGGCGGGAATTAAATTCGTGTTCAGCGCAGTCAACGATCCGGCGGTACTGCACCGGCTGATGCTCGATGAAGGCGTGACCGACAGCGCCGGGGTGCCCACGGTGTGGCTGGCGCATTTCCAGTATTGCGACCGCGAGGGGATCGATCTGCCGCCACTGAAGGCCGCCACCATCGGCGGTTCGGCCTGCCCGCGCTTCATGATCGAACGGTTGATGAAGAACGGTACCCGTGTCCAGCACGCCTGGGGCATGACCGAAACCAGCCCGATCGGCACGGTCGGGGGACCGACCTGGGATTGGGACCAGCTCAGCTTCGACGAAAAGGTCGACAAGACCGCGATGCAGGGTCGCCCGATCTTCGGCGTCCAGCTGCGCACGGTCGATCTCGACGACATGATGACCGAGCTGCCGCGCGACGGGAAGACCAGCGGCGCCTTGCAGATCCGCGGGCCGTGGGTGATCAAGCGCTATTTCAAGGCAGACAAGGATGCGACCAACAACGAGGGCTGGTTCGACACCGGCGACGTCGGCATCATCCATCCCGACGGAACCCTGCAGTTGACCGACCGCACCAAGGACGTGATCAAATCGGGCGGCGAATGGATCAGTTCGGTCGAGCTCGAAAATGCCGCGGTTGGCCATCCGGCGGTGGCCGAAGCGGCCTGTGTCGGGATCTTCCACCCCAAATGGGACGAGCGGCCCGTGCTGTTCGTGGTGAAGAAGGACGGTGCGGAGTGCTGTGCCGACGACATCCTCGAGCATTTGCGCCCGCAGATAGCGAAATGGTGGTTGCCCGATGCGGTAGAGTTCATCGACGAGATCCCGCACACTGCCACCGGCAAGATCAGCAAGAAAGACCTGCGCGACCGCTTCAAGGATTACCGCTTGGCTGACAGCTGATCGGCGTGAGCCGTCTTGTCCTCCTCAACAAGCCTTATGGCGTGCTGTCGCAGTTCACCGGCGGCAAGGGCGGGGAGGCACGCGACACGCTGGCACATCTGCTCGACATCCCGGGCGTCTATCCGGCGGGCCGGCTCGACAAGGACAGTGAAGGGCTGCTTCTGCTGACCGATGACGGCCGGTTGCAGGCGCGCATCGCCGAGCCACGCTACAAGCTGCCCAAGACCTATCTCGTGCAGGTGGAGGGCGCTCCGGACGAGGCGGCGCTGGAGGCGCTGCGCCGCGGCGTGCTGCTGCAAGACGGAATGACCTGCCCAGCCGAGGCCCAGCTGATTGGTCCGCCCGCACTGTGGCCGCGCGATCCGCCGATCCGCTTTCGCAAGAATGTGCCCGACAGCTGGATCGCGCTGACCATTGCCGAGGGGCGTAACCGACAGGTTCGGCGGATGACGGCGGCGGTGGGGCATCCCACGTTGCGCCTGGTGCGCTGGCGGATCGGCGATTGGACGCTGGAAGGGCTTGGCCCGGGCGAATGGCGTGAGCTAAAGCTGCGCTGAGGAAGGGGAACCGAAATGACCGCCTATATCGATCCGACGCCGGAAGGCTTCGCCGCGTTCAAGGGGCTGCCACGCGACGAGCCTATCCATATGCTCAACCTGTTGCTCTATCGCGACCATGCCGCATATCCGGCCGGGCACGAGCATGCGGACAAGGGCTGGAGCGGGCGGCGCGCTTACGAGGAATATGGCCGCACCTCGGGCCCGATCTTCCGCCGCGTGGGCGGGAGGATCGTGTGGCGCGGCGCGTTCCAGTGCATGGTAACCGGGCCTGGCGAACGCGCCTGGCACGATGGCTTCGTGGCGCAATATCCCGGCTCGGCGGCCTTTTTCGAGATGATCAAGGACCCGGATTACCAGCTAGCCGTGATCAACCGCACCGCCGCGCTGGTCGACAGCCGCCTGATCCGCTTCAAACCGGGCGGGGCAGGTGACAGTTTTGGCTGAACCGCAATGGTTGCGATCCGCCCGGTCCGGCCTGATGATGCCCCCGCGATCGCCGCGATCTATGCCCACCATGTCTTGACCGGCACCGCCAGCTTCGACACCGATCCGCCCGATGCGGCGTTCTGGGCAGTGAAGATCGACGCGATTACAGGCAAGCGCTGGCCGTTCCTAGTAGCCGAAACTGACGGCGAAGTGACGGGCTATTGCTACGCTGTGCAGTTTCGCGAGCGCCCCGCCTATGCCCCGTGCTGCGAAGACAGCATCTATGTGCGCCAGGACGCTGCGGGGCAGGGTATTGGTTCGAAGCTGCTGGGCGCGCTGATCGAGGCGGCCAGCAAGGCCGGGTTCGAACAAATGGTCGCGGTGATCGGCGGCGGCGAACCACGTTCGATGGCGCTGCACGCGAGGCTGGGCTTTACCGAAGTTGGCCGATTGAAGGGCGCGGGCTTCAAGTTCGGGCGCCATCTCGATACAGTGTTCATGCAGCGCAGCCTGCGCGCCTGAGCCTGGTCAGAGCAGACTGAGTTGCCCGCCAGCAGCCGGCCGCCTGAAGCCCGAACAATCGAGTTCGATCCGTGCTGCTGCCAATCCCGCTCGTTTGCGCGCCAGGCGAAAGCGCGCGCGGAACAGATCGGCCCATACGCCTTGCGGGTTCATCCGGCTGAAGAATTCGGGATCGTTGTCACGCCCGTTCCTGATCGAACGTACGATCGCCATCACCTTGCCCGCGCGATCCGGGAAATGCACCTCAAGCCATTCCCGGAACAACGGGGCGACCTCATGCGGCAATCGCAGGGGGATCCATCCGGCCGAGCGTACGCCCATGCCGCCAGCTTGCGCCACGATCGCCTCCATGAATTCGTCGGTGATGGCCGGGATCACCGGCGAGACCGAGCAATGGGTGGGCACCCCGGCTTCCACCAGTTTTCCCAGCGCAGTTAGTCTTTTGGCGGGCGTAGCTGCGCGCGGTTCAAGCTTGCCCGAAAGCTGCGGATCAAGGCTCGTGACCGAGATCGCGACTGCGACCAGCCGAAGGCGGGCCATTTCGCGCAGCAGGTCGATATCGTCGAGTAGCCGGTCAGACTTGGTGGTGATAGTGACCGGGTGGCGCGACTCAAGGCAGACTTCGAGCACTTGCCGGGTGATGCGATAGCGCCGCTCGATCGGCTGATAGGGGTCGGTATTGGTGCCGAGCGCGATCGGTGCCGGGCGATATTTCGGTTTTGCGAGCGTCTCGCGCAGGATCAGCGCGGCATCAGGCTTGGCGAAAAGCTTCGCTTCGAAATCGAGCCCCGGCGACAGATCGTGCCAGGCGTGGGTTGGGCGCGCATAACAATAGATGCAGCCATGTTCGCACCCGCGATAAGCATTGATTGAACGGTCGAACGGCAGATCGGGCGAATTGTTGAAGGTAACGATGCTGCGCGGGTGTTCCTCGGTCACCTGCGTGCGCAACTTGGCCGGTGGCCCATCCAGCCGTTCGACATAGTCGCGCCAGTCGCCGTCTGTCGCCCGTTCGGCCAGGCCAAAGCGCTGTGACACCGCCGCGGACTGCGCGCCGCGGCCATGGATGCGAGGGTTGGGGGGATGTTCCATGCATGAGAACATATACGGAACAAAAGCGCCAGGAAAGTGTCTATTTCTCTTTGAGACGTGGCATCAATTCGACGAAATTGCAGGGACGGTTCCGGCTGTCGAGCTGTTCGGCAAGGATGCCGTCCCACCCGTCCTTGACCGCGCCGTTCGACCCCGGCAGTGCGAAGATGTAGGTGCCGCGCGCCACTACGGCGCATGCGCGGCTCTGCACAGTGCTGGTGCCGATCGATTGGTAGCTAAGCCAGCGGAAAAGTTCGCCGAAACCGGGAATTTCACGGGCGCCCGCGACAAGCGTCAGAGCTTCTGGCGTCACATCGCGGCCAGTGAGGCCAGTGCCCCCGGTTGAAACCACGGCATCGATGGCAGGATCGTCGATCCAGCGGTCGAATTGCGCCGCGAGCACTTTGGCATCGTCCTTCACGATCGTGCGCGCGGCAAGATTGTGCCCGGCTGCGCGAATTCGATCGGCCAGGATATCGCCCGAGGTGTCGGTTTCGGGAGTGCGCGTATCGGACACGGTCAGCACGGCGATATTGATCGGCTTGAAGGGGCGTTCAGGGTCGATTGCCACGGGCGGTCTTTCAGTTCGAGCGAGTCAGGCGGATGGCACTTGGCCCGCGGCTTTCGGGAAAGGCGGGCCACATGCCTTGCGCCAGTGCCAGCCTACTGGAGGAAGGCGCACCCGATTGCCGCTCGTACATCCAGTAATTGCGCATCACGATGTTCACATAGCCGCGTGTTTCCCAGAACGGGATACTCTCCATGTAGAGCAGTGGATCGCCCTGGTCGCGCACCTCGCTGTTCCATCGCCCGATCGGCGAGAGCCCCGCGTTATATGCAGCCATGATCTTGGGCAGCAGCCCCTGGGTAGCGGGTGAATCGCGCAGCATTTCCAGATTGCGCTGGCCGAAGGCGAGATTGACCTCGGGATCGTCGAGATTGACGTAGCTCGCGTCCATCTGCAGCCTTTGGGCGTGCTGACGCACCGTGATCGGGGTGATCTGCATCAGCCCGCGCGCCGCGGCCGGGCTGACCGCATTTGTCTGGAAATTCGATTCCTGCAGCGCATGGGCGAAGGCCAGCGCCGGATCGACCTGCCAGCCGCCGGCTGGACGCCAGCGGGCAGTGGGATAGCGCAGCGCGGGCACCGCCTGGCTTCCGCGCGGGGCATTGTGCGCCATCCACAGCTGGGTCTGGGGCAGGCCCAGTTCGCGCGCCAGCCGCGAAAGCGCGGCATACTCGGCCGGGGCTCCGATCCGGGCCTGGTGGCGCAGGACCTCGTCAGCAAGGTCGCCACGGCCGATCTCAAGCAGCGCCACTGCCACGCGGACATTGCCGTCGTCGCGCAATTGCTGCCAGTCCTGCGGAGCGAAATCGGCGCCGGAATGGGCCACTGGCAGGTTCTGGCCCAGTTGTTCGAGCGCAAGCATCCCGTAAAGTGTCTCGTCATGCCGCGCGGCCGACCGAAGATGCTGCACCGCCTGGGCGGGCTGGCGGCAGCGGGTATAGGCGCGACTGGCCCAGTAATGGGCCGCCGTCGTCAGTTCGATATTGCTCGACAGTTCGGCCGCACGTGTGAAGCTGCGTGCAGCGCCGCTGCAATCTCCCAGCCGCCATGCAGCCAGCCCGGCGGTCCATTCACCCTCAGCCACCCACGGGCCTGCCCCTTCTGACACCGATTGCGCCAGCGCCAGCGCCGTGCTGTCGCGGTTCTCGATGTAGTAGCTCCAAGCAACCCGCTGGCGCCATTCGGCGCGCGCCTCGGGGCTCAGCAAGGCGTCAATCCCGTCGAGCAGCAGCCGCGCGCCATCGGGATCGTCATCGACGATGTGCTGCAGGATCGCCTTGCGGATTTCTTCCGGCATGGTGCCGTCGCTCACCGCCTTGGGGCGCAACCGCTTCGAGGAATAGGGCAAACGGGCCAGCGCCTGTTCTTGCGGCAGTTCGGGCAAGGCGGAGAGCCCGCGCTTCAGGCCTAGCCGGCCGAGCTGTTCGGCCTGCGGCAGTTCGGTGCCCATGGCAAACCATGCGCTGATTTGCTCGGCCGACACCTGCGGGCTACGGGCGTGGGTGTAATACTCGGCCAGCGCGACCTGGTGCAGCAGGCCCGGTTCGCGCTCGTTAAGCAGCGTATCGACCCTGGCCCAGTCCTCGCGCCCGATGGCAGCGAAGATTTCCCGGTAGTACTCGCGGTCACGCTCGCTCAGCATCTGCGGTACGTTCTTGCTCTCGGCCCGGGCGCGGAAATATTCGGCCGCGCTGGTGTGTGCCGCCAGCGGGGTGGCAACCATGGTGGAAACGCTGCCCAACAATGCGAGACCGAGTGCTTTCAAGCCCGTGGCGATGTTCATGCCTGCCTGCCTGTCCAATCGAGCCAGCGGCGCCAGAAGCGGGCTTTGAGCCGAGGCATTGCCATCATGCTGTCGAGCCCTTCCGACACCAGCAAAGGGACGCTGGAGCCTTCAAGCTTGAAAAATTCCACGGCGGCAGGGTCTTGCGCTGCATCGTGCCCCAAAAGCGGCAGGATGTTGACCCCGAACGCAACGATCCTGCGCGGTGCTACGAGTTGCACATGGTGGCTCAGCACTTCTCGATAGCCTTGCCTGGTGAGCGCGACACCATCGGCCATGGGCGTGTGGCGCGGCAGGACGGACGCGACATAGATCTCGCCGTCCGGCACAGCCATCGCCGCCAGGATCCGGCCAAGCAATCGACCCTGTGCCTGCGACAGCAGAGCAGTGGTATCTCCTGCTTCAGGATCCATCACCAGCACCATCAGCTGCGTGCGCGCCATGCCGCGTGGCGGCACGCGGCCGCGCGGGCCAATCGCGTCGAGCGCGGGCTCGGCCAGCCACCATTCGCGGAACGCGGCGAGATCGGCCGGGGGCTCGCCGCCGAACAGGTCGATCCGGGCGGGGGCAGGGGCAGGCTTTGGCGCAAAGCGGGCACTCCGAAGGGCGGGGGCTGCCTCTGCTGCCGGGTTTGCTGGCACCGGCCCAGTTAGCCAGTTGGTCGCCTCATCGGTGAAAACGCTATCGACGCCGGCCTCGCGCCACCAGTCAAGGGCAGCGGCAAGATCGCTGGGGGCAATGCGCTCGGCCAAGGTCATACTATCCAATGCAGGTCTTGACCTTCGAAACCGCAGCAATCAAGGCTTGGCGCGAGTTTGGTCACGGAATTTTCGAAGGACAAGAACCGGATGAGCGCGGAAGCTGTTGAACGCGAATCGATGCCTTGCGACGTGGTGATCGTGGGGGGCGGGCCGGCCGGCCTGGCCGCGGCGATCCGGCTCAAACAGGTCAACGATGCGCTCGAAGTGGTGGTGCTTGAAAAGGGTTCCGAAATCGGCGCGCATATCCTGTCGGGCGCGGTGGTTGACCCAAGGGCGCTGGACGAACTGCTGCCCGAATGGCGCGAGATGGGCTGCCCGATGGCGCAGACGCCGGTCACCGACAACTGGCATTGGGTGCTGTCGAAGGGCGGCAAGACCGCGCTGCCGCACCTGTTCATGCCGCCGCTGATGAGCAACCATGGCTGCTATACCGGTTCGCTCGGCAATCTGTGCCGCTGGTTGGCGGAACAGGCCGAGGCGCTGGGCGTGATGGTGTTCCCCGGCTTCCCTGCGGCCGAAGTGATGTTTGACGATAGCGGTGCGGTGACCGGCGTAATCACGCAGGACATGGGCGTCGCAGCCGACGGCAGCCGCAAGGGCGATTTCCAGCCGGGCATGGAAATCCACGCCAAATACACGCTTTTCGCCGAGGGTGCGCGCGGGCACCTGACCAAGCAGCTCAAGGCAAGATACGACCTCGAAAAGGACTGCCAGCCGCAGGTCTATGGCCTCGGCATCAAGGAATTGTGGGATATCGATCCCGACAAGCACGTCCCCGGTCGCGTGATCCACACGCAGGGCTGGCCACTTTCGGAAAGCGGCAGCTGGGGCGGTGGCTTTCTCTACCACCAGGCCAATGGCCAGGTCGCGCTGGGCTTCGTCACGGCGCTCGATTACGCCAACCCCTGGGTCTCGCCCTATCAGGAATTCCAGCGCTGGAAGCAGCATCCGGCGATCCGCGAGTATCTCGATGGCGGCAAGCGCGTGGCCTATGGCGCGCGCGCGATCAACGAAGGCGGGTGGCAGAGCGTGCCGAAGCTGGCCTTTCCCGGCGGCGCGCTGGTCGGCTGTGCGGCGGGCTTCGTCAACGTGCCGCGGATCAAAGGCAGCCATACCGCGATGAAGAGCGGTATGCTGGCAGCGGAAAGCATCGCGGCAGCGATCGCGGCGGGCCAGGCGCAGACCGAACTGGCCGATTACGATGCGGCGGTGCGCAGCAGCTGGATCGCAGACGAACTGAAGCTGGTGCAGAACGCCCAGCCGGCCGTGGCCAAGTTCGGCGGCGATATCGGCACGGTGATCGCGGGCGCCGACATGTGGATGCGCACGCTCAGGATCGGGCTGCCGGTTTCGATGAAGCACACGCCCGATTACACGCATACTGGCCGGGCCGACCTGTTCCCGAAGATCGACTATCCCAAGCCCGATGGCGTGATCAGCTTCGACCGGCTGACCAATGTCGCCTACAGCTACACCAACCACGCCGAAGACCAGCCGTGCCACCTGCAACTCAAGGATGCGGCGCTGCAGAAGGCGAGCGAATTCGAGATCTTCGGCGGGCCGTCCACCCGCTATTGCCCTGCCGGCGTTTACGAATGGCTGGTTGACGAAGGCACGGGCGAGCCCCGGTTCCAAATCAATTCGCAGAACTGCGTCCACTGTAAGACCTGCGACATCAAGGACCCCAACCAGAACATCAACTGGGTTACGCCCGAAGGCGGCGGCGGCCCGAACTATCCGAATATGTAGGACGGCAGTCGGCGGGTGACTCGGATCGAAATTACGGAAACCGCCTATGCCAAGATCAACCTTGCGCTGCATGTGCGCAGGCGGCGTGAGGATGGCTATCACGAACTCGAGACCCTGTTCGCGTTTGTCGATCGGGGCGATGTGCTGATGGCGCAACCGGCCGGGGCTGACTGCGTAGCAACGCTCGGCGAATTCGCCGGCGGACTGGATGATCCGTCCGAAAATCTCGTGGCGCGGGCGCTAGCCTCCCTGCCACGCCCGCAAGGGTTGGCGGTGACGCTGGAAAAGAACCTGCCGGTCGCGGCGGGCCTGGGCGGAGGTTCGGCCGATGCAGGGGCGGTGTTCCGTATCGTCGAGCAACTGCATGGCCTGCCTGGCGACTGGATGGCGCGCGCAGCGAAGCTGGGCGCCGACGTGCCCGCCTGCGTGCTCAGCCGCACGCATATCGGGCGCGGGACCGGCACCGAGCAGGAGCAGGTCGAGGACGATCTTGCTGGCACCCCCGTGCTGCTGGTCAATCCGCGCATTCCGCTGGCCACAGGGCCGGTGTTCATGGAATGGGATGGCCTCGATCGCGGACCCTTGCCGCATGGTTCGGCACGCGCGATCGCGCTGGCCGGACGCAACGATCTTGAGGCCCCGGCGATTGCGCTGTGCCCCGCGATCGCCGAGGTGCTGGCAGCACTCGGCGGCACCGGCCCGCTGCTAGCCCACATGTCAGGTTCGGGCGCCACTTGCTTCGCGCTCTACGATAACGCCGAGGCGCGCGATGCGGCGCAGGCCGCGATGCCGCCAGCCTGGTGGACCATGGCAGGAACCTTGCGGTGAGCGGGCACGAGGCTTGGCGCCTGATCGGCACACCTCGTGCCGGCGGTATCCTGATCGTGTCGGATCATGCCAGCAACCGCGTGCCGCCCGACATCGACCTGGGGATCGATCCGGCGCTGGTGGATCAGCACATCTCGGTCGATATCGGCGTGGCCGAGGTGGGCGCAATCATGGCCCGCCACCCAAGCTTTAGTGCGTTTCAGGGCCATGTCAGCCGCCTTGTTTGCGACTTCAACCGCGAACCGCACCAGCCAGCCACAATCCCGGTTGCGAGCGATGGCCATGCCATCCCCGGCAATGCGATCGACCACGCAGGCCATGAAGCGCGGCTTGCGCGGTTTTTCCACCCCTATCACAGCGCACTCGAAGAGGTGCTGAAAGGGGCCGAACCCGCGTTGATCCTGTCGCTCCACAGCTTCACGCCGCAGCTGGCCAGCCATCCCGACGAAGAACGCCCGTGGCACTGCGGGGTGCTCTACAATCTGGACGATCGCGCGGCGCGCATCGCCATTCCCCTGCTCGAAGCCGAAGGGCTCCTAGTGGGCGATCAGCAACCCTATTCAGGGCGTTTGCTCAACGCGACCATGAATCGCCACGCCGAGGCGCATGGGCGCCCCTATTTCGGCGTGGAGGTGCGGCAGGACCTGATTGGCGACCCGGCAGGCCAGGCGCGCTGGGCCACGCTGCTCGCCAATGTGGCAATGAGGGTTGCGCTGGCGCTGGAGTAGGGGCAGGGCCTGTTTCGCAGACCCAGCGATTCAGGAAAGATTATGTCCACCCGCTTCGACAAGTCGAAACTGCCCAGCCGCCACGTTTCGGTAGGCCCCGAGCGTGCGCCGCATCGGTCCTATTACTACGCGATGGGCCTTAGCGAGGAAGAGATCGCGCGCCCCTTCGTGGGCGTGGTTTCCGCCGGCAACGACAGCGCGCCGTGCAACACCGCGCTCGACGCGCAGGCCGACATCTGCCGCCAGGGGGTGGAGCAGGGTGGCGGCATGCCGCGCCGTTTCAACACGATCACCGTGACCGACGGGATCGCGATGGGGCACCAGGGCATGAAGAGTTCGCTGGTGAGCCGCGAGGTGATCGCCGACTCGATCGAACTTTCGGTGCGCGGACACTGTTACGACGCGCTGGTTGGCTTCGCCGGCTGCGACAAGAGCCTGCCCGGCATGATGATGGCCATGTTGCGGCTCAATGTGCCTTCGATCTTTGTCTACGGCGGCTCAATCCTCCCCGGAAGCTTCCACGGCAAGGACGTGACCGTGAAGGACGTGTTTGAGGCCGTGGGTCAGCACGCTGCCGGGAATTGCCCGCTCAAGGAACTGATCGCACTCGAGAAGGTCGCCTGCCCCGGCCATGGCGCGTGTGGTGGGCAGTTCACCGCCAACACCATGGCCTGCGTGGGTGAGGCGATCGGTTTGTCTCTTCCAAACAGCAATATGGCACCCGCACCTTACAAATCGCGTGAGGAAGTGGCGATTGCCGCAGGCGCTCAGGTGATGGAGCTGCTGGCGCGCAATCTGCGCCCGCGCGACATCTGCACCCGCGCCGCTTTCGAAAATGCCGCACGCGTGGTCGCCGCCACCGGTGGTTCGACCAATGCCGCTCTGCACCTGCCTGCCATGGCCAGCGAATGCGGGATCGAATTCGACCTGTTCGATGTGGCCGAGATCTTCAAGTCGACCCCCTACATCGCCGATCTGCAGCCGGGCGGGCGCTATGTCGCCAAGGACATGCACGATGCAGGCGGAGTCTACATGGTGATGAAAACGCTGCTCGACGGCGGTTTCCTCGATCCCGAACCGATCACCGTCACCGGCAAGAGCATCGGCGAGAACCTGGAGGAAATTACCTGGAACCCCGACCAGAAGGTGATCTACCCGGTGTCGAACCCACTCAGCCCGACCGGAGGGGTGGTGGGCCTCAAAGGCTCACTCGCACCTGACGGCGCGATCGTGAAGGTTGCAGGCATGGAGCGGCTGCAGTTCTCCGGCCCGGCCCAGGTATTCGACTGTGAGGAAGATGCTTTTGCCGCGGTCGAGCGGCGGGAGATCCGCGAAGGCAGCGTGGTGGTAATCCGCTATGAAGGACCCAAGGGCGGGCCAGGCATGCGCGAAATGCTCTCGACTACCGCTGCGCTTTATGGCCAGGGCATGGGTGAAAGCGTGGCGCTGATTACTGACGGGCGCTTCTCGGGCGCGACACGCGGCTTCTGCATCGGCCATGTTGGGCCCGAAGCGGCCGAGTGCGGCCCGATCGCACTGGTCGAGGAAGGCGACATCATCAGCATTGATGCCGAAGCCGGAACAATTGAGCTGGAGGTCGATCCGGCCGTGCTGGAACAGCGCCGTAGCGCCTGGCAGCCGCGCACCAATGATTATCAGTCGGGAACGCTGTGGCGCTATGCGCAGAATGTCGGCCCGGCGGTGAAGGGCGCGCTGACCCACCCCGGCGCGCGCGCCGAAACCCATGTCTACGCCGATATCTGACCGCCAGATCCTTTCGGTCGCGCAGATGCAGGCGGCCGAGCAGGCGCTGGTCGACGCCGGCACCAGTGTTGACGAGCTGATGCAGGTGGCGGGGCGTGGTGCAGCGGAATGGGTCTGGCGGGTAGCAGCAGGACTCGCGGTGACGGTGCTGTGCGGCCCGGGCAACAATGGCGGCGACGGTTATGTCATCGCCGAGGTGCTGCGCGGGCGGGGCCTGGCGGTGCAGGTGGTGGCGCCGGCTGCGCCCAAGACCGAGGCTGCGAAACACGCGCGGCGGGCTTACCGGGGCACCAGCCTGAGTTCCGGCAAGGACGCGCGAGGCCAGGTTCTGGTCGATTGCCTGTTCGGTTCGGGCCTCGCCCGCCCGCTCAGCGTCGAACACGCTTTGCTGCTGCGCGATCTTGCCGCGCGTCATCCGCTTCGGATCGCGGTTGACCTGCCGTCAGGGGTGGCAAGCGACAGCGGCGAACTGTTGAACGAGCGCTTGCCCGACTACCGCATGACACTGGCGCTGGGCGCCTGGAAGTTTGCGCACGTTCGGCTTCCTGCCCGACGGATCATGGGCGATCTCCAATTGGTGCCGATCGGCGTCGATGCCGTTGCGGGAGCGGCGCAATTGATCGCAAGGCCGAAGCTCGCGCCTCCAGCCGCTGATGCACACAAGTACACGCGCGGGCTATGCGCGGTTGTCGGCGGTGCCATGCCCGGCGCCGCGCTGCTTGCCAGCGAGGCCGCAATGCGGGCAGGGGCGGGCTATGTGAAGCTGCTGGCGCACCGCGCCCCCGCAGCCGCTCCGGCGGCGCTGGTCGTGGACGAGCGGCCGCTTGGCGAAGCGCTGGGCGATTCGAGGATTGCGGTGCTTCTGATCGGCCCAGGGCTGGGGCGTGGCCACGAGGCACAGGACCGGCTGCAGTTGGTGCTGGCTACAGGGCGCCCGCTGGTGCTCGATGCCGATGCGCTGGGTTTGCTCAAGCCCGGCATGATCACCGCTGGCTTGCCTGTGCTCGCTACTCCGCATGACGGCGAGCTGGAGTCGCTCTGCCGCAGCTTTGCGGTGGTGGCGCAGGGGCGGCAAGCCCGGGCGCAGGCACTGGCGCAAACGAGCGGGATGGTGGTGCTGGCCAAGGGTCCCGACACACTGCTGGCCACGCCTGACGGGCGGCTGGCATGGGCGCCGCCCGCGCCCAGCTGGCTGTCGGTGGCGGGTACGGGCGATGTGCTGGCCGGGATCGCGGCGAGCCGGATGGCCAACGGTCGTCCTCCATTCGAAGCCGCTTGCGAGGCGGTGTGGCTGCACGGCGAGGCGGCCAGCCGTTGCGGCCCAGCGTTTACCGCAGGTGAGCTTGCGCGCACGGTTTCAAGCGCTATCGCCGCAGCATTGTGAGCGAGAGTTCCGAAATCATCCGCATTGCAGCGAAGGGCGATGGTGTGACCGCCGATGGCCGCCATGTGGCAGGCGGCGTGCCGGGCGACCGGGTGCGCGCCGATGGCTTGCTCGACCATGGGCCACACCATGTCCATCCCCCCTGCGCTCATTTTGGTCGCTGCGGCGGGTGCCAGTTGCAGCACGCCGATGAAGATGCGTTGCGCGGCTTCGTGACCGACCGGGTGGTCAATGCCGCAGCGGGGCAAGGCGTGCAGATTGGCGATTTGCTGCCCACGCACCTTTCGCCGCCGCGCAGCCGCCGCCGGGCGACGCTGCATGCCCAGAAGACGGCCGGCGGGGCCGTGCTGGGCTTCCGCGAAGCCGGATCGCACCGGATCGTCAACCTGGCCGATTGTCATGTCCTTGCCCCGGAACTGGCAGCCGTTCTGCCTGCCTTGCGGGCGTTTGCTGCCCGACACGGCGGCCGGAATGCGGTCGATATCGAGCTGACGTTGGCGGACCAGGGCGTGGATTGCGGGTTGCGCAACATCGCGCTTGAAGGCTTGGCAGCGACCGAGGCGGCGCTCGAGCTGGCTCAGGCCAGCCAACTCGCCCGCCTGACGCTCGACCAGGGCTATGGCGCCGAAGCGGTGTGGGAGCCGGAACCGGCCACCATCACCCTCTCCGGCAGACCAGTGGGCTTGCCGCCGGGCAGCTTCCTGCAGGCGACGCGCGACGGGGAGCAGCGCCTGGTCGAGGATGTTCAAGCCTGGATCGGAGATGCGGCCAGCATCGCGGACCTGTTTGCAGGACTAGGGACCTTCGCGTTCGCGCTGGCTGGGCCGGCCAAGGTTCTGGCTGCCGAGGCCGCGCGGGATGCCCATCTGGCTTGCAAGGCTGCGGCGGGCCGCGCGGGCTTGCCGATAGCGGCGATGCACCGCGACCTGTTCCGCAATCCGCTCCAGCCAGCCGAAGTTGACCGGTTCGAAGCGGTCGTGATTGACCCGCCGCGTGCAGGTGCGCGCGAACAGGTCGAGCAGATCGCGGCCGGCCGGATTGCCCGCGTCGCCTATGTCAGCTGCAATCCGGCGAGCTGGGCGCGCGATGCGGCGCGCCTGATCGCGGCAGGTTTCAGACTCGAGGCGCTGCGCCCGGTGGGCCAGTTCCGCTGGTCGACCCATGTTGAACTGGCGAGCTATTTCACGCGCTAGGAACCGCGCAAAACTGCGGCGGAGCGCAGGAGCCAGCCTAACCGATTCTTCATCAAATCGGCCTAGTGTCATGGCATTCCGGAGCATGATGGCCATGATCGACACCGTCCAAGCCGAATTTTCCGTAAGCGAGCGTGCTGCCAGGATCGAAGCAGCGCTCGCCGCGATCGAGCAACGTATGACCGAACAGGACGGTCGCGTCGCCTTGATCGAGCAGAAGCTTGAGGATCAGGAATATTCGGTGCGTCGAGTGCTCGATCTCCTGATCGAATGGCTCGAAGGCGAACCGCAGACGCCCGACGACCGGCAAGAAGCGGCTTGAAGCGCGTCCGCGCAGATCTCGCAGCCTGATGCTGCAAATGCGAAATTACTGTGTCCATTTGGACGCAGTTGCTGGGCTTTGGTGCGGAAAAGCGCGGATTTCCTAGGTGCAGTGCGATATCCGCAGACCCTGTGCTGCGGCTGAATGACCCGATCCGGGACTCGGCTCGTCGCGACAACGCAAATTAGCATTTGCCAAGCGAGTCCCGACTATCATAGCCTTGTCTTGTCGGAAGACTTTATTGGGCGAAATGAATTGTCGCCCGATAGGGACTTCATCAATAGGCAAGAGGGCGCTCGTTCATGGATAGTGGTGTGTCGCGAGCGATTCCGCTGTCAAACGACGAAGAGCTGTTCGTTGAGAGCGCGCGGCACGCCGCGATCCCGCGTGAGCTGCTCGAACTTGCCGAACTCGACGTTCTCTACGACGACGAGCACGCCACCTTGTGGACCTTCATGCGACCGGAGGGGAGGCCCAGCTTTACCCCTCCCATGCTGCATGATTTCGAGCGCTGGCAGGAACTGATTCCCACGGGATTCGGCGAGGGCAAGGTTCCCTTGCGCTACCTGGTGCTCGGCAGCCGTGCGCCAGACGTGTTCTGCTTCGGTGGTGATCTCGCGCTGTTCGAGCAGCTGATCCGCAATCGCGACCGCGACGGACTCGTCAATTACGGGCACCGTTGCTGCGCCATCCTTGACCGGAACATTCGCAGCCTCGGCCTGCCGATGCTCACTATCGGCCTCGTGCAGGGTGCGGCACTGGGCGGCGGCTTCGAGGCGCTGCTGTCGTTCGACTTCATCGTGGCCGAACGGACCGCCACTTTCGGACTGCCCGAGATCATGTTCGGCCTGTTTCCCGGCATGGGCGCGCACGCGCTGCTGGCGCGCAAGCTGGGCAGCGCTGCAGCCGAGCGGCTGATCCTCTCGAACCAGACCTATACAGCCGAACAGATGTTCGAGCTGGGATTGGTGCACGAACTTGCCGAACCGGGTGACGGGGTGAATGCCTGTCGCCAGTTCATCAAGCGGTCGGAGCGGCGCCATGCCGGGCTGGTCGGATCGCGCCGGGCAATGAAGCGGGCGTGGAACCTCGAACTGGCGGAATTGAACCGCATCACCGAGATGTGGGCCGATACCGCGCTCGAACTGCGCGAACAGGATCTCAAGGTGATGAACCGTCTGGTGGCTGCGCAAGGCCGCCTGGCTGATCGAATCGCGGCCGCCTGACCCGCTATTGCTCGCTGCCATGCCCCAGCGCCATATAGGCGTCACTCTGCATTTCCTTGAGGCGGCTCACGGTCCGTTCGAACTCGAAGGCTCCATCTCCTGCCGGATAAAGGTCCTCGGGGGCACTGGCAGCGGTCGCGAACAGCTTCACCCGATGCTCGTAGAGTGCGTCAATCAGCGTGACGAAGCGGGCGGCCTCGTTGCGCATGTCGGGGCCCATCTGCGGGATCCCGACGATTATCACCGTGTGATAGGCGCGCGCGATAGCGAGGTAATCGGGCGCTCCGCGAGCTTCGCCGCACAGCCGCTTGAAACTGAAGACGGCGACGCCCTTGAGGCTTTTGGGCACATGCAGCTTGCGCCCGCCACCGAGGTCCAACTCGCCACTGGGGACATGTGCGGCATCCTCGGGCTTGTAGTCGGTGAGGCGAAAGAATACCTCGCGCACCTGCTCGGTCGCGACGGGGCCGATCGGGGCGTGCCAGCTGGCGATCCCGGCCAGGCGATCAAGCCGGTAGTCGAAGGGGCCGTTGAGCGGAAGCACGTCAAGCCGTTCGTGGATCAGGTCGATGAAGGGCAGGAAATGCTCGCGGTTGAGCCCCTCCTTGTACAGCTCGGGCGGCGCACGGTTGCTGGTGGCGACGACCGTCACCCCTTCATCCACGATCAGCGCGCGGAACAGCCTGCTCATGATCATCGCGTCAGCCGAATTGTTGACCACCATCTCGTCGAAGGCGAGGCACCGCACGTCCTGCGCCAGCGTGCGGGCGACCGGCGGGATCGGATCGCCGGACTTGCCCTTGCGCGCTTCGCGCAGCAGCGCGTGGACTTCCTGCATGAAGGCATGGAAATGGACGCGGCGCTTGCGGGCGATGTCGAGTGTGTGGACGAACAGGTCCATCAGCATCGACTTGCCGCGCCCGACACCGCCCCACAGATAGACGCCCTGCACCGCATCGGGCTTGCGGCTAAGTGCGCGCCACAGCACCGAGCCGCGCTTCGGCACCGCTTCCAGCTCCGCCTGCAGCCGAGCCAGCCGCTCGGCGGCAGCGCGCTGGTCCGCATCGGGCTGCAACTCACCCGCCGCCACCAGAGCATCGTAGCGCGCGAGCAGTCCGCCCACGCTCAGTCGTTCCGGGGCAGGAACTTGCGGATGATCCCGCTGTAGGCGGCGATGCGATCATCATCCTGCACGACTTCGCCGCGCACGAACACAAGCTTGCCGGTTTCGCGCAGGATTTCGGTGACGGCATCGAGCGGGCGCTTGGGATCGCCCCCGCCGATGAACTGGGTCGAGAGCTCCAGCGTCACCGAGGGGCCGGCATTGCCGCTGCCCACCACATGCATGGTGGTGAACAGCGAAATATCGATCAGACCGAGCGTTACCGCGCCGTGGATAATGCCCTGCAGGTTTTCGTGCTTGCGTTCCGGGAACATCCGCAGCCGGCACCGCTCCCCTTCGCGGCGCGTGATCAGCTTGCCCATCACCGCGCCATTGAACAGCGTCGCATCCTTGAGGTTCCAGTGATGCCAGCCCGGATGTTCGGGATCCGGCCCGTGCTCGAAAACGTCGTCCTTGAGCGCCACGGGTCAGATCTGGCGTTCAGCCATCATCTTCTTGGTCTCGGCAATCGCCTTGGCCGGCGAGAGGCCCTTGGGGCAGACATTCGCGCAGTTCATGATGGTGTGGCAGCGATAGAGCCGGAACGGATCTTCCAGTTGGTCGAGCCGCTCGCCGGTCATCTCGTCGCGGCTGTCGGCCAGCCAGCGATAGGCCTGCAGCAGGATCGCCGGGCCGAGGAACTTGTCCGAGTTCCACCAGTAGCTGGGGCACGAAGTCGAGCAGCAGGCGCACAGGATGCATTCGTAAAGCCCGTCAAGCTTCTCGCGCTGCTCGGGGCTCTGCAACCGCTCCTTGCCGCTCGGCGCCGGGCTGACGGTCTGAAGCCAGGGGCGGATCGAGGCATATTGCGCATAGAAATGGGTGAAATCGGGCACCAGGTCCTTGATCACCTCCATGTGCGGCAGCGGGGTGATGCGGATTTCGCCCGGCAGGTCCTCGATCGCGGTGGTGCAGGCGAGCCCGTTCTTTCCGTTCATGTTCATGGCGCAGGATCCGCAGATCCCTTCACGGCACGAGCGGCGGAAGGTCAGTGTCGGATCGACCTCGTTCTTGATCTTGAACAGCGCGTCGAGCACCATCGGGCCGCACTGGTCGAGATCGATCTCGAACCTGTCATAGCGCGGGTTCTGGCCGCTGTCGGGATCATAGCGATAGATCTTGAAGCTCTTCACCCGCTTGCCGCCGTCCACCTTGTGCGTCTTGCCGGCACCGGTGATCTTCGAATTCTTGGGGAGGGTGAAGGTGGCCATGAAACGGGAATCCTGTTGCTTCGCGCGACCTATCTAGCGGCTTCGGCGGTCAGGGCAAGCACGCGGGTGTTGCGAGATTTGCCAGGGATGTTGACAGTCTTCCAACCGGCAATGGCGCGTCCGGGTCTTGCCCGGCGCACCGCCTGCACCACAGTCCAGATGGAAGAATTCCTGACCTCATCCAGCACCGGGAAAGTGCTGCTTGCCGGGGGGAACCGCTGGGCCATGCCGAACGTCTAGCTGGCGTGAGCGATGTAGGAAAGTCCGGCAGTGCCCGTCCGCGCCATGCAGCGGTGTTCGGTGCCACAGGTGCAATCGGTGCGGCGCTGTGCCAGGCGCTGGCCCGGGGCGGGGTGGAATGCATCCATGCCGGCTCGCGCAGCGGCCAGGCACCGGCGCACGCGGCGATCCGGCCGTACCGCTTCGACCTCGCCGACGAGGCAAGCATTGCAGCCGCCGCGCAAGCCATGCGCGAGGCGCCGCCAGAACTGGTCATCGTGGCGAGCGGCGTGCTGACGCTCGAGCAAGGGCCGGGGCCGGAAAAGAGCCTGCGCCAGATCGATCCCGCGGCGATGGCACAGGTCTTCGCGCACAACACGATCGGGCCGGCGCTAGTCGCCAAGCATCTGCTGCCGCTGCTGCCGCGCGACCGGTGGAGTGTTTTCGCTGTGCTCTCAGCCCGGGTCGGGTCGATCTCCGATAACCGCCTCGGCGGATGGCACAGCTACCGAGCCAGCAAGGCCGCGCTCAACATGCTGATCCGCAATTTCGCGATTGAGCAGGCCCGCACGCATCCGCAATCTGCCGTGGTCGGCCTGCACCCGGGCAC
>CAZCNF010000017.1:0-58975 GCA_964500135.1 uncultured Porphyrobacter sp.
TGATGTCGCTGGGCGGCAGCCAGCAGGTGATGCTGGAAGTGCGCTTTGCCGAGGTGAACCGCAGCGTGGGCAAGGACCTGGGCGTGCGCAGCTTCTTCCGCTCCAATGGCGGGCGTTTCAACGGCGTGACCGGATCGGGTGCCAGCCTGACCCCCGGCGAAGTGCCAACTGGGATCTTTGGAAACGGCGTATTAGAAGTAGGTTCGGTAACTGACACCTTTGGTATTTTGACCCGCGCCTTCACCGATGTGCTGGGGCTGGATATCGACGTGGCGCTTGACGCACTGGAGGAAAAAGGCCTGTCGAAAACGCTGGCCGAACCCACACTGGTGGCGCTGTCGGGCGAAAAGGCCAATTTCCTTGCCGGCGGCGAATTCCCCATCCCGGTGCTCCAAGGCGGCGCGACTACTGGCGGCAACGGGAACAACGGCATCACGATCGAATTCAAGCCCTTCGGCGTCAGCCTGGGCTTTACCCCCACCGTGCTGGGCGACAGCACGATCAATTTGCTGGTCGAGCCCGAAGTCAGCTCGATCGACGAGACCGCTTCGATCACTGTTAGCGGATTGCGCATTCCCGGCCTGCAGACCCGCCGCGCCAGCACCGTGCTGGAACTGCGCGACGGCGAAAGCTTTGCCATTGCCGGGCTGATCCAGAAGGATTTCGCCACTTCGGTGGAGCAGGTGCCGCTGCTCGGCTCGCTGCCGATCATCGGATCCTTGTTCCGCTCATCGAGCTTCCAGAAGGGTGAGACCGAGCTGCTGATCGTGGTGACCCCGCGCCTTGTCCAGCCGATCCGGCCTGACCAGGTGCGGCTGCCGACCGATCGCGTGAAGGACCCGGTGGAGGCCGACGTGCTGCTGAACGGCACGCTCTATCGCCCGGTGCCGGTGGCGCCCAATGGCGGCGTGGCCCCTTCGGGCGCACCCGCCACCAGCCAGGAGAGCGACTATGAACTGTAAGGCGAAAACCCTGCCGCTGCTGGCGCTGGCGCTGGCGCTGGCGGCCGGGGCCTGCTCGACCCATGAAGGCATGGAGTTCGTCGGGCGGCAGGATCCGGGCTTCGGCGAAGCCAACAAGGCAACCTTTGCCGCGATGGTGGTGAACCCCGATCCGCGCTATGATGCCCCGCTGCAGACCAGCGCGGGCAAGGCGGCGGCGGCGATCGAACGCTATCGCAAGGACGCGGTGAAGCAGCCCGAACGGGTGAGCACCACCGAAGGGATCAGCAGCGGCGGGGGCAGCAACTGACCTTCGCTAGCGAAAAACAACAACGGGTGGCAACAACGGTAACGCAAAGCAGAACGGTATGACCCATGACCATGAAGGCCAAGTATAGGAGCATCCTGAAGGATCAGAGCGGCGCAGTTGCCGCCACCTATGCGCTTGCCCTTGTGGGATTGATTGCCGTGACCGGGCTGGCCTTCGACTATGCCCGGATGGCCAGCCTCGACACCGAATTGCAGAACGCCGCCGACCAGGCGGCGCTGGCGGGCGCGACCCAGCTGGACCAGCGCAGCGATTCGATGACCCGCGCGATCAATGCGATCCAGGGCGGGCTGGTGTCGAACACCACGCTGATCTCGAACGATGGCGACGGGCGCACCATCGCGGTGACCGACGCGGTGGCGCAGATCGTGTTCTACAATTCGCGCGCCAATGCCGAGGCGGGCACCAACGGCTTTACCGACACCAGCCGCTTTGCCGAGGCACGCTTCGTGCAGGTGACGGTGGACACGCGCGACGTGAACTTCGCGCTGACCCCGATCGTGGGGGCATTCAGCAGCACCATGGTGGCTTCGGCCACGGCCGGCATCGGATCGGCGCTGTGCCGTATCCCGCCGCTGATGATCTGCAACCCCTATGAACCCGGCTCGCCCACCGGCGAGACCCCGTTCAATTTCAACGATGCGCGGGGCAAGGGCATACTGGCCAAACCGGGCGGCGGCAGCCAGTGGACCCCGGGCAATTACGGCTATCTCGATATCGGCGTGAATGGTGCGGTGGGCGTGCGCGAGGCGCTGGGCTGGGATGGCCCTGGCGGGCGCTGCCTGTCGCAGGACGGGGTCGAGACCGAGGAACCGGCCACGGTTGACACCCAGACCGGCAATATCGCCAGCGGGCCGCAGGCGCTCAACACCCGTTTCGACGTCTATTCATCGCAGGGCTGCGTCAACAGCGGCACCTGTTCGCCCGCGCTCAATTCGCGCAAGGACCTGATGCGGCGGGCCAACAGCGCGCCAGCAACCGGCAATTCCTGCGACATCCACAACAGCGGCTGGCAGGAACCGGCCACCGCCTATCACCCGACCACGCTGGCGTGGTATACCGGCAATCCGCAATCGATGGGCCATCCGCGCGACGTGTGCCATGCGCTGGAAGACGGCGCGGCGGGCAATTGCAAGAACCAGGCATTCGGGCCGACGGTCTCGGCCGGAGTGTTTGGCACGACGCCCGGCAATTGGGACCGCGACACCTATTTCCGCGTGCACCACGGCTATCTGACTCGCGCCGACTGGGTCGGGGCGCTTTCCGGGGCAACGCTTGAAAGTTCGCCCAGCATCGACCGGATCAGCCGCTATGACGTCTACAAATGGGAAGAGGCGCAGGCCGCCACCCGCCTCGCCGATACCCCGGTTGGCGCTACCGGCAACCAGCTGACCACCCGCAACCAGCCAGTGTGCGGCCAGCAGTATGGCTTTACCCCCAAGTCGGGCGAGTTCGACCGGCGGCGGGTGACCGTGGCGGTGATCAACTGCAACCTGCACGATGTGCGGGGCAATTCGCGCGACGTGCCGGTGGTGACCTGGGCCGACATCTTCCTGGTCCAGCCGTCCTATGCGCGCGGCCAGGGCGGCAAGTTCACTCGGCAGGACGAGATCTACGGCGAAGTCATCGGCGAGACCGACATCAGCCGCGTGGGCGCGCCGATCGGCCCGACGATCCGCCGCGACGTGCCCTATCTGGTGCGATGACGATGCCGCGCGCGCGCTTCCTATCCTGCACCCGGGGTGCTGCCGCCGCCGAGATGGCGCTGATCCTGCCGCTGGGCATGCTGCTGATGTTCGCCGGGCTTGAGGCCGGGCATTACTTCTACCAGGAGCACCAGGTCATCAAGGGCCTGCGCGACGGCGCGCGCTATGCCGCGCGGCAAAGCTTCGACACGATCAATTGCCGGGGCGGCGCCCCGAGCACGATCCCCAGCGGCACCGTGACCGCAATCAACAACCTGGTGCGCACCGGCCAGCTCGCCAATGGTGGCACCCCGCGGGTGACGGGATGGGACGCGGGCGAGATCACCATCACCGTGACCTGCCCGACCGCGGCGGAATCGCAGACCGGGCTGTTCGATGCGACCGAGCGGGCACCGCAGGTCAACATCACGACCACTTTCGGCTACAACTCGCTGTTCAACGGCCTCGGCGTGATCAACGACAGCGCTTCGCTCAACGCCTCGCAGCAGGCCACGGTGATGGGGATCTGACGATGCATCGCAATCCCACCTTTCGTGAGTTCCTGCGCGACGAGCGCGGCATGGCGGCCGAGTTCGCTCTGGTACTGCCGCTGCTGCTGCTGTTCATTCTCGGCACGATCGACGTCGGCATCTATGCCTGGCGGATCAACCAGGCGGAAAAGGCGACGCAGATCGGCGCGCGCTGGGCGGCGGTGACGAACCCGCTGGCCAACGAGATTGCCACGGCCAGCTATGTCAATGTCAACGTCGGCGGCACTCTGATCACGCAGGGGGATCGTATCCCGGCAGCCGCGCTGGGCCTGCTTACCTGCACCAGTTCCGGTTGCACCTGCACGACCGCGCCCTGCCCCGGCACAACCTTCAATAGCGCGGCATTCACCTCGCTGAGCACGCGCATGCAGCAGATCTATCCTGCCATTACCGACGCGAATATCCGGGTCGAATATTCGGGATCGGGGCTCGGCTATGCCGGCGATCCCAACGGTCCCGAGATCTCGCCACTCATCACCGTGCGGCTCGTTAACATGACTTACACTCCGGTTAC
The DNA here is from genome assembly GCA_964500135.1 of uncultured Porphyrobacter sp. Taxonomy (GTDB): domain Bacteria; phylum Pseudomonadota; class Alphaproteobacteria; order Sphingomonadales; family Sphingomonadaceae; genus Erythrobacter. The sequence goes on from CAZCNF010000017.1 coordinate 4,020, forward strand.
GCTATCGCCGATCGGCGGAACTGTCGGTTTGCCGGATTTCGCCTATTCGATCACCGCCGAAGATGCGAACGGTACGAGCTCGAACTGAGAACAAAAATGACCAAGATGGATAACCTCTCCTACTCATCCGGCGATCGCTCGATCGACCTGCCGCGCGGCGTGCACGTCGTCGCCCAGCCGGCCATGCTGGCGGGCCTTGACGGCCTCGCGGAGAACGTCGCGGCGGTCTCGTGCGGGATCGAGGATCCGCTGCCGCTGGCCGACCTCGCGGCCGCCTCGATCGTGGTCATCGAAGTCGATCCGGCTTCGCGCAATTCGCTCGAACGGGTTGACCGGCTGCGCAGCCAGCTGCCCGCGGTGCCGGTCATCGCCGGGCTCGCCAAGGTGGACATCGCCACCTCGCGCCAGCTGCTGCGGCGCGGGGTGAGCGACATCGTCGCCCTGCCCTTCTCGCTCGACGAGCTGGTTACCTCGATCGTCGATGTGGCCCAGCAAAGCGGCGCCTCGGCCCCGGTCGAAGCCAAGCTGGCGCCGGTCATCGCCATGATCAAGACGATCGGCGGATCGGGGTCGACCACCATCGCCACCCACCTCGCCGCCCAGCTGGCGCTTGATCTGGGCGACGGCAAGCGCGCCTGCGTGATCGATCTCGACCTGCAATCGGGCGATGCTGCATCCTACATGGGTTGCCACCCGCGCCTGACGCTGTCGGATCTGCTCGAAGCGGGCAGCCGGCTGGACGATGAACTGGTGCGCTCGGTCGCCGCCAGCGGCCACGAACTGGTCGACGTGATCGCTCCGCCCGCTGACATCGTGCCGATTGAATCGGTCGATTTCGAACAGCTGATGCGCGTGCTCAATGTCGCGCGCCGGCACTACGACGTGGTGCTGGTGGACCTGCCCGCATCCTTCACCAACTGGTCGCTTTCGACCGTTTATGCCGCCAATCTCACGCTGCTGGTGGGTACGCTCACGATCCCCAGCCTGCGCCATGCCAAGCGGCAGATCGATTTCCTCGTGTCGATGGGAATTCCCAAGGACACCATCCAGGTCGTGCTCAACCAGGTCGAAAAGGGCCTGTTCAAGACCATCAACGCCAGCGATGCGTCGGAAGCCATCCGGCATCCCGTGCTCGCCACCGTGAGCGAGGACGCCGCCTTGCTGCGTGCGGCGCAGGACCAGGGGCAACTGGTCTATGCGATCCAGAAGCGCAGCAAGTTTGCGAAAGACATCATGCAGCTGAGCGAGCTTGTCGCGAGCCGCCTGGCGGAGGCAGATTAACATGTGGAAGATCAAACGCGCTGGGCAGGAGGAGCGGGCAGAGCCGCAGATCGATGCCGGTGTGCCGAGCAATGATGCAGTAAGCGCGGAAGCTGCGCTTCATCCGCAGATTTCCGCGCGGCAGGAAACGCTGCTGCGCATGCGCATGGCGATCCACCAGGGCCTGCTCGACCGGATCAACCTGTCGATGCTCGACAAGCTCCCCGAAGAGCAGATCAAGGCCGAGATCGCGCAGCTCATGCCCGAACTACTGGTCACCTTTGACCAGCCGCTCAACCGCGATGAGCGCAGCAACATGGTCGACGAGGTCATGGACGAGCTGCTCGGCCTTGGCCCGCTCGAGCCGCTGATCAAGGACCAGAGCATCACGGATATCCTGGTCAATGGCTGTGAAACGGTTTTCGTCGAACGTGGCGGCCTGCTCGAGCGCGTGCCGACCCGCTTCCAGGACGAGAAGCACCTGATGCGGATCATCCAGAAGATCGTCAGCGGAGTCGGCCGCCGGATCGACGAAAGTTCGCCCTATGTTGACGCCCGCCTGAAGGACGGCAGCCGCGTGAATGCGGTGGTCGCGCCGCTGGCGCTCGACGGTTCGCTGCTGTCGATCCGCAAGTTCGCCAAGGTGCCGATCAGCATGCAGAAGCTGGTCGATCTCGGCTCGGTGCCCGAGGCGATGGCCGAGGTGCTTTCGGCAATCGTGCGGTCGCGCCGCAATGTGTTGATCTCGGGCGGCACAGGTTCGGGCAAGACGACCATGCTCAACGCGCTGTCGAGTTTCATCGACGAGCGCGAGCGGATCGTCACGATCGAAGACTCGGCCGAATTGCAGCTGCAACAGGCACATGTCGCCCGGCTCGAAACCCGCCCGCCCAACATCGAGGGCCGCGGCGAAGTGAACCAGCGCGACCTCGTCAAGAACGCGCTGCGCATGCGCCCCGATCGTATCATCGTGGGCGAAGTTCGCGCCGGCGAGGCCTTCGACATGCTGCAGGCGATGAACACCGGCCACGACGGCTCGATGACCACGGTCCACGCGAACAATCCGCGCGACTCGCTGAGCCGCGTCGAGCAGATGATCGGGATGAGCGGGATCGACATGCCCGCCCGCGCCGCGCGCGCGCAGATTGCCTCGGCGATCAACGTGGTGATCCAGGTTTCGCGCCTCAGCGACGGCCGGCGCAAGGTGACGAGCCTGTCGGAGATCACCGGCATGGAAGGCGAAACCATCACCATGCAGGAAATCTTCCGCTTCAAGAAACTGGGCGTGGATGAAAACCAGCAGGTGATCGGCCATTTCGAAGCCACCGGCATTCGCCCCAAGTTCCTGCAGGAAGCCGAAGCCTATGGCATCAGGCTTCCGGCCGAACTGTTCCGGCCCGAACTGAAGATCGGGTAAGGCATGACCGGCGAGATCATCCGCATTTTCCTGCTGCTGGCGATTTTCGCCGGGGTGTTCATCGTGACCCAGGTCACAGCGACGAGCTTTGCCCAAAGCCGCAGCCATCGCGGCGCGATCAACAAGCGCCTGCAAATGATCGGTTCGGGGCAGGACCGCGAGGACATCGTCGGCCAGCTGATCAAGAACCGCCCGCGCGACTATACCGACCTGCCTGACATCTTCAGTGGTGCGATCAGCCGCTTCGAGCGGATGGTGTTTGCCGCCAGCGTGCCCTTCACCATGCCGCAAATGGCGGTGGGAATGGCGATCGGGCTGGTCGGCGTGTTTTTGCTGGCCCTGCTGGTGACGGCATTCTCCGGCTGGGCGCTCAGCCCCGGCGTGATTTTCGTTGTCGGTGCGTTCAGCGTGGCTCTGGCGATACTCTTGCCGCTGATGGTGCTGAGCCGGCTGGCCCAGTCGCGCCGCAAGCGGATCGAACAGCAATTCCCGATTGCGCTCGACATCTTCGTGCGTGCGCTGCGCTCGGGGCACCCGGTCGCTTCGGCGATCGACCTGATTACAAACGAGATGGAAGATCCGATCGGATCGGAGTTCGGCCTGATCTCCGACGAGGTGGCCTATGGTGCCGACCTGATCGCGGCGCTCGAGAGCATGGCTGACCGGTGGGACCTCGAAGACATGCGCATGTTCGTGGTCAGCCTTTCCGTGCAGAGCCAGACCGGCGGCAACCTCGCCGAAATCCTCGAGAACATCTCCAAGGTGATCCGTGACCGGCACCAGATGTTCATGAAGGTGCGCGCGCTGAGCTCCGAAGGGCGGATGACCGGCTGGATGCTCACCGTGCTGCCGGTGCTCACCTTCATCAGCGTGCTGCTGGTGGCGCCATCCTACTACCTCGACGTGGCGGATGATCCGATCGTGATCTACGGTTCGATCACGCTGGCTGTGATGTATTGCATCGGGGTCTATGTGATCCGTCGCATGATCGACCTCAAGGTGTGACGATGATCGAGCTGATTTCCTCCAACTGGGTCTTCCGGATGCTGGTGCTACTGGCGGTCTTCGCGCTGGTCACCTTCGTCGCTTTCCTTGTCAGCAACCGCACTTCGCGCCGGCTGCGATTGGTGCGCGAACTGTCGGAAATCAGCGGCGGCACCGCCCAGGCCGGTTCGGAAAGTCTTGCGCGGCAACGCACCGAAAGCGTGTGGGCCAGCATTGCCAAGCGGATCGAGGATGCCGGCCTCAACCTCAGCGACACCAACGAGAGCGAAATCGCCAAGCTGCTGCGCAGCGCCGGCTATCGCTCGGCCACCGCGCCACGGGTTTATACGCTGGTCCGCTTCATGGCGATCTTCGTCTTGCCGGGCCTGTATCTGCTTTATGCCCTGAACCAGGCAGAGGGTCCCTCCATCATCCGGATGTATTTCACCTGCGCGATCCTTGCGCTGCTGGGAATGTATATCCCCAACCTGGTGGTACGCGCGCAGGCAGAGGGGCGGCGGCGCGAGATCATCAACGGCTTTCCCGACAGCCTCGACCTGATGCTGGTTTGCGTCGAAGCCGGGCTTGGGCTTGAGGCCGCGCTCGACCGGGTCGGGCGCGAAACGGCGCAGTCGCACCCGCTGATTTCCGAGATGCTGACCGAAACGACGCTGCGGATGCGCGCGGGTGCCAATCGCGAGGATGCACTGCGCTTGCTGGGCGAAACCGCCGGGGTCGACGAGATCCGTTCCTTCTCGACGCTGCTGATCCAGTCGGACAAGCTTGGCACCAGCCTTGCCACCACGCTGCGCGTCTATTCCTCCGAAATGCGCGAATCGCGCCGCCTGCGGGCCGAGGAGAAGGCGCACCGGCTGCCGGTGTTGATTTCGATTCCGCTGGTGGCGTTCATGCTGCCGGCCATGATCGGCGTGCTGATACTTCCGGCAGCTGCGCTCACGGTTCGCGAAGTGTTTCCCTCGATGACAGGAGGATAGAGCGATGAAGACAGGACTGCGCTTCACTGGTTGCCTCGTTGCTGCCCTTGCCCTTTCGGGCTGCCAGAGCTTCGTCGATTCGCTCGGCTTCGGGCCGCGCAAGGCGGCCGAGGCCGAGCAGTTGGCCGATGTGTTCGGCGCCACCGAGCTCGAGCGGGGCCGTGCGGCCCTGAAGGCCGGGCATGTGATGCAGGCGATCGAGCAATTCCGCATGGCGGCGCTCAACGAAAAGCATGCGCCCGACGCCTTCAACGGCCTGGGCGTGGCCTATGCCCGATTGGGCCGGGCCGACCTCGCCGAGCGCTATTTCCGCACCGCGGTCGAACTCGACAGCGCCAATCCCAAGTTCGCCGCCAACCTGGCGCGCTTCTACGAAACGCCGCTGGGCGCCTCGGCGCTGGCCATGCGCGAACGCGAAGCGGCCGCCATGCTGGCTAAGGCGGAACAGGCCGCTCAAGCCGAACAACTGGCCGCGCTAGAAGCCCCGGTTGCACCGCCCAGCGCGGTCACGGTCGAACGTCCGGCGGTGCAGGTGGCACGCGGCAGCAACCGCGAAGTGCGCGTGGCCGCGGCTCCGGAAGCCAAGGCCGCGGCGCCGCGCCAGGCGGCAACCGCCGTGCCCCGCCCTGCCCGCGAAAGCCGCATCACGCTGGTCGGCCGCAGCGAAGGCCCGGCCTCGGACGCGCAAGGTGCCAAGGGCCCGGTGCGGATCGGGGTTTCGCGCGGCAATGTCGGGCGGTGGACCCCGCGTCCGCGCACCGCGGCTTACCCCGTGCGGGTCGCGCTGAAGCGCGGCGACTGAGATCGTGGACCCCGCATTGCTGTGGCCGGCAGGCTTGAGCCTGCTGCTGCTGGTTGGCGCCTATACCGATATCCGTGAACGGCGGCTCGCCAACTGGCTGTCTCTCGCCCTGTTCGCCTATGGCTTGGCCCATGCCTATGCGCTCGGCGGGCTCGGAGCGATCGGCTGGCACGGCGCGCATGCAGCGATTGCGCTGGTGGTCGGCGTGCTGCTGTTCGCCGGCGGGATAATCGGCGGCGGGGACGCCAAGTTCTACACCGGCATGGCCGCCTATTTCCCGCTCGCCATGGGACTCAAACTGGTGATGTGGGTGACCCTGCTGGGCGGAGCCCTCGTGCTGGGCTGGATACTGCTGCGGCGGCTGCGACGCATTCCGCTGCGCCGCGATGGTGACCAGGGCAAGTTCCCCTATGGCGTGGCGATCGCGGCCGGCGGGCTGGCGGTCGCCTGGCCGCTGTTCGGTCTGGCGTGACAGCGGCGCAGAGCGGGGGCATAATCGCGCCATGGGCCAGACCACCGATCATGACAGTGGCTACATCGCTCCAGAGGCCTGGGCCGACCGGGTGATCGACCGCGCGCCGCGGCTGGCCCTGCTGGCGCTGGTCGCGCTGGCCTGGGCGGTCACGCTCGACTGGCCTCCGCCACCGGCCGGTTCGCGCCCGCTGGTCGCCGGGCAGGACGGCGCCGGACATTTCGGTTCCTATCCCTTGCGGCTAGACCTGCCCCGCGCGCAGCCGGTCGCGGCAGACGAACTGGCGGGGCTGGCCGAGCGGCACGAGGCCATTGCCCAGCTTGGCCTGAGCTTGCCCGGCACCGCCGGCGCGGGCGAACCTGCCCGGGCCACCGGCTTTGCCGCCGCCTTCGCCTCGCTGATCGACGGCGGGGCCCAGCGCGCCAGCCAACGCCCGTCCGACAGCGCGTCGGTGCGCGAACTGGCGCCGGGCGAAATGCTGCCGCTCGACTACGACCTTGCCAAGCTCGTCCCCAGCCAGCCACGCAGCGAGGCCGCCACCAGAGCGGGCGCCCGCGGCGAAGCCCGCTTCAATGCGGAAGACGGCAGCCTGACGGTGTCCAAGCCGCTGCTGGTCGATGGCAAGAGCCGCGGCAATGCCACGATCCGGATCGAGGAAGGCGCCCAGATCTACATCGCAACCGCTTCCGTCGCCGATGCGCTGGGCAGCCAGGCCGAAACCCTGCCGCGCCGCATCTCGGGCGCCCTCGCCACGCGCACAGGCTTTATCCCCTTCCACGAACTGCGCGGCGCCGGCATTGCAGTCGAATACGATCCGGTGACCGACCGGGTCTCGCTGTCCACCAATTCCTGAGCGACCGGAGCGCGCAAGCGGTGACGCAGTGGCCGCACAGCTCTATCCTCTATCGCGATGATTGAGGCGCTCGACACCTCGGTGCGATTGATCGCGGTCGGCGCAACCCTGCTGTTGCTGGTGCTCCTTATCGCGGGCGAAGTGCGCGGGCCGATCAGGGTCGCCTTGGCCGGCCTGCTGGTGGGCGCGGCCGCCTATCTGTTCAACTCGGCCGAGGCCTTGCGTCCACCGGCGGCAATCCGGCCCTTCGTCGATCTCGGATCGGTCCTCACGCCCTTCTGGATCTGGCTGTTCGCGCGGCGCCTGTTCGAGCGCGAGCCGCCGAGCGCAGTGCTCTACGGCTTTGCCGCCGCCTTGATTGCCAGCTGGTTTGTCGGCCACTTCGCCTTGCCCCAGGGCATGGTCGGATTTTACCTGATCCATGCGATCGGCCTGCTGCTGGTGGCCGATCTGTTCCGGGTCGCCCTGGCCGGTCTCAACGACGATCTGGTCGAGCGGCGGCGCACGATCCGGCTGTGGTTACCGCTGCTGGTCGCCGCGCAGACCGGTGGCATCCTGCTATTCGAACTCCTCACCGGGACGGGGTCCGGCTCGGCACCGGCCGGAATCCAGCTGGCCAATGCCCTGTTGATTCTGGCAGTCACGCTGTTTGCAGGCCTGGCGCTGCTTCGCACCGATCCAGACCTGCTGGTGGCAACCGAACGAACCGTCAGCCATGTGCCCGACCCGGCCACGCTGACCCCCAGCGAAGTGGTGCTGAACGACAGACTGCAAAGTGCGATGGATGACGGGTTCTACCGGACGCCGGGGTTGACCATCGCCGGGCTGGCGGCTCACCTGGGTGTGCCCGAGCACCGCCTGCGGGCGCTGATCAACCAGCGGCTGGGCCACCGCAATTTCTCGGCCTTCCTCAATCGTCACCGGATTGCCGAGGCCTGCGCCAAATTGGCGGATCGCGCCAGCGTCGACTTGCCGGTTCTGACCATCGCGATGGATCTGGGTTACAATTCGCTCGCCACCTTCAACCGCGCCTTTCGCGCGGAGACCGGCATGGCGCCGACCGATTACCGGCGTGAGCGGATTGGGGGCGCGGCCGATCAGAACTGAAGAAACGCGCGCAATTCCGAAATCGCGCGGCTTTTTCCGGCATTGCAGAGCCTGGCGGGCAGCATTGCGCCAGTAGCGGGGCATCACCCCTTCTGGAGCCATATTATGTCACTTGCCGCTGACCCTTCGCTGATCGACAAGATCGCCGCACACATGCTCGATGCCTTCACCTTCGACCTGTCTCGCTATCTCATCGCCGCCTCGATCATGTTCGGCATCATCCTGCTGTTTCGCGGCTGGGCCGAAGCCCGGCGGATCCAGCAGCGCCGGCCGAGCCCGCAGGATTACACCCGCGAATTCCTGTCCTCAATCCGCAGCGTGTTCTTCTTCAGCGTGACCACGCTCGCCACGCTGTTCCTGCGCGATGCCGGCATCATTCTGCTCGACCTCGAGCAGTTTTCGCTGGCGCTGCTACTGGCGCAGACTGCCGCGATGATCCTGGCGCATGATGCCTATTTCTACTGGATGCACCGGACGCTGCACCACCGGCGGCTGTTCCGCGCCACGCATCTGCATCACCACAAGTCACGCACGCCCAGCCCCTGGACAGCCTACAGCTTCTCGGTGTCCGAGGCGATCTTCGAAGCCGCGTTCGTGCCGCTGTTCCTGCTCGCAGCCAGTCTTTTCGGCGTGGCGTATGCCGGGATGGCGGTGCTGCTGTTCATTTGGATCCAGATTGCGCGGAACGTGATGGGCCACGCCGGGGTCGAACTCCATCCTGCGGGCTGGGTCGACAGCAAGTGGACCGACTGGATCAGCACCACCACGCATCACGACCTGCACCACAGCGACGGCCGCTACAATTACGGCTTCTATTTTACCTGGTGGGACCGCTGGATGGGGACCGAGCACCCGCAATACAAGGAGCGCTTCCGCAGCGTTGCCAAGCCGATCGCGTGGCCGCGCCTTGGCCTCACCGGTGCCAGCGGATCGCTGATTGCCGCCAGCGCGGTGTCGATCTCGGCCATGGGCGCGACGGCGGTGCTGGCCAGCATGGGCGCGCTTGGCGCCTGAACCAGACATCCCGGCGTTGCCGCTTGCCAGCGGCAGCGCCGGGCCGGCTTGCTTCAACCTGCCGTGAGGTGGGCGACCAGCGCCTTGACCTTCTTTTGCCGCCATTGCGGCAGCGGTGCGACCAGCCAATAGCCGCGCCGCGATTCTTCCGGTCCGTCAAGGATCACCAGCCGCCCGGCCGCCACCGCCTCTTCCACCAGCGGCAGCGGCAGCTCGGCCCGGCCCAGCCCGGCGATGGCGGAACTGAGCGCCTGGCCGGGATTGCCGGTGGTGACGCAAGGCCTCGCATCATCGGGCAGCACGGTCCCCGGCCAGCTGATCCAGCTGTCATTGGCGCCGGGCGCGGCCACCACCACCCGCTGCGCCGCGGCCAGTTGCACCCCTTCCAGTTCGCCCGGCCCGTCGACCAGCCGCACCGCCAGGTCGAGATTGGCTTCGGTGAAGTCCGCATTCTCGTCGGCAACGATGTGATACTGGATTTCAGGATTGGCGGCCTTGAAGCTGGCCAGCCGCGCGCCGAGCCACTGGGCATAGAATTCGCGCGGAACCGCAATCGTATAGCGATCCGAGGCCTGGCCGGCCTGCATCGCCTGGACGCTTTCCTCGAACTTGAGGAAGCCCTCGCGCAGCGCGTCGAGCCCGGCGCTGCCTTCGGCGGTCAGCTCCAACCCCTTGCTGGTACGGCGGAACAGCACCACGCCGAGGTGATCCTCCAGCGCGCGGATCTGCTGGCCCACGGCGGCGGGCGTCACCGCCAGTTCATCGGCCGCGCGCGTGAACGAAAGGTGCCGGGCCGCTGCATCATAGACGCGCAAGGCATTGAGAGGCAGGTGAGTGCGCTTCATGGCTGGTGCGATTTAGGGGCAGCGCGCGCCATGCGCAACCAGCCATGCGAGCCGCATCAATTGGCGGTGGCAGGGGCCGCGAGGGGGAAGAAGGGAATGCGCACTTCGAGCGGCGTGCCGTCATCGCGGTAGAAGGTGTAGAAGCCTTCCATCGAACCGTGCGGCGTCGCCAGCGGGCAGCCGGACACATAATCGTGGCTTTCGCCCGGCCGCAGCACCGGCTTTTCGCCGACCACGCCTTCGCCGTCGACATGGTTGATCATGCCGCGCCCGTCCGTGATCCGCCAGTGGCGGGTGCGCAGCTGCAGCCGCTCGTGGCTGCTGTTCTCGATCCGGATGTGATAAACCCAGAACCACTTGCCGGCTTCGGGCTGCGATTGTTCGGGCAGGAAATTGACCGAGACCCGCACGGTCACTCCCTCGGTGGTGGCAGCGTGTTGGAACAGCTCTTTCATGACCACCCGAAGTTAGCGACTGGATCGCGCGCGGCAAGATGCTGCACCGCGTAATCCACCTGTGATTGAACAAACTACCTATTGGGAATGCCGGTGCGGGGTGCTAGGTTCCCCGCTCTTGATACCAAACAGCTTCGGGTCGCCTCACGCTTTCAGGACGGGAGGCCGAAATGCTCAAGATTGCTGGATTGCTCGCCGCTTTGCTCACCACCACCGGCATCGGTGGAGCCACCATTCAGCCACGGATCGACGCTGGCGAACAGGCATCGCTCGCCGCGCTCGATCCCACCTTGCCCGGCCGCAAGGGCTGCCGCGGGATCGACGCGCGCGGTGCGGCGCTGGCGCAACGGCTGCAACTGGCCGGGAACTTCTCAATGGCACTCGTCGCGCAAGGGAGCGCCGGCGACTTTCCGCTCTATTCGGCGATCCCGCCTTCGGACATCGGTGTGACCGGGATCAGCGGCGAGGCGAAGGCCTATTTCGACCAGGGCGTGGCCCTGCTGTACGGTTTCAACCATGCCGCCGCGGTCCGCTCGTTCCGCAAGGCGCGCGCCTTCGCGCCCGAATGCGCCATGTGCTGGTGGGGCGAGGCCTATGCCAACGGCCTCAACATCAATGCCGGGATGAGCGAAGAACAGAACCGCATGGCGATTTTCGCGGTGAAGCAGGCACAACGCCTGTCGGCCGATGCCAGCCCGATCGAGCAGGCGCTGATCGCAGCGCAGGCCGCGCGGTTCCCCGACGATCTTTCGGCTGACCGGGCGGCGCTCGAACGCAACTATTCGCAGCTGATGATGGAAGTGGCTGAGCGCTTCCCGCAAAGCAACGATGTGGCGGTGCTGGCAGCCGAATCGGCCATGAACACCACCCCGTGGGACTATTGGGAGCCCGAAGGCGGCAAGCCGCGCCCGCAGATCGCCGGGGCGATCGCGCTGATCGAACGGGTGATCGCAAACAATCCCAGGCATCCGCAGGCCTCGCATCTCTACATCCACCTGATGGAGAACAGCCCCGACCCGAAGATGGCGGAGGCCGCGGCCGACCGGCTGGTCGAGAACGCGCCGCCGGCCATGGGCCACCTCGTACACATGCCCGGGCACATCTATTTCCGGATCGGGCGCTATGTCGATTCGGTCGAAGCCAACATCAAGGCGGCGCGGGCCGACGAAGCCTATCTCTCGGTCGCGGGCGACGACGGGTTGTACCGCTATGGCTATTATCCGCACAATGTCCATTTCCTGCTCGCCTCGGCGCAGATGATCGGCGACTTGCACCGGGTGGTGCACGAGACCGAGCGGTTGAAGCGGATCCTCGATGTGAAGACCGCGCGCGAACTGCCGTGGGTGCAGGCAATCCACGCCGCGCCCTATTTCTCGATGACGCAATTCTCCTCGCCCGAGGCGGTGATGGCGCTCACCGGCAAATCCAGCGAACTGGGCTATGTCGAGGCGATGCGGCATTATTCACGCGCGGTCGCGCTGGCGCGCAGCGGCGATGACAGCGGCTATGCTACGGAAATCGCGGCGATGGAGCAGCTCAAGGCCGATCCCCGGGTGACCGACATGGTCAACGCCGGCTTCCCCGCCCCCGATATCGTCCAGCTGGCAATCCATGTGGCGCAGGGGCGCAAGGCCCATGCCGAAGGCAAATATGCGATGGCGGTCGAGCACTACCAGGCGGCGCAGGCGATCGAGAAAACGATCCCCTATAACGAGCCGCCGTATTGGTATTATCCGATCGCCCAGTCGCTGGGTGCGTCACTCTACCAGGCCCGGCGCTACCGCGAAGCCAATGCAGCGTTCCGCGAAGCACTGTTCAAGGCGCCCAACAATGGCTGGGCGCTCTACGGCCTCGCTCAGACCGAGCGCAAGCTGGGCAACCGGCTCGAGGCGAAGGCAGCCGAGGCGGCGCTGGCCAAGGCCTGGGTGGGCGAGCGCGACTGGCTGCGGATGGACCGCATCTAGCGCGCTGACCCTAAGCCTGGGGCCGGCGGGCCAGTTCCTCTTCGATCTGGCCCAGCCGCTCCTTGCCGAAGAACATTTCCTCGCCCACGAACATGGTGGGGATGCCGAAGGTGCCGCGATCGACCGCCCGCTGGGTATTGTCGACCAGCGCCTGCTTGATTTCGTCGCTCTGCGCGCGGGCAAACAGGTCGCGCGCGTCGAACCCGGCGGCAGCTACCACCGCGCCCACCGCTTCGGGATCGGTCACATCGAGATCCTGCTCCCAGATCGCCGGCAGCAGCGCCTCGACAAACTGCACCCCGCGCCCGTCCTGATCGGCCGCGAGCAGCATCCGCTGCAGCAGGACCGAGTTGAACGGGAATTTCGAATTCATCCGGAACTTCGACAGATCGTGCCGCGCGATGAAGCGCTGCATTTCCAGCATGGCATACTGGTTCTTGCCCTTGACCCCGGCGTCGCGGATCATCGGCGGCTCGTTGCCGGTCAGCCGGTGCATCCCGGCCAGGAACACCGGCACGACGTCGATCCCGGCCTCGTGGCGGCGGGCCAGGTCGCGCAGCGGCCACCACACCAGATAGGCATTGGGGCTGACGAAATCGAAAATCAGCTCGATGCGCTTGTCCAAACCCGTTCCTCCCGTGTCAGAACCCGGCTGCCTTGAGCGCCTGATCGAGATCCTCGATCAGGTCCTGCGGATCTTCCAGCCCCACGTTGATCCGCAACAGCCCCTCGGTCACGCCCATTTCGGCGCGGCCTTCCTCGCCCATATTGGCATGGGTGCTGGAGGCCGGATGGCACATCAGGCTGCGCGCATCGCCGATATTGTTCGAGATATCGATCAGCCGCAGCGCATCGAGCACGGCAAAGGCCTTGGCCCGGCTGCCGACATCGAAAGCAAAGATCGATCCGGTCGCCACCATCTGCTTGATCGCCAGTTCGTGGCGCGGATGGCTCGGCAGGCCGGGATGGAGCATCTTGGGCACCCGCGGCTCGAGGAAGCGGCCCAGCTTGAGCGCGCTCTCGCTCTGCCGCATGGCGCGCAGTTCCAGCGTTTCGAGCCCCTTCAGCACCACCCAGGCGTTGAAGGGCGAGAGATTGGGCCCGGTGTTGCGCTGGAACGGCAACAGCACCTCGTTGATGAACTGCGCGCTGCCGCACACCGCGCCCGCCAGCACCCGGCCCTGCCCATCCATCAGCTTGGTGGCCGAATAGGCGACAACGTCGGCCCCGAATTCGAGCGGGCGCTGCAGCGCGCTGGTGGCAAAGGCGTTGTCGACCACAGTGGTGATGCCGTGCGCGCGGGCGAGGCCGCACACGAAGGCGAGATCGACCACGTCGAGCGTGGGATTGGCCGGCGTTTCGAAGAAGAACACCTTGGTGTTGGGGCGGATCGCCGCTTCCCAGGCGGCATTGTCGGTGCTGTCGATCACGCTCACTTCGATGCCGAAGCGCGGGCACAGATGGTCGAGCAGCCAGCGGCACGAGCCGAAAGCCGCCCGCGCGCCCACGACGTGGTCACCGGCCGACAGCTGGCACAGCAGCGCGGTGGTCATCGCCGCCATGCCGGTCGCCTGCGCGCGGCACGCCTCGGCCCCTTCCATCAGCGCGATCCGCTCTTCCAGCATCGCCACCGTCGGGTTCTGCAGGCGGGAATAGGTCATCCCCTCGGCTTCGCCCGCGAAACGGTCGGCCACCGTCTGCGCGTCGTCATAGGTATAGCCCGAGGTGAGAAACAGCGCCTCGCTCGTTTCCCCGTGCTCGCTGCGCCAGGTGCCGCCGCGCACCGCCCGGGTGGCGGGGCGCCAGTTGCGCGTTACAGTGCGGTCCATGCCGGTGGTTTTCTTCATCGCTTTCGCGCCTTACGGATGGTTCGAGCCTGTCGCAAGCGCAACCCCGCGATTCGCCGTCCCGCCGGAGAACTGCCATGCCGAGTATCACGAGTTACGAAATCCTGTTCCTGGCGGGCGCTGCCGCCGCGTTGCTCGTCATCGCCACGATCGCCCTGGCCAAGCGCCCGCTCGATCATGCCGCTCTGGCAGCGGCGCTGCTGGGCGGGTTCGGCGGCTACAGCGCCGTGACGGTCTGGGCCGAAGGGCCGATTGGCTTTGTCGAGAACCACAGCGTCAACCTGTGGGGCGTGCAGGTGTGGTATGACCTCGTCATCGCGCTGTCCGTGGCGCTGGTGTTCGTCGCGCCGCGCGCCCGCGCGGTGGGCATGCGGGTGCCGCTTTACGTGCTGGCGACGGGCCTGACCGGCAGCATCGGCCTGCTGGCCATGGTTGCGCGGCTGTTCTGGCTGGAGCGCACCACCGCGCCTTCCGCTGTCGGCTGAGCGCACAGCGCCCCTTGCCGGGCGGCGGGCGCGCGACTAATCCTGCCGGGGATGAGCCAGGCTCCTCTCCAGCCGCGCGATCCGCTTGGTCTGACCCTGGCCATCGCCGCGCTGTTCGGGCTGCTGGGGGCGATCCGCCTGACCGTGCTGGCCGATCCCTATTTCGACGAGGTGCATTACCTGCCTGCGGCGCGCGAAATGCTGGCAGGCGGCGCGTATATCAACCGCGAGCATCCGCTGCTCGGCAAGACGATCCTGGCCGCCGGGATCGCTCTGCTGGGCGACAATCCGCTGGGCTGGCGTGCCTTTCCGTTGCTGGCGGGCGTCGCGGCACTGTTCGCCAGCATGCGGGCGATGTGGCACGCCAGCCAGGCGCGCTTTGCCACGCTAGCGTTCGGCGTGCTGCTGGCGAGCGGCTTCATGCTGCTGGTGCAGGCACGCATCGCCATGCTCGACATCTTCATGGCCGCGTTCCTCGCGCTGGCCGCATGGCAATTCGCCGCAGCGATCCGCAAGCCCGAACAGGGCCACTGGCGGCTGGCGGCAACCGGCCTGTGCCTAAGCGCGGCGATGGCGGCCAAGTGGAACGCGATCCCGCTGACCATGGCGCCGGGCATCGCCTTCTTTCTCGCGCGGCTTGCCGCCGGACGGCGGCGGCTGCTGACCAGCCGGCGCGGCATTCCGGTGCCCGGCGTGTCGCTGCTGCAAGCCTTTGTATGGCTCGGGCTGCTGCCGCTTGGTGCCTATGCCTTGAGCTTCTGGCCGGCCCTGTTCCTCTCCGACAATCCGATCCGCTCCGGCGGGCTGGTGGCCATGCACCGCGAGATGCTAGCACTGCACGCGCAGGTCCTGGCCCCGCACGCCTACCAATCGACCTGGCCCGACTGGGTGATGAACGCGCGCGCCATCTGGTACTTCTACGAAGCCCCCGACGGCATCCAGCGCGGCGTGCTGATGGTCGGCAACCCGCTTACCATGCTGCTGGGGATTCCGGCGCTTTTCTGGTGCTTTGCGAGTGGTTTCTCACAAAGAAACTGGGCCCGGATCGCGATGGTGACAGGCTATGTCGCCAGCCTCGGCCTGTGGTTCTTCGCCGGCAAATCGGTGCAGTTCTTCCACCATTATCTGCTGCCGCAGCTGTTCCTGCTGGGCGCGCTGGCGCTCGCGCTCGACGCGCTGTGGCAGGCCGGGCATCGCCGCCTGCCGCTGCTGGTGCTGGGGGGCAGCGGCGCGCTGTTTGCCTGGTTCTACCCGATCCTCACCGCCGCTCCGCTGGCAGGGCCAATGAGTTTCCTCGACTATGCCTGGATCCCGGGCTGGCGATAGCCGGGATCAATACCGGCCCCACACGAAGCGGCTCGACAGCGCGAAGTTCCACACCGATCCGACCAGAATCCCGGCCAGCGCCGCGAGGAACCACACGACCCCCTGCAGCTCGAGCAGGGTCGCCACCGCGACATTGGCGAAGCCGCCCACCGCACAGGTCAGGCAGAAACCGATCCAGCCGCGCAGCATGGCGCCTGTCCCCTTGAGCCGCTGGTCGCGATAGGTAAGCGCGTTGTTGAGCAGGAAATTGCCGGTCATCGCGGTGAGCGTCGCGGCGGCCTGGCCCTGCCAGAAGGCCGTAGTCACCGCGGGAAACAGCGCCGCCAGCACCGCCATATGCACCAGCACGCCCAGCGCACCGACCGTGCCGAACAGCGCGAACCGCGTGGGGATCAGCTTGCCGAAGCTCTTGTCGTAAAGTCCGGCGAGGAAATCGAACGCCACCGCGCTGTCGAGCTTACTTTCGCCAGCCCTGCGCGCGGCGAACTGCAGGGGAAATTCGCGGACCTGCAGCGGGCGATCGGCGCTGGCGAGCAGGTCGAGCAGGATCTTGAAGCCGATCCCCGCCAAGCGCGGCACCAGCGTGCGGGCCAGATCGGCGCGCAACAGGAAATAGCCGCTCATCGGATCGCTCAGTTCCACCCCGGTCAGGCGACGGGCCAGCGCATTGGCCACGCCCGACAACTTCTCGCGCTGCGGCGCCGCCCAGTCGGCGGTGCTCGCTCCCGCCATGAAGCGCGAGGCCACCGCGACATCCGCTTCGCCACCTCGCACTGCCGCCAGCATGGGCGGCAGCAGCGCCGGATCATGCTGGTGGTCCGCATCCATCACCGCGACGAACGGCGCGGCCGTGGCGCAGAAGCCTTCGATCGCCGCGCTGGCGAGGCCCCTTCGGCCGATCCGCTGGATCACCCGCACCCGCCGGTCGGCCAGCGCCAGCGCGCGCGCTTCATCGGCGGTGCCGTCGGGCGAATTGTCATCCACCACCAGCACTTCCCAGCCGGTGGGGCCGAGCGCCGCACCGATCCGTTCGACCAGCGGAGCGAGATTGCCGCGCTCGTTGAGCGTGGGCAGGATGATCGCCAGTTCGAGCGGACGCTCCCCGGTCACGTCACACCAGTCATGTCACAGGCGCTCGCACACCGCCTTGCCGATCGCCTCGCAGCCGAGCGTGCCGCCAAGATCGCCGCCGCGCACCCCGTCGGCAAGGGCGCGTGCCACCGCCCCCTCTATCCGCGCGGCTTCGGCCTCAAGCCCGAAACTGTGGCGCAGCATCATCGCGGCCGACAGGATCGTGGCCATGGGATTGGCCTTGCCCTGCCCCGCGATATCGGGCGCGCTTCCGTGAATCGGCTCGTAAAGGCCGAAGGTGCCATGCGCGGTCTGCCGTTCGCCCAGCGAAGCGCTGGCCAGCAGCCCGATCGAGCCGACGCACATGCTGGCCTGGTCGGACAGGATGTCGCCGAACAGATTGCCGGTCAGCACCACGTCGAAGGCGCCGGGCGCCTTGACCAGCTGCATCGCGGCATTGTCGACATACATGTGCTCGAGCGCGACCGCAGGATATTTGGCCGCCACTTCCTCCACCACTTCGCGCCACAAGCGGCTGGTTTCGAGCACATTGGCCTTGTCAACGCTGGTCACCCGGCTGCTGCGCGACTGCGCGGTGCGGAACGCGACATGCGCGATCCGGCGCACTTCGTCCTCGGTATAGGCCATCCGGTCCCAGCCCTCGCGCCGCCCGTCGGGCAGCACGTGGCGCGCCTTGTCACCGAAATAGACGTCGCCGGTCAGCTCGCGCACGATCACCAGGTCGATGGTGCGGGCGATCTCGGGGCGCAGCGCGCTCAGCTCCTCCAGCCCGTCGAAGCCCTTGGCCGGACGCAGGTTGGCGAACAGGCCCAGCTCCTTGCGCAGGCCCAGCACCGCCTGTTCGGGGCGCAAATGCCGCTCGATATGGTCGCAGGCGGGATCGCCGACCGCCCCGAACAGCACCGCATCGGCCGCGCGCGCCATTTCCAGCGTTTCGGGCGGCAGCGGGTGGCCGTGGCGGCGATAGCCGGCCGCACCGACATCGCCTTCGAACAGCGTCAGGCCGGGTAGCCGCAACGCATCGAGCACGCGCAAGGCCTCGCGGATCACTTCGGGGCCGATCCCGTCACCGGGCAGGACTGCAATCTTCATCAGCGCGCTTTCAGACCAGCATGCGCGCGAGCCGTTCGCGCAGCAGATGCCGCGCCGCCATAACATCGCCGCGCCGGTCGGCAAGCAGGTAGCGCGCAAGAGCTCCTTCCAGCCGGTCAAATGCGGCTAACAGCCCGGCAAGGTCATCCGCCAGCTCGGGTCGGCCGCCACCATAGCCGAGTTCCCGCAGAAGCAGCGTTTCATAGGCAATCATCGCGGGCAGCCAGCCGCGCGCCGATGGTGCCTGGCACACTGCGGAAAGCAGCGCTTCGAGCGCGGCGAACAGCGCGGGATAGGGATTGCGTTCGGGCAGCGCGGTGGCAGTGAGCGCGCAGGCCCAGCCGATCGCGGCGGCGGGCAGCGGCTCGGTCAGCCACGGCCCGCGGCTTTCCACCAACTCCAGCTTGGCGAATGGCAGCTGGCTGTCGGACTTGCTGCGCAGTTCCGCCTCGATCCGGTTGCCGGGGATCATCACCGGGCGCAGCTGCCGCCCGCGCCCGCCCGCGACATAGGCTGCGACAAGGCCAAAATCCTCGGTCAGAACGCGTGCGATCGCGGCGGTTTCGCCATGCTGGCGCGAAGCGACGAGGATGGCGGGCGCGCGCAGGTTCATCGCGCGCGGAACTTACTTGCCGGCGAGCCGGGCTTCCAGCGCCTCGAGCCGCGCCTTGAGCGCTTCGTTCTCCTCGCGGGCCTTCTGCGCCATCAGCTTGACGGTGTCGAATTCCTCGCGGGTGACGAAATCCATCCCGCCGAGCGCTTCCTTCAGGCGTTCGCGCGCGCTTTCGCGCGCTTCGCGGGTCATGCCGGCAAAGGTGCCCGCAGCGCTGTTGGCAAGCTTGACGAAGTCGGCGATCATCGGGTTCTGGCTCTGCATACCCGCTAGATGGTCGCGGGCGGGCGCGAAGGCAAGAGCTTCCTACAACACGACGCGCTGGGTCGCCCCCGAGGGAATGTCCTGCCCGCCGGCCGGATTGAGCCGGTGGAACTCGTAATTGAGCGCGGTCGCAAACACCGCCCAGGCGAGATAGGGTAGCAGCAGCAGCGCCGCCACGCGCCGCACGCGCCAGAACGCCAGGATCACCGCCAAAAGGGTCACATCGACCAGCCCCAGCACCACCAGCCCGCCCAGGATGTTCTGGTTGCCGAAGAACACCGGGGTCCAGGCCATGTTGCAGACGAAATGCACCGCAAACAGCGCAATCGCGAGGCCCCGCCCGCGCGCGCCCCACGAACTGCACACCAGCGCCAGGGCAAAGCCGATCATCACGTAGAGCACGGTCCACACGATTCCGAAGGTCGCCGGCGGCGGATAGATCGCGGGCTTGACGAGGCTCTGGAACCACAGCGTGTTCGGGCTGCCGGCCTGGCCTGCCACGAAGCCGAGCAGCACGATCAGCGGCACGGTGAACAGCGCCCAGCGGATCAGGCTGGCGCGCAGCTGGCTGCGTGACGCGATGACGTTCATGCTTTCCCCCTGCTGATTCGCGGCCTTCTCATGACTATGCGATACACCCTGTGCAACCGCACACAAAACGTTGTGCCACAGCGGGATAGGCCGAAACGGGCGCGGCGTCAGCCACGCTGCGCGCAGATCAGGAATTCGACATTGCCCTGCGGGCCGGTGATCGGGCTTTCCACCACGCCTTGCACCTGCCAGCCTGCGCCCTCGAGCCACCTGCGCACTTCGCCACACACGCGCTCGTGCAGTGCGGGATCGCGCACCACCCCGCCCTTGCCCACTTCCTCGCGTCCCACTTCGAACTGCGGCTTGATCAGCGCCACCAGCGTGCAGCGTGGCGCCGCCAGTCCGAGCGGACGTTCGAGCACCTTGGCCAGACTGATGAAGCTGGCATCGCACACCACCCAATTGCAGGGGCGGTCAATCTGGTCGCGGGTGAGGATCCGCGCACTGGTCTGCTCCAATACGGTAACCCGGGGATCCTGCCGCAGCTTCCAGGCCAGCTGGTTGGTGCCGCTGTCGACCGCAAAGACATGTTCGGCCCCGCCCTGCAGCAGCACATCGGTGAAGCCCCCGGTCGAACTGCCGATGTCCATCGCCACCGCGCCCGCCGGATCGAGCCCGAAATGCGCGATGGCATGCGCCAGCTTGATCCCGCCGCGGCTGACCCACGGGTGATCGCGCCCGCGCACCTCCAGCGGGGCATCGTCGGCCAGTTGTTGACCCGGCTTGGCGATCTTGCTGTCACCGCTGAACACCAGCCCGGCCATGACCAGCGCCTGCGCCCGCGCGCGGCTTTCGGCCAGCCCGCGTTCGACAAGCAGTTGATCGATCCGTCGTTTCGCGCTCATCCCGGGGCCTTGGTCATGGACGAGTAAGCCGTTAGCCTGCATTAGGACGACATGAAACCGATCAGTTTGCAACTGGCGGCCGGCTTGGCCGCGCTCTTCGGGCTGGGCTCGGGCACGGCCTGCGCGCAGCAACCGCAGGACAGCAGTACCCAGGCGCCGCTGCCGACGCTGATCTTCCCGGGCGACGACAACGGCGGCAACTGGCTCGATGCGCCGCAGACCCCGGGCGACTGGACCTATCGTGCTGTCGGCGGCGAAAGCTTTGCCGAATTCCAGTCTCCGGCAGGGAAGATGGTGTTCCAGCTCAATTGCACGGGCGAGCGGGAGATCTTCCTCGCCGTGGCAGCCCCTGGCCTGCACGAAGGCTCCATCACCATTCGCACCGAGACACAGTCACGCATGCTCAATGCCGCTGCCCGCGAGGGCTGGCGCGTGGCGGCGCTGCGCCCGGCCGATCCGCTGCTCGATGCCATGGCGATCACCAAGGGGCGCTTTGCGGTGGAAGTCGACGGCACGGAAGCGCTCTACCTGCCAGCCTGGGCCGAAGTCACGCGGGTGATCGAAGACTGCCGGTGAATTGTCTTGCGCAAGCGCAGCCACCCTTGCAGCTCGTTGGTCGCTCGCCGTCTTGGTCATGGCAGTCAAAGCCCGACCGGGCGTCCGCAGCAGTGCGGACTTGTCCGCAAGCTGCGAGGAAATCGCACGCCGGAAGGCGTGCGCGATACAAAAAAGGGAGCCCCGAAGGCTCCCGGCAACAGCGCATCATTCTGACGTGGGAAAACTTTTTTACAAGACTTGTTTTCAACGGGGGCATGACTCACATTTGACCCTGAGGAAAGCGGCGAACGCGGTTCTCGGCCCCCGGTGAAACGGTGCGGGTCTTGGCTCAAAAGCGCGAAAGGAGGTGATCCGATGTCTCATGGTTCAGCAGAGAGGTCGGCAAGTTTCCGCGCGGAGCACTATCGGTAACATCCCTTATCGCTAGAGGCTTCGTGAGCGGCACTTCCCGCCGCTGACCATGCGAAAGGCAGCTTCCCGACGGGCGAAGCTGCCTTTCTCATTTGTGCGATCTGCGCCTTGCCCTTGTCGCGCCCCCGCATTACGCGAGTGCCATGCAGTTCACCACGATCCCGCACCCCGCCCCGATGCCCGCCGCCGAGCGCGACGAAGCGCTGAAGAACCCCGGCTTCGGCACGCTGTTTTCCGATCACATGGTCACGATCGACTATGACGAGGCCAAAGGTGGCTGGCACAATGCCACGGTCGGGCCGCGTGGCCCGCTCAGCCTCGATCCTTCGGCGGCGGTGCTGCATTATGCGCAGGAGATTTTCGAGGGGCTGAAGGCCTATCGCCAGGTCGACGGATCGACCGCGCTGTTCCGGCCTGAAGCCAATGCGCGGCGCTTCAATGCCTCGGCCGATCGCCTGGCCATGCCCAACCTGCCCGAAGAGCTGTTCCTCGAATCGATCCGCCAGCTGGTGGCGGCCGACCGCGACTGGTTCCCCAGCGTCGAAGGCGGCTCGCTCTACCTGCGCCCCTTCATGATCGCGACCGAGGCCTTCCTGGGCGTGCGCCCGGCCCGGCAATACAAGTTCATCGTGATCACCAGCCCGGCCGGCAGCTATTTCAAGGGTGGGCCCAAGCCGGTCAGCATCTGGATCTCGGACTACACCCGCGCCGCGCCCGGGGGCACCGGTGCGGCCAAATGCGGTGGCAATTACGCCGCCAGCCTGGTGCCGACCGGGCAGGCCTTCGCCAAGGGCTATGACCAGGTGCTGTTCCTCGACGCGGTGGAGCGCCGCTGGGTCGAGGAGCTGGGCGGCATGAATCTGTTCTTCGTGTTCGACGATGGTCGGGTGATCACGCCGCCGCTGACGGGCACGATCCTACCCGGCATCACCCGTGACAGCCTGATCACCCTGCTGCGCGAGGAAGGGCTGCAGGTCGAGGAAGGCATGTATGCGATCGACCAGTGGCGCGCCGATGCCGCCAGCGGCAAGCTGCTCGAGACGCTCGCCTGCGGCACTGCCGCCGTGGTCACCCCGGTCGGCAAGGTGGCGGGGCCTGACGGCGAGTTCGAGATCGGCAGCGGCGGACCGGGGCAGATCACGATGAAGATCCGCGAGAAGCTGGTCGGGATCCAGAAGGGTGCAGTGCCCGACACCCATGGCTGGGTGATGAAGCTGGATTGAGCGGCATGGCGGAACACCCGTCAATGACCGTCGCCGCGCTCTACCAGTTCACGCGCTTCGACGATCCCGCCGCGCTGCGCCTGCACTTGTTGGCCGTGTGCGAGGAAGCCGGAATCAAGGGCACCTTGCTGCTCGCCCGCGAAGGCATCAATGGCACCATCGCCGGGCGTGACGAAGGTCTGGCACAGGTGCTGGGCCACATCCGCGCGCTGCCCGGCTGCGCCGGGCTCGACGTGAAGTATGCGTCCGCGCACGAAAATCCGTTCCACCGGATGAAGGTGCGCCTGAAGCGCGAGATCGTGACCATGGGGCAGCCCGAGATCGACCCCAGGCAAAGCGTCGGGCGCTATGTCGAGCCGGAGGACTGGAATGCGCTGATCTCGGACCCGGACACGATCGTGATCGACACCCGCAACGATTACGAAGTCGCCTGCGGCAGCTTTCGCGGGGCGATCGATCCGCGAACGAAAAGCTTCCGCGAGTTTCCCGACTGGTTCCGCCAGCACCGTGACGAATTGCTGTCGGGCACGAAAAAGGTCGCAATGTTCTGCACCGGCGGGATCCGCTGCGAGAAATCGACCAGCTTCCTGCGCCAGGAAGGCATGGAGGAAGTCTACCACCTGAAAGGAGGCATTCTCAAATATCTCGAGCAAGTACCTGAAGAAAAATCGCTTTGGGAGGGGGAATGCTTCGTATTCGATGAACGCGTGACCGTGGGCCACGGGCTTGCCCCGGGCACGCATGGCCTGTGCCGCGCCTGCCGCCGCCCGGTGAGCCTTGAGGACCAGGCCTCACCCCATTTTGTCGAGGGCATCAGCTGCCCGCATTGCATCGGGGAACGCGGCGAGGAACAGCGCGCCCGCTATGCCGAGCGCCAGCGACAGGAAGCACTGGCGCGGCAGCGCGGCCGCGCCCATGTCGGCGCGACTTTACCCGGCAAGCCCTAATTCGGGCATAGCGCCAGCCGCTCGCGCAGCGCATCGATCAGCCAGCTGGTGGCAGGCCCCGGGCGTGCATCGCGCCGCCAGGTGGCGCTGAGTTCGTAAGGCGCGCCCGGCTTTTCCGGCAGGTCGAGTTCGACCAGCCGTCCGTTGGCCAGATCGTCGCGCACCGCATGGCGCGGCATATTACCCCAGCCGATCCCTTCCTTCAGCAGCGCATGCTTGGCCCCAAGGTCGGCCAGCCGCCAGGTCAGCGGGCTGAGCACGGAAAATTCGCGCCCTTCGGTCAGCGGCGAACGATCCGACAGCACCAGCTGGAGGTGTTGGCGCGTCTCGCCTGGCGCCACTGAGTCAGCCGCAAGCGGATGATCGGGCGCGGCAACCGGGACCAGCTCGACTTCGCCGATCGATTGCCGTTCGAGCGCCGGATGGTCGCTCACCACCGGGCCGGCAACCGCCAGCTGCGCCTCGCCCTCGAGCAGGCAGGCGGTCACCGCACCCAGCGCCTCGATGTTGAGCCGCAGCGCCACCGTGGGGAACATCCGGCGGAATTCGCGCAGCACCGGCGCGGTTACCTCGCCCGGGACCATCACGTCGAGCACCAGCGCAAGGTCGCTTTCCAGCCCGGCATGGAGGCTGCGCGTCTTGGCGATCAGCGCGTCGCTCGCTTCGGTGATCGCGCGCGCTTCGGCGAGCAGGCCCAGGCCAGCCTCGGTCAGCTGCGGCTTGCGCGAGCCTTCGCGTGCGAACAGCGTGACGCCCAGCTGCGCCTCCATCTGCTGCACGCCATAGCTGATCGCCGAGACCGCGCGGCCCAGCCGACGCGCGGCGCCGCCGAAGCTGCCTTCCTCGGCCACGGCGAGGAAGATCCGCAATTGGTCGAGGCTCGGCTCACCCAGCTTCATTGTTCGACTTTCCTGAACATTTCGGCGGATTTTATCTCAATTATCACAATGAACCGCAAGCCCTATCTGCCGTTCACACACAGAGACCCCAATCGGGAGACAGACCATGATCGAATTGAGACCCTTTGAAACCCTCGGCGCCGCCAATCACGGCTGGCTCGATGCCCACCACCACTTCTCCTTCGCCGGCTATCACGATCCGGCGCGGGTCCACTGGGGCGCTCTGCGGGTGTGGAACGACGACCGGATCGCTCCCAAGAGCGGGTTCCCGACCCATCCGCACAACGACATGGAGATCATCACCTATGTCCGCACCGGCGCGATCACCCATCGCGACAGCATGGGCAATGAAGGCCGCACGGAAGCGGGCGACGTACAGGTGATGAGCGCCGGACGCGGTGTGGCCCATTCCGAGTTCAACCTCGAGGACGAGGAAACCACGCTGTTCCAGATCTGGATCATCCCCGACGAGCGCGGCGGCGAACCCGGCTGGGGCGCCCGCAAGTTCCCCAAGGCGGACCGCGCCGGGGCCTTCGTGCCGCTCGCCAGCAGCGCCTCGAACGATGATGACGTTGCGGCCGGCGCGCTGCCGATCCGCACCGATGCCCGCGTGCTGGGCGCGACGGTCAAGGCTGGCGACAGCGTGACCTATCGCCCGCGTGACCCTTCGCGCCATCTCTACCTGGTGCCGGCCACCGGCAAGGTGCGCGTCGAACAGGTCGAGGCGAAGGCGCGTGACGGCATTGCCATCACGCAGCAGGAGAGCGTGACCATCACCGCGCTCGAAGACAGCGAGCTGGTGCTGGTCGACGCGGCCTGACGCAGCCTGACTTACCCCCCGCCGCTCCCCCATCTCTCCCCCTCCCACCGGGGGAGCGGCACCCCCTCTGCCCCCTGAAAGGAACTTCCAACATGTCCACGATCCTCCACATTAACGCTTCGATTCGCGGCGACGATCAGTCGGTTTCGCGCGAACTCAGCCAGCGCGTCGTCAACTCGCTGGCCGGCAAGAGCGGCGCGCGCGTCATCACCCGCGACCTGGCCGCCAACGAATTGCCATTCATTTCGGCCGAACGGTTCGGTGCCAACCTGACCCCGGCGACCGAGCGCACCGCCGAGCAGGCCGAACTCGCCGCGATTGCGGACGAGCTGATCGCCGAACTCCTGGCCGCCGACACGATCGTGCTGGGCGTGCCGATCTACAATTTCGGCGCTCCTTCGACCCTCAAGGCCTGGGCCGATCTGGTGGCGCGCGCCGGCACCACGTTCCAGTACACCGCCAATGGCCCCGAAGGGCTGCTGAAGGGCAAGAAGGCCTATCTCGCGATCGCTTCGGGCGGCACGCCGGTCGGCAGCGGCTATGACTTCATGACGCCGTGGCTGACCTTCTTCCTCGGCTTCCTGGGCATCGAGGTGGTCGGCCAAGTCGCAGCCGACGGTATCATGGGCGAAGGTGGCGAGGAAAAGATCGCCGCCGCCAAGGAAACCGCGCTCATGCTGGCGGCCTGACCGCTCGCCGCGCGCTCCGCTCTCATCGAGGAGACACCGAATGACCTCCACAACCACCGAACACCCTGCCAATGCCGCCCCGCTGGGCAGCCTTTCGCATGGGCTGGCGCTGACCGGCCGCCTTCTGATTGCCGCCATCTTCATCCTGGCCGGCGCCAACAAGCTGACCGACCCGGCCGGCACCATCGGCTACATCGCTTCGGTCGGGCTGCCGCTGCCGCAAGTTGCCTATGGCGGTGCGGTTGCGCTCGAACTGATCGGCGGGATCCTGCTGGTGGCCGGCTACCGGACGCGCTTGGTGGCGCTGGCGCTGGCAGGGTTCAGCCTCGCCGCTGCGCTGCTGTTCCACGCCAACCTGGGTGACCAGAACGAGTTCATCCACTTCTTCAAGAACCTGGCACTGGCGGGTGGCCTGCTGCAAGTTGCTGCCTTCGGTGGGGGCCGTCTGTCCTTCGACGGCAGGTAACCGCCAACCCCCTGGTCGCGAGACCCGATGGCAAGCACCGAGCGCCGGGAAGCCGATGGTTCCCCGGCGCTTCGCGTTCAATCGACCCGCGGGTTCAGTCGGGCCGCCTCGGCCGCATAGAATTCGGGCCGGCGCGGAAACTTCACCAGTACCATCAACACCAGTTGCACCAGCATCCCGGCGCCGATCACCAGGAAGATCGAGCGCAGCCCGCCCAGCCCGTCGATATGGGCAAGCACGAAGGCGCCGAACGAGATACCGAAATTCGACACCGCCATGTAGATCGTGAACTGGGTCGCCGCGATCCGCACGTCGCACAGCCGCATCGAGATCGGCAGCGCCGAGACCGTCAGCAGCATGTCGAGTGCGATCCAGGCATAGACAAACGCAATGAACAGGCGCGGATCGCTCCATTGTGCCACTGCCAGATACATCGTCGTCGCCATCGCCAACTGCACCAGGATCCAGCCGATCGTGGTCCGCTTCGCCCCGAAACGGTCGCCCAGCCAGCCGCCCAGCGTGAGGCACAGGATCCCCGCCACGAGCCCCGCCGCCGCAGTGAGCGAGGAAATCTGCGCTTCGTCCCAGCCGACGTAATTGGCCCCGATCAGCGGCGTCGCCCCGGTCAGCCCGCCATACAGCATGCCCCGGCCGAACAGCACCGGCAGCCACAGCAGGCTGGTGACCTTGCCGAGCGAAAGCACCGTGCTCTTGAGGATCGGCCACCAGGCTTCGGCCTGGATTGCAAGGTTGCGCGGATGCGCCGTGCCAGCCTGCCACGGCAGGCGCCGCTCGCCCTCGCGCTCGGTGAAGGATGCGATATAGGCGCACAGCAGCAGGATCAGCAGAGCGACGATCGCAAAGGCGGCGGGCGCACCATAGTCGCCGATCACAGCCCCCGTCAGCGCGGTTGCGGTGGCGATGCCGATCGACTGCCCTCCGAACATCATCCCGCTGCCGCGCGCGCGCTCGTCCTCTTCCATGATGTCGACCGCAAGGCCATCGACCGCGACATCCTGGAATGTCGTGGCCATGTTCACGACAAAGCCGATTGCGCCCAGCACGGCCACGTCGGCGACATCGGGATTGAGGATCATGGCCACGAGCAGGCTGGCGATCATCACTGCCTGCGCGCCCAGCAGCCAGACGCGCCGCCGACCCATCGGCAGCCAGGTGTAGCGGTCCATGATGAAGCCATTGACGAACTTGAGCGACCAGGGGAGCGCGGTCAGCGCCAGCACCGAGCCGACATCCGCCGCCGGCGCGCCATTGGCCGCCATCCACGCCGGGATCGCAAACCAGAACAGCCCGATCGGCAGCCCTTGCCCGACGTACAGGATGAACAGGGTGAAAAGCCGCAGCCGGCGTCCCTGCGCCAGCACCAGCCCACCACCTTGTGGAAGTGTCGCCATCAGTCCCCCTGCCCGGCGCTGCCGGAAATGCGCGCGACCGCACAGCCATGATGCTAGTGATTTCGCCCAAAACCACAAGGGCTTGCGCAAGGGACCCTCAAGACCGCGCCGTCAGAAGCGGGCCTTGACCAGCAGCGGCTTGAAGATGTTGCGGCTGGGCCGCAGCACGATGATCGCCACGCCAATGATCGCCAGTGCACTGCCACCCAACAGGCGCCAGCCGATCGGATCGTCGGTGATCCACGCGCCGAAAGCGATGGTCAGCAGCGGCGTCATCAGCGTCAGCGGCACGACCAGATTGGCGTCATTGGCCTGCAGCACGCGGTAATAGGCGGTGTGGGCACCAACCGACACCACCAGGCTGGCAAAGGCGAGCGCACCGGCAAAGGCAAGCGGCTGTGCGGCGACCGCAGCGAACTGTCCGTCCTCAAAGGCAAACGACAGCGGCGCCAGCACCAGCGCCGAAGCGAGGCCCGACCAGGCCTGCATCGCGCGCGCGTCGATCTCGATCCGCTTGAAAAACACCGAACCGAGCGCGCCCACCACCGCGGCGGCAAACAGCAGCAATTCGCCCGCGCCCTCGCCGATGCCCGAGGGCGGGCCCATCGCCACCAGCACGCCGAGGAAGGCCAGCATGATGCCGAGCCCGCGGCGCCAGCGCACCCTTTCACCCAGGAACAGCATCGCGAACAGCACGGTCATCGGCGCACCAGACAGGCTGATGACGCCCGCCGCGGACGGAGACGCTGTCTCAAGCCCCATGAACAGCAGCGCGAAGGAGCCACCACCAATGGCGAGGCCGATCAGCAGCACCTTGCCGACTTCGCGCGGGAGCGGGCGCAGCAGCCACGCCAGCGCCAGCATCACCAGCAACGAGCGGGCGCAGGCATAGAACAGCGGCGGCACACCCAGATCGTCCACCACCAGCTTGCTGACCACCACATTGAGCGCCCACACCAGGTTGCACAGCATCAGGATAAGGACGGTGCGCAGGTTCATGCGAAACCGTCAGCCGAGATCGGGCGGCAAGGCGGCGCGCAGCTCGTCGAGCCACACATCAGCCACCGCGTCCGACGGGGCGCGCCAGTCGCCGCGCGGGCTCAGTGCCCCTCCCGCGCTGACCTTGGGGCCATTGGGGATCGCGCTGCGCTTGAACTGGCTGAAGCCGAAAAAGCGCTTGAGGAAGTTCTCGAGCCAATGGGCAATGGTGGCGAGGTCATACTCGTTCTTCTTTGCCTCGGGGAAGCTGGCGGGCCAGCGGCCGCCGCGCGCATCGCGCCACGCATGCCAGGCCATGAAGGCGATCTTGCTCGGCCGTTGCCCCCAGCGGATCGTGTGGTGGAGGAAGAAATCGTTGAGTTCGTAGGGGCCGATGATGCTTTCAGTGCTCTGGATCGCGCCGCCTTCGCCCGGCGGCACCAGTTCGGGCGAGATTTCGGTGTCAAGGATCGACAGCAGCACCTCGTCGGTCGCCGGGTCGAACTGCTCGGTGCCCACCGCCCAGCGGATCAGGTACTGGATCAGCGTCTTGGGCACACCCGCATTGACCGCGTAATGGCTCATCTGGTCGCCCACGCCATAGGTGCACCAGCCCAGCGCCAGTTCGCTGAGGTCGCCCGTCCCGATCACGAAACCCGCATGATGCCCGGCGAAGCGGAACAGGTAATCGGTGCGCAGCCCCGCCTGCACGTTCTCGAAAGTCACGTCGTGCACCGGCTCGCCGGCGGCAAAGGGGTGCCGCATGTCTTCAAGCATGCGCATCGCAGCCGGGCGGATGTCGATCTCTTCCGCGGTGATGCCCAGCGCCCGCATCAGTTTCCAGGCGTTCGACTTGGTGTGGTCCGAAGTCGCGAAGCCGGGCATGGTGTATCCGCGAATGATACTGCGCGGCAGGCCCAGCCGGTCGCAGCATTTGGCCGCGACGATCAGCGCATGGGTCGAATCGAGCCCGCCCGAGACCCCGATCACCATGCTCTTGGCGCGGGTCGATTCGAGCCGCCGCATCAGCCCGTCGACCTGGATGTTGAAGGCTTCGTAGCAGTCCTCGTCGAGCTTGTGCTGGCGGCCCGGGACGAAGGGGAAGCGGCGGATCGGGCGCACCAGCCCGCGGTCGCCGCCGGTTTCGGCGAAACGGAAGGAAATGGTGCGGGAGCTGTCTTCGGGTCGGACGGCCGCCTCGGCGGCATCGTTGAAGGTCTGCATCCGCATCCGTTCGGCGAGGATGCGCTCGCAATCGACATCGGCGATGCAGAGTTCGGCGTCGAGGCTGAAGCGCTGGCTTTCGGCGAGCAGATCGCCCAACTCGTAGATCATGCCCTGCCCGTCCCAAGCGAGATCGGTGGTGCTTTCGCCGTGCCCGCTGGCGCAATAGAGATAGGCCGCCACCGCGCGCGCGCTTTGCGCCCGGGCCAGCAGGTGCCGCTCGTCCGACTTGCCGATGGTGATGTTCGAAGCGGACAGGTTGGCGAGCACCGTCGCGCCAGCCAGCGCACCGCGGGTGGAAGGCGGCGTGGGCGACCAGTAATCCTCGCAGATCTCCACGAACAGCTTGAAACCACTGAGGTTTTCCGCCGCGAACAGCAGATCGGTGCCGAACGGCACGCGGTGCCCCGCTGCGCAAATCTCTAGCCCCTTGATCTCGCGCCCATGCGCGAACCAGCGCTTCTCGTAATATTCGCGGTAATTGGGCAGGTAGCTTTTCGGGATAACGCCCAGCAGGCGCCCGTGCGCCACCGCCGCCGCGCAATTGTAGACCCGGCCATTGTGCCTGAGCGGCGTGCCGACCAGCAGCACCGGATCGACCCGGGCGCTCGCTGCCACGATCTCGCCCAGCCCCGCCTCGGCCGCATCAAGCAGCGCCGTCTGCAGATGCAGGTCGTCGATCGCGTAAGAGGATATGCAGAGCTCGGGAAACAGCACGAGGTCGACCCCGGCCTCATGGGCGCGCTCTGCCTCTGCAATTATCCCCTTGATATTGTATGCAACATCGGCGGTCCGCGTCTTAGGCGTACTGGTCGCAACGCGCACGAACCCGTGCCGGCGCATGTCGTAGAAGGGGTGCGCGCGCGCTGCCTGCCGCGCCCCGTCGGCGGCCTCGCCCGCCGCATCGTCGCTCCCCGCCGGTGCCGGCTCGAGCCAGTCCTCGGGCGAACAGATGCCAAGCTGTGCCAACCGCTTCTGCACCGGGGCGCGCGCGATCTTGCCCTTCGCCTCCCAGCCATAGACGGTTCGGCTGGGCCAGGGATCGCCATAGCGCAGCCCGAATTCCTCCGCCGAGAGCGGCGGATCATGCGCCTCGCGCCATTGGCGAATCCTGTATCCGGCCAGATGCATGAGCGAAAAGTATCCCTTAGGGATACTCATGGCAAGCCAAACTTCCCGGCCTGACAGCTTTTTTGCGCCGCTTTGCCCCGTCACCCGGCTTGCGCAAGCCTTGGCCGAGCCCCACTTCTCGCGCTACACAACCGGCCTTCAAACGCACTGAAACATCACACAAACAGCCCTGCCGGCCAGCAACCCCAAGCCAAGGATTCCTGCCATGACCGACACCTACGTGCCCCCCAAAGTCTGGACCTATGACAAGGAATCGGGCGGGCGCTTTGCCAGCATCAACCGCCCCACCGCGGGGGCGCGCGAGGACAAGGCGCTGCCAGTCGGCAGCAACCCGCTGCAACTCTATTCGCTGGCCACCCCCAACGGGGTCAAGGCCACGATCATGCTGGAGGAGCTGCTCGAGCTTGGCCACGAGGGCGCCGAATACGACGCCTGGACCATCAACATCGGCGATGGCGAGCAGTTCACCAGCGGCTTCGTGGCGCTCAACCCCAATTCGAAGATCCCCGCGCTGGAAGACCGCAGCGGCCCCACCCCGTTCCGCGTGTTCGAATCGGGCGCGATCCTGGTCCACCTCGCCGAGAAGTTCGGCGCTTTCCTGCCCGCCGATCCGGCGCAGCGCGCCGAAGTGCTGAGCTGGGTGTTCTGGCAGGTTGGCAGCGGGCCCTTCATCGGTGGCGGCTTCGGCCACTTCTATGCCTATGCGCCCGAGAAGTGGGAATATCCGATCAACCGCTATGCGATGGAAACCAAGCGCATCTTCGACGTGGCCGACCAGCGGCTGGCGCAGAGCCGCTTCCTTGCGGGCGACGACTACACCATTGCCGACATCGCCAATTTCCCCTGGCTTGCCCCCTTCACCACCGGCCAGATCTACAACGACGCCCAGACCTTCCTGTCGATCGACGAATACAAACATGTCGACCGCTGGGTGAAGGAGATCGCCGCGCGCCCCGCGGTGCGGCGTGGGCGGATCGTCAACAAGGTGTGGGGCGAGGACAACACGCAATTGCGCGAACGGCATTCGGCCAAGGATTTCGAAGGCAAGGAATTCTGATACAGCCGGCGCATGGGGCAATCGCGCTTGGCACAGGGCACCGCGCCTGAACCGATCGGGCTGAAAGAGAAGCTGGGCTATGGCTTGGGCGACCTCGCCTCGGGCCTCTTTCTCAACTTCTTCGGCGTGTTCCTGTTCTACTATTATGTCGACCTCGTCGGCCTCGCTCCGGCCGCGATCGGGCTGATGCTGCTGATCACCAAGGCGATCGACGCACTGACCGATCCGATGATGGGGCTGATCGCCGATCGCACCCGCAGTCGCTGGGGCCGCTATCGCCCCTGGCTGCTGTATGGCGCGGCCCCGTTCGGCCTGTTCGGCATCATGGTGTTCGCGGTGCCTGACTGGGGGCCGGGCGCGATGCTGGCCTGGGCCTATGTCACCTATTCGCTGGCGATGCTGGTCTACACCATGGTCAATGTACCCTATGGCGCGCTGCTGGGCGTGATCTCGCCCAGTGCGGCGCAGCGCGGCAGTGTGACCGCTTGGCGCATGTTCTTCTCCGCCCTCTCCGGCATCCTGATCGGCGTGCTGGGCACCGCGATGATCCGCGCGCTGGGCGGCAGCGACGAGGCGCAGGGCATCATGCTGACCATGGCGGTGATCGCGGGGCTTTCATTCTTCTGCCTGCTCACGACTTTCGCCACCACGCAGGAACGGATCGCGCCCGCCGCCGAAAACGGCTCGGTCCGGGGCGACATCGGCACGCTGCTGCGCACCGGGCCGTGGCTCGCGGTGGCGGTGGCCGCGGTGCTGGGCGTCACCGCGATCGCCTCGCGCCAGGCCAGCGCGCTGTTCTTCTTCGAATATGTCGCGGGCGATGACGGCACCCCGGTGATCGGCTTCCTTGACCGCCCGGCGCTGTTCCTCACCGCGCTGGCGCTGGGCCAGGTCAGCGGGGTGATCCTCGCCAGCTTCCTCCAGCGCCGGTTCGACAAGGCGCGGCTGGTGATGGCGGCGGGCCTGCTCAAGGCCGGGGCGATCCTGCTGTTCCATGTCCTGCCACTCGACGCGGTGTGGCCACAGACGCTGGTGCAGCTGCTGGTGGGCGTGGGCTTCGGCATCCTGATGGTGATGGCCTTCGCCATGTTCACCGACATTGCCGAATATGTCGACTGGCGCGCCAATAAGCAGATGACGGGGCTGGTCGTCTCGGCCTCGATCTTCGCGGTCAAGGCCGGGGTGGCGCTGGGGCTGGCATTGCCGGGCTTCGTGCTGCAGCAGACCGGCTTTGTGGCGGGCGCGGCGCAGACGCCCGCGGCGCTGACGGGAATCAACCTTGCCTTTGCCCTGGTACCGGCCGCGGTGCTGCTGCCGGGCGTGGTGGCGATGGGCTTCTACCGGATCGATCGCAGCGCGCTGGCGCGGATCGAAGCCGAGCTGGCGCAGCGGCGTTCGCAGGCCGCAGGATAGCCCTTCACATTGCTTGCCGAGCCGCTATAGAGCGCGCCTCTGCTGGGGTGTAGCCAAGCGGTAAGGCAGCGGTTTTTGGTACCGCCATGCGCAGGTTCGAATCCTGCCACCCCAGCCAGCCTCTTTTCCTGACATCACCGGGGATCGAACCTGCTCGCGAAGCGACGGCAGGCTCGGAGTCGAAGCCGGGCACAGCACGGCGAAGACGACCGAAGGTCTATCCTGCCACCCCAGCCAGTTTTCCTTCCTGACGGCGCCCCTTATCGTCGCTCCGGGTTTGACCTCGGGTCCCGCCGGCTTTTCAAGCTTGATCGTGTCATGCCGAGTGTGCTTTTTGACCCGGTGGATCGGTTTCTCACTCTTGACGCCATGCGTGGGATGGCCGCGCTCGCGGTGGTGACTTACCACATCGACAAGGTGAACCCGCTCGGCTTCGTTGCCGTCGACCTGTTTTTCATCCTGTCCGGCTTTGTCCTCTGCCATGCATATGGCGGTCGGCTGTCGTTCGGGAACTTCATGATGGCGCGACTGATACGGCTCTATCCCATGTTCTTCATGGGTGTGCTTGTTGGGCTCGTGATCCGCGGAGGGAATCCATTTGCGTTTGTATTCGTGCCCGATTGGGATCACGTTTTACTATACCCTATGAACACAGCGCTTTGGTCGGTGACTTATGAACTTATTGCCAGCATCGGCTTCGCGCTCTTCTATCGGTTCGGACTTCGAGCGTGGCTTGTCTTCTGGTTTTCGTCTCTCACAGTTTGGCTTAGTTTCATCTTGCAGTTCGACGCTGGCAGCGTCGGAATGCATTGGGCCGGGGTTGCCATCGGCATGGCCCGCATGACCTTTGCCTTTACTACCGGGATTGCCCTCCACTGGATTTACAAGCGGATAAAGCTTCGCAAGGAAAGCCATTGGGCGTGGCTCTTCTGCCTGGCACCAGTGGTGGTCACACTGTTCGGCGAAACGCCCCTCGTCCCCCTTGTGTTCGTATTCTTGCCGCTGGTTGTAATTGGTGGAGCGATCTTTGAAATTCCATCCAAGAGATTCGCAAAGGTCAGCGGGGATATCAGTTATCCACTATACGCCATCCACCAACCGATTGTCGTGCTGTTCGGCTGGGTATCGGTTCCCTTTGTACTGATACTCGCATGGATCCTCGACCGGTACTTTGATCGGCCGGTGCGCAAGTGGCTTACCAATACCGTAAAGGCGCGCGGAGCCGGCTCACCAGCTGCGGCTTGACCCCTAACAATCACCATTGAAGATCAGCTAAACCGTCCCCGCCACCCTGAGGCACTGGCCCGTCACCCATTCGCCCGAGGCGCCCACGAGGTAGAGCACGCAGGCCGCGATGTCACGCGGGGTGCCCAGCCGCCCAGCGGGCAGGTTCAGCTGTTCGAGCAGCGGGCCGAAATCCTCGTCGCGCATGTTGAGCGCGCCCTTCACCGTCTCGGTCGGCACGAAGCCCGGCAGGATCGCATTGACGCGAATCTTCTTCGGACCCAGCTCGTGCGCCAGCGTGCGGGTGAGCATGTTCACCCCTGCCTTGGCCGCGCTGTAATGCCCGCTGCCCGGAAACGGATCCTGCCCTGCCAGCGACGAGGTGTTTACGATCGCCCCGCCGTGGTGCATGTGCTTCACCGCCGCGCGCACGCCCCAGAATACCGAGGTGAGGTTCACGCTGAGCGTCTTGTCCCATTCGGCCGGGTCAAGATCGACCAGCGGGGCGGAGACCAGCGAGCCGCCGGCGTTGTTGATCCAGATGTCGAGCCGCCCGAACTCATCGACCGCGCGCTGCGCCAGCGCCTCCATGTCCTCCTCGCGCGACACGTCGGTGCGCTGCGCCACCGCGCGTCCGGCGCTGTTGCTGGCATTGATCGCCCGCGCGGTTTCCTCGATCTGCTCGGTCGAGCGCGCCGCGCACACGACGTCGGCCCCGGCTTCGGCCAGCAGCGTGGCGATACCTTCACCGATGCCGCGGCCGGCGCCGGTGACCACGGCCACCTTGCCCGTGAGATCGAACAGTTCCTTCATGCGCGCGCCTCCTGCTGTGCCATGCGCAAGGGGCTAGGGCGGCGGGCCTTGCCGGTCCACTAGGCTTTGTGTGGGGGGCTTACTGCCACTCGCCCTCGGCGCCGGGTGAAGTCTGCGGCTGCGGGGCGGACACCTTGGGCACCAGGATCATGGTGCTGCCTTCGACCCGCCAGGCCGCGAGCCGCGACAGCAGGTTCATCCCCACCACATTGGTCTCGCCCAGCGTGGGCGCGATCACCACGTCGAGCCCGCGCGCAGCGACATTGCCGAAGCGGATCTCGCCGGCGGTGGCCAGCTGGGCCGAGGCCGGCCCGTTGGCGGTGTTGATCGTGACCGGCAGCCCGCCGCGGCGCGGTTCCAGCCCGGCGCGGTCGGCCAGCCCCTGCGACACGGCGGTGAGTGTGGCGCCGGTGTCGATCAGGAAATTGGCGGGCACGCCATTGAGCTCGGCGCGCAGCCAGTAATGCCCGTCGGGCGCCATGGCGATGCGGGTCTCGCCGCCTTCCACCACCTGTTCGGGCAGGCCGATCTGCGGCACCGCGACCTCAAGCCGCGAATCGAAGCGCGACAGCTGCAACACAACCAGCACCAGCACGCCTGCCAGCACCACCGTGCTGCCGCGGCGCACCAGCTGGCCCAGCGGCAAGCGGCGGCGCACCATCAGGCTGCCAATCCAGCTGGACCCGATCGCCGCGACCACCAGCAGCAGCAGGCCGGAACGCGGAATCGCCCCCAACGTGGTGGCGAGAAACTGCCAGGCGGATTCGAGCGTCATGCTGCGGATATAGGGCGCGCCGGGCGCATGGTCCATCAGGCGGAAGATCAGGGCGCGCTGCGCGGTTCCGTGGCGTCGGCCAGCACCAGAGCGAACTGCCCGGCCGGATCGAGCCAGCGCTGCGTGGGCGTCCACCCCCCGGCCAGCAACAGCAGGTTGCCGCTGCGCAGGTCGAACTTGTGGCTGTTCTCGGTGTGGATGCTTTCCCCCGCGCGCATCGCAAAGCTGCGGCCCGAGACGGAAAAGGCGATATCGCGCGTCGCCACCAGATGCATCTCGATCCGCGCGGCATCGTCTACCCAGCGCGCTTCGTGGCGCAGCGCCCCGGCCGGGATATCGCCATCGAGCTCGCGGTTGATCCGGTGGACGAGGTTGAGGTTGAACCGCGCGGTCACGCCCGCCGCGTCGTCATAGGCCGCCACCAGCACGGCGGGATCCTTGATCTGGTCCATCCCGATCAGCAGCTGCGCACCCTCGCCCAGCGTGGCGCGCATGCTGCGCAGCAGGTCGACCGCGGTGGACGCCACCATGTTCCCGATGGTGGAGCCGGGGAAAAAGCCCAGCTTGGGCAGTTGCTCGACCTGCGGCGGCAGTTCGACCCGGCGCATGAAATCGGCCTCGACCGGCAGCACCGGCAGCCCGGGGAACTTGTCCGCCAGGGTCCGCGCCGAAGCGCGCAGGAATTCGCCCGAAATGTCGAGCGGGACATAGGCGGCCGGCGCGATCGCCGAGAGCAGCAGCGGGGTCTTGAGCGAACTGCCCGAGCCGAATTCGACCACCGCCCGCCCCGGCCCGATCAGCCGCGCGAATTCTGCCCCCTGCGCCGCCAGGATCGCGGTTTCCGCACGGGTCGGGTAATACTCGGGCAGCCGGGTGATGTCCTCGAACAGGCGCGATCCGGCCTCGTCATAGAACCAGCGTGCAGGCACCGCCTTCTGCGGTTCGGACAGGCCCTGCAGCACATCGGCGCGGAAGGCGCGATCGACTCCCGCCTCGTCGCGGCTGACCAGCGCGATACCCTGCGACGGGCTCATGCCAGGTCCCGGGCAAGCCGCAATCCGGTGAACTGCCAGCGCTGGAGGGGGTAGAAGAAATTGCGGTAACTGGCGCGCGAATGCCCGCGCACCGTGGCGCAGCTGGCGCCCTTCAGCACGAATTGCCCGCTCATGAACTTGCCGTTGTATTCGCCCACGGCGCCGGCCGCGGGCCGGAAGCGCGGATAGGGCAGATAGGCCGAGCGGGTCCATTGCCAGACATCGCCGAACAGGCTGCCCGCCAAGCCGTTGCCGCCCGATGGCAGCACCGGGCCGGCGCGATCGAGCTGGTTGCCCGCATCCGGCGCGTGCCCCAGTCGCGCAATCGCTTCCCACTCGAATTCGGTCGGCAGCCGCAGCCCGGCCCAGCTGGCAAAGGCATCCGCCTCGAAATAGGAGATGTGCGCCACCGGCGCGGCAGGGTCGCGCGGCTGCCAGCCCTGATGCGTGAAATGCGCATCGTCACGCCAGTAAAGCGGCGATGCGATGCCATCGCGCTGGAGCCACGCCCATCCGTCTGCCAGCCACAGCGAGGGCGTGCGATAGCCGCCATCGGCGATGAATTCCTGCCATTCGGCATTGGTGACGAGCCGAGCCTTGAGCGCGAAAGGCTCGACCAGCACGCGGTGGCGCGGCCCTTCGTTGTCGAAGGCAAAGCCGGCCTCGTCATGGCCGACCAGCGCAATCCCGCCGGAATGCTCGTGCCAGCCGTCGGGCTGCGGTCGCGCGGGAGGTGAAGCGCCGTCCCACATCGCCGGGCCAAGCGGGTTCTGGAACAGCGCGTGCTTGATGTCGGTCAGCAGCAGCTCGATGTGCTGCTGCTCGTGCGCGATGCCCAGTTCTACCAGCGGCTGCAGTTCCGCGCGCGCCAGCAGCGGCACCATCGCCTCGGTCACATGGCCGCGCCATGCCAGCACCTCGCCCAGCGAAGGACGCGACACCATTCCGCGCATCGGCCGCGCGATCCGCGCGCCTTCGGCTTCGTAATAGGAATTGAACAGGAACGGCCAGCGCTCGTCGAACAGGCGATAGCCGGGCGCATGGTCGCGCAGGAGGAAGGTTTCCCAGAACCAGGTGGTATGCGCCAGATGCCACTTGGCGGGCGAGGCATCCTCCATCGACTGGAGCATGACGTCGGCCTCGCTCAGCGGAGCCACCAGTGCCTCGCTTAGCGCGCGGGTGGCGAGGAATCGATCTTCAAGCCGCGTGGGCGGGGCATCGGTGGCTCGGGCACCGGGTTCGGGCACGGAATTCTCCTGCGGCATCCGATCCATCATTCGGACCATGCCCCAATTCCGTTACAAATGAAAGGCATGCCGCACCATGCAGGTGCGCCCGACAGGTGAGTCAGGCCGCGTCGGCGCGGCGTTCGCCCACCTGCTGGTTGAGCATTTCCGCCAGCAGGAAAGCCAGCTCGAGCGATTGCGCCGCGTTGAGGCGCGGGTCGCAATGGGTGTGATAGCGATCGCCCAGCGCGGCATCGGTGATCGCCACCGCCCCGCCGACGCATTCGGTCACGTCCTGCCCGGTCATCTCGATGTGGATGCCGCCCGGATGGGTGCCTTCGGCGCGATGGACCGCGAAGAAGCCCTTCACTTCGGACAGGATCCGGTCGAACGGGCGGGTCTTGTAGCCGCTGTCGGACTTGATCACATTGCCATGCATCGGGTCGCAGCTCCACACCACCGGATGGCCTTCGCGCTGCACCGCGCGCACCAGCCGCGGCAGCCCGTCTTCCACCTTGTCGTGGCCGAACCGGCTGATCAGCGTCATTCGCCCCGGCTCGCGCGCGGGGTTGAGCGTATCGAGCAGCTTAAGCAGCGCGTCAGGTTCAAGGCTGGGGCCGCACTTCATGCCCAGCGGGTTGCCGATGCCGCGCGCGAATTCGACATGCGCACTGCCCGGGAAGCGGGTGCGATCGCCGATCCACAGCATGTGCGCGCTGGTGGCATACCAGTCCCCAGTCAGCGAATCTCGCCGGGTCATCGCCTGCTCATAGGGGAGCAGCAGCGCTTCGTGGCTGGTGTAGAAGCTGGTGCCCTTCAATTGCGGTACGGTAGCCGGATCGATCCCGCAGGCTTCCATGAAATCGAGCGCTTCGCCGATCCGGTCGGCGGTTTCGGCAAACTTCTCGGCCCAGGGCGTGCGGCCCATGAAATCGAGCGTCCACTGGTGCACCTGGCGCAGGTTGGCATAGCCGCCGCCGGCAAAGGCGCGCAGCAGGTTGAGCGTGGCGGCAGCCTGCGAATAGGCCTTGACCATCCGCGCCGGATCGTTGCGGCGTGCCACCGGATCGAATTCGATCCCGTTGATATTGTCGCCAAGATAGCTCGGCAGGGTGACATCGCCCTGCGTTTCGGTGGGCGAGCTGCGCGGCTTGGCGAACTGGCCGGCCATGCGCCCCACCTTCACCACCGGGCGCTTGCTGGCAAAGGTCATCACCACCGCCATCTGCAACAGCACGCGGAACGTGTCGCGGATGTTGTTGGGATGGAACTCGGCAAAGCTTTCGGCGCAATCGCCGCCCTGCAGCAGGAAGCCATGACCCTGCGCCACCTGCGCCAGATCGGCCTTGAGCGCGCGCGCCTCGCCCGCGAACACCAGCGGGGGATAGGATGCCAGAGTGGTCTCGGCCGCGGCGAGTTCGGCCGCGTCCTCGTAATGCGGCAGATGCCGCGCTTCATGGGCCTTCCAGCCTTCGGGTGTCCAGTTCTGCGCCACGTTAAAAGTCTCTGTCAGATCAATCGAGCCCGCGCGGTTACACGCGCTGGCGTGGAAATGCAAAGCCTGCGGGCCGGCGGGCGCAACAAGATTTCGCGCCCAGGCCCAAGCTGGCCTATTCAGCGCCCGGTGGTGACCGCTGTGGCCGGACGCACCGAACCGGTGGCCGACGCCGCGGGCGGCGCATTGTCATTGGCGACCGACTGCACCAGTTCCTGCCCTTCTGGAATCACCGCCAGCCGCCAGGCCGGACGCGCACCGAGATAGCGCTTGGCCAGCAATTGCATGATCTCGCCGCGGGTCGATGAATGGTCTGCAACCAGGCTGCGCACCAGTTCGATCCGCGCGGGATCGGTGGTGGCGCCTTCGAGCTGCAGCAGGATGAACATGTTGCTGGTCATCGCGCGGTTGTAGAGCTGGCCAAGCGGCTGCGCCGCGCGCTGGATCTCGTCTTCGCTGGGCGGGTTGGCGACCAGGTCCTGCGCAATCCGGTCCGCTTCGGCGAAGAACACCGGCACATCCTGCGGGCGAAGCTGCGCCAGCGCGCGGATAGTGCCGCCGCCCTGCAGATCGGTCGGCCAGTCCGAAAACGCCGCCGGGGCATAGCTCGCGCCCAGCCGTTCGCGCAGGGCGTCCATCAGCCGGTTATTGAACAGGTCGACCAGGATCGCCAGCTGGCGCGATTCGCGCAGCCGCGAGGTGCCGCCGCCGCTCGGCCAGGCAATCACCGCGGCGGCTTGGTCGGGTGCGCCGCGATGGGTCAACACTTCAGGGGCGCCGCCGGCATTGGCCGGGAAAGCGGGCACGCGCGCGGCTACTTCAGGCGCGAGGGCCACTCGTGGCGGCAGCGCGCCGAATGTGCGGCGCAGTGTTTCGACCACCGCCTCGCGGTCGAATTCGCCCACCACCAACACTTCGACCGGCCCTTCGGCCAGCCGCGCCTCCCAGAACTTGCGGAAGCCTTCAGGCGTAACCGCCTTGAGCGCGGCGGGACCGGGCGTGGCAAACCGGGCGTCACGGT
Source organism: uncultured Porphyrobacter sp. (assembly GCA_964500135.1). Taxonomy (GTDB): domain Bacteria; phylum Pseudomonadota; class Alphaproteobacteria; order Sphingomonadales; family Sphingomonadaceae; genus Erythrobacter. Next base: position 45,159 of record CAZCNF010000017.1, read on the forward strand.
CGCGCACCAGATATTCGAGATCGCGGCTGAGCACCCCGGCCGGGCTAGTGGCGAAAGAGGCATAGCCGATCTCGGCCGCTGCCTTGGCGCGCAGCACCGGATTGCGATCCCACCGCGGCATTCCCAGCTTGGCGGCGAACAGGTAGAGTTGGTCGGCCACATCGGCCGATCGGGTCTGCGCGGCGAAAGTGAAAGCGGCATCGCCGATTTCGAATTCGAACTCCATCTTGCGGCCGGTTGCCAGCCGGTCGAGATCGTCTTCGTCGATGTCGCCCAGCCCCGAGGCAACCAGCGCCATCTCGCCCAGCGTGGCATAGGCTGCGGTTTCGGCGGTGAAGCTGCGATAGCCGCCGCCGAACCGGACCTTGACCGAGACCCGCCCCGGTTCGTCATTGTTCGACCACACGATCGCCCGCACGCCATTGGCGAAATCGACCTGTTCGATATCGAGCAGGCCGATCTGCTTGCGCGCCGCGATCTGGCCCGGCTTGCCCACCGGGGGCAGCTTGTCGAACGAGATGGTGCGATTGGCGAGCCGCGACGCGCCATCGGGATCGGCGTCGCGCGCCAAGGCCAGCCGCAGCTGCGCCTCGCTGGCTTCGTCCGCCTGCGGGGTGACGTAGATGCCGCGCACCACCTCGCCTTCGAACAGCTGGCGGGTGTGGGCGAGGACATTGGCCGGAGTGAAGCGGGCGCGCATCCCGCGGAAAATCCCGAGCGCGGTTTCAGGCGAGGCAACGGTTTCGCGGATGTCGAGCGCGCGCACGATATTGTCAGCCAGCTTGGCGCCGGCCAGCACGCTGCGCTGTTCGACCTCGCTGGCAAAGGCGGTGTCGAACTGGGCCACCTCGCGGTCGATCTCCTCCTGCGTCGGCGGATGCGCCAGTGCATCGGCGATCACGCTGCGCACATCGGCCAGCGCGGTCTGCCAGTTGCCTTCAAGCGGTGCCAGGCTGACCATCGTCGCATCGGACGAGCGCGAGATGTCGTCCTGCGCCACTTCGGCATAAAGATAGCTGCCACCGCTGCGCGCCCGCGATTCAAGCCGGCGATTGATGATTGCCTGCGCCACTGCGTCGAGCATCAGACCTTGGTTGTAGACCACCGTGTCCTGCACCGGGCGCCACGGGCGCATCACCCCGTAAGTGAAATTGCGCGGCAGATCGGGTTCGACCGCCACCGCCAACTCGCCGATCGGATTGCTGCCGCTGGCCCCGGCCGGGGCCACCGGATCGCCAAAGTCGGGCGCCGGGGTCAGCGCCCCCTGCCCCTGCCAGTCACCGAAATAGCGTTCGATCAGCTGCGCGAACTGGAGCGGATCGGCATCCCCCACCACCACGATCACGGTGTTTTCGGGGCGGTACCAGCGGCCGTGAAACGCCGAAAGGTTGGCCTCGTTGGCCGCGCGCAGCGTCGCCTCGGTGCCGATCGGGTTGCGGTTGGCGAGTCTTTGCCCCGCGAACAGCGTGGCCAGCGTGCGTTCACCAACGCGCTGGCCCGGCCCGCTCTGGTCGCGCATCTCGGCCAGCACGATCGGCACTTCGGTGGCGATATTGGCATCGCTCAGCACCGGCTCGCGCACCATGCCCGACAGCAGCTTGAAACTTTCCTCCAGCCCGGCGCGGGTGAACGCCGGCAGGTCGATCTTGTAGACCGTGTGGGTGGGCGTGGTTTCGGCATTGGTGTCATGCCCCAGCGTGGCGCCCAGCCGCTGCCAGGTGGGGATCGCCTCGCCCGATTTGAGATATTTGCTCTCGCGGAACAGCATGTGTTCGAGCAGATGGGCAAACCCGCGTTCCTGGTCGCTTTCGTGGAGCGAGCCGGCATCGATCCGCACGCGGATCGACACCTGGCCCGGGGGCACGCCATTGCGGCGCACGGCATAGCGCAGCCCGTTGTCCATCTCGCCGAATTGCCATTCGCGGTCGACCGGAATGTCGCTGCCGCGATAGAGCCACGGCACCTCGTCCTCCGCTTGCAGCGAGGCCGGTGCCGCGGGCGTTTCCTGTGCGGCAAGCTGGGTGGCCTGGAACAGCGGGGCAAGGAGCAAGGTTAGCGCGCTCAGCGCGCGGAACAGCGCAGTCATGGCGCGACTATAGAGGCTGCGGAGGTGAAGGGATAGTGAATGGCGGCAAAGCTTTGTTGCCTTGCCCCGGGCCGCCGCCATCCCTACATCACCGGCATGTTCATCGAAACCGAAACGACGCCCAATCCCGCCAGCCTCAAGTTCCTGCCCGGGCGGCAGGTGATGGCAAGCGGCACCCGCGAATTCGCCAGCCACGAAGCGGCCGAGGCCAGCCCGCTGGCGCAAGCAATCTTCGACACCGGCGAAGTGACCAATGTCTTCTTCGGCAGCCATTTCATCAGTGTGACCGCCGCGCCCGGAGTCAACTGGACCGACCTCAAGCCGCAGGTGGTGGCGATCCTGCTCGACCATTTCGTGTCCGAAGCGCCGCTGTTCGCAGGCGGCGATGCCTCGGGCATCAATGTTCCGGCCGACGCGGGCGAGGAACTGCTGGTCGAGGAAGACCCGGCCGATGCCGATATCGTGGCGCAGATCCACGAACTGCTCGAAACCCGGGTGCGCCCGGCGGTGGCGGGCGACGGGGGCGACATCGCCTATCGCGGCTATCGCGAAGGCGTGGTCTATCTGACGCTCCAGGGGTCCTGTTCGGGCTGCCCTTCCAGCACCGCCACGCTCAAGCACGGGATCGAAGGGCTGCTGAAGCATTATGTGCCCGAAGTGGTCGAAGTCCGCGCGGCCTGAGGGCGGCGATCAGCAGGGGGCATAATGACACGGCAATTCCACGACCACGTGCTGTCGGATGACGCACTGGCGCAGCTGTTCACAGAAGCGCGCAGCTACAACGGCTGGCTCGACCGTCCGGTCAGCGACGATCAGCTTCACGCGATCTACGACCTGATGAAGATGGCGCCCACTTCGGCCAACATGCAGCCGATCCGGATCGTCTGGGCGAAATCGGCCGAAGCCCGCCAGAAGCTGGCTGGCTGCGTGATGGAAGGGAACAAGGCCAAGGTGCTGGCCGCGCCGGTCACCGCGATCCTCGCCTATGATATCGATTTCCACGAGCAGCTGCCCTGGCTGTTCCCGCACACCGATGCCAGAAGCTGGTTCGCTGGCGATGAGGCAGGCCGCCAGGAAGGCGCCTTCCGCAATTCCTCGCTGCAGGGCGCCTATCTGATGCTGGCCGCCCGCGCGCTGGGCCTCGATTGCGGCCCGATGTCGGGTTTCGATGCTGCGGCAGTCGAGGCCGCGTTCCTGGCTGACGAGCCGCGCCACCGCGTGAACTTCATCTGCTCGATCGGCTATGGCGATCCGGCCAGCATCTTCGATCGCAGCCCGCGCCCAGATTTCGCGCGCTTCAACCGCATCGTCTGATCACGCCTGCTTGAACCAAGCGGCGGCTTCAGGCATCGCGCGGCGATGCGCACGCTCGCGATCGAAACCGCCACCGAAGCCTGCTCCGTCGCGCTGTTCGACGGGGCGGAACTCGTGGCGCATGACCACCGCGTGCTCGGGCGCGGCCATGCCGAACAGCTGGTACCGATGATCGCGGGCCTGCCCGATCGGGGCCGCGCCGGGCAGATCATGGTCTCGCTCGGCCCGGGCAGCTTCACCGGCGTACGGATCGGGATCGCCACCGCCCGCGCGCTCGGCTTCGCGTGGCAGGCCGGGGTGCTGGGTTATCCCACGCTGGCGCTGGTGGCGCTGATGGCGCGGGCGCACTACCCGGCCGAGCCGGTCACCGTGTGCATGAACGGCGGACATGGCGAATGGTTCGTGCAGGAGTTCGACAGCGACGGGCGGGCCGAGCGAGAGGCGGCTTCGCTAACCCCCGCGCTGGCAGCCGCGGGCGCGCGCCACCGCGTGGTCGCCGGCAATCGCGCCGCGCAACTGGCCGACCTTGCCGACAACGGGCAACATGCGATCGAACTGCTGCCCGATGCCCGCGCCGCGATCCTGCTCGCGCCCGACGAACTCGGCCACCGGATCGCCCCGATCTATGGCCGCGGGCCCGATGCCAGGCTGCCTGGCGGGTCGATGCCGGCATGAGCGGCCCGCTCGCCACCCCCATGTGCCAGGTCGACCAGATCATGACGGTGATGCGGGCCGCATTCGATCCGGCCTGGGGCGAGGCCTGGAACCGCCGCCAGATCGAGGATTCGCTGGCCATGCCCAGCACCTTTGCCCTGTTGGCCGATCCGCAAGGCCAGATCTTGCCGGCCCAGGGCAGCGCTGCCGGATTGCCGGCCGCCGGCTTCCTCCTCTCGCGCCACGCGCCCGGCGAAGAGGAATTGCTGCTGATCGCGGTCCAGCCCGAGTTCCAGCGCTGCGGGATCGGCGAAGCGCTGATCCGCCGGCTGGCAAACGATGCGCGCGCGCGCGGAGCAGAGCGGATTTTTCTCGAAATGCGCGAAAACAATCCGGCTGCCAGGCTCTATCACAGAGTCGGCTTCGAACCGATCGGGCGACGCAAGGCCTATTACTTGCTGGCTGATGGCAACCGAATGGACGCGATTACTTTCGGTTTGTCTATCTGATCATCATTATTATTAGTTCAGTTTCGTCACTTCGTCATTTGCGGTTGCAACTTCGCAGCGTCGGGTTCATGGGCACTCTCTCGGGGGAACAGTCTCCGAGCCAAAAGCTAAAAAATGCGAGGAACTCATGGAAATGACTGAAACGGACATGAAAGAGACGCTGATCACGCTCACGTCAGATATCGTTGCGGCCCATGTCAGCAACAACAATGTCGGCGTGGAAGACGTCCCGTCGCTGATCACCAATGTATTCGCCGCGCTGGCTTCTCTGGGAGACAGCGCGCCCGCACCCGAACCCCGGCCCGAGCCGGCGGTTTCGGTGCGCGCCTCGGTCAAGAAGGACCACGTCGTCTGCCTCGAATGCGGCAAGAAGATGAAGATGCTGAAGCGTCACCTTGCGACCGAACACGGAATGACGCCTGAGCAGTACAAGGCCCGCTGGGACCTGGGGCCGGACTATCCGCTGGTGGCGCCGGACTATGCCGACACGCGGCGCAAGCTGGCCAAGCAGATCGGCCTGGGCAAGATGCCCGGCCAGAAGCGCGGGCGCCGCAAGAAGGGGGCATAAGCACCCCCGCTTGAACTTGAGGTGTGCGCCTAGTCCCGATACAAGGCGCACACCCCCTACGTTCGGAGAATGACTTGCCGCAGCGGATAGATCTTGAGCAATTGTGCGCCGACAAGGGGCTGCGGATCACCGAGCAGCGCCGCGTGATCGCGCGCGTGCTGTCCGAAAGCGACGATCACCCCGATGTGGAGCTGCTGCACGAACGCGCCTCGGCGATCGACCCCAAGATCTCGATCGCCACGGTCTATCGTACCGTCCGGCTGTTCGAGGAAGCCGGCATTCTCGACCGGCACGATTTCGGCGACGGGCGCGCGCGCTACGAAACTGCGCCTGAAGCGCATCACGATCACCTGATCGATGTCGAAACCGGCAAGGTGGTCGAATTCGTCGATCCCGAGCTTGAGGCCTTGCAGCGGGTGATTGCCGAGCGGCTGGGCTACCGGCTGGTCGATCACCGCATGGAACTCTATGGCGTCCGGCTCTCGCGCGACGACTGAGGCCGAACTGCGCGCCGCCGCCGCGCGCGGCGAGCCTACTCCGATCAGCCTGGCGGGATGGCTGCGGCTCTATGGCCGAGGGGCCATGCTGGTGCTGGCGCTGCTCATGCTGGTGCCACTCCACTATCTCTATCGCGCGCTGGCCTATGGTTCGCCCTTCCCGATGTTTTTCCTGCGCTTTGCCGCCTGGGTGGCGGGTGCACGGGTCAAGGTGGTCGGCACGCCGCTGCGCCGCGATGTGTTCTTCATCGCCAACCACATTTCGTGGCTCGACATTCTCGCACTGGCCGGCGCCAGCGGCACGGCGTTCGTGGCGAAGGCGGAATTGGCCGAGGTGCCGGTAGTGGGCTGGCTGTCGCGGCTCAACCGCACGGTCTTCGTCAAGCGCGAGAACCGCATGGGCGTGGCCGCACAGATCAACGATTTGCGCGAGGCGCTGACCGACAATTGGTCGGTTACGGTGTTTCCCGAGGGCACGGTGACCGACGGGCAATCGCTGCTGCCATTCAAGACCAGCATGTTGCGCGTGCTCGAGCCGCCTCCGGCCGGCGTGCTGGTGCAGCCGGTGATGCTCTATTACGGCGAGATCGCCGAATGGATCGGCTGGGTGGGCGACGAGAGCGGGGTGAACAACGCGCGGCGCGTGCTGGCGCGGGCTGGTTCCTTCCCTCTTGAACTGCACTTCCTCGAACCGTTCAGCCCCGAACTGCATCTGGGGCGCAAGGCGATCGCCGCCGAAGCGCGCAACCGGATCGAGGAGGCACTGGTCAACCGGCTTGGCAAGCCGCTGCGCGAGTTCGCCTATTCGGTTGACCCGGTGCGCTATCGCGCGCCCGGCGCCGAGATCCCGATCGAGTGAAGCAGGCCTAGAGCCCGGCGCTGACCAGCCAGTCGTGGAACAGCCGCACCGGGCGCGATTCGAGCGCGGTCGGTTTGCATACGAACCAGTAGCTGTAGGGGCTTTCGACCTCGACCCCGTAGAGATTGGTCAGCCGGGTATCGGCCGCGCGCCGCAAATGATCGTCATGCATGATCGCAATGCCCAGCCCCTGCGCCGCCGCCGCCAGCATCAGCTGGCCCGAATCGTAATGGTCGATCGCCACCGGATCGAAATCGGTCAGGCCCAGCGCCTGCTTCCACGCTTCGAAACTGGCGGGCAGTTCGTTGTGGATCAGGAAGGTCTGCTTCGCCAGCCGGTCCTTGTCGACTTCCTCGCCCAGCATCTCGGCCGTCTCGCGGCTGCAGATCGCATGGACCATGTTGTGGTCGAGCCGCACTGCGTGCAGCCCGCGTTCGGGCCCGCGCGACAGGATGATCGCCGCATCCAGCGTGTCGCCCACCCGGTCCTCCAGATGTGGCCCGGTGTCGATGTCGATATGCAGCAGTGGGTGGCGCTTGCGCAATTCGCCCAGCTTCGGAAACAGCCGCTGGCTGCCGAACAGCGGCAGCACGCCCAGGTGCAGCCGCAGCAGCGAGATATTGTCCGACTGGCTTTCGACCGCACGGGTCAGCGCTTCCATATGCGGATTTACCGCTTCGTAGAACGCCTGCCCTTCGTCGGTCAGCTGCATCGACTGGCGCGCACGGGTGAACAGCTTCTTCCCGACGAATTCCTCGAGATTGCTGATCCGCCGCGACAGGGCCGACGGGCTGAGCCCGATTTCCTCGGCCGCGGCGCGCGCGGAACCAAGCCGCACGGTCCGCATGAAGGCTTCGAGCGCTCGCAGGGGGGGAAGACGACGGGTGGGCATTCGATCTCTCGCTGACACGCCCCAGATACGCATGAACAGCGAAAAAGATGCAAAAAATCGAAGCTGGCGCGCGCTTTTTATTCGACGCTTGCTGTTTTCGCATCGTGATCGGCAGGTGCCGGGGCATGCAGCCGCAGCCGCGTGACATGGGTTTCGTCGCCCGCCGTCACTTCCATCCGCCACCCGCTGGGGTGTTCGACCACCGCGCCGACCTGCGGCACCTGCTCGGCCAGCACATAGGCCAGCCCGCCCAGCGTATCGACCGCTTCCTCGACTTCGGCCAGCCGCGGATCGCCCACCAGCTCGGACACATCGTCCAGTTCGGCACGGGCATCGGCATCCCACATGCCTTCGCCGATCTGCACCACCAGCGCTTCGGGCGCATCGTCATGCTCGTCCTCGATCTCGCCGACGATCTCCTCGACAAGGTCCTCGATCGTGATCAGCCCGTCGGTGCCCGAAAACTCGTTGAGCACGATCGCCAGATGCGTGCGCTGCGCGCGCATGTCGGCCAGCACGTCGAGCGCGCTGCGCACCTGCGGCACATAGAGCGGCTGGCGCATCAGCGTGGTCCAGTCGGCTGGCGGCGCCTTGCGTTCGGCCAGGAAGGGAAACACGTCCTTGATGTGGATCATGCCGATCACCTGGTCGAGCGTGTCGCGATAGACCGGCATGCGCGAATGGCCATGCTCGCTGAAGGCAGCCACCAATGCTTCCCAGCTGATCGAGGCATCGACCGCGATGATCTCGCCGCGCGGCACCGCGATGTCGTCGGCATCGTGCTCGCTGAAATGCAGCAAATTGCGAAACATCTGCCGTTCGGCCCGCGACAGGTCACCTCCGGCGCCTTCGGGAGCGGCGGCTTCGCCCTCCTCTTCCTCGTGTTCGTCGATCGCCTCTTCGAGCTGCTCGCGCAGCGAGCGGTCGCCCTCGCCGAACTTCAGGAACTTGCGCAACGCGAACATCAGCCCGCCGCTACTGTCCGCGTCTCCCGCGGTGGATGGGGAATCGGGCATGGCCCTCAAGTGGTTCCTTCTGGTGTTTCGCCGCGACCATATGGGTCCGCGATGCCCATTTTTGCAAGTATCTCGATCTCCAGCGCCTCCATCTTGTCCGCATCTTCCTCGCTGGTCTCGTGGTCGTGCCCGGCCAGATGGAGCAGCCCGTGGACGATCAGATGCGCGGCATGGTGCTCCAGCGGCACGCCCTTTTCCGCCGCTTCGCGGGCGCAGGTGCCATAGGCCAGCGCCAGATCGCCCAACAACTCGGGCGGGCCGTCGGGTGCCAGCGCCAGCAGCGCGGCGCGCTCGAGCATGGGAAAGCTCAGCACATTGGTCGGCTTGTCGCGCGCGCGCCATTCGCGGTTGAGCGCATGAACCTCTTCGTCCGAGGTGAACAGCAGGCTGGCGGCAAGGCGCGGGTTGGCGAGTTCCGGCGCGGCGGCGGCGCAGGCCCCGGCCGCGCGCTCTGCCAGCACGCCCCATGCCCCGTCCGGCCACCCCTCGATATCGATGTCGAGCTGCATCACAGCTGGCCGCCTAGCGCGGTTGGCGCGGCCATGGAAGGCGCGAGCGGAGCGGCAGCCGGCGTCACTCCCGGTCCGCCCCGTCATTGCCCCGCTCGCGTCGGCCGCCACCCCAGCGAAACGGCGTGTGCCAGCGGCTTGCGGCAATCTCGCCGCGCGACAGGCGCAGCAGCAGGCCCAGGGCGGTGCCCACCGCGATCGCGATGGTCAGGTCCGCCAGCACCGTCAGTAGCGCAGTGCCGACCAGCAGCACCAGCTCGGCCTTGGGCAGCCGCAGGCGCTCGGCCCAACGATGCGGCTCGCTCATGGTCCAGGCCGTGACAACCAGCAGCGCCGCCAGCGCCGGCAACGCCAGCTTGCCCGCCAGCGGGGCCGCCACCGCCATCGCCAGCCAGATCGCCAGCGCGTGCATGATCCCGGCCACCGGCGTGCGCCCCCCGGCGTTCACATTGGTGGCGGTGCGCGCGATCGCGCCCGTGGCGGGCAAGCCGCCGAACAGCGGCGAGGCAAGATTGGCCGCACCCTGCGCGATCAGTTCGGCGTTGGAGCGATGCGCGCCACCGATCATCCGGTCGGCAACGATCGCCGACAGCAGCGACTCGATCCCTGCAAGGAAGGCGATGGTGAGCGCCGCTGGCAGCAGCGCCAGCATCAGGCCGGGCGAGAGCGGCGGCAGCGCGGGCAGCGGCAGCCCATGCGGCAAGGCGCCATAGCGCGCCGCCACGGTATCGACCGAGGGCAAGGCGGCAAGGCTGGCAATGCTGGCGGCGATCACGACGAACACCAGCCACGGGATGCGGGGGGCGATCCGGCGCAAGGCGAGGATCGCGGCAATGCAGGCCAGCCCCAGCGCCAGCGAGGCAGGATCGATCGCGCCGCGCATCGCCCACAGCCCTTCCAGCTTGGGGATGAAGTCTGCCGGCAGGCCCGGCCCCGTCATCCCGGCAAGATCCTTGATCTGGCTCACCGCGATCACGATGGCGATGCCGACCGTGAACCCCTCGATCACCGGCTCGGGCACATGGCGGATCAGCCGCCCCGCCCCGATCAACCCGGCCACCAGCAGGATCGCGCCGGCCATCAGCGTCGCCACCAGCAGCCCGGCATAGCCGTGGTCATGGATCACGCCATAGACCACCACGATGAAGGCGCCGGTGGGCCCGCCGATCTGGACCCGGCTGCCCCCCAGGGCAGAAATCAGGACGCCCGCCACCACCGCCGTAACGAGGCCCGCCGCCGGCGGCGCACCCGATGCGATCGCAATCGCGATGCTGAGCGGCAGGGCGACCAGCGCCACCGTGGCGCCCGCCAGGCTGTCAGCGCCGAACTGGCGCCAGCTGTAGTCGCGCAGCGTGGTGAGAAGCTTGGGCTTCACCCGGCGCGCCTGGCCAAGGGTTCCCACCGGCCGGCCTGGGCATTGGGGGCGGGCCATGCCTCAAGGTCGGCCTCGACCGGCATCAGCGCGCCCGCCTGGCCGCTGGCACGCACCGCATGCACCACAGTCCAGAAGCGGAAATGCGCCCGCTGGCCGGCTGCCCCAGGCATGGGGCGGACAGGCGGCAGGACGAGACGTGGCGCATTCCCGTCCTCTAGCGCGGGCAGGGCTTGTAGGAAAGGCGGGGAGGTTGATGTCCGATTGTGGGTGGGGAGCAGAAGCTCGAAACTTTGTGACCGACACAGTATGAAGCTTAATGTTTTCGTCCAAGGTGCGCTATCCAGAAGACCACTCGATACAAATTGAAAATCATCAGAGCAGCGACAGCCAACAAGAACGGGCCCGTTATTGCCAAGGCGAGTGGCACTGGAACAACATCAAGCCGCGGATTAGCAAGAAAATAGATAGCGCCAGCAGTAATCCAAAAGCCGACAATCACCCTGACCGCGGTCGGCACTCTATCAGATAGTGCACCAATTTCGGCAGCAAGCGGGCGTGGTCGATACATTCACAAACTCCATGGTTGTCGGTGAAGCTATGTGAAACAACCAACATCCACAATGGGGTCGTTAGCGGACTTTCACCGCTCCCCTACTCCGTCTTGCCTTCGTAGGCCTCGACTATCCGGCCCACGATCGGGTGGCGCACCACGTCGGCGGCGGTGAATCGCGTCACCGCGATCCCCTCCACCCCTTCGAGCCGCTGGACCGCATCGGCAAGGCCGCTCATCCTGTCGCCGCCGGGAATGTCGACCTGGCGCGGGTCGCCGCACACCACCATCCGGCTGTTCTGGCCGAAGCGGGTGAGGAACATCTTCATCTGTTCGCGTGTGGTGTTCTGCGCTTCGTCGAGAATGATGAAACTGTCTGCCAGCGTGCGCCCGCGCATGAAGGCGATCGGCGCGATCTCGATCTCGCCGCTGGCCAGCCGCCGCTCGACCTGTTCGGGCGGCATGCAATCGTACAGCGCGTCGTAGAGCGGGCGCAGATAGGGGTCGACCTTCTCCTTCATGTCGCCGGGCAGGAAGCCGAGCCGCTCGCCCGCTTCCACCGCCGGGCGCGACAGGATCAGCCGCTGCACACTGCCGCTGATCAGCTGGCTGACGGCCTGCGCCACCGCCAGATAGGTCTTGCCGGTGCCGGCCGGGCCGAGCGCGAAGATGATGTCGTCCTTCGCCAGCTGGCGCATATAGGGGATCTGGTTGGCGCTGCGCGGCACGATCGTCTTGCGGCGAGTGCGGATCATCACCGGCGGCGCGTCGAGCTCGCCATTGATGATGCCTTCCAGCGTCGGCTCGTTCGACATCGCGATCAGCGCCTCGATCGCGCCGGCATCAAGATCGTCGCCGCGCGCCAGCCGGTCATACATCGTCTGTAGCACGTCGCGGGCGCGGGCCACGCTGTCTTGCGGGCCTTCGATCACCACCCGGTCGCCGCGCGCGGAAATGAATACGCCAAGGCGGTTTTCCACCTGCACCAGGTTCGCATCGAACTGTCCGAACAGCGGGCCGAGCAGCGACTGGTCGTCGAAGCTCATCTCGCTGCGGGCGCGGCGCGGGGCCACGGCGACATCGGGAAAGGCGGAAACGGTCGAACCGGGTCCGCGGGCGGGCTTGCTGGCAGGTTTGCGGGCCATATGGGCGGGGGCACAGCTCCTTTCGTTGGCAACGACTCGGAGTCTAGGGGCCAATCCGCCCATGGCAAGCAAGCGCCTGCCACGCGGCGGTGGATTGTCACCTGTCAGACATCAAGCGTGATCAGGCGGGCACACCCTGCCGCACCAGCCCGCGCAGCGAATTGGGCCCGGCTTCGGCCAGTTCCACCGTCACCAGGTCACCGATCTGCACGTCGCTGTCGAACCACACGCTCTGCAGCCAGGGTGATTTGCCAAGCCACTGGCCTTCGTGCTTGCCCCGGCGCTCGACCAGCACCTGGCAGTTCTTGCCCACCGAGGCGCGGTTGAAGGCGAGCTGGTCGCGGTTCAGCCGCTCCTGCAGCCGCTGCAGCCGCTCGTCCATCACCTCGCGGGCGATCTGGCCCTCCATGGTGGCGGCAGGCGTGCCGGGGCGCGGCGAATATTTGAAGCTGAAGGCCTGCGCATAGCCGACAGCATCGACAAGGGCGAGCGTGTCGGCGAATTCGGCCTCGGTCTCGCCCGGGAAACCGACGATGAAATCGCCCGACAGCGCGATGTCGGGCCGCGCGGCGCGGAACCGCTCGAGCAGGCGCAGATAGCCTTCGGCGGTGTGGCTGCGGTTCATCGCCTTCAGCACCCGGTCATTGCCGCTTTGCACCGGCAGGTGGAGATAGGGCATCAGCTTCGCCACGCTGCCATGCGCTTCGATCAGTGCCTCATCCATGTCCATCGGGTGGCTGGTGGTATAGCGGATCCGCTCCAGCCCATCGATCGCCGCCAGTGCATGGATCAGCCCGGCGAGGCCGATCGCGCGCCCCTTGCTGTCCTCACCTGCCCAGGCGTTGACATTCTGGCCCAGCAGCGTGATCTCGCGCGCGCCGGCCGCAACCAGTTTCTGCGCTTCGGCCACCAGATCGCTGTAAGGGCGCGAGATTTCCGCCCCACGAGTATAGGGCACCACGCAATAGGTGCAGAACTTGTCGCAGCCCTCCTGCACCGTCAGGAACGCCGTCGGTCCGATCTTGCGCCGCGCGGGAAGCGAATCGAACTTGGCGATCGCGGGCATGTCGGTATCGGTCGCGCGCTCGCCCTTCACCGCCCGGTCGAGCATTTCGGGCAGGCGGTGATAGGCCTGCGGGCCAACCACCATGCTCACCGCCGGGGCGCGCGCCATGATCTCCTCGCCCTCGGCCTGCGCCACGCAGCCGGCCACCGCGATCAGCGGCGCCCTGCCGCCCTGGGCCTCAGCCTCAACGCCCGCCTTCACCAGCCGGCCGATGTCCGAATAGACCTTCTCCGCCGCCTTCTCGCGGATGTGGCAGGTGTTGAGCACCACCAGGTCGGCATCCTCGCCCTCGGCCGCGGGCGCGATTCCGCGCGCGCTGAGCAGTTCGGCCATGCGCTCGCCGTCATAGACGTTCATCTGGCAGCCGAAGCTCTTGACCCGGTAGGTCCTGGGAGGGGCGGTTGCAGGCTTCACTGGCAAACTCGGGGAGAACCGGAATCAGGCGGAGTGGCGCTCAGGCCACCACCGCCTTCACGATCTTGCCCGGCGCGCGCGGCGGCTCGCCCTTGGGCAGCGCGTCGATATGTTCCATCCCGCTCTCGACCTGACCCCACACGGTGTATTGCCGGTCGAGGAAGCGTGCATCGTCAAAGCAGATGAAGAACTGCGAATTGGCGCTGTCGGGCACCTGGGTGCGCGCCATCGAGCAGGTGCCGCGCACATGCGGTTCGGCGTTGAACTCGGCCTTCAGGTCGGGCTTGTCGCTGCCGCCCATGCCGGTGCCGGTCGGGTCGCCGCCCTGCGCCATGAAGCCGGCGATCACGCGGTGGAAGATCA
>CAZCNF010000018.1:0-57306 GCA_964500135.1 uncultured Porphyrobacter sp.
GCGGGATGATGGGCTTCCCGCTGCGGCTGCTGGCGCGCGAGGTCTATGACCGGGTGCGCGCGATCAAGGGCGACAACATGGCCGCGCTGATCACTGGCGAGGAGCGGATCGAACCGCCGCACGCGCGCTATTTCTGCTGCACGGTCGAAGCGATGGAAAGGCGCGGCGGCGGGCACGCCTTCGTCGCGCTTGACGAGGCCCAGCTGGCGGCCGACCCCGAGCGCGGCCACATCTTCACCGACCGGCTGCTGCATGCCCGCGGGCGCGAAGAAACGATGATCCTGGGTTCGGCCACGCTCGAGCCGATGGTCAAGGCGCTGGTCCCCCGCGCCGAAATGGTCGGGCGGCCGCGCTTCTCGACGCTGCGCCACACCGGCAACTGCAAGCTGTCGCGCCTGCCGCCACGGAGCGCGGTGGTCGCTTTCAGCGCCGAGCAGGTCTATGCCGTGGCCGAGGCGCTGCGGCGGTTTCGCGGCGGGGCGGCGGTGGTGATGGGTGCGCTCTCGCCCGAAACGCGCAACAAGCAGGTCGAATTGTTCCAGAACCGCGAGGTCGACTACATCGTGGCCACCGATGCGATCGGAATGGGGCTCAATCTCGACCTCGACCATGTCGCCTTCGCCTCGCTCTCCAAGTTCGACGGGCGCCGCCTGCGCCGCCTGCTGCCGTCCGAGATGGCGCAGATCGCCGGCCGCGCCGGGCGGCACCAGCGCGATGGCACATTCGGCACCGTCTCGGGCATGCGAGAGGGTGGCGGCGCGGCACCCGAGTTCACCGACGAGGAAGTCTGTGCGATCGAGGAACACCGCTTTGCCCCGCTGACCCAGCTGTTCTGGCGCGAGGCGGAGCCCCGCTTCGACGACCTTGCCACGCTGATCGCCGATCTCGAGGCGCCGCCAGAGGCGCCGCAGCTGCGCGCCGCGCCCGAAGCAATCGACCTGGCGGTGCTGAAGCGGCTGGCCGACGAGCCGGCAGCGCAAGGCATCAAGAGCGCGAGCGCGGTGCAGCGCTTCTGGGAGGTCTGCGGCCTGCCCGATTTCCGCTCGGTCGGGGTGGAGCCGCATGCGCGGTTCGTGGCGCGGCTGTGGCAGGACCTCGCCCACGGCCAGCTCGGCACCGATTACGTTGCGGCGCGGATCGCCGAGCTGGACCGGATGCAGGGCGATATCGATACGCTGCAAGGCAGGATAGCCGCGATCCGATCATGGGCCTATATCAGCCAGCGCCCCGACTGGGTGGCCGCGCGCGACGAAATGTGCGCGCGCGCCCGCGCGGTCGAGGCACGGCTGTCGGATGCCCTGCATGCGCGGCTGAGCGAGAGATTCGTGAACCGGAGGACGTCGCTCTTGATGAAATCGCTGGGCCAGGATGGTGGCGGCTTGCAGGTCGAACTCGCGCCCGATGGCGCGCTGAGCGTGGCGGGCGAGCCGATCGGGCGGCTTGAGGGCTTCCGCTTTGCCGTGGCGCCCGATGCCACCGTGGCCGATCGCAAGATGCTGCTCGCAGCGGGCGAAAAGGCCTTGCCGGGCCTGCTGGCACAGCGGGCCGAGCTGATGGTGGCGGCCGGGCTCGACGATCTCGAACTGGTCGAAGGAGCGCTGCTGTGGCAGGGGCACCGCCTCGCCCAGGTCGAACTGCCCGAGGATTTCGGCACCGCGCGGCTCGTGCCCGCACGCGAACTGGGCGCCTTGCCCGATGTCGCGCGGCGGCAGTTCCTGGCCCACTTGCAGGCATGGCTGGAAAGCCGGCTCGAGCCGCTGGCGCCGCTCCGGGCGCTCGCGGCGGCGGCACGCGATCCCGGCACTGGCTCTGAAGCGCGCGCATTGCTCCACACCGTGATTGCCGCCCATGGGACGGTGAGCCGCGAGGATGCCGGGCTGGAGCACCTGCCCAAGGAACTGCGGCCCTATCTGCGCAAGCTGGGCGTCAGCTTCGGCGCGCTCGACATTTTCGTACCGGCGCTGCTCAAGCCCGCGCCGCGCCAGCTGCTCCACGCGCTGGGGATCGATCGCCGCCCGCTGGAGGCAGCGATGCCGCCGGTGATCGGCGAACGGCGCCACTTGCCCGCTGGCTACCGCCGTGCCGGCAGCCAGGCGATCCGGGTCGACCTGGCCGAGAAGATCCTGCGCGCAGCCTTCGACGCGCGCGCCAAGGTCGCGTCGGCGGAGGCTGGCGCGAAGGGCAGGCCGTCGGTGCTGCGCTTCACCTTCGACCTGGCGCTGCCGATTTCGGTCGGGCTTGAAGCGGCAAACATCCCGCGCCTGCTGGGCAGTGCGGGATTCCGGCGGCAAGAGGCACGGCCCTTGGCCGAAGGCGCCTTTGGCCCGCCGGCGCCGGACCTGTGGACATGGCAGGTCCGCCGTGACGGAGGCCACGAGGCGAAGCGCGGCGCTCGCCATCGCGGCGAGGGTGCCAAGCAGCCCGGCAAGGGCAAGTCGCAAGCCGGTGGCAAACGGCATGACAAGCCGCCCGAGGCGCGGCCAACGCGCAAGACCGAATACGGGCCGGCCCGCGCAGGCGGCGCCTTCGATGCCTTGAAGGCGCTGCTGCGCTGATGGAGCAAGCGGTCCGGATCGACCGGCTGCTGGTCTATCTGCGCTTCGCCCGCACCCGCAACCGCGCCCAGGCGATGATCGAAGAGGGGCATCTGCGCCTCAATGGCATGCGCGTGCTGCGCAACAGCGAGGGGGTGCGGGTGGGCGACATCCTGACCTTTCCGCAAGGCGAAGTGGTGCGCATTGCCGAGGTTCTGGCCTTGCCCGCCCGCCGCGGCTCGCCAGAGGCGGCCCGCTCGCATTATCGCGAGCTTGACCGGGATGGAGAAAGCGCGATAGCAGCAATCAAGTTACGCGATACGCAAGGGGATTCCGCCACATGACCTATGTCGTCACCGACGCCTGCATCAAATGCAAATATACCGATTGCGTCGAAGTCTGCCCGGTCGATTGTTTCTACGAAGGCGAATCGATGCTGGTCATCAATCCGTCGGAATGCATCGACTGCGGAGTGTGCGAACCCGAATGCCCGGCCGAGGCGATCTTGCCAGATACCGAATCCGGGCTCGAGAAGTGGCTTGAGCTGAACGCCAAGTATTCGGCCGAATGGCCCAATATCACCAGCCAGAAGGAGCCGCCGGCCGACGCCGACGAGCACAAGGGCGAAGAGGGCAAGTTCGAGAAGTATTTCTCGCCCGAGCCCGGTGAAGGCGACTGACCGGGCGCCCAGTGCCCGGATCGCGGGGGGCGATTCGGCCAGGCGCTCGTGCGCAAGCCCTTCAGGACAGGGCCGATTATTGACTGGTTCGTTTGCGACTCGCAATTTTATTGCGAATGCGCTATATATTCGATCAATCGCGCCGGATTGGTCCCGGCGTTCGGGTTGTTGCGAGGAAAGGCGAGGCCTAGCTCACTGACTTTCGAAGGCATGCGGCGCCTGCATTGGCAGGCCCGGAGAGCCGCCTTTGACCGTTGGTGCAGGTTCTTGCCCCAGGAAAGGAATTTGCATGGCCAGCAAGGCACCCGCCTTTACCGTTGGTGACTATGTCGTCTACCCCAAGCACGGCGTAGGCCGTGTCATCGAACTCCAGAACGAGGAAATCGCCGGCATGCAGCTCGAGCTGTATGTGCTGCGCTTCGAAAAGGAGCGGATGACGCTGCGGGTTCCCACCAACAAGGTGGAAGCGATCGGGATGCGCAAGCTTTCGAGCGACAAGACGCTCAAGGAAGCGATGGAGACGCTCAAGGGCAAGCCCAAGGTGAAGCGCACCATGTGGTCGCGCCGCGCGCAGGAATATGAAGCGAAGATCAATTCGGGGGACCTCGTGTCGATTGCCGAAGTGACCCGCGACCTGTTCCGCCCCGAAGACCAGCCCGAGCAGAGCTATTCGGAGCGGCAGATCTTCGAAGCCGCCTCCAGCCGCCTCGCGCGCGAACTCGCGGCCATGGAAGAGACCGACGAACCGACCGCGCTCGGCAAGATCCTCGACGTGCTGCGCAAACATGCGCCGCAGTATTACGAGACCGCCGAAGACGCCTGATCGACCGGCGACATTCGCCAATCGACCAAGGGCCGCTCGCAGGGGCGGCCCTTTTCGCATGGGCCATTGATGCGCGGCACGAGGTGTATTATCTTGGCAATACGGATCGGATATTGCGGAGAGACAGATGATACACCGGCTGATCAGGGGCCTCGCGCCCGTTGCCATGATCGCGCTTACGGCGGCGCTGGGCGGATGCAACGACATGAATGTCGAAATCAACGGCGCTAAGGGCGTGCCGCTGAGCGAGCTCGACATGTCGGGCGAAGCACCCTCGGCGCTGGTCCTGGCCGGCCCCGACAAGGTCATCCTCAGCGAAGGCGAAGCGCTCGATATCGATGTCACGGGTGACGCCGCCGAACTGGTGCGCTTCACGCTCAAGGACGGCGCGCTGGGCGTGCTGCGCGAACCCGGCAACTGGACCGACAGCGGCACCGCCATCGTGCGGATCACCATGCCCGCCCCCCGGTCGATCACCATGGCGGGATCGGGCGAAGTCGAGGCCCAGGGCATGGCGCCCGAAGCCGAAATCGTCATCGCCGGTTCGGGCCGGCTGAAGGTGGCCGCACTGGCGGCAACCAAGGCGGATGTGACGATCGCCGGTTCGGGATCGATCGATGCTGCTGGCACCGCCGACATGCTCGATCTCAACATTGCCGGATCGGGCGGTGCCAACATGGCCGGGCTCAAGGTCGAAACCGCCGACATCAGCATCGCCGGTTCGGGCAGCGCCAGCTTCGCATCCGACGGCAAGGTCGAGGCCAGCGTGATGGGATCGGGCAATGTGCGGGTGATCGGCCGCGCCACCTGCGAGATCAATGCGATGGGCTCGGGCACGCTGACCTGCGCCCCGGCCGAAGCGGAAGCCGCGCCAGCGGCGGAGTAATCGGCACCCGCGCCTGTCGCTTCGTCGCATGGCGCTGGACAGGCATGGGTCGCCTGTGGGACGGGATCGCATGCGCCCACTTCGCTTGCTGGCTCTCGCCCTCTCTTCGCTCGCACTCAGCGGCTGCCTGGTCCGTGCAGCGGCCGATGTGGTCACCGCGCCCGTCAAGATCGCCAGCAAGGGCGTCGATCTGGCCACCACCAGCCAGTCCGAGGCCGACGAGCAGCGGGGCCGCGAACTACGCCAGCGCGAGGAACAGCTGGGCGCGCTTGAGCGACGCTACGACAAGCAGATGGCCGAATGCCGCGAAGGCGACGACCGCGCCTGCTTCGCAGCGCGCGAGACCTATTCGGAAATGCAGATCCTGCTGCGCAGCAATCCGGGGCTGAGCGAGCCGCCACCGCCGCCGGAGCGCTAGCGGACCGGTTCAGGCTGCCGCCCGGCGCAACCGGTCGTTGATCGCCCGGCCAATGCCGTGATCGGGAACGGGCGCAACCGCTATGCGCGGGCATTCGCTAGCGGCTGCCTGGTGCAGGCAGTCGTAGAGCCGGGCCGCGGCTTCACCGAGATCGCCTGCGGCTGACAGCGTGCAGTCGCCCGTTACCGTGCCGAAGCCGATCAGGAATTCGTCGGTCTGCGCCACCTCCGCGTCCAGCCGCACCGGCTTCCCCGGGGCATAGTGACTGGCAAGCTGTCCCGGCGCTTCAATCCGGCCGTGCTGGCCCGCATCGCTCGCTCCGCCTGCAGCCGCGAAACAGGCGCGCAGCGCCTCGAGATCGACCGGGCCCGGGCGCAGTTCGTCCCACTGCCCGTTTTCGCGGATCGCCAGGATGGTCGATTCGATCCCAGCCTGGCACGGCCCGCCGTCGAGCACCAGGTCGACTGCGCCGGCCAGCGTTTCGAGCACATGCGCCGCGGTGGTGGGGCTGATGAAGCCGCTGCGGTTGGCCGAGGGCGCCGCCAGCGGGAAATCGACCTTCTCCAGAAGCGCACGCATCACCGGGTGCGCCGGGCACCGCAGGGCTACGGTCGGCAGGCCGGCCGTCACCGCTGGCGCAAGGCCCGCATCGCCGCGCAGAGGCAGCACCAGCGTGAGCGGCCCGGGCCACTGGGTCTGCGCGAGATCCGCTGCCACGCCCACCAGCGTGGCATAGCGCGCGGCCTGCCGGGCATCGCGCACATGCACGATCAGCGGGTTGAAATCGGGCCGCCCCTTCGCGGCGTAGATCTTCGCCACCGCCTCGGGGCGGTCGGCCCGCGCGGCCAGGCCATAAACCGTTTCGGTGGGAACAGCGACCAGCCCGCCCCGTTCGAGAATCGCTGCCGCCCGCGCGATTCCCGCCGCGTCCGCGGCCAGCACTTCCGTAGCGTTCTTGCCGGTCATGCCCGCCCGCTATAGGTGAGGACGCACAAAGCCAAGCGATTTGCCGCGACCGAAGGATTCGAACGACGTGACTTCCTATACCCCGCCCACCCAGGACCAGCTGCTGGCCATCCGCGTCAACGCCGGGATCGAGGAACTGGCGACCAGCGAACGCTTTGCCGCGGCAGAGCCTGACCTGGTCGAAGCGATCGTCGAAGGCGTGGGGCAGTTTGCAGCAGGCGAGTTCGCGCCGCTCAACCGGCTGGGCGACCTTGAAGGTGCCCGGCTGGAGAACGGCGTGGTGCGCCTGCCCGAGGGCTTCCGAGAAGCCTATGCCGCCTATGTCGAGCAGGGCTGGAACGCGATCGCCTCGCCGGTCGAGTTCGGTGGGCAAGGCCTGCCCTTCACGCTCGCCTGCAACGTGCTGGAGAACCTCGGCAGCGCCAACATGGCCTTCAACTTGCTGCCGATGCTGAGCGTGGGCGCGATCGAGGCGCTCGAACACCACGGTTCCGCTGCGCAGAAGGCGAAGTACCTGCCCAATCTGGTCAGCGGCAAATGGTCGGGCACGATGAATCTGACCGAACCGCAAGCCGGGTCCGATGTCGGCGCGCTGCGCAGCACCGCCACCCCGATCGAAAGCGGCCCGCATGCCGGCAAATACCTGATCCAGGGCCAGAAGATCTACATCACCTG
This sequence comes from uncultured Porphyrobacter sp., assembly GCA_964500135.1. Taxonomy (GTDB): domain Bacteria; phylum Pseudomonadota; class Alphaproteobacteria; order Sphingomonadales; family Sphingomonadaceae; genus Erythrobacter. Next base: position 6,982 of record CAZCNF010000018.1, read on the forward strand.
GGGCGAGCACGAGCTGGCCGAGAACATCATCCACCTGGTGCTGGCGCGATTGCCCGACGCGCCCGAAGGCTCGCGCGGGATTTCGCTGTTTCTGGTGCCGAAGTACCACGTCCATGACGATGGCTCGCTTGGACCGAAGAACGATTTGCGCTGTGTCAGCCTCGAACACAAGCTCGGCATCAACGCCTCGCCCACCTGCGTGATGTCCTATGGCGACAGCAGCGAATGCGTGGGCGAGCTGGTCGGCGCGCCCAATCGCGGGCTGATGGCCATGTTCACGATGATGAACAACGCCCGGATCAACGTCGGCAACCAGGGTGTGCAGATCGGCGAACGGGCGACGCAGCAGGCGCTGCATTACGCCCGCGACCGGGTGCAGTCGGCGCGCGCCGGATCGCCTGACAAGAACCCGGTGGCGATCATCGAACACCCCGACGTTCGGCGGATGCTGCTGCGGATGAAGGCGTTGACCGAAGGGGTGCGGGCGCTGCTCTATTACTGCGCCGGCCAGGTCGATCGCGGCACGCTGGGCCAGCAAGAGGCGGGCAAGCGCGCCGAGGTGCTGGTGCCGCTGGTCAAGGCCTGGGGCACCGACACCGGGGTCGAAGTGGCCGGCATCGGCATCCAGGTGCACGGCGGGATGGGCTTCATCGAGGAAACCGGCGCGGCGCAGCACTGGCGCGATTCGAAGATCGCCCAGATCTACGAAGGCACCAACGGTATCCAGGCGGCCGATCTGGTTACCCGCAAGCTGGGCATCGACGGCGGCGGCGCGGTGCAGGCGCTGATCGCCGACATATTGCGCGATGCAACGTCTGAGCCGGCACTGAGCGCGCTGGCGCAGGATTGCCGGACGATTGCCGAATGGATGGCATCGGAGGCCAGCCTTGATGACCGGCTGGCGGGTAGCGCACCCTTCTGCACCATGCTGGCGGTGGCCGTGGCCGGATGGCAGTTGTTGAAGCAGGCCGAAGCCGTGGCGTCAGGCGCCGCGCCCTCGCTGGCGGCGACCAAGCCGGTTACCGTGCGCTTTTTCCTCGACCGGATCGTGCCCGAGGCCCAAGGCCTCAAGGCATCCGCCACCGCCGGGGCGGGGCTGCTCTACGCTCTGCCGGCCGAAGCGCTGGCGGGCTGAGGCGCGCGGGGTGTGACGGGGCGAGGCGTGACCGACCAGAGAGACCCGCTGGCGCGCATTGCCGATGCGCTCGAACGGCTCGCTCCCGCCGCGCCTGGGCAGACCGACTGGCTGGCGCATCCCGGCTATGTGTGGGAGGCGCGGCGCATCCGTGCGGTGGCCCGGCTCGATGCGCTGCCGCTGGATCGGCTCAAGGGTATCGACCGTCACAAGCAGGCCGTGCGCGAGAATGTCCGCCGCCTGGCAGCGGGCCATGCGGCGCATGACATGCTGCTGTGGGGTGCGCGCGGGATGGGCAAGTCGGCACTGCTGCGCGCCTGCGTTGCCGAGGCACAGGCCGGACATCCCGGGCAACTGGGCCTGATCGAGCTCGATCCGGCCAGTCTGGTCGCCCTGCCCGAACTGTTCGATGCGATCGGTCCGGTCGACCGGCGCTTCGTGCTGTTCCTCGACGACCTCGCCTTCGACCATTCGGCGGATCAGGCCATGCGGCATCTGCGCAGCGCGCTGGAGGGCAGCCTGGCCTCGCGGCCGGGCAATATCCGGCTGGCGGTTACGTCCAACCATCGCGCAATCGTGGCCCGCGACAGCCGCGACCAGGCCGACGCCCTGCAGGAGCGCGACCGGATGGACGATTCGCTCGCGCTGGCCGACCGGTTCGGCTTGCGCCTTGGTTTTCATCCCTGTTCGAAGGACGAATTCCTCGCGATCGTCGAAGCGCATGCCGCCCCGCTGGGGATCGGTTGGGAGGCCACCGAGGCGCTGGCCTGGTCGCGCGAACGCGGGCCGCTGTCGGGGCGGAGCGCCTGGCAGTTCGTGGTCGAACTGGCCGGACGCTCAGGACTGGCGCTCTAACTCCTACTGGGCGGGCTGCATCCGGGCATAATCCTCATCGCCGAATGTGGCGTTGGGGCTGCCCGACAAGGCCCGCTGCGGGCGCAGCGGATCCGACTTGAGCCGGGCAATGCCTGCCCCGCGCGGCGCACCGGGCGCGTGCACCCGCCAGATGATCCCGGCGGTGTCGTCGCTCACCAGCAGCGAGCCATCGCCCGCCCATTCGACCCAGGTCGGGCGCCCGCGAGTGGTGCCGTCATCCTTGAGGAAGCCGGTCAGCAGCGGCACCGGCTTGCCCTGCGGATTGCCGCGGGCATCGAAGCCGACATAGACCACGTCATAGCCCGAGGGCGGCTTGCGATTCCACGAGCCATGGCGGGCGATGAAGGCGCCGCTGGCGAAGGCATTGCCCACGGCATGGCCTTCGCGGGTGAACACCAGGCCGAGCGCCGCGACATGCGGGCCCAGCGCGTATTCGGGCTTGCGCGCATATTCAACCAGATAGGCCGGGCGCGGCGCCTCGACGCGCTCGTCGACCATGTCCTTCCAGTAGACCCAGGGCCAGCCATACTGAGCACCCACCGGCACATTGGTGAGATAGTCAGGCACGAGATCGCTGCCGAGCATGTCGCGCTCGTTGACCGTGGTCCACAGTTCCCCGGTCCAGGGGCTCCAGTCGAGCCCGTTGGGATTGCGCAGCCCGTTGGCGAACTGGCGCGCGCGGCCGGTGGCGATATTGTATTCCCAGATCGCGGCGCGGCCCTGTTCGATCTCCATCCCCTGTTCGCCGATGTTCGAGACCGAACCGACCGCGACATAGAGCAGGTCCCCTTCGGGGCTTAGCTCGAGATTGCGCATCCAGTGGCCGCCGCCGGGCGGCAGGTCCATCAACTTGCGCGATTGGCCGGTCACTTCGTTCGCGCCCAGCTGGTAGGGGAAAGCGAGCACGCCATCGTGATTGGCGACATAGAGCGTGCCGTCATGCCAGCCGATTCCCGAAGGCGAATCGAGCCCGTCACCCTCGTCGGCGATGACCTGGCGAAGCTCGGCCGCGCCATCGCCGTCGGCATCGCGCAGCAGCACGATCTCGTTGGCCGAATTGCCCGTCGCCCCGGCGCGGGTCATCAGCCAGTTGGCGATCCAGCCGACAATCCCGCCATCCTCGTCCGACTTGGGCGCACGGGTGAGCGTGACCAGCACATCGCCATTGGGCAGGGTGTGGATCACGCGCGGGTGGTCCAGCCCTTCGGCAAAGCGGGTGACGGCCAAGCCCTCGGCCGCTTGCGGCGCTTCGCCATCGGCCCAGCCGACCGGCCGGGCGATCCGCACCGTGGGGAAGGCTTCGGCATTGGGCTCTTCCAGCGTCGGATCGAGGCCGCTGACGGCTTCGAGCGACAGGCCGGCGGTGTCGCCGCGCGACAGCCACCAGAAGGCGGCGCCCAGCAGCAGCACGATGACGAGGAGGGCGATGAGGATTTTCTTGAGAATGCGCATGGCGCAAGGGAATAGGCGAGGGGCGGCGCGGCGGCAATGTCTGTTTGGCTGTCACTTTGAAGGGCGGGGTTGCGTTCGCGGCGCGGGGCACTAGATCGCGGGGTGCGATGTATGATTTCCGCCCCGACCCCGCGCTCGATCCCGCCGAACGCTATCGCCAGCTGTGCGAGGCGGCCGATGCTCTGACCGCTGGCGAACCCGATGGCGTGGCGAACATGGCGAATGTCGCGGCCCTGCTGTGGGAATTCCTGCCCGATCTCAATTGGGCCGGCTTCTATCGGATGGTCGAGGGCCCGGGTAGTGGCGAACTGGTGCTGGGCCCCTTTGTCGGCCGCCCCGCTTGCATCCGCATCGCGCTGGGCAAGGGTGTGTGCGGCACTGCCGCGCAAAGCGGCAAGACCCAGCTGGTCACCAACGTGCATGCCTTTCCCGGCCACATCGCCTGCGATGCCGCAAGCCAGTCCGAACTGGTGGTGCCGGTGATCCGCGCTGGCCAAGTGATCGCGGTGATCGATCTCGACAGCCCGCAGCTGGCGCGCTTCGCGGCCGACGACGCGCGCGGGATCGAGGCGCTGGCCGCCCTGCTGGCCGACCGGATCTAGCCGGCCGCTCTGCAAGCGATTGAAATCCTTTACAGAGAAGGGCCAAAGTTGCGCGGCGCAACTTTGCCTGGCAGCTAGATGTCGCCGCCGGTGAGCCGCTGGCAGATCAGGTCAAGCTGGTCGAGCGTGCGATAGCGGATTGTCACCGCGCCTTTGCGCGGGTCGCTCTCGGTCTTGATCCGCACCGTCAGGCCGAGGAATTCCTCGAGATGCGCCTGCACCGCCGCGATATCGGCATCCTTGGCCGGGTCGCGCGTATTGCGGTTGCCGGACTTGCGCTGGCGCGGCGCAGCGTCGCCACGCACCAACTGCTCGATCTCGCGGACCGAGAGATTGTCGCGCACCGCTTGGCGGGCAAGCGTTACCGCGCCTTCGTGGCCGATCAGCGCGCGGGCATGGCCCATCGACAATTCGCCCTGCTCGACCAGGTCGAGCACCGCATCCGGCAGCGCCAGAAGCCGCTGCAGGTTGGCGACATGGCTGCGCGATTTCTCGACCATCCGCGCGATCTCGGCCTGGGTCAGCCCCTCATCCTCGCTCAGCCGCTGATAGGCGCGCGCTTCCTCGACCGGGTTGAGATCCTCGCGCTGGATGTTCTCGATCAGCGCGAGCGCCATGACCTCGCGTTCGTCGAGCTGGCGCACGAGCGCCGGGATTTCGTGCAGGCGTGCCCGCTGCGCCGCGCGCCAGCGGCGTTCCCCCGCCACCAGCTGATAGCGACCCTCGCCACGCGGGCGCACGATCACAGGCTGGATCACCCCGCGCGCCGCGATCGAGGCGGCCAATTCGTCCAGCGCTGCCTCGTCAAACCGGCGGCGCGGCTGGCCAGGCAGCGGATCAATCGCCGAAACCGGCAGCGAAGCCAAGTCGGATACCGGATAAGGATTTGAATTAGCTACTGTTTCACGCTCGGGAGCCACTCCGGCCTGGACCAGCGGCTCTTCCCGCCGGGTCTCGCCCAGCAGCGCGCCCAGGCCGCGTCCGAGCTTGCGCTTGCGATCGCCCGCTAACGGCCCGGGTGCGGCAAAGCGGATCGGATCGTCGGAATCGGTCATGCCGCTTTCCTCTCGCGCGGCAGGCGCCCGATCAGTTCGCGCGCCAGTGCAATATATGCGCGGCTGCCGGCGCAGGCATGGTCATACACCAGCGCCGGCAGGCCATGGCTCGGGGCTTCGGACAGGCGGACATTGCGCGGGATCACCGTCTCGAACACGAGGCCCGCGAGACATTCGCGCACATCCTCGGCGACTTGGTCGGTCAGCCGGTTGCGACGGTCGAACATGGTCAGCGCCACACCAATTATACCGAGCGCCGGGTTGAAGCGCTGCTGCACCTGCTCCACCGTCTGAAGCAACTGGCTGAGCCCCTCGAGCGCGAAGAATTCGCATTGCAGTGGCACCAGCAAAGTATCGGCCGCCGAAAGCGCGTTGAGCGTGAGCAGGCCCAATGATGGCGGACAGTCGATGAAGCAGATGTCGTGGCCGCGATGCGCCGCAAGCGCGGTGGCCAGCCGCGAGGTCCGCTCCTCCACCGTCACCAGTTCGACTTCGGCGCCGCTGAGGTCGACCGTGGCCGGCACGATGTCGAGCCCCGGAATGCTGGTTGCGACCATGGCCTCGCGCAGCGAAACCCCGTCGATCAGGACATCGTAGCTCGAAGCAACCCGAGCGGCGCTCCCCACCCCCAGCCCGGTCGAGGCGTTGCCTTGCGGATCGAGGTCGATCAGCAGCGTGCGCCAGCCGATCGCCGCCATCGCGGTGGCGATATTGATGGCGGTGGTGGTCTTGCCTACACCGCCCTTCTGGTTGGCGATCGCGATCGTGATCATGGGCTGGTCTCGCCTTCCTGCATTGCGCCCTGCATTGGGCCGCCAATGATTATGCCCGCCTCCGCATCGGTCAAGGATTGTTCCACGTGAAACATCCGGCGAATCCGGGAAGGCATCTCCTGCAGTTCCTGCGCCGCCGACCGCCCCTTGGGCAACAGGTAGGTGGTCGCCTTTGTGGAAAAGGGTGCGGATAGCTTCAGGAGTCTGGGCAAAGGTGCAAAGGCACGTGCCGATATGATACGCGCCGGAAACGACTTGACCATTTCGAGCCGAACCCCTTCGACCCGCACCCGCGGCAACTCCAGGGCTTCCACCATTCGCGCAAGCCATTCCACCCGTCGCGCACGCGATTCGACCAGCACCACGTCGCGCTCGGGCTCGATCGCAGCGATTACCAGTCCGGGAAATCCCGCGCCGGTGCCGAGATCGAGCCAGGTCCCCCCCGAAGTCCCCGATGTTTCACGTGGAACAAAATGCAGCAGTTGCGCGCTGTCGGCTATGTGCCGCTGCCAGATCTGCGCTTCGGAAGCTTTCGAGATCAGATTCTGCAGGCGATTTTCCTCGAGCAGCGCGGCGATCAGCGCTTCGAGCCGCTCCATCGCCGCATCATCGGCCAGGCCCGCCACATAGTGCCGCGCGGCTTGCTCGTTGGCCAGAGGCGGCGCGCTCACGCCGCTTTCTGCCTGCGCCGGGCATGAACCAGCAGCGCCGAGAGTGCGGCAGGCGTGATGCCGGGCACGCGCCCCGCCGCCGCCAGATTGGCAGGCTTCGCAGCCTCGAGCCGTTCAACCATCTCGTTCGAAAGCCCGGGTACCTCGCCAAAGGGAAACTGCGCGCCCAGTTCCAGCGCCTCGCTGGCGCGCAGGTCGCGCAATTCGGCGTCCTGCCGCGCAAGATAGGGCGCGTAGGCTGCATCTTCGGCCATTTCCGCTACCAGCGGATCCTCGGCTGCCAGTTCCGTGTCGAGCCAGGGCGCCAGCGCGGCGAGCCCCACCCCGTCGTGGCACAGCCATTCACTGACCGGCTTGGTCCCGCCATCGCGCCGCACCGGCAGCCCCGCCTCGCTCAGGGCCTTGGCAGCAAGCGGCAAATCGAAACACCGCGACAATTCGGCGCGGCGGCCTTCGCGGCGTGCGAACCACTCGGCGCGCTCCGCGCCCACGCAGCCCACCGCGATGCCCAGCGGCGTCAGCCGGCTCGAGGCATTATTGGCGCGTAGCCGCAAGCGATACTCGGCCCGGGCGGTCAGCATGCGATAGGGTTCGCTCACCCCCTGCAAGGTCAAATCGTCCACCATTACAGCAATATAACTATTGGCCCGGTTGAGTGCGGGCGGCGCGCGACCCAGCACCTGCGCGGCTGCCTGCAGCCCCGCGACCAGGCCTTGCGCCGCCGCTTCTTCATAACCGGTGGTGCCGTTGATCTGTCCCGCGCAATAGAGCCCGTGCAGCGCCCGCAGCTGCAGGTCTTCGCTCAATGCGCGTGGATCGATATAGTCATACTCGACCGCGTAACCCGGAACCTCCATGTCAACGCGTTCGAGGCCGGGCATCGCGCGGAGCATGGTCAGCTGGACATCGGCCGGCAGTGAGGTGCTGATTCCGTTGGGATAGACCAGATGCGTGTCGAGCCCCTCGGGCTCGAGGAACACCTGATGGCCCTCGCGATCGCCGAAGCGGTGGATCTTGTCCTCGATCGAGGGGCAGTAACGCGGCCCGGCTGCCCCGATCGCGCCGGTGAACAGGGGCGAACGGTGCAGATTGGTCCGGATCACGTCATGCGCCGCCTGGGTGGTGCGGGTGATCGCGCAGAACACTTGCGGATTGGTGCGCGCCGTGGTCAGCGGCGACATGGTCCAGAAATCGGGGTCGGAGGGCTGCTCTTCCAGCCGCGACCAGTCAATCGTGCGCCCGTCCAACCGTGGCGGCGTGCCCGTTTTCAGCCGCGCCATCGGCAGGTTGGCCTCACGCAGTTGCGCCGCCAGCCGCTGCGCCGAACTCTCGCCGATGCGGCCACCCACAAAACGTTCCTCGCCACGGAACAGCGTACCCCCCAGGAACGTGCCGGTGCACAGGATCACGGCGGACGCTTCGAGCACCGCGCCATCCGCGCAGTCGATCCCCGCCACGCGGTCGCCCGCCAGCCGCAGCGCCGCCGCCTCGGCGCGGATCACCTCCAGCCCCGGCTGCGCCCGCACCATAGCCTGCACCGCCGCCTTGAACCGCTTGCGATCGGCCTGCACGCGCGGGCCCCACACCGCGCTGCCCTTTGACCGGTTGAGCATGCGGTAATGGATCGCTCCGGCATCGGCGGCACGGCCGATCACGCCGTCAAGGGCATCCACCTCGCGCACCAGATGGCCCTTACCCAGGCCGCCAATCGCCGGATTGCAGCTCATTGCACCGATCGCCTCGGGATCGAAGCTGACCAGCCCGACGTGCGCACCCATGCGGGCGGCCGCGCAGGCCGCCTCGACACCGGCATGACCGCCGCCGACCACGAGAACGTCGAAGCTCCGCATGCCGCGCGCGATACTTGAGCGGCGCGGTAGGGTCAAAGGACTTTCTCCAGAGCGCCTTGCGCACGCAAGACGCCGCCAGCCCGCGCGCAGTGTTTCACGTGGAACACGCGCGAAGGCGCTCGGCCTACTTCCCGATACAGAACCGCCCGAACAGCGCGTCGAGCATGTCCTCGGTGGTGGCGCGGCCCACCAGCCGGTCGAACGCCAGACGCGCACGCCGCAGCCCTTCCGCCACGATCAGCGGATCGGAACGGGCCTGCGCCTCCTGCAGCGCCGCGTGGGCCTCGGCCAGCAGGCCGTGCTGGCGTGCGTTGAGTGCCGCCTCGCCAGGGCGAGGCAGTTCGCTCCTTGCATGTTCGACCAGCGCCTGCTTGAGCGCAGCGAGGTTCTCACCGGTCAGCGCCGAGACTCGCCAGGCGGGTGCTGATTTAACCGGAATCGCCACTTTATCGATCTGCGCCTCGATCTCCCAGCACCCCGCTGGGCCCTCGTATTCCGGCCCTAGCCAAAGAACCAGATCGGCACGTTCCACTTGATCGCGCGCCCGCTCGATCCCGATCGCCTCGATCGCATCCTCCCCGTGGTCGCGCAGGCCGGCAGTGTCGACAAAGGTGAAGGGCACCCCGGCAATCGCCACCGAGCGTTCGATCGCATCACGGGTAGTGCCCGCCTGGGGCGAGGTAATCGCCACCTCAGCCTCCACCAAGGCATTGAAAAGTGTTGACTTACCGGCATTGGGCGGGCCGGCGAGAACCACCCGATAGCCTTCACCCAGCCGCTCTGACCGTGGGCGCGCCAGCCATGTGGCAAGGCTGCCCGCCAGATCCCCGAGCTGCTCCGCAAAATTGCCCGACAGCCCGCCGACATCATCCTCATCGGCAAAATCGAGCGCCGCCTCGACCTCGGCCGAGAGGCGTAGTAGCGCTTCGCGCCAATGCTCGACCTGGCGCGACAGCGTGCCGCCCGCCATGGCGATGGCGGCGCTGCGCTGCAGCTCGATCTCGGCACTGAGCAGATCCGCCAGCCCTTCGGCCTCGGCAAGGTCAATCCGCCCGTTGGCAAAGGCGCGGCGGGTGAATTCGCCCGGCTCGGCGCGGCGCAGGCCAGAGATGGCGCCCAGTTCACCCTCGATCGCGGCGATCACCGCGCGACCGCCGTGGCAATGCAGCTCGGCCAGGTCCTCGCCGGTCGCCGTGGCAGGGCCGGGGAACCACAACACCAGCGCCTCGTCGAGCAAGTCGCCGTCGGCGCTGTGCAGCCGCGCAAGACTCGCCCGGCGCGGCGCAATGGTGCGGCCCGCCAGCTGGCGCAGCGCCGCGCCCGCGCCAGGGCCGCTGATCCGGATGACGCCAATCGCGGCGGGTGGCGCGCCGCTGGAAAGGGCAAAGATGGTGTCGCTCATGCGTGGCGGGGGGTCACGACGGTGCGCAGGCTACTCGTCGTCGCCGCCCGGCTTGCTGCGCGAGCCGCTGCCGGCCCGCATGCCGCTTTCCATGAAACTCTGGAACATCTTGAGCCCCATCTGCCCCATCGGCGCAAGCTGCTGCGCGAATTCCTGCAGCTGGTCCGGGCTGGTCGCGCCTTTCATCGCCTTGGCAATGTTCTCGACATAGATGTTGTTGGCCTTGGAAACGTCGGGCAGCCCCATGAAAGCCCGCGCCTCATCAGGCGTGCAGTCGATTTCGATATGGACCTTCATTGCGCTTCCTCCGTTCCATCGCCCCAGGCGGCTTCGCCTGACATAATTGGGTTTGGCAATCGCCGCGAGCAAGCGATAAGCCGCTTTCACGCTGAATCATAGGAGCTCTGCCATGACCGAAACCGTGACCGTTCCCACACTTGACGGGGGGGCCAGCTTCAACGCCTATGTCGCGCGCCCGCAGGGCACGCCGCGTGCCGCGATCATCGTGATCCAGGAGATTTTCGGGGTGAACTCCGGTATCCGCCGCAAATGCGACAGCTGGGCAGCGGAAGGCTATCTCGCGGTCGCGCCCGACCTGTTCTTCCGGATGAAGCCGGGGATCCAGCTCGATCCCGACGTGGAAGCCGAATTCCAAGAGGCGCTGGGCTATTTCGGGCAGTACAACCCCGATGACGGGGTGAAGGACATCGAGGCGACGATCCACTGGATCCGGCGGGTGGCCGGCGTGCCCAAGGTTGGCTGCGTCGGCTACTGCCTGGGCGGCAAGCTCGCCTATATGGCCGCCGCGCGCACCGACATCGACGCTTCGGTCGGCTATTACGGGGTGATGATCGACCAGATGCTGGGCGAAAAGCACGGCATTGCCCACCCGCTGCTGCTGCATGTGCCGACCGCCGACCACTTCGTCGGGCCCGAGGCGCAGGCGGCAATGCACGACGGGCTCGACGATCATCCGCGCGTGACGATCCACGACTATCCGGGGCTCGACCATGGCTTCGCCACCGAAAGCGGCAACCGCCGCGACGAGGCCGGGGCGCAACTCGCCGACGGGCGCACGAGGGCTTTCTTCGCCGAGCACCTGGCATGAGCGCGGCGGCGCAGGGCCTCGCGCGCTGGCACGCGGTGATCGAGGGGGGCAGCGATCCTGCCGCCCTCAGCGCGATCATGCGCGAGGATGCGGTATTTCATTCGCCGGTGGTCCATACCCCGCAGGTCGGCCGCCCGATCGTGACGGCCTATCTCGCCGCAGCGGGCAAGACGCTGGGCAATGCCAGCTTCCGTTATTTGCGCGAGGTGGTCGACGGCAACACCGCCGTGCTCGAGTTCGCAACCGAGATGGACGGCATCCATGTCAACGGGATCGACATGATCACCTTTGACGATGATGGACTGATCACCGACTTCAAGGTGATGGTGCGCCCGCTCAAGGCCGTGAACAAGGTGTGGGAAGCGATGGCTGCCCAATTGGAGCGGGCTAAGTCGGGCTAGTTCAGCGACGCAAAGTTGAGGATGATCCGGCGCAGGTTCGGATCGAGCTTGGCGGGCAATTCGGCATCGAGCGCGGCGCGGCGCTCGCTCACTTCGTCGGCAATGCGAATGTGCCGCATCAGCCAGTCGGGGCAGGCGCGCTCGTCAATCGCAATATCCTCGATGATCGAGACGCCGCTGTGCCGCGGATCGCCCTCGATCCGGCGCATCACCCATGACAGATCCTCGACATCGCCTTCCAGCAACTGCAGGAAATTGCGCCCGTTATAGAGCAGCAATCCGGTGACCTGGCGTTCACGATTGTTGCGCTGGCACGATTCGAGAATCGAGCGAATATCCCCTTCGCTGATCCCGCCGGCAGTGCTGATGTAGACGTATTGGCGCAGCATCAACGGCCTGATAGCCGGATTGCGGGCAAAGGCAAGCGGGCCTGCGCACACTCGGCGCAGGCCCGCGCAGGTCTATTGATTCATGGTTGCGAAGAAGTCTTCGTTGGACTTCGAATCCTTCATCTTGTCGAGCAGGAACTCCATCGCGTCGACCGTGCCCATCTGCATCAGGATGCGGCGCAGCACCCACATCTTCGACAGATTGTCCTTGCCGACCAGCAGCTCTTCCTTGCGGGTGCCGGACTTGCCGACATCGAGCGCAGGGAAGATGCGCTTGTCCGCCACCTTGCGGTCGAGCACGATTTCGCTGTTGCCGGTGCCCTTGAACTCTTCGAAGATCACTTCATCCATGCGGCTGCCGGTATCGATCAGCGCGGTGGCGATGATCGACAGCGAACCGCCTTCCTCGATGTTGCGCGCAGCGCCGAAGAACCGCTTGGGCCGCTGCAACGCATTGGCATCGACACCGCCGGTCAGGACCTTGCCCGAGCTTGGCACCACGGTGTTGTAAGCCCGGCCGAGCCGGGTGATCGAATCGAGCAGGATCACCACGTCCTTCTTGTGTTCGACCAGGCGCTTGGCCTTTTCGATCACCATTTCGGCCACCTGAACGTGGCGGGTCGCCGGCTCGTCAAAGGTCGAGGATATGACTTCGCCCTTCACGCTGCGTTGCATGTCGGTGACTTCCTCGGGCCGCTCGTCGACCAGCAGCACAATCAGGAACACCTCCGGGTGGTTGTCGGTGATTGCCTTGGCGATGTTTTGCAGCAGCACGGTCTTGCCGGTGCGCGGCGGCGCCACGATCAGTGCACGCTGGCCCTTGCCCTGCGGGCTGATGATGTCGATCACCCGGGCCGATTTGTCCTTGATGGTGGGGTCGGCCGGATCAAGCGTCAGCTTCTCGTCGGGATAGAGCGGGGTGAGGTTGTCGAAATTGGTGCGGTGGCGCACCGCCTCGGGATCGTCGAAATTGACGCTGGTAAGGCTGGTCAGCGCGAAATAGCGCTCGCCGTCACGCGGGGCGCGGATCTCGCCTTCGACCGTGTCGCCGGTGCGCAGACCCCACTTGCGGATCTGGTTGGGCGACACATAGATGTCGTCCGGGCCGGCGAGATAGTTCGCTTCGGGCGAACGCAGGAAACCGAAGCCATCTTGCAGCACCTCGATGGTGCCAACACCCATGATCTTCTCTTCGTAATCCTCGTCTTCGGCCAGTTCGCGCAGGATGCTGAACAGCAGGTCCTGCCGGCGCATCGTCGATGCGCCTTCAACGCCGAGCTCTTCGGCCATGGCGACCAGTTCGGCCGGTGTCTTTCGTTTCAGGTCTTTAAGATGCATTGCAGGTCGTATCCGTGTCTGGAAGTGGCCGACAGGTCAGTGCCGCTATGTGAGCAGCGGCATTTGGGCTTGGAGAAAGCAGACCTTCGCCTTGCACAAGGCAGGGCCGATTGCCGGTAGGAGAACTGCAAAATAGGTCCGGGCGAAACCGCCGTCAATCAGGGAATGGGCCTGACGCGAATCAGAACGGCTTGAGCACCACCAGCACCACGATCAGCACGAGCAGGAGGCCCGGCACTTCGCCCAGCATTCGCAGCTGTCGCTCGCTGAGCGGACGCTCGCCGGCTCCGACCCGCTTGGCCTGCGCCACCAGAAAACCATGGAAGCCCGTCAGCAGGACCACCAGCAGCAGCTTGGCATGCAGCCAGCCCAGGCCTGCAGTGCCGGCGAACAGGCCCAGTTCCCAGGCCATCAGCAGCCCCAACAGCCAGACTACCACCAGACTCGGCGTCAGGATGACCTTGCGCAGCAGGCCCATTCGGTGGACCCAGCGCATTTCCTCTTCCGACCCCGCTGGCGCTGGATGGACATAGATCAACTGGCGCGGAAGCATGAACAGGCCCGCCATCCAGAACACCACAAAGATGATATGGCCAGCCTGCAGCCAAAGGTAGGTCATGGCAATGGCATCCTGCATCGCTGCGATATGTAATGGCGCATGGCCGCCACGTCACCCCTGTGCCCAGCGGTCACGCGCTGCGGACCGTGGCAACCAGCTGTTCGACATGTTCAATCGGGGTGAACTGCCCGATCCCGTGGCCGAGATTGAACACATGAGGACGCTCTGCAAAGGTGCGCAGGATGAACCTTGTCCGCTCGACCAGCGGTGCGCCGCCCGCCATCAGCAGCAGCGGATCGAGATTGCCCTGCACCGGCATGCCTTGCGGCAGTTCGCGGTGCGCCCATTCGGGATCGATCGTCTCGTCAAGGCCCACGGCATCGACGCCGGTTTCGCGGGCATAGGCGGCCAGTTTCGCCCCGGCCCCCTTGGGAAAGCCGATCACCGGCGTATCGGGATGCGATTGCTTGAGTGCAGAAGTGATCGCCGCATTTGGCGCAATCACCCAGCGATCAAACTGGTCGGGCGCCAGGCTGCCGGCCCAGCTGTCGAACAGCTGCACCGCTTCGGCGCCAGCGTCGATCTGGCCGCGCAGATAGGTGACAGACACCTCGATGATCGCATCGATGATCGCCTGGAAGCGCGCCGGATCGGCATAGGCAAGCTCGCGCGTGGCATGCTGGTCACGGCTCCCTTCGCCAGCCACCATATAGGTTGCCACAGTCCACGGGCTGCCGGCGAACCCCAGCATGGTAACGCCATCGTCGAGCTGGGCCCGGCACAACCGCACCGTTTCGTAAATCGCCTCGAACCGCGCGGGCTCGGCCGTAAAATCTTCTAGCTTCGCTTCGAGGAGCGGCGGAGACAGCTTAGGCCCTTCGCCCGCCAGAAACTCAAGCCCCTGCCCCATGGCGTGCGGCACGATCAGGATGTCCGAGAACAGGATCGCCCCGTCGAACCCGAAGCGGCGCAGCGGCTGGATCGTGATTTCCGCCGCGGCTTCGCTGTCATAGACCAATTCGAGAAAACCGCCCTTCTGCGCCCGAAGTTCGCGATATTCAGGCAGGTAGCGCCCCGCCTGGCGCATGAGCCACATCGGCGTCCGCTCGCCCTTGAGGCCACGCAGAGTGTCGAGAAGCAAGCCGGGCATAGGTCTTATCCAATCAATATAATTGTATTTATAAAAGGATTTAGGAGTCTGTTGGCCCTGTGGATTGCGGGGACAAGCGGTTCCTGCCTGATTTTTCCCGCAATGCAAAGACCGTGCTTGACGGCGACTCGCTGCTTTCCCTGAGTCGAGTCAAACTTTTCCGCGCTATCCCCAGCCTGTTGATAGCCCTGCCACCCTGTCGACATGGGCGCTGGTGGAAAGTCTGGCAGCGGGCATGGATTGGCGCTCGGAACTTGTCGCCAGCGCTCTCCCGTGGTTTATGCCTGGGCTTCTCCACAGGCACCTTGAGCGGGATGCGACAATCGTTCCATGCAGCGCATGCACCTCCACCTTGTCTCGGACTCGACCGGCGAAACGCTCGAGATGATCGCCAAGGCCGCGCTCGCGCAATTCGACAATCCGGATGTCGTCCGCCATTTCTGGCCGATGGTCCGTTCACGCCAGCATCTTGACCGGATCGTGCCATCGCTGGCTGCCAGCCCCGGCCTCGTGCTGTTCACGCTGGTCAATCCCGAAACGCGCGCCCGGCTCGAGGAGCATTGCCGTCAGCTGGGCCTTCCCGCCGTGCCCGTACTCGACGCGGTGACCGCGGCGCTCGAAGTCCAGCTGGGCGAGGAAGCCCACGGCAAGCCGGGTCGCCAGCATTTGATGGACGAGGCCTATTTCCGCCGGGTCGAGGCAATTCATTATACCATCGCGCATGATGACGGCATCGGCTCGGAAGACTGGGAAGAGGCAGACATCGTGTTGGCGGGCGTCTCGCGCAGCTCCAAAACGCCGACCAGCATCTATCTTGCCAATCGCGGCTATAAGGTGGCGAATATCCCACTGGTGCTGGAATCGCCACCGCCCCCGGCGCTGTTCGGATTGCGGCGACCGCTGGTGGTGGGACTCACTACCGCCCCCGAGCGATTGGTCCAGGTGCGGCGCAACCGCCTGCTCTCGCTCAACGAAGGCACCGAGACCTCCTATGTCGATGGCGAGCGCGTGCGCGACGAGGTGCAGTTCGCGCGGCGGATGTTTGCCGATAACGGCTGGCCGGTGATCGACGTCACGCGGCGCTCGATCGAGGAAACCGCGGCGGCGGTAATCCGTTTGCTGCAGGAACGCAGCGACCGGGCCGCAACCTCAGGCCAAGCCGGAGATGGCGCGCTGTGATCGTGCTTGCTTCGAAAAGCGCCTCGCGGCGGGCCATGCTCGATGCAGCTGGTGTCGAGTATGAATCGGTTCCCGCCGCACTCGACGAGCGAGCGATCGAGGCGGGGCTGGCTGGATGCCAACCCGGCGAAGTGGCCGAGGCGCTCAGCGTCGCCAAGGCCCAGGCAGTTGCCGCGCAGCACAAGGGGCGGCTGGTGCTCGGCAGCGACAGCCTCGTCGTGTGCAACGGTGTGCGCTTCGACAAGCCGGCCACGCGCGAGCAGGCGGCCGAACACCTGCGGCTTTTCTCGGGTCAGGTGATGGAACTCCACAGTGCAGCGGCGCTGGTGCGCGATCATAGTTGCGAGTGGAGTGCATCGTCGCTGGCCCGGCTCCATGTGCGCAAGCTCAGCGAAGGCTTCATTGCGCAGTACCTCGACGCAGAATGGCCAGAGGTCGGCCATTGTGTCGGCGTGTTCCGGATCGAGGGACTGGGCGTGCAGCTGTTCGAGGCGATTGAAGGCGATCAGTTCACTGTGCTGGGCATGCCGCTGCTGGGCGTTCTGGCGGCGCTGCGCGATCTTGGTGAGCTGCCCGCATGAGCGACAAGCCGACCAGGCCCTATGCCGAAGTGATCGGCGATCCGATTGTGCAGTCGAAATCACCGGCCATTCATGGCTTCTGGATCGACCAGCTCGGGCTCGCTGCAGATTACCGGGCAATGCATGTCACGCCAGCGCAACTGGACAACTACATTGCCTTGCGGCGCGCCGATCCGGCATGGCGCGGCTGCAATGTCACCATGCCGCACAAGCAAGCAGTGATTGCCCTGCTCGACCGGCTCGACCCGCAGGCCAGCGCGATCGGCGCAGTCAACACGATCGTGCGCGAAGGCAGTGAACTGGTTGGCTACAACACCGATGCGGCCGGCTTCCTCGAGCCTTTGCGGACACAGCTGACACAGCCCCACCTGTTTCGCATGGCGCGTATCCTGGGCACAGGCGGCGCAGCGCGGGCGATTGTCGCCGCGCTGGCGCAGGAAGGGTTTACCCTGGTGCTGGCCGGGCGCGATCCGGCCAAGGCACGTGCGCTGCTGGACCAATTGGCTCCGCGCGGCGAGCACCACGCCATCGACTTGGCCCATTTTGCCGAACCGAGCGATTTTGCCTTCGACGACCGCGCCGGCTGCTTCGATCTGGTTGTCAATGCCTCGCCGCTTGGCATGCGGGGGCAGGGCGAACTCGCTTTCGACTGGAGCCATGCACCGCCAGGCAGTATCGCCTATGACATCGTCACCGATCCGCTCGAGACCGCCTTTCTTCGCGCCGCGCGCGCTGCGGGGCACGAGGTGTTGGATGGTCTCAACATGTTGATCGGGCAGGCAGCGCTTGCCTTCGCGCGGTTCTTTGGGGCCGCCCCACCCCGTGATCGCGATGAAGCGCTGCGGCGGTTGTTGAGCAAATGACCCGGCCCGTCATCATTGGCCTGACCGGCTCGATCGGCATGGGCAAATCGACCGTGGCCGAGATGTTCCAGCGGCATGGCGTGCCGGTGTTCGATGCCGATGCCGAAGTGCGCCGGATGCAGGCGCGAGGGGGACAATTGCTGCCCGCGATCGAGGCCGCGTTTCCGGGATCGACCGGACCGGATGGGGTCGATCGTGATGCGCTGGGCGCGAAAGTGTTCGGGGATGCCGCGGCGCTGGCCCGACTGGAAGCCATTGTCCATCCGGCAGTGGCTGAACGGCGGGCAGAGTTCCTGATCGAACATGGTGGAGCCCCGATCGTCGTTTTCGACATTCCGCTGCTGTTCGAGAAGGGGGGCCACCAGCTGGTCGACAAGGTCGTGGTGGTTTCCGCTCCGGCCGATGTCCAGCGCCAGCGGGTGCTGGCCCGTCCGGGTATGACGCCGGAGAAGTTTGCGCAGATCCTCGAACTGCAGGTGCCCGATGCGGAGAAACGTGCGAGGGCGGACTTCGTCATTGATACCGGCGTGTCGCATGCCGAGACGGAGGGTGCCGTAGCCGGGCTGATCGAGCGCCTGCAAAAGCACGACTAAAGCGTCGGCTCGCTAGCGGAATCGCTTGCCAAACGGCAGGCTGGGTCCGATATTGAATTCAATGCGGGAAATTGTTTTCGACACCGAAACCACCGGCCTCGATCCAGCTTCGGGCGACCGGATGGTCGAAATTGGATGTGTCGAGATGATCAACCGGGTGCCCAGCGGCGCCACTTTCCATGCCTATTTCAATCCTGAGCGCGACATGCCCGCTGCGGCCGAGGCGGTGCACGGCTTGTCGAGCAGCTTTCTGGCCGACAAGCCGCGGTTCGCAGACAGCGCCGACGAGTTGATGGCTTTCCTCGGCGATGCGCCGTTGGTGGCGCACAACGCCGGTTTCGACTTTGGCTTCCTCAACAATGAGCTGGCTCTGATCGGGCGCGAGCCGGTCGATCGCGCGCGCATGATCGACACGGTGGCCATCGCGCGCAAGCGGCATCCCGGCGCCAAGGTTTCGCTTGATGCGCTTTGCACGCGCTACGGGATCGATCGCAGCCACCGCGTAAAACACGGTGCGCTGCTCGATGCCGAATTGCTGGCGCAGGTCTATGTCGAGCTTACCGGCGGGCGCCAGATCGGGCTGGAGCTCGCGGCCGAAATTACCGTGGTTGAAGCCAGCCTCGTTGCGACTTCGGGCGAAGATGGCATGGCCCGCCCGCGGCGTGAGCCACGCCCACACGCCCCGACCGAAGAGGAACTGGCTCGCCACAAGGAATTCTTAGGCCGGATTGCGGCACCGATCTGGCTCAACTGACGGTTTCCGGGCCACCGCCGGTCCGGCAAGAACGATACGGAAGGAGGTCGAGCGACCATGGATATTCGGGTTTCGGGTCACCAAATCGAAACGGGTGCTGCGCTTCAGGCGCATGTTGCGGACCGACTGGGCGGGATTGTCGACAAGTATTTCGACCGTGCGCTCTCCTCCAGCGTCACCTTCGGCAAGGCGCCGGCCGGCATGTTCAAATGCGACATCGTGACTCATGTGATGCAGGGCCTTATCCTGAAGGCGCATGCCGAGGCCCAGGACGCGCACCTCGCGCTCGATGGCGCTGCCGAGAAGATCGACAAGCAGCTGAGGCGCTACAAGCGGCGGCTCAAGGACCGCCACGAGCAGACTGCGCACGCCCAGCGCGAGGAAGCAGCTGCCTATAGTTTCGAGGAAGCGGGCTACACCATTTTCGCTGCCGACGAGAGCGAAGAAGAGGTAACCAGCGATGCCCCGCCGGTGATCGCGGAGACCAGCGTCGATATACCGGAGGCGAGTGTCGCCGATGCGGTGATGATGCTGGACCTGCGCAATACAACCGCGCTGTTCTTCAAAAACGCTGGCACGGGACGCCATAATATGGTTTACCGGCGCCCGGACGGTTCGATCGGCTGGGTCGAACCGCGCTGAGCGCGATTGCTCGGCAGGATTGACGCCTTGCGCAGCGTCCCGAACCCGGCTTGCGATACACCGCCGCCTGAAGCGGTGATCCGGGGCATAAGGGGGTCGCTGGATTATCAACGGACGCGAATACACCGGACATGAATGTGAACTTCCAATTGCTCCCAGAAGCGGTTGCAACCGCGAACCTAGACGCGAAGCAGGCCGTGCTCGAGCGCGTAGCTGCGTTGTTCGGCCAGGCCTATTCGATCGATCCGGTTTCTGCGCTTGAGGGTATCGAAGAGCGTGAGCGGCTGGGATCGACTGGTTTCGGTAATGGCGTTGCCATACCACACGCCCGCTCGTCGCAGGTGAGCCGCCCGGTCGCGGTGCTCCTCCGACTTGATGCACCGGTCAATTTCGATGCGGCCGATGCGATGCCGGTCGAACTCGTGTTCGGCCTGCTATCGCCGGAAAATGCCGGGGCTAGCCACCTCCATGCGCTCGCTGCAATTTCGCGCTTGGTGCGCGACGATGCCATGCGCGATGCCTTGCTTGACGCACCCGATGCCGCAGCCATGTATGTGCTGCTTGCACGCCATCTCGATCGCGATGCCGCCTGACCCCGGGCGGGGCGGTTTGTGATGGACGCGCGCCTTCCGGCGCATCTCGAAGTTTCGGCAATAATCAGGGCGGTCGAGGCCCGGGGTGGTTTCGCAAGCGTTATCGCCAAGGGCGAGAAGGACGCCGGAACCCTTTTGATATTAACGATGTGTCGCGGTGCGAATGCGGTGCTTTTCGAAAGGATGCCGCAGCTCGACGGTTCGCGACCGTTTGTTGCTGCAAAGCGGGAAAATCCTGAAAATCGTGAAGAAATTTACGATTATCTGGAGAAGCGTCGGCGCCAGGATCCCGATATCTGGATTTTGGAGGTGGATATCGCGGATGGAGAACGCTTCGTCGCATCGTTGGCCGGTTAACTTGACTGCACCGCGAACGGCTCTAAGGGCCCCGCCAGCTTCCAGGTGCGCAGGCGGCGCTATCCAGCAATGAGGCCGGAACGCTAGCACGCAGACGGGGGGCGGCCGGCAGGTTCAACCACCGGGCCATCAGGAAACGCCACAAAGGCGTTCGGCCCAAACCTGTGTCAGTGCGCGTCCACCGCCCAGAACTACGGACATATGACTCGCAAGAGCCATGGGCTCGGGCTCGCCGCTGGCGCGGCTGTGCTTGCCCTTACATTTGCCAGCGCCGAAACATCCGGCGCCTTTGCCCAGGTCAACGACCCGGGCGCTATTACGGCGGCGACTGCCGCCAGCGGATCGCACAGTGACAGCGATCCCGTGTTCATCTCCCAAGAGGTGGTGCAACCGATTGCCGCCGCAGATGGTGCGGCGGTTCAGAGCACCGAGGCCCGAGCCACTTCGCTCCGGGAACTGGTCGCCCAGACCGAGACCGGCCATGCCCTGTCCGAGCAGCTCGAATGCCTCGCCGGCGCGGTCTATTTCGAAGCTCGCGGCGAGCCGCTGGCCGGCCAGCTGGCGGTGGCCCAGGTCGTCATCAACCGCAGCCAGAACCCACGCTTCCCTTCGAGCTATTGCGGCGTCGTGATGCAGCCCCAGCAATTCTCTTTCGTGCGTCGCGGAGAAATGCCGCGCATCAGCACCGGGACGGCTGCCTGGCAACGGGCGAAAGCGATCGCGCGGATTGCGCACGAAGGCCTGTGGGAATCCGAAGCGGGCGACGCCCTCTATTTTCACGCCAAATATGTTCGCCCCGGCTGGAGCCAGCGGAAAGTGGCGCGGGCCACTATCCATCGCCACGTGTTCTATCGCTGAGGGGGTGCCTAAGCCTCGCTCAGCGCCGTAGCGTTGCCCAAACCGGGGCGTGGTCGCTGGCCTTTTCGCGGGCGCGATGGGCCCGGTCGACGCCGACGGCCTCCAGCCGGTCGGCCAGTTCGGGGCTGAGCAGGATATGGTCGATCCGGAAGCCGTGGTCGCGTTGCCACGCTCCGGCCTGGTAGTCCCAATAGGTCCACACCCCGCCACGCGGATTGTGGGTGCGCACGGCATCGGTCCAGCCGTCGCCGAGCAGGCGGGCATAGGCGGCGCGCGACGCGGGCTGCATCAGCGCGTCATCCGCCATCGCCTTGAGTGACCAGACATCGTTTTCCTCGGGGATCACGTTGAAGTCACCCAGCACCGCGGCAGGCACTTCTTCTGCCCAGACCTGCGCCATCCGTTCGCGCAATCGTTCCATCCAGGCCAGCTTGTAATCGAATTTGGGGCCGGGCTGCGGGTTGCCGTTGGGCAGGTAGATGCAGGCGATCCTTACCCCGCCGACCTCGGCTTCGAGATAACGCGCCTGCTCCTCGCCCGACCCGTCAGGCCCCGCGATGCCGAGCCCGCGTTGCACTTCGCGCGGCGCCTCAAGCCCAGCCTGGACATCGGCCAGAATGGCGATGCCGTTGAAGCTCTTCTGGCCGTGCCAGATCGCGCGATAGCCGATCGCCTCGAACTCGTCGGCCGGGAACCCGTCGTCCATGCACTTGATTTCCTGTAGGCAGGCGACGGCAGGGCGGGTCTCCTCGAGCCATTCCTTCAGGCGCGGCAGGCGGGCCTTGATCCCGTTGATGTTGAATGTGGCGATCTTCATGCAAACACTACTGCCTGAAGATGACTGCCCGGTCTAACCTAAATCCCGAAACTCGAGCCGCAGCCGCAGCCGGCGGCCGCCTGCGGATTCTCCACGCGGAAGGCTGCGCCCCCCAGCGACTCGACGAAATCGACCACGCTGCCGGCGACAAGATCGAGGCTGACCGGATCGACCACGAGTTTCACGCCGTCGGTCTCGCTCACGGCATCATCGGGTTCGGCGGCACCAGCCAGGTCGAACTTGTACTGGAAGCCCGAACAACCGCCACCTTCGACCGAAAGCCGCAGGATGGCCGGCTTGGCCTGCTTTTCGGCGATCGTCGCCACGCGCCGCGCGGCATTGGCGGTCAAGGTCAGCATCTCGGTCATCTAGACCACATGTAGGGACTGCTGTGCCCCGGCTCAAGCGCCCGTGATGTAGCTGCGCAAGGCCTCGGCCTCGTGCTCGACCCGGTCGATGCGGTGCTTGACCAGATCGCCGATCGAAATGAAGCCCACCATCGCGCTGCCATCGACCACCGGCAGGTGCCGGATTCTCCGCCGGGTCATCAGCCCCAATGCCTCGTCGATGGTCGTTTGCGGTGAAACCGTGATCGGAGGAGCGGTCATCACTTCGGCCAGCTCGCGACCGAGGCAGACTTCGCCCTCCTGCGCCAGGCGATAGATCACATCGCGCTCCGAAAAGATCCCGACCACCGATCCGCCCCGCATCACGGGCAGCGCGCCGATCCGCTTCTCTGCCAGCAACCGCACTGCATCGCGCATCGGCATTGTTGCATCGCAATGGATCACCCCTTCGGCACTACGCCCTTCGATGATTCGCGCGATCGTCATGGCATCCCTCCTGTCCGATTCCCTTCGCAATCCTGCCATTTCCGGGGCGGAAAGGCGAATCCTACGACAGCGGTTCAGCCATTGCATCCCGGCGAAGGAAGGCCCATGTGGCGGGCATGGTCGGCAAATCCCCCCTCGATGATCCCGCCAAGGCAGCCTATGCCTGGGCCCGCTATCGGCGCCTGATGCGCTTCATGCTGCTGTTCACGATTGGCGTCGTCGCCATCGCCATGGCGCTGCTGTACAAACACAACGGGCTGGTTTCGGTGCATTTTTACATCGCCGTGGCGCTGGGCATGGGGTTCACCATGCTGCTGACCAGCGCGCTGATGGGGCTGGTGTTCCTGTCCAATGGAACCGGCCACGATGCCGCAGTCGACAACAACCTGCCTCGCCACGACGAAGATTGAGCGCCCCCGCTAGCGCGGGCTGCGCAGGCGATAATCCTCAACCGGCACGCCGCCGATCAGATGCTGCTGGATGATCAGCTCCAGCACCGCTTCGCTGGCCGAGTGATACCAGACCCCTTCGGGCCAGACGACGGCAATCGGCCCCGCAGTACAGACCTGCAGGCAATCCGCCTTGGTCCGCTGCACCCCGCCGCAAACCTTCCCGTCGGGGCCGAGCCGCTTCGGGCCAGCCAGCTTGAGCTCGGCCAGCCGCCGCTTGAGATAGGCCCAGGCCGCTTCACCCGATTCGCGCGAGCAGCATTTCTGCTTCTCGCTCATGGCGCAGAGGAAGATATGGCGATCGAGACTGTCGCCCCCGATCTTGGCCAGCGCAAGGCGGGCGTCTTCCAGTGGGCTGCGAGCGCTCATTCAGCCGGCTTGGCCGGCTTCAGCCACCGGGCCAGCCAGTCGAACACGGTGTTGTGCCACTGCAGCGAGTTCTTCGCACCCAGCACCCAGTGGTTCTCGTCGGGGAAGACCAGCAGCTGCGCCTCTATGCCACGCTCCTGCAGGGCGGTGAACGCACCCAGGCCCTGGGTATATGGCACCCGGAAATCCTTCTCCCCCAGCACCACCAGCATCGGCGTTTGCCACTTGTCGACAAGGGTCACGGGATTCCATTTTTCGTAGGTTGCCGCGGCCTCGGCATAGGAGCCACCGAAGTCCCAGCGCGGAAACCATTGTTCCTCGGTCGAATAATAGAAGGCGCGGGTATCGAACAGCCCGTTGTGGTTGACCAGGCACTTGAACCGGTCAGCCCACATGCCAGCGATCCAGTTGACCATGTAACCGCCATAGCTGGCGCCCATGGCGCAGGCATTGCTTCCGTCGATCTGCGGATCGAGCTTGAGCGCCGCCTCGAACCCGAGTTTCAGGTCCTCCAGCGGCTTGCCGCCCCAATCGCGGTTTATCGCGTCGGTGAAGGCCTGGCCAAAACCGGTCGAGCCGTGGAAATCGACCGAGATCACCGCATAGCCCTGGCTGGCCAGCACGCGCGGGTTCCAGCGGCTCGACCAGCTGTCGTTGAAGGAGCCCTGCGGGCCGCCGTGAATGTAGAGGATTGCAGGGATCGGCCCGGTCTGATGTTCAAGCCGGGTGATCTGCCCCCACACGGTTGCGCCCTCTGCCCCTGCGAAGCTGAACCGCGTGGTCACGGTGGATGCCAGTGCGCCGGTGCGGCTCATCGCCACGTCGGTCAGCGGACGGGCCTGTTGCCAACGTTCCGAGAGGTACAGCTCGTGCGGTGAGCCGATCGAATCGCGGGTGAACAGCAGGCGCTCGCCCGCCAGTGCGACCAGGTTGGAAAGATGGGCTTCGTTGCCCGCCATCAAGTCGAGCCGCTCGACCTTGCCGCTGCGCGGGTCGATGCGGAAGGCGGGTGTATCGAGCACGTCGCCGGCCGTCGCGAGGATCCACCGCGAATCGGGCGTCCAGGCCAGGCTTTCGAAGCTGCGATCGAATGCCTGGTTCAGCGCACGTGTTTCGCCTGTGCGCAAATCGCGCAGCTGGATCACCTGCCGGTCTGCTTCATAGCCTGGCCGCGCCATGGCCAGCCAGGCTAGCCAGCGGCCATCGGGCGATGGTGCGGGCGCGGTGTCGAGTGCGGTGTTGGCTGCCGTCAACTCGCGCGGCGGCGTGCCCGAAAGGTCGGACCAGTAGATGTCGAGATCGGTTGAGCGCGGTTCGTCAACATTCGCTTCGCGCGTGACGAAGTAGATCCCGGAACTGTCCGGTGCCCAGGCGATCTCTTCCCCGCCGCCGAACGGCATGGTCGGCGAATCGCCGGTCAAGGCGCCGGCGGTGTCCCCTCCGTCGAGCGCGATGCCATCGCCGGCTACCTTGCCGCCCGCCAGCTCGAATACGAAGACGCGGTTGACGGTGCCGGGGGTGGTCCAGCGATCCCAGTGGCGCACGAAACCATCCTTGCCGTCGTAGATCCGCCCGCTGCCCGGGCCCGGTAAATGCGCCTTGCCGTCGCCATCGCAGCCGAATCGAGGACAGTTGCGCGCGATCGCGGCCCACACGGCCAGTCGCTTCCCGTTCGGCGCCAGCTTGAACCCGTCGATCGAAGCCGCGCCGAAATCCGCCACCAGCGTTGGCTCCATGGCCGACCCGCCGCGCAGTTCGGCTCGCCATAGCCGGTTGATCGAAGCGCTTGCCGGATCCTCAGTGCCGCTGGCGCGATCCGAGAGGAAGTAGATCGCACCATCCGGGCCAAAGGCAAGCTCTGCCGCTGCGCCGCCCAGATCGAGCTTGACCGATCTTGCGTCCGCATCGGCCAGATCGATCAGGTACCACGCGCTGCTGCGCGCCAGCGTCGCGCGATCGGTCTCGGTGACGCGGTAAGCAGCAAGCCGCCCGTCAGGGGAGACGGCCGGTGGCCCCAACCGCGGCATGGCGACAAGGTCGAGCGCCTGCATCGGTTGCGTCGGCGCAGGACCGGAATCGGCGGCAACCGGTGCCACGAAAAGTGCGGCGGCGAGTAGTGTGGCAAAGGCTCTGGTCATGGCGAGGGCTTAGCCGCTCGCCCCGCGCAGCGCTAGCCGCGCTTGCCGGCGATCCTGGCGATTTCCGCCTGCACCAGCTTTTCGACCATTACGGGCAGGTTCTTGTCGAGCCATTCGGCGAGCATGGGCCGCAGCAGGTCGCGCACTAGCCCCTCAAGCGAGGTTTCGCCCGAGCGCACGATCTGCGGCCGCGCACCTGGCTCTGCCAGCATCGCCAGCGCCTCGAAATTCTCGCGCATCGACTTGCGCACCGCCTCGGTGGTCAACGGGGCTGCCGCCTCGCTCTCGTCAGGCCGGTAGCCATGTTCGCGCTTGTCGTACTCAACGCTGGCGTCTGCCTGCCGCACGAGATCCTGCGCGAATTCCATGGTTGCGAGGTCGAGCACATCGGCTTCATCCTCGGGGTTTTCCGCGGACTCGGCCGCCGGCTCAGAAGCGGGCCGGGCGGCGCCCATGCGATTGTCGCGCGCGATGACCTTCTTGATCGATTCGAGAATCTCTTCGACCGAAGCTTCACCGTGCTGCGCCATGCGCCCTGTCCCCTGCTGAGCCCTATGCCATGCCCGCAAGGCGGAGTGACGTCAATTGCCGGCTGCGTCACCCGATTCATCGGGCGGGCCAATCATCGCGTCGGGCGCCGGGATGTCAACGGTTCTCGTCGAGGTGGCGACCGGTTCGGCATCGCGTTGCCAGTCGAACAGCTGGCCGCGGACCCGGCGGGCGTTGATCTCGGGGTCGTAGAGCACCCCGGTGTCAAGGTTGAGGTCGCGTGCCTCGGCCTTGCCCATCGCGGCCAGCACGCTGAAACCCGCGACATAGGCATTGCGCCGCGCGGTAACCAGTTGGGCGCGGGTGGACAGCAATTCCTGCTCGGCATTGAGCACGTCGAGGATGGTGCGGTTGCCGATCGAGTTTTCCGCGCGCACCCCTTCAAGGCTGAGCTCGGCCGCGGCGACGGCGCTTTCCGAACTGGCGATCACCGCATTGGCGGCCTGCCAGCTCGAATAGGCCGCGCGGACCTGAGCGATGACATCTCGTTCAGCGGCAATGACATTCTCAAGCGCGGCGGTCTCGCGAGCATAGGCCTGGCGCTGGCGTGCGGCGGGCAAGCCACCCTGGAAAATCGGGATGGTGATCTGCACCCCGGCATTGGCCGTGGTCTCGGTCTGGCGGAAGTCGGACGAAATCGGCCCGCCCAGGGTGCCGAAGTAATCGGTGTAATCGACCCCGGCAAACAGGCCGACCGTCGGCAGGCGGCCCGATCCCGCGACTTCGGAATCATAGCCTGCCGCCTGTGCCCGCTCGCGTGCAGCGATGAGATCGGGGTTGTGCTCGAGCGCGGTCACCACTGCCTCGCCAACCGTTTCGGGCAATCCGGGCAGCGGCGGCGGGGGCTCGAGCCCGGTGGGCGCGCGGCCCACCAGCTGGATATAGGTCTCGCGCGCGGCGATCAGGTTGGCCTCGGCATTGCGCAGGTCGCTCTGCGCCAGCGCCAGCCGCGATTGCGACTGTGCCACGTCGGTGCGGGTCAGGTCGCCAATCTCGAACCGGTCGCTGGTGGCCTGCAGGTTCACGGTCAGCACGTCGACCTGGTTGGCGGACAAGGCCACCAGCGCCTCGGTGCGCAGCACGTCCATATAGGCGGCCACGACCTGGCTGAAGATAGCGCTTTCAGTGCCGCGCAGGTCCGCCTGACCGGCTGAAACCCGCTCCTTCGCAGCCTTGATCCCGTTGCGCACCGCGCCGCCCGAATAGACCGGCACCTGCAGGTCCGAACCGATCAGCAAACGCCGTTCGGGCGCGGTAAAGCTGTTCGGCGAAACCTTCAGGAATTCGATGTGGTTGGCGGTGGTGCTGGCATTGGGCAAGCCCTGCGCGCGCTGGATCGGCACATCCTCGTCGGTGGCGCGCAACTGGGCGCGGGCTGCCTGGAGCGCGGGATTGGTCTCGTAGGCACTGGCCAGCGCCTCGCGCAGGCTGTCAGCCTGTGCCGCGGCGGGGACCAGCGCGCTGCCAAGCAGCAGGACGGCTGCCAGCTGCCGCAAGGAAGGGCGGCTTTGGACCAAGTTCAGAAGCTCCATTCCTTGGGGCGGTCAAAGGCATGCAGCACCGGCATGCCGATGTCGGCGAGCGACTGCAGCGTTGCTGCACCCGCTACCTTCCTGCCCGTGGCCAGGCGGGTCACTCCGCGCTCGACCAGCCCGGTGACGATCCGGCCACCTTCCGCGAGCCGGGCAACCAGCGCATCGGGCAGATGCTCGATCGCGCCGTCGACCACGATCAGCGTATAACTTTTGCGGCCCCGCTTGGCCTGCGCTGCCTGTTCTGCTGGGATCGTGTCGAGCGAGCCCACCAGCGGGCGCAGCAGCGCGGCGAGATAGCCACACCCTCCATCGACCACCAGCGCCGTGTCGGCGGCCACCGGGCGTGCTTCGGCGAGCATCCTGCCGTGGACCAACGGAGCGGCAAGGTAGGCCCCGCCGCCAAGCGGCACGGCCCGGTCGATATAGGCGATCGGGCGTTGCGCGGCCGGCACGAAATCCTCGCGCGCGACCGCAGCCATGCGGGCGAGCACGAAGGGCTCGTTCACGCCGCTGGTGCGGAGCTGGCTGTCGATCATCGCCTTGCGAGCTGCGGGGAGTTCGGTTTCGGTCATGCTTCTCAAGACTGTATTACACGGACAACACACTAGGTCAATCACCTCTAGCGATTGCGGTGCTTGCCGCCAAGCGCTTTGACGCTAGGTGAGCTAGGCGCCTATGGGATGGCGGAATCGACCGACAGGAGCACAGCTTCGATGAGCGACATGATCACAATCCGCGAAGACGATCTGATCGAGACCGTGGCGGATGCGCTGCAATTCATCTCCTACTACCACCCGGTGGACTACATTCAGGCGCTGGGCCGGGCTTACGAGGCCGAGCAGGGGCCGGCGGCGAAGGACGCCATCGCGCAGATCCTGACCAACAGCCGGATGTGTGCCGAAGGGCACCGCCCGATCTGCCAGGATACCGGGATCGTCAATGTCTTCATCAAGTGGGGGCAGAATTGCCGGCTCGAATCCGGCCGCAGCCTGCAGGATGTGGTCGATGAGGGCGTCCGCCGCGCCTACAACCATCCTGACAACAAGCTGCGCGCCTCGATCCTGGCCGATCCTGCCTTCACTCGCCGCAACACCCGCGACAACACGCCCTGCGTGCTTTCGGTCGAGATGGTGCCGGGGAACACTGTCTCGATCGACGTGGCTGCCAAGGGTGGCGGGAGCGAGAACAAGTCGAAGTTCAAGATGATGAACCCCAGCGACAACATCGTCGACTGGGTGGTCGAGCAGATCCCCTCGATGGGGGCCGGCTGGTGCCCGCCCGGCATGCTGGGGATCGGCATTGGCGGAACCGCCGAACATTGCATGAAGCTGGCCAAGCAATCGCTGATGGAACCGATCGACATGGCCCAGCTCAAGGCACGCGGGCCGCAGAACGATCTCGAACAGTTGCGGATCGACATCTTCGACGCGGTCAACGCCATGGGGGTGGGTGCACAGGGCCTGGGCGGCCTGTCGACCGTGCTCGATGTCAAGATCCTCGACTGGCCCTGCCATGCGGCGGGCAAGCCGGTGGCGATGATTCCCAATTGCGCGGCCACCCGGCATGCCCATGTGGTGATGGACGGTTCGGGCCCGGCCTATCTCGATCCACCCGACCTGTCACAATGGCCCGACGTCCACTGGCAGCCTGACAAGGAAGCGAAGCGGGTCGATCTCGACCATCTGACGGCAGAGGAAGTGGCCAGCTGGAAGGCGGGCGACCGGTTGCTGCTGAATGGCACGATGCTGACCGGGCGCGACGCGGCGCACAAGCGGATCCAGGACATGCTGGCGAAGGGCGAGCCGCTGCCGGTCGATTTCCGGGGCCGCGCCATCTATTATGTTGGCCCTGTCGATCCGGTGATGGGCGAAGTGGTCGGCCCGGCAGGCCCCACTACGGCGACCCGGATGGACAAGTTCACCGAGATGATGCTCGATCTCGGCCTGCTCGCCATGATCGGCAAGGCCGAGCGTGGGCACAACGCTGTCGAAGTGATCAGCCGCTTCAAGGTGGCCTATCTGATGGCGGTGGGCGGCGCGGCCTATCTCGTTGCCCGCGCGATCAAGGAGGCGAAAGTGGTTGCCTTCGAGGATCTCGGGATGGAAGCGATCTACGCCTTCACCGTCCGGGACATGCCGGTAACCGTCGCTGTCGACAGCTCTGGCACCAATGTCCATACGCTTGCACCGGCGCAGTGGAAGGAACGGATTGCCCGCGAGAAACTGCTTGAGAGCGGCTGAACCAGCGGCATGACCGGTCGATGAACTTTCGATGAACCGCATTCCCGATCCGACGACGGATTCGCCAAGCGCAGGGTCACGGCGTATGGGACGGGGGCAATGACAACACACGCAGCAAACACGCAGCCGCGGGTCGCCTTTCGTACGGTTGTGATCTCGGTCGTCGTCCTCTGGGCGATGTATTTCGTCTTGGCTTCCGCGCGCTGGGAAGTGCTCGGGATCGGCCATTCGGGCGAGATGATGGCCCGCCGGCTGGTGGTCGTGCTGGGCGGTATGGCGGTGACGCTCGCGCTATGGGCGGTGTTGCGCCTGTTCGACTCCGGCCCGATGTGGAAGAAGGCCTCGGCGGCCCTGATCCTGTCGTTGCCGGCCTCGCTGCTGCTTGCCCAGATCAACAACGCGGTCTTCGCTGAAATGAACAGCAAGATCGAGAAGCTCATTACCGAGAATGTGCTGGGCGATGATGGCCGGGGCGGTCCGGCGGGCGGCCCGGCATCGGGCCCCGAGCCCTCGCTCTTTCCCGAAGGTGAACCGCTGGGCGATGGGCCGGATGCCGATGCGACCCTGCTCGATGCGCTCGGCGCGCTGACCGACATCGCATTCAGCCGCTATTTCATGATGCTGGCGTGGTGCTCGATCTACCTTGCCCTGCTGACCGGCGAACAGGCCCGTGCGGCCGAGCGGCGCGAGCAGGAATTCCGCAACGCAGCCAAGGCGGCCGAACTGCGCAGCCTGCGCTATCAGGTCAATCCGCATTTCCTGTTCAACACGCTCAATTCGCTGTCCTCGCTGGTCATGACCGGCAAGGCGGATCGGGCCGAACAGATGATCCAGACCATGTCGCGCTTCTACCGGCACAGCCTGGCCGACGATCCGACCGGCGACGTGCTGCTGGCCGATGAATTCGATCTCCAGAAGCTCTATCTCGATATCGAGACCGTGCGTTTTCCCGAGCGGCTGCGCTGCGTGTTCGACCTGCCGGCCGAACTCAGCGATGCACGCGTCCCGGGCATGATCCTTCAACCGCTGGTCGAGAATTCGGTCAAATACGCCGTTTCGCCGGTCAGCCGGCCGGTCACCATCACCATTGCCGCGCGCGAGGAGTTTGACCGCCTGGTGATTACAGTCAGCGATGACGGGCCGGGTTCGCCGGCCGGCACCAAGAACGGCTTCGGGATCGGCGTCGCCAATGTCCGCGACCGGCTCGAGGCCCGGTTCGGGCCCGATATCACGCTGGAATCCGGAGCGGTTCCGGGTGGATATCGCACCGAAATGCGCATACCATTGACCCGCAATGCCTGAAACTGCCACCAGCACTCCACCGCTGCGAACGCTGATCGTCGACGACGAGCCGCTGGCTGTCGAGCGCACCCAGGTGATCTGCGCCAAGATCCCGGACATCAACGTCGTGGGCACCGCCAGCGATGGCGCTGCGGCGCTTCGCCTGGTCGAAGCGCTGGCCCCCGAACTGGTGCTGCTCGATATGACGATGCCCGAACTCGACGGGTTGGGCGTTGCCCGCGAACTGGCGAAGCAGGCTAACCCTCCTGCGATCATCTTTGTGACCGCGCATGACAATTTCGCGGTCGAAGCGTTCGATCTCGACGCGGTCGACTACGTGCTGAAGCCGGTCGCGACCGATCGCCTCGCGCGCGCGATCGAGCGCGCGCTCGCCCGGCGCGGCACGCCGCGTCATGCTGGCAGCGAGTGGCTGGAAGAACTGTGGGTTCCGCATCGTTCGGAACTGATCCGCATCGCGGTGAGCGAGGTCAGCCGGATTGACGCCGAACGCGATTATGTGCGCCTTCATGTCGAACATCCGAATGAAGGTGCGCGCAGCTATCTTCTGCTGCAGACGATCGCCGGGCTCGAGCAGCGGCTTGATCCGGCGGCCTTCATTCGCATCCATCGTTCGACGATCCTGCGGAAAGACCGGATCCGCGGCCTCCGCCACGATGGCCTGGGCGTATGGTCGGCCGAACTGGAAACGGGCGAGGCGCTGCGGATCGGGCGGACCTATCTGCCCAATGTCAAGGCCATGGCCGGCCGTTGAACCCACCCGCGCCGCTGGGGTGCAACCTTTTCGCAAAAAAGAAAACGGCGGCCCGAGCCCCGGGACTGGAATGGGCTCGGACCGCCAGTCTGCACAATCGGTGCAGTTTGATCTGCCGGGTCAGGCGCCCGGCTTTTGCTTGATCTCCAGCGCGGCGAACTGGTTCATCGCCGAGGCCCGCGCCTTCGCGAAACACTGGCTCGCGGCGATCGAGATCAGCCGTGTGCCGCTGTGCCGGTCGCGCAGGCGGCAAGCCTTGTGCGCCGCTGCATCGATCCGGCTTTCGAGCTGGTCGCGGCCGGCGGCAGTGGAGAGGTCGAGATCCGAATAGGCAACGGCGAAGCTGGTGGGCTCGCCGCCGCTGGCCTGGGCGGGTGCGCCCAGCAAGGCCATGCTGATACCCGCAGCTGCGAGAACAGACTTGTACATTGGTTCCTCCATTCGCGGCCGCCCCTAGGGGGGTTGGGGCGGGTTCCGCAGGCCCTGGATCGCGCAATCCGCCCGCCCTTGCATCACGTGCTCGACCACGTGGCCAAGCCGCTCGACAGGCGCAGGCCCGGCCGGACAGGCCGACAACGCTGACCGACGAACGGCTATTTCCAATCGGGCGGGCTTGGCGCAATATTGCGCAAATGGCGATCGCGGTGATCTTCCTGTTGGGAATCGGCAATTTCGTGCTGCACCGCGCCGTGCTTGAAAGTCGGCATCCGCTGCTGGGCCAGATGCCGTGGTTCGTGCACATGATGGGCGGCAAGCTCACTCTGCTGACCGAATTCCTCGTGTTGCTCGCGGCGCTGCTGCTGGCGGCCAACGGGTGGCCGGGGCTGGCCTGGGCCTATCTGGCCTATAGCGCGCTCAACGCGCTGGCTGCCTGGCTGATTCTGACAGACCGGATCTGACGGCCCGTTTCATTGCCCCGCGGATATGCTAGGCGGCGGCCATGTCGGCACAATCATCGGTTCTGTTCCACGTCAGCGACACCCATTTCGGGGTCGAAGATCGCGCCGCCATGGCCTGGTTCGAGGCGGCGGTACATGGCGAGCGGCCCGACGCGGTGATCTGCACCGGCGATCTTACCCAGCGCGCGACCCGCCGCCAATATGCCCGCGCAGCCGAATGGTTCGCGAGCCTTCAAGTGCCGGTGATGGTGCAGCCGGGCAATCACGACATGCCATATTTCAATCCGTGGGAGCGGTTCCGGCGCCCCTATGCGCGTTTCGGTGCGCTTGAGCGGGCGGTCGGGGCCGAAATCGCGCTCGAGCATGCCCTGCTCGTGCCGCTCGACACCAATGTCCGCGCGCAGTTGCGGTGGCCCTGGTCCGATGGCGTGGTGACACGGCGCAAGCTGGATGCGGCGCTGGCGCGGCTCAAGGCGCTGCGCAGCGATCCGCGGCCGAAGCTGGTGATTTGCCACCATCCGCTGCTGGCAGAGGATGACGACCGCAAGAATCCGACGATTCGCGGTGACCATGCCTTTACCGAACTCGCGGCAGCCGGCGCGAGTGCGGTCCTGTCGGGCCATGTGCACTGGCCGTTCGATCAGCTGCGGTCGCGGCGCAACCACGCCATGCGGATCATCGGGGCGGGCACTCTCTCCACCCGAATCCGGAAAGGCGCCCCGCCGTCATTCAACGTGGTGCGGATCGATCGCAGCGGAACGATCACGGTCGAGCACCGAAATTTCCGCCGCGCTGCAGGCGAAACCTGAACCCCCAAACAGAAAGGGCGGCCCCGCAGGACCGCCCGCTCGTAACAGCGAAATTGCCGGGATCAGCGCTTCGAGAACTGGAAGCTGCGGCGCGCCTTGGCCCGGCCGTACTTCTTGCGCTCAACCACGCGGCTGTCCCGGGTCAGGAAGCCGGCGGCCTTGACCGTCGACCGCAGCGCAGGCTCGTACTTGCTCAGCGCCTGGGCGATGCCGTGCTTCACCGCGCCGGCCTGGCCGGAAAGGCCACCGCCCTTGACGGTCGCGACGACATCATATTGGCCCGCGCGATCGGTGATCCCGAAGGGCTGGTTGATGATCAGCCGCAGCGTCGGACGCGCGAAATAGGTTTCCTGGTCCTTGCCGTTCACGGTGATCTTGCCCGAGCCGGGCTTTACCCAGACGCGCGCCACCGCATCCTTGCGGCGGCCGGTGGCATAGGCACGGCCCTGCTTGTCGAGTTCCTGCTCGCGCAGCGGTGCAGTCGCGACGGCAATCGTGGCGGCATCACCTTCGGGGGCATCGCCCGCGATGGTCTTCAGATCCGCCAGATCGGTGACGGTATCGGTGCTGGTTTCGTCAGCCATTATGCGGTGACCTTGTTCTTGCGATTCAGGGAAGCGACATCGAGCACTTCGGGCTTCTGGCCGTCATGCGGGTGCTCGGTGCCGGCATAGAGGTGCAGCGCCTTCATCTGCGCCCGGCCCAGCGGGCCGCGCGGGATCATGCGCTCAACCGCCTTTTCGAGCACGCGCTCGGGGAAACGACCTTCGAGCACCTTGGCCGGAGTGGTTTCCTTGATGCCGCCCGGGTGGCCGGTGTGCTTGTAATAGACCTTGTCGGCCATCTTCTTGCCGGTGAACTTCACCTTGTCGGCATTGATGACGATGACGTGGTCGCCGCAATCGACATGCGGGGTAAAGCTCGGCTTATGCTTGCCGCGCAGGATATTGGCGATGATCGTGGCGACGCGGCCGACAACCAGCCCGTCAGCGTCGATCAGGTGCCACTTCTTTTCGACCTCTGCCGGTTTGACGGACCGGGTCTGCTTGCTGAGCGCCTTCATGGGTTCACGTTCCTAGATAGTTGTGGCCACAGCGATGCCGTCGTGGCCCGAATCGCGACTGAAGCGATATGCGGCAGTTGCGAAATCGCGGCGCAATTGTCGACTGAGGCGCTCAAAGTCAAGCAAAACCGGGCCTTTTGGAGGAGGTAAAATAATACCGTAGCGTTCTGCGGTCGGTCAGGCTACGACCACGGCCCGTTACTTCACATCCCCCCGCCGCAATTGGCCGAGCCAGGCAGCCGTGCTTTCTGTAACCCGGTCACAGCGCCAACCCATGACCGCAGGCGTTTCATAGGGATGCAGCGCATCCAATCGCGCGACCGCGCGATCGAGCAGCGCGGCATCGGTCTTGAACAGCATGCCAAACTCCTCGGCCTGACCGCGTTCGCCGCGCCATTCGAACAGGGATTCGACCGGGCCGACCAGGTTGGCGCAGGCAATCAGGCGTTCATCGAGCAATGCATTGGCGGTGCTGAGGGCGGTGTCGCGATCGGGAAAGGGACACCAGATCAGCGCGCTCATGCTGCGTCAGCGCTGCGGCGTCCATCCGCATGCATCCCCCACGCGACGCTCGCCACCAACAGCGCCCCGGTCAGCTGGTGGGCGACTGCCACCCACAGCGACACCTCGGTCAGCACGGTAGCGATGCCGAGCAGGACCATCGTTCCGAAGGCTGAGTGGATCGCGATCGACGCGCCCCGGTCGGACTTGCGCACCCGCCGCGCCAGCCACACCAGCGCCGCCACCGCAACCCACGCCCACCAGCGGTGCAGGAAGTGGAGCAGGAACGGATCATGGGTAAGCGCCCACACCCAGCCGCGCGAAAGATCGGGCTGGGGGAGGAGGCGCCCGTTCATGAGCGGCCAGTCATAGGCGGCATGCCCTGCATTAAGCCCCGCCACCCATGCGCCCAGCAATAGCTGCACGAACAGGATGCCGGCCACGAGCACCGATGGCCCGCTAAGTGCGGACGGCCTCGCCGCCGGATTGCTTGCCAAGGCCTGCAGGTCGAGCGCGGTCCATACCAGGCCGCCGAGCAGGAACAGGGCTGTCAGCAAATGCGCCGAAAGCCGGAAATGGCTCACGTCGGTCAGGTCGGTGCCCACCCCCGAGGAGACCATGTACCAGCCGAGCGCGCCCTGCCCACCGATTAGCGCCAGCATCGCGACGAGGCGAGGGCCGTATCCGCGCGGGATCGCTCCCTTCAGCCAGAACCACGCCAGCGGCAGCGCGAAAGCGAGCCCGATCAGCCGCCCGAGGTTGCGATGGAACCATTCCCAGAAATAGATGAACTTGAAATCCGCGAGCGTCATGCCTGCCGGACCGCTTTCGAAACGGTACTCGCCGGTCTGGCGGTAGAGGTCGAATTCGGCCTGCCACGCGGCATCGCTGAGCGGCGGCAGAACGCCGGTGACGAGGTCCCACTGGGTAATCGACAGCCCGCTCTCGGTCAGCCGCGTGATCCCACCCACCATCACGATCACCACCACCATGGCGGCAACGGCGTAAAGCCAGCGGACGAGCGCCAGCGGCCGTGCCGTCGCCGGGGTCAATGCGAATTCGGATCTGTGGGCCTCGAATGCGGTCGACATGCTGCTGCTATTCGGCACAGCCCCGGCAAAGTGCAAGTCGAATCGCCGCACCAAGGCTTGCGGGACTTGCAAGATGATACACCATCACATAGATGCGATTGAGCTGCCATGCCGGATGACACAATCTCGATTCGCCGCCGACTTGACCGGGCGGGCATCTGGCTTTCCGGCCTGTGCCTGCTGCATTGCCTGGCGACGATCATCCTCGTGTCCGTGCTGGGACTTGGCGGCCAGGCCTTGCTCGCCCCCGAAATCCACCGTTATGGGCTGGCGCTGGCGCTCATCATCGCCGCAACCGCAATCGGCTGGGGTGCGCTCCGCCATCGTCGCCCCGCCCCTTTCGTGATTGCCATGACCGGGCTCAGCTTCATGGGCGGCGCACTGGCCGTGCCGCATGGCTGGCACGAGGCCGTGCTGACCATCATCGGCGTATCGCTGGTGTCGGTTGGTCACATCCTCAACTTGCGTCACGCGCATTGAGGGCTATGTGGCGCTGGTATGAGCGCCCTCAAGAGCATTACCCTGAACGGCGAACCGCGCCGCACCCATGCCGCAACTATCGCCGCGCTGGTGCGCGAACTGGAACTCGATCCGGCCAAGGTGGCGGTTGAGCGCAACCGCGAGATCGTGCCGCGCTCGACCCTGGCCACGGCGGGCCTTGCCGAAGGCGATGTGCTCGAGATCGTCCATTTCGTTGGCGGCGGCGACCATCACGACACCTGGACCGTGGCGGGGCGGACCTTCCGCAGCCGGCTGATCGTCGGCACTGGCAAGTACAAGGACTTCGCGCAGAACGCCGCCGCCGTCGAAGCGAGCGGGGCCGAGATCGTGACTGTGGCGGTGCGCCGGGTCAATGTCAGCGATCCCAAGGCGCCGATGCTGACCGATTTCATCGACCCCAAGAAGATCACCTATCTGCCGAACACCGCCGGCTGCTTCACCGCCCACGATGCTATCCGCACCCTGCGCCTCGCGCGCGAGGCGGGCGGCTGGGACCTGGTCAAGCTGGAAGTGCTGGGCGAAGCGCGCACGCTCTATCCCGACATGCGCGAAACCCTGGCGGCAACTGAAGTGCTCGCCAAGGAAGGCTTCCTGCCGATGGTCTATTGCGTTGACGATCCGATCGCCGCCAAGCAGCTCGAAGATGCCGGCGCCGTCGCGATCATGCCGCTTGGCGCACCGATCGGATCGGGGCTGGGGATCCAGAACCGCGTCACCATCCGCTTGATTGTCGAAGGTGCCAAAGTGCCGGTGCTCGTTGACGCCGGGGTCGGCACCGCCAGCGATGCGGCCGTGGCGATGGAACTGGGTTGCGACGGCGTGCTGATGAACACCGCGATTGCCGAGGCGAAGGACCCGATCCGCATGGCGCGTGCCATGCGGCTGGCCGTCGAGGCCGGGCGCGAGGCCTATCTCGCCGGCCGGATGGGGCGGCGCATGTATGCCGATCCGAGTTCACCCCTTGCCGGGTTGATCTGACCCTCGCGGGTGACCTTGGCAAACACGGTTACCTGAAATTAACGGCTCTGCGCGAAAGTGCTGCCTGCAACAGGGAGCAAACGCCATGGCCATCGCCGGCACTGCATCGATGACGATCAACGAGATGCGCGAGTTCGCGAGCTTCTCGGCGGCCGAGCAGCGCTACATCAAGCGCAGCCTCGACATCGGGCTGGGTCGGCAGGACGCGTTCAAGCTTTGGGCGCGCACCGAAGGCGAGAACGCCGCGATCCGTAGCCAGTATGTCGCCTATCAGGAACTGAAGGCGCTGCGGGCCAGCATTCCGCACGAGGCGACGATCGCCCAGATCGAAAGCTTCATCGGCAAGCTGGTGCGGGTGGCCGCGTTCGATCTCTCGCAAGAGCGGATCGCCTGCTTCTCGGCCTTCCGCTTCCTTTACGAGCGGCTGCTAGGCGCCGAAGTGCGCCCGTGGCTGCCGAGCGCCTTCTGCGCGGCGGCCGCACTGCCGCAGATCCGGCCAGAACAGCGCAAGATCCTGCTGCAATCGCTCAGCGAAGCCGCCGCCACGGCGCCCGGCTGGTCGGACCGCGAACCAAGCTTCTATCCGGAATATGTCGAAGCCGCCGAAGCGGCCTAAGCCATTTCCGTCATCAGCAGGCTTCCTTCCCGGCGAAACGCCTCTATCTTGCCTACATGACAGCGGCAGCAGAGGATGACGTTGCGGGTGATAGACCGCTCCGCGCGCGCCCACCTTTCTTCGGACTTGCACCATGGGCGGCGATCATGCCGCTCCTTTCATTGGTAGCCCTGGCGGCCCTGACGCCAAGCACCGGATTCGCCATGCTCGTACTCGCGTTGCTCCTGGGGGGCGCGATTCTGGCGGCGGTCTATCATGCCGAAGTCCTTGCACATTACCTTGGCGAGCCCTTCGGCACCTTGACCCTGGCACTTGCCGTAACCGTGATCGAGACGGCGCTT
This sequence comes from uncultured Porphyrobacter sp., assembly GCA_964500135.1. GTDB lineage: Bacteria > Pseudomonadota > Alphaproteobacteria > Sphingomonadales > Sphingomonadaceae > Erythrobacter. The sequence continues at coordinate 45,945 of CAZCNF010000018.1, forward strand.
ATTGTGTCCATCATGCTGAGCGAAGGCAGCGCGGCGCAGGCGCTGGCACGCGACACGCTGATCGCGGCCATCATGATTACGATCAATGCCATCGTCGGCATTTGCCTGTTGGTGGGCGGCACCCGGCACCATGAGCAGAGTTACACTCAGTCCGGAGTGACGGTCGGCCTCGCAATGCTGACCACATTGGCCACCCTTACGCTCGTTTTGCCCAATTACACTGTATCGGAGAGTGGCCCCTTCTATTCGCCTGCTCAATTGGCCTATGTCGCGGTGATTTCACTCGCGATCTATGCCACCTTCGTGGTCGCTCAGACTCTGCGACATCGCGATCACTTTCGCCATGGCGAGCCAGACGATCACGCACACGAAGACCCCGTGCCGCCAGCGAAAGCTGCGGCATCGGGTGTAATGCTGCTGATTTCGCTGGTCGGGGTTGTCCTGCTGGCCAAGTCGCTATCGCCCGCCATCGAAGCTGCGGTAGCAAATCTCGGCGCACCGCGCGCTGCGGTCGGGATCGTGATTGCGCTCCTCGTGCTCGCGCCCGAGGGCTTTGCGGCAGTGCGGGCGGCTCGCGCCAATCGGGTGCAGACCAGCCTCAATCTCGCCATCGGCTCGGCTCTGGCCACGATCGGGCTTACCATCCCTGCGGTCGCCGGGATCGCGCTCTACATGAACCTCGATCTGGCTCTGGGTCTAACCATGAGCAATACCGTCCTGCTTGCGCTGACACTGCTGGTAGCCTCGCTGACCTTGGGGACGGGCCGCACGACTCTGGTCCAAGGGGTCATTCACCTGGTGCTCTTCGCCACTTTTCTGTTCATCGCGCTTGTGCCCTGAAACAGGCCAAGCCTAACTGCGGTAGAGCGCGTCGATACGATCCTGATAGCGCTCGCGAATCTTGTGCCGCCGGATCTTCATGCTCGGCGTCATTTCCTCGTTGTCGATGCTGAAGGCCTCGTCGGCAAAGGCAAAACCGCGCACCTTCTCGATTACCGATAGGTCCTGGTTTACGCGGTCGATCGCCGCCCGCACGGCGGTCTTGAACGCAGGCAAGCCCTGCAGCGCCTTGAGATCGAACTTCTCGTCATTGGCCTTGGCCCATTCCAGCGCCCATTCGGCGTCGGGCACCACCAGCCCCACGACATAGGGGCGCTTGTCGCCGCTCACCATCGCCTGCGCGATTTCCGGCTGCAGCGTCAGCATGCCCTCGATCTTCTGCGGCGCGACATTGTCACCCTTGTCGTTGACGATCATGTCCTTCTTGCGATCGGTGATCACGATCCGGCCCTTGCCATCGATGTGGCCGATGTCGCCGGTGTGGAGCCAGCCATCCCTGATCGTGCGGGCAGTTTCGGCCTCGTTACGCCAGTAGCCGTGCATCACCAGCTCGCCGCGGACCAAGATTTCGCCATCGTCCGCGATTCGTACCTCGACTCCGCGCAGCGGCGGGCCGACCGTATCCATCTTCAGCCCCACCGCCGGACGGTTGCAGCTGATCACCGGGCCGGCCTCGGTCTGGCCATAACCCTGCAGCATGGTGAGCCCCATCGCTTCGAAGAAAGTGCCGACATCGGGATTGAGCGGCGCGCCGCCCGAAACCATCGCCTTGATCCTGCCACCAAACCGCGCGCGGATCTTGGGGCGCAGTGTCTTCTCGATGATGAAATCCATCGGCTTGTCGCGCTTGCGCTTGCGGCCGCGCGCGCCTTCTTGCTCGCTGATCATCAGCGCCCGGTCCATAAGGTAGTTGGCGAGCCGGCCCTGCTTCTCGACCTGTTTCATGATGCGGCTGCGCAGCACTTCGAACAGGCGCGGCACCACCACCATGATGGTGGGGCGGGTTTCCTCGATATTGCTGGCCAGTTTCTCGAGCCCTTCGGAGTAGAAGATCTCGGCGCCCACGCCGATCGGCAGGAACTGGCCACCGGTGTGCTCATAGGCGTGGCTGAGCGGCAGGAACGACAGGAAGCGTTCGTCCTCGATCCCGAAATCCTCGATCAGCACCTCGGCCGCCCCGGCGACATTGCACAGGATCGCGCCATGGTGCTGCAGCACGCCGCGCGGGGCGCCGCCGGTGCCGCTGGTGTAGATGATGCAGGCGGTCTGGTCGCGCCCGATGCCGGCGATGCGCTGTTCCACGGCCCCGCGAGCCGCCACGGCATCGCCCTCGAGCATTTTTGCCCAGCTGTGGTATTCGAATCCGCTCGACTGGTGCTGGTTCAAGTCCTCGATCCCGATCACATGTTCGACCAGGCCAGTGGCCTGGATCGCGCCATGCAGCGGCTTCAACAGCTTTTCATCCGACACGAAGACTGCGCGCGCGCCCGAATTGTCGAGGATGTGGCTATGATCGCGGGTGGTATTGGTGATGTAGGCCGGCACGGTAACGCAGCCTGCCGCCATGATCGCCAGATCGGCGATGCACCACTCCGGCCGGTTCTCGCTTACGATACAAACCCGGTCGCCGGGGTTGAGGCCCAGCTTGCGGAGGCTTTCGGCGATCAAGCAGACCTGTTCCGCGACTTCGCGCCAGCTCTGGGTGGCCCATTTGCCGGCCTGCTTGCGACCGAGGAAAGGGGCCTCGCCCTTGGCATCAGCCCGCGTCAGGAAAAGCTCGACGAGATTCCTGGCCGAATCGATTTCTTGCAGCACCTGTGGCTCCTCGCGCCGATAGTCTGGTTATGGCTTCACTGCGGCCGACGAATTAGGCGCCCCTGCGCGCGACGGCAAGCCGCGCGTCACGATCAGGGCACGTCGAGACCGGTTTCGATGCGCGGGTCGCGCGCACTTTGCCAGCTGCCGTCCTTGCGCAGGATCGCGTTGACCTTGATCGGTGCCTCGCGCAGCGCGATCTTGGTGTAGCCCATGGCTTCGAACTGCGGGACTGCGACTTGCAGCCAGGTGCCCTGTTCCAGCAGCAGATTGTCACCGAACGCCATCAGGAATGGCAGCGCCAGCGCATCCTGCGCCGAAAGGTCGAAGTCGATCGCGCCAATGATCGCGCGGGCGGTGCTGACAGGGATCGTGGGGCCGCCGGCGGCGCCGACCACCATGAAAGGCTCGCCCGCCGGATCCCAGATCACAGTCGGGGACATTGAGCTGCGCGGCCGCTTGCCGCCTTCGACCCGGTTGGCCACCAGCCGCCCGCCCACCATCGGCGCGCGGCTGAAATCGGTCAGTTCGTTGTTGAGGTAGAAGCCATTGGCCATCAGTCCCGAACCGAATGCGCTTTCGATCGTCGAGGTATAGCTGACCATCACGCCACCCTTGTCGACCGCGGCGAAATGCGAGGTTCCCTCTTCGGTCGGCTCGTCGCCATCGGCCAGCGGAGTCGTGGCGCCCGCCGGAGTGCCGGCGGTGAACTTGGCCGTGCGCTGGGCGGGATCGATCAGATTGCTGCGGGCCGCGATGTAATCGGGCGCAATCAGCCCGGCGATCGGCACATCGACGAAATCCGGATCCGCCAGATAGAGTTCGCGGTCGGCGTAGGCGAGCCGCTGCGCCTCGATGAACAGGTGCCAGGTGGCGGGATTGTCCTTGCCCATTGCGCGCAGGTCGAACCGTTCGAGCTGGCCGAGAATCTGCAGCACCGCGATACCGCCCGAGCTGGGCGGCCCCATGCTGCAGATACGGTATTTGCGATAGCTGCCGCACACCGCGTCACGCTGCCTCGGAGCGTAACCGCGCACATCTGCGATGGTCATGGCGCCCGGTTTGGGGGTCGCTTGCGCGACAGTAGCAGCAATCGCATCGCCCAGCGCGGAGGTGTAGAAGGCATCGGGACCTTCGCGCGCGATCCGCTCGAAGGTGAGTGCCAGTTGCTCGTTCTGCACTAGCGATCCGGCTGGAAGCACCTTGCCTTCGGCATCGAAATAGAGCTTGCGGGCGGTCGCCGAGAAACCGGCGTGTCCGGGCTGCGCACTGATCGAATTGTAGAGCCGCTGGTTGATGCGGAAGCCGTTGCGGGCCAGCTCGATCGCCGGCTCGAACAGCTTGGCCCAGGGCAGCTTGCCATGCTGGCTGTGCGCCAGTGCAGCCATGCGGATGTTGCCCGGCACGCCGACGCTGAGCCCGCTCTGGACCGATTCGTCGAAGCTTGGCAGGGTCCCGTCGTCGCGCAGGAACCATTCCGGCCGTGCGCCGGCCGGGGCCGTCTCGCGCCCGTCGAAAGTGGCAACCGAGCCATCGGGCGCGGCGTGGACCAGGAAGCCACCTCCGCCGATCCCCGAACTTTGCGGCTCGACCACCGTCAGCGCCAGCATGACCGCTATGGCAGCGTCGGTGGCATTGCCTCCGGCCGCCAGCATCGCTCGCCCGGCATCCTCGGCGCGCGGATCGGCCGCACTGACCGAGCCTGTGGCGGGGTGATTGTGGGGGGCTGCATCACCGACGGCACCGAGCCGTGACGGGGTGGCGCAGGCCGAGAGGGCCAGCGCGGCGAGCGAAGTGGCAAACAGGCGCAACATAAGCCGCGTGCTATTCGCTTCCGACCGCCTCTGCAATGCTGGAGAAGCCGTCGCGGCGCATCAGCCGCTCAAGCCCCTGCACAATGCGCGCGCCCAGACCTGGCCCGTGGTAGACCATCGCGCTGTATAGCTGGACCAGGCTGGCGCCGGCCCGGATGCGCTGCCAGGCATCTGCGGCGCTGCCGATGCCGCCCACGCCCACCAGCGGCAGCTGGCCACCGGTGGCGTGGCGAAAGTCGCGCAGCCGCTGCAGCGCCAGATCCTTGAGCGGCGCACCCGAAAGGCCGCCTGCCTCGCCTGCATGGCGCGAGCGCAGCACCGGGCGCGAGATCGTGGTGTTGGAGACGATCAGCGCACCCAGCTTCATGTCGAGCGCAATCCGCGCGATCGCGTCGATGTCGGCCGATTCCAGATCCGGGGCAACTTTCAGGAACACCGGTGGTGCGGCCTTCGCCATGGCCTCGTCCCGCGCGGCGAGCACGGCTTCGAGCAGCGCGGTCAGCGCGCTTTCATCCTGCAGCGCGCGCAGGCCCGGAGTGTTGGGGCTGGAGATGTTCACGGCCAGATAACTGGCATAAGGCGCCATCAGCCGGGTCATGGTCGCATAGTCCGCGATCCGGTCGGTCGTATCCTTGTTGGCGCCGACATTGATGCCGACCACGCCCGGCCGCCCCTTGCGCCGCGCGAGTCGCTCGAGCGCGATGGAGGCGCCGCGATTGTTGAAGCCCATGCGATTGATCACTGCGTGGTCCTCGGCCAGGCGGAACAGGCGCGGCCTGGGGTTGCCCGGCTGCGCCAGCGGCGTGATCGACCCCACTTCGGTGAAGCCGAAACCCAGCCCCAGCAGGGCATCGGGCACTTCGGCATCCTTGTCGAACCCGGCAGCAACCCCCACGGGATTGGGGAAACGGATCCCGGCCACATCGGTCGCGAGCGCGCCGGCCTGCGGCGGATTGCCCGGCGGCAGCAGCTTCAATCCTTGAATGGCAAGCCGGTGCGCCGATTCGGGATCGATCGCGAAAATTGCAGGGCGCAAGAGCTGGAACAACATGGGCCAGCCTATGGCAAGCCAGCGCCGCGCTGTCGAGCCAAGCGCCCACTTGACAGGAATAGTTAATTTTTTCAATCTGATGACAGAAAAAAATGTGATCCAAATCAACTCTTGTCGTTTGCATACAATTCGGGCCTAAGTGATTCGGCTAATACGGGACCGCGACCCGAAGGGCTCGGAGCAGTGATGCGAAGAGTTCCTCAACTTCTAAGGCGGTCCCTTCGGGGGCCGCCTTTTTTGTTTGGGGGCAATGGGTAGACCTAACGGGACAGGGCCAGCGCCCAAGCGCGAGGAAGACGCGGCGCAGCTCGGGCTGACGCCCGCCAGCCTGTTCGAAATCGACTATATCGCGCCCCCGCCCGCCCTGAGCGATTACATCACCACGCTGTACCATTTCCGCTGCGACGAGCCGGTAATCCGCGATATCCAGCCGGCCGCGATCGGCCAGCTGGCGATATTTCCCCATGGTGTCGGGGCCATGCAGTTCCGCGACGGGCGGATCGACCCCAGCCACGAAACCAACCTGCTGACTCCGTTCTCGGTCGCCGCACCCTTTTTCGTCGACGGGCCGTTCCACGCGGTAGGCGCGGTCATGTCGACCCTGGGCTGGGCCGCCCTGACCGGCCTCGACGCCTCGCGCTGTGGCAACCGCCTGGTGCGCGCCGGCGATTGGTTGGGCAGCGATATCGACCAGACCGGTGCTGCGCTGTGCGCGGCCTATCGTTCGGGCGAACTGTCCGGTCGCGATTGCGCCATTGCGCTGGCCGAATTCATTTCGCGCAATCTCAAGCCGGTGAACCCCCGGCACGCAGAGCTTGTCCGGTTGACCGGCGAGTGGCTCCGCTCGGGCCTAAATCCGCCGCTGGCCAGCCTGATGCAGCGCGCCGCCTATTCCGAGCGGCAGGTGCAGCGGCTGGTCGAACGCTATTTCGGCCTGCCGCCGCAGGCCCTGGCCCGCAAGTACCGCGCCCTGCGGTCGGCTGCACTGTTGTCTTTGCCCACGCTTACACCGGAATGGGAAGCACAGTTGGCCGAGGCATTTTTCGACCAGTCGCACATGATTCGCGAGATCAACCTGTTCGTGGGCCGCACCCCCGCCCGCCTCGGCGATGACGAAAGCCCCTATCTCCAGGAAATGCTGACGCCCAAGAATTTGCGCGAAATCCGCATGCCCAAGTCCTGGGCCGACGGTGAGTGATGACCAGAGGCCGGTCCTTGCAGCGCGCCCTCGCGCCCATGCCCGAGATCGACGAGGAGGCCCTCACCGACCGCTCCCTGTTCGCGCTCGACTATGTCGCGCCGCCACCGCAACTGCAGCCCTGGATTACCACCCTGTACTGGTTTCGCTGCGACGAGCGCGAGATTCATGATACCCAGCCTGCCGCAACCGGCCACCTCATGGTGTTCCTGCGCGGCCGCGGCACCATCGCCTTCGGGCAACGCTGCGATCGGTCGAGCCGGGTTTCCCTGCTCGCACCAAGCGGCGTTGCGGCGCCGTTCGACGTGGAAGGGCCGTTTCACTGCGTCGGGGCTGCGCTTTCGCCGCTGGGCTGGGCGGGATTGACCGGCCTGCACGCGGGCAAGTGGGCCGACCGCCTGCTCGATGGCGGCGAAGTGCTGGGCGCAGATGCGGCGACTTGGGGCGATTCGCTCGCGCGCCGCTATGCGGATGGAGCGGACGGGGTGATGCTGTGCGGCGAGGTCGCGCAATTCATCGCCAGGCGCCTGGCTCCGGTCCCGCCCAGGCACGTTGGTCTGATGCAGGCCGTGGCGGCATGGCTGGGCTCCTCGCTCGACCCACCCTTCGAAGAACTGGAGCGACAGGCGAACTACTCGTCGCGTCAGCTTCAGCGGCTGGTTGAGCGCTATTTCGGGCAAACCCCGATGGGTCTCAAACGCAAGTTTCGCGCACTCAGGGTTGCCGCGCTGCTGGACCGGCCCGAACTCGACCAAGGCCAGCTGGCCGAACTGGCCGCCGGTTTCTACGACCAGTCGCACATGATCCGGGAAATCCGCCACTTTACCGGGCGGACGCCGGGCCGCCTGGCGGCGGAAGACGGATCCATCCTCAAGGCCCTGTTGCACGCGCGCAATTACACCGAGGTGAAGCCCAACATCGCGCCGCTGCCCGAAGGCCTCGCGCAGGGCAAGGCGCCGTCCGGTTGAGCAGGGCATCGACGGGGCAAATGCGAACGACTCGCAACACTTCGATTCCCGTTGAAACCGGCAATTTCAACGCCTAGATGCAAATCGGAATAAAACAGTCTGATTTATGTTCGAGGGTCCATGCGCCTGTCCAACCTTGCCGATTACGCCGTGGTGACGATGAGTGCCGCTGCGCGCCATTGCGGCGGCGCGCGCACTTCGGCCACCGAACTGGCGAGTGAGACCGGCCTGCCGCTGCCGACCGTGCAAAAGCTCGTCAGCAAGCTTTCGGCGGCGGGCCTGCTGCGTTCGATGCGCGGTGCGGGCGGCGGGTTGCAACTGGCCCGGCCGGCGGCAGCGATCAGCCTCGCCGATATCGTCGAGGCGGTCGAAGGGCCGATCGCGCTGACCGCATGCGTTGAAGGCGAGTGCTGCGACTTCGAACAGAGCTGCTCGGTCCGCTCGCACTGGCCGATCGTCAACGAGGCGCTGCGCGGCGCTCTGGCAGCCATCCCGCTGACCCGCCTGGTCCGCGAAAGGGAAGCGGCATGAGCGACAATCCCGAGCTCGAGCTGCAGGATCGCGAAGCCCGCGCGGCAGCGGCCAAGGCCGCCGATTACGAACACGGCTGGTCGGCCGATATCGACACCGAATTCGCGCCCAAGGGGCTGGATGAGGACACCGTTCGCTTCATTTCCGCCAAGAAGGGCGAACCTGAATGGATGCTCGAATGGCGGCTCAAGGCATTCCGCCTGTGGCAGACCATGCAGGAACCCGACTGGGCCAAGCTGGGCTATCCGAAGATCGATTACCAGGATGCCTATTACTACGCGGCCCCCAAGAAGAAGCCGACGCTGGCCAGCCTCGACGAGCTCGATCCCGAGATCAAGGCAGTCTATGACAAGCTGGGCATTCCGGTCGCGGAGCAGGAAGTGCTGGCGGGCGTCGAGGGCGCGCGCAAGGTCGCGGTCGATGCCGTGTTCGACAGCGTATCGGTCGCCACCACCTTCCGCGAGGAGCTGAAGCGCGCCGGCGTGATCTTCCTGTCGATCTCCGAAGCGATCAAGGAATATCCCGAACTGGTGAAGAAGTGGCTGGGCAAGGTGGTGCCGCAGCATGACAATTTCTTCGCCACGCTGAACTGCGCGGTCTTTTCGGACGGGACCTTCGTCTATGTGCCCGAAGGGGTGCGCTGCCCGATGGAGCTGTCCACCTATTTCCGCATCAATGCCGAGAACACCGGCCAGTTCGAACGCACGCTGATCATCGCCGAGAAGGGCAGTTATGTGTCCTATCTCGAAGGCTGCACCGCGCCGATGCGCGACGAGAACCAGCTCCATGCCGCCGTGGTCGAGCTGGTCGCGCTGGATGATGCCGAGATCAAATATTCGACCGTGCAGAACTGGTATCCCGGCGATGCCGAGGGCCGCGGCGGGATCTACAATTTCGTGACCAAGCGCGGGCTGTGCCAGGGTGCGCGCAGCAAGATCAGCTGGACCCAGGTCGAAACCGGCAGCGCGGTAACCTGGAAATATCCCAGCTGCGTCCTCAACGGCGAAAACAGCGTGGGCGAATTCTATTCGGTCGCCGTCACCAACAATTACCAGCAGGCCGATACCGGCACCAAGATGATTCACAACGGGCGCGGCAGCCGCAGCACGATCATCTCGAAGGGGATCTCGGCGGGCAAGAGCAACAACACATATCGCGGGCTGGTGCGCGTAGGCCCCAATGCCGATGGCGTGCGCAACTTCACCCAGTGCGACAGCCTGCTGCTGGGCGACCGCTGCGGCGCGCACACCGTGCCCTACATCGAGGTCAAGAATCCCACCGCGCAGATCGAGCACGAGGCAACCACCAGCAAGATCAGCGACGACCAGCTGTTCTACGCGATGCAGCGCGGGCTGCCCCAGGAAGAGGCGGTGGCGCTGATCGTCAACGGCTTTGCTCGCGACGTGCTGAAGGAACTGCCGATGGAGTTCGCGGTCGAAGCGCAGAAGTTGCTGGCGATCAGCCTTGAAGGGAGCGTGGGGTGATGACCGCCCGCAAGACCCTCAAGCTCTCCGAAGCGCCGTCGGACGCAGCGCCCGCGCTCAAGAAGAAAGGGCGAGGTTGGGAGATTTCCGAGAAAAGGCTTGATGCGCTGCACGAACAGGCGCGCGAGCTGCGCCGGCATTCGTCGGATGCGCACAAGGCGCTGGCGGCGCGCTTCGCCAAGGCCGACCTGGGCCGCTACAAATTCACCCGCCATGCGGTGGTCGGCAGCGCGATCGTCGATTTCAACTGCCACAACCTCGGTATGGCGATTGCCATTGACGAGGACGGCGCCAACGAAACCATCGCGCGGCGCCGCGACAAGAGCCTCGAAGCCGTGGGCATCCGGGTGATGCGGATCAAGGCTGCCGACATCCTCGAGAACATGGACACCGTGCTGCAGCGGATCACCGCCGGCATGCGTGTGCGCATCGGCGACCGGCAGGAAGCCCGCGCCCAGCATCGTGCGCGCTCCGCACCGCGCAACAGATCACAACGCACAACAGCATCGGGCCGCTCCACGACCAACAGGGGAGATGCGTAACCATGCCCGGACTGAATGACTTGCTGGCGCCCGACATGCAGAAGATCCTGCTGTTCGTGCTGCCTCTGCTGGCCACCATCTCGGTGCTGACGATGAACCTCAGCCGGGGGTTCTCGACACCGGGCAAGGTGCTGCTGGTCATTTGTGCGCTTACCGCAGCCTATTTCCTGCCCCAATTCCTGGAGGTGTTCTGATGATTGCGACTGCCGCCGCCCTGGTGCTTGGCCTGCAGACCATGCCGGCGATCCCGCTGGCCCAGCCGGACTCCGGGCCGGTGAAGGAAACCTGGACGCTCGAATACGATATCGCGATCCTGCCCTATATCGAGGATTACAAGCGCTGCCTGAACTACGGCAACCGCGTTGCACGCGGGCTGCCCGATTTCGAGGAGCAGCACCGGGCCGACCTGCCGCGCTGCGCGAAGGTGGAGCAGGAATCGATCACGGCCTCGGTCGGCACCATCACGCGGCGCGGCCTCATCGCCACCTATCCGGCGGACCAGATCGCCGACACCTTTTACCGGCTTGGCCAGATCCATATCGAGCGCGGCCGCTTCATCGACGACAGTTTCCGCCAGCGCATGGCGATCATCGAACAATACGAACGCACTCAGATGCAGAACAGCGAAAGCCCCCATGCTGCGAATCCATAATCTCCATGCCGAAGTAGCCGGCAAGCCGATCCTCAAGGGGTTCGACCTCACCGTGAACGCCGGCGAGGTCCATGCCATCATGGGCCCCAATGGCGCGGGCAAGTCGACCCTGGCCTATGTGCTGGGCGGGCGGCCGGGCTACGAGGTGACCAAAGGCTCGGTCAGCTTTGCCGGGCAGGACCTGCTCGAACTGGAGCCGCATGAGCGCGCGGCGGCCGGCCTGTTCCTGGGTTTCCAGTATCCGGTCGAAATCCCCGGCGTGTCCAACGTCCAGTTCCTGCGCGAGGCGCTCAATGCGCAGCGCAAGGCGCGCGGGGAAGAGCCGCTGTCGGGCGGCGATTTCCTCAAGCTGGCGAAGGACCGGGCCGGGTTGCTCAAGCTCGACATGGACATGCTCAAGCGCCACGTGAACGTCGGCTTTTCCGGCGGCGAGAAGAAGCGCGCCGAGATGGTGCAGATGGGCATTC
>CAZCNF010000019.1:0-50333 GCA_964500135.1 uncultured Porphyrobacter sp.
GGCATGCCGCCAGCGTTCGTTCTGAGCCAGGATCAAACTCTCAAGTTTGTGTCACTCACTTTGCCGGCACGATCCGAGGATCGCCAACCAGCAAGGCAAGAGCTTCAAGGAGCCGATACCTGCACTGTCAAACGTAATGGATACGAATGGACATGCATCATCACGACCAGACTGTGGAGCCTGGAAGGATGTGGCAATCGGCTTAGTTTAACCGGTATCCGGAGCCTTAAAACCCCCGGGCCGGGCGCCGTCGCCCACATGTCCCTTCATCAAAAACCAACAATGTCAAAGAGCCAGCCAGACATTAATAGGCGGACAGCAATGGAGCCCCGATTTTCACCGGGGGACCGGCTATCCGACTTTGTTTGGCGACCAACCCAGCGGAGCGGTTTGAAACCGGCAGCGCCGCGTCGGTGGAGGGCCATATATGTGGGGCTTTGAGTCGGGTCAACGCCTTTTTGCAATTTTATTTCGCGGCCGATTAAACAACTATTTTATAACGCTTTATCGGGCGCAAATCGGCTGAAAAGGGCCATACGCGCCCATTTTGCCCCCTCGCGGCAGCGCCGTGACGGGCTGCAACGGCTGATTCTGCAGGCAATTTCACCTGCCCGGCTGCCTGCGTCCGGGCGCCAGTTCACCCGCACAAGCCGAATCGCGGGCTGGCGTTGCGACCATGCCGCCGGACGGCGCGCAACCGCAATTGGTCGAAGCACAGGGGCCGCGCGCCGGTACCTGTTTGGAAAGCTGGCTTTTGCTGGTAGACTGCACCCGTTGTCGTGCGGCTGACCCGATGGCCTGTCACGTCAGTAACGGAGAGTAGGATGTTGCCGCCAGCCCTGTCTGCCATTCTGGCCGTGAGCCTTGCAGGGCTGACGCCGGCAACAGCGATCGCTCACGCCGGACAACCCGAACGGCCGGCCGACCTCGTGCCTGTCTCGCCCGATCTTGCCGACCCTGCCACCGAGTTGCTCGCACTCGACGCGGACCGGCATGACCGCTTCACCGTTCCGGTCACGATCGACGGCGTCGGCCCTTACAATTTCATGATCGACACCGGTTCGCAGGCCACCGCCGTGACCGAGTTCATCACCAGCCAGATCGCCCTGCCCTCGCTCGGCCCCGCCACGCTGGTCGGCATGGCCAGCCGGCGAACTGTCGACGTCGTCGAGCTCGACCGGTTCGAAGTGGGCTCGCGCACGATCCACAACATCTCTGCGCCGGTCCTGCAACGCCAGCATGTCGGGGCGGACGGAATCATCGGGCTCGATACGCTGCAGGACTTCCGGGTGCTGATCGACTTCAGGAAAGAGACGATCGCGGTGGCCGACGCAGAAGGCAAGAATAGCAATCGCGGGTTCGAGATCGTGGTGCAGGCCCGCAACAAGCTGGGCCAGCTGCTGATCACCGATGCGGTGATCGAAGGCGTCAAGGCCACCGTGATCATCGACACTGGCGCCCAGGCCAGCCTCGGCAATCTCGCGCTGCGCGATCGCATCCGCGCCAAGCGCGCCGAAAGTGTCGAGACAATGGATGTCAATGGCGTGAAGCTGATCAGCGAGCTGTCCTATGCTCGCTCGCTCTCCTTCCAGGGGCTCGAGCTTATCAATGTCCCGATCACCTTTGCCGACGCGCCGGCCTTCGCGGCGCTAGGCCTGCAGGACAAACCGGTGCTCTCGATCGGCATGCAGCACCTCAGGCTGTTCGACCGCGTAGCGATCGATTTTGCCAAGCGCCGGATCCTGTTCGACCTGCCCGCCGGCCTGCGCCCCAAGTACGACAGCCGGGGCGCCTCGCGCCTGTAACGGCCGAGGTATTGGCCGGGGCAATCGCCGGTTGATGGCTTGCCAGCCTGCGTCGCTGCGCCCACATGGGGCGGGCAATGCCGCCTGACACCGAGGATAACCGCCCGCTTGAGGCCGACGGCTGGCAAACCCTGCGCCGTTTCATTCCCTATCTGTGGCCGCGCGACAATCCCGCGCTCAAGCGTCGCATCCTGGCCGCGATGGGATTTGTCCTGGCCGCCAAGGCGGTCACCCTGGCGCTGCCCTTTGCTTACAAATACGCGATCGACGCCATGGCTTCCCCATCGCGCCAGGGGGCCATGGTCGCGATGGCGCTGGTGCTGGCCTATGCGCTGGGGCGCTTCACCGGCGTTGCCTTCGACAATCTGCGCAACATCGCCTTCGAACGCGTAGGCCAGACCGCAACCTTGCATCTGGCGCAGGATGTGTTCCGGCGGCTCCACCGGCTGTCGCTGAGGTTTCATCTGGCCCGGCGCACCGGCGAAGTGACCAAGGTGATCGAACGCGGCACCAAGAGCATCGACACGATGCTGTTCTTCCTGCTGTTCAACATTGCCCCCACCGTCATCGAGCTGCTGGCCGTGGGCGTGATCTTCTACTTTACCTTCGGATGGGAGCTGGTGGCAGCAACCGGCGTGACGGTGATCATCTACATCGCGGTGACGCGCTGGATCACTGAATGGCGCACCCAGCTGCGGCGCGACATGAACGACCTCGACGGGCGGGCGCTGCACCGCGCGGTCGATTCGCTGCTGAATTACGAGACCGTGAAGTATTTCGGCGCCGAAGGCCGGGAAGAAGCGCGCTATGGCCAGGCGGCAAGCGCCTATGCGGAGGCCGCGATCCGGTCCGAGAATTCGCTGGGCGTGCTCAATATCAGCCAGGCGGCAATCACCAATGTGCTGCTGGCCGGCGCCATGGCCTTCACCGTCTGGGGATGGAGCGAGGGGCGGCTGACCGTGGGCGATCTGGTGTTGGTGAACACTTACCTTATCCAGCTGTTCCGCCCGCTCGACCTGCTCGGCATGGTCTATCGCTCGATCCGCCAGGGGCTGGTCGACATGGCCGAGATGTTCAAGCTGATCGACACGCCGGTAGAAGTGCAGGACCGCCCGGGCGCACCCGCGCTGGTCATCCGACGTCCGCACATCACCTTTGACCATGTGGTTTTCGGCTACGAGCCCGACCGCACGATCCTGCAAGGCCTGAGCTTCGATGTGCCGGCGGGCGCGCGCGTCGCGATTGTCGGGCCGTCCGGAGCCGGCAAGAGCACGATCGCGCGGCTGCTGTTCCGCTTCTACGATCCCCAGGCCGGCCGCATCCTGATCGACGGGCAGGATATCGCTGGGGTTACGCAGGAATCGCTGCGCGCCGCGATCGGCATCGTCCCGCAGGACAGTGTGCTGTTCAATGACACGATCGGCTACAACATCGCCTATGGCAGCGCCAATGCGCGCGAGGAAGACGTGGTCAACGCGGCGCGGGACGCGGCGATCCTGCCCTTCATCGAACGGCTACCGCAAGGCTTTGGCACCGAAGTGGGCGAGCGCGGGCTCAAGCTTTCGGGCGGCGAGAAGCAGCGCGTGGCGATTGCCCGCACGCTGGTGAAGAACCCGCCGATCCTGCTGCTCGACGAAGCCACCAGCGCGCTCGATACCCGCACCGAGCAGGACATCCTTGCCACCTTGCGCCGGGTCAGCCGCAACCGCACCACCATCGCGATCGCGCACCGCCTGTCGACTATCGCCGATGCCGATCGCATCCTGGTGCTCGATCACGGCCGGTTGGCCGAAGCCGGGCGGCACAGCGAATTGCTGGCGGCGGACGGCCTTTACGCCGATATGTGGGCGCGCCAGGCGACCGAGCGCGAAGGCGAAGCGCAAGCGGCGGAGTAAGCGTTCGCGCTATTCGCCGGTGGCCTGCGTTGCAGCCGCCTCCTTGCGCAAATCGGTGCTGGCAAGGTCAAGCTCGCCGAAGGGGATCACTTCAACCTCGCCGCGCAGCTTCCTGAGATCATCGAGGAAGAGCTTGGCATCGCCCACGATCACGAGCGAGGCCTGCTCGGGAGCTAGAATCGCTTGCGCGATGCCCGCCACCTCCGCCGCGCCGACCTGGGCCAGTCGCTCGGCGATGCGGAAGGCCTCGTCCGGCTCGATCCCGCGCAGCATCAGGCTGGCGATCTGGCCGTTGAACCCGCCGCTGGTTTCAAGGCTGCGCGCGATTGCCCCGCCCAGGAACAGGCGCCGCTTCTCGAGCGCGTCTTCGGCCAGTGGCTCGCGCCCGAGCAGTGCAAACTGCTCGAAGAATACCGCCGCCACCTCGTCTGCGGTTTCGTTCTTGGTCTGCGCCTGCGCGACCAGCACGGCCTCGTCTGCCGCAGTGGCAAGCTGGCTGTAGGCGCCATAGCTGAGGCCGCGCTTGGTGCGGATTTCCTCGAACAGCCGGCCGTTGCTGCCCGACCCGAGCACCGTATTGGCCAGCCACAGCTTGTAGAAATCGGGATCCTTGCGCGACAGGGCGCGCACGCCTGCCATCACTGCGGCCTGCCCGGCATCGGGCATGTCGATCACCACCGTACGCGGTGCCTGCGGCTGCCCCGCCGGATCGGGCAGAGCGGCGGGCGCGGCGCGGGGCGAGGTCCAGCCACCGAACAATTCGCCCGCCAGCGCCTGGGCTTCGCTGGCCGCAAGGCCGCCGCTGATCACGATCCGCGCGGTGGCCGGATGCCAGTAGGTTTCGCGATGTGCGACAAGATCGGCCCGGGTGATCGCCGGGATGCTGGCCGGGTTGGCCACTTCGCCATAGGGCGCATCGCCATACATCACCCGTGTCGCCACAAGATTGGCAAGCGCACCGGGATCCTTCAGCGTGGCAGTAAGGCCATCCAGCGCGCGCTGCCGCTCGCGTTCGAACTCCGCCTCGGGGAAGGCCGCATTCTGCAGGATATCGACCAGCACGGCGCCCGCTTCCCGCAAGTTGGCGGTCGGCGCGGTCAGGCTGACAAAGCTGCCGTCGCTTCCGGCATTGAAACCGAGGCTGGCGCCCAGCGCTTCGAGCGTTGCGGCGATCTCGGTGGCGCTCCGTACCGCTGTGCCCTTGTCTGCGACGGTTGCGGCGAGTTCAGCCACGCCGGCCTTGCCAGCAGGATCGGCCGCGCTGCCACCCGGAAACACCAGCGTGATCGTGGCAATCGGGACATTGGTGGTCTGCGCGCTGACCAGCGGAATGCCGTTGGCAAGCCTTGCCTCGACGAACTGCGCACGAACCACGGGCGGGGCGGCCATAGGCGGTGGCGGGGCCATGCGCTCGGCTTCGGGGCGCACTGCAAGAGGTGCACCGGTGGCGGGCGGCACCGTGCCGAACTTCGGCATGGGTGCGGGATTGGCATAGCTTGCCGGATCGTCTTCGCCGGCCCTGTAGGTGATCGTAACCTTGCCCTCGGGCCGCAGCCAGGCCTGCGCCACCCGCTGGACGTCGGCTAGCGTTACGGCGCCGATCCGCTCGAGCCGCAAGTCGGCTGCATCGGGATTGCCGGTCGACACCAGCGCTTCACCCAGTTCGAAGGCCCGGCCCTGCGCGGTCTGACGGTTGGCCAGCGCCTGCGCGAAGATCTCGTTCTTCGCCTCGCGCAACTCCGCCTCGCTCGGCGGCGCAGTGCGGACTTTCTCGATCACGCGATCCAGCGCCCGTTGTGCCGTTGCCATGTCGGCAGCGGGGCTAAGGACAATATAGGAAGCGATGAATCCGCCGTCTTCTGACAGCTGCTCGCCATGCGAGGCATTGACCGCCAGCCCGCTGCGCACGAGCGCCTCGTGCAGCCGGCTGTTGTCCCCGCGCGACAGGATCGCCGAGAGCACTTCGATGGCCGCAGCATCGGGATGCGTCAGTTCCGGCGCCTTCCAGACCGCTCCGACTACCGGCAGCGGCACGTTGGGTGCCGTGGCATTGACGGTGCGCGGAGCGGTGCGCGGCGGCTCCTCGCCCTCGATCGCCAGGCTCACTGGCTGGGCGCGGCGCGGGATGTCGGCGAAGTACCTGTCAACCAGGGTCTGCAGCTGCGCCAGATCGAAGTTACCGGCGACAATCAGAGTGGCGGTGTCAGGCCCGTAAAACGCCTGGTGGAATGCGCGGGCATCGTCGAGCGTCGCCGAATCGAGTTCGGCGATGCTCCCGATCCCGGGGCGCCGCATGGGCAGCACGTCGAAGGCATTCTCTGGAATGACGAAGCGCTGCAACCGGCCATAAGGTGGAGCGAGCACTCGCTGGCGCAGTTCCTCCTTCACCACATTGCGTTCGTTTTCGAACACTTCGGAATCGACCACCGGGAAGGCCATGCGCTCGCGGTGCGTCCACAGCATGGTTTCGAGATACTGCGCTGGAACCGTCTCGAAATAATTCGTGCGATCGACCCAGTTCGAGGCGTTGCGCACCCCGCCGACATCCTCGGTCAGCCGGTTGATCATGTTGTAGGGCATGTTCACTGTCTTGCGACTGAGGATATGCTCGAACAGGTGGGAGAAGCCCGATCGTCCTTCCGGGTCGTGCTTGGCGCCGACCTCGTACCACAACGAGGTGGTGACATTGGCAGTGGAATTGTCGGGGATCGCGATCACCTGGAGCCCGTTGTCCAGCACCCAGCGGGTATATTCGATCTTTGGCGCGCTCAATGTGTCCGAGGCGGCTGCGGCATGGTCGTCAGCGGCCAACGGCCCCGCCAGGACGAGGGCGCCCAGCGCCGCACCGTTGAGCAAGGCCTTGCAAATCATCATTCTATCCCCGTTGCGAACTCATCCCCAGCGAACGGTTTGCTCACACAACCGGTTCCGGATCAATCGCCAGCCGCGAACCTTCCGGTGAACCGCCAAGAATGATCGACCTGCGGCATGGAGCAGGCAAAGCAGCCGAATTCAGCGATAGGACGCCGACAGCGCTTCAAGCAGGGCCAGCGCGCGTTCGCCATCCTCCGCCGGAACAAAGGCATGGTCGTGGAAGCTGGCCGCCATCATGTTGCAGGCGATGCCGTGTTCAGCCAGCGTGCTCGCCACAGCGGCGGTAAGCCCGAAGCCCTCAAGCGAGGAATGCACCATCAGCGTGATCCGCGCGAAGGCGGGGCCTTCCTCGCCCAGTTCGCGAGCCAAAGTCTCGGGCACGATCGCGGTGACTCCTTCCTCCTCGCGGAAGGTGCCGATCGCGGCGCCCAGCGCCTGCGGGGCGGTGGAGGGGTTGACGACCATGAAACAGTAGCGCAGCGGATCGAGCCGTGGCGCCATCTGCGCCAGCATGTCTTCGCGGCGGGAGACTGGCCCGCCCGCCATCACAAGATATACTTCGAAAGATCGGTATTGCCGGCCAGGTCTGCCAGCCGCTCGCGCACATAGGCTGCGTCGATCATCACCTTCTCGCCGGTGTGTTCCTCGGCCTCAAAGCTGATGTCCTCAAGCAACCGCTCCATCACCGTCTGCAGCCGCCGCGCGCCGATATTCTCGACGCTTTCGTTCACTTGTGCTGCGATCCGCGCGACTTCAGCGATCGCTTCCTCGGTGATGTCGAGCGTGACCTTCTCCGTGCCCAGCAGCGCCCTGTATTGCTCGACCAGATTGGCCCGGGTCTCGGTTAGGATCCGTACGAAATCGGCCTCGGTCAGCGCGCGCAGCTCGACCCGGATCGGCAAGCGGCCCTGCAGTTCGGGCAGCATGTCCGACGGCTTGGCGACATGGAAGGCGCCCGAGGCGATGAACAGGACATGGTCGGTCTTCATCGGCCCGTATTTGGTGCTGACCGTTGTGCCCTCAATCAGCGGCAGCAGGTCGCGCTGCACGCCTTCGCGGCTGACGCTGCCGCCGCGCACATCGCTGACCGCGATCTTGTCAATCTCGTCAAGGAACACGATGCCGTTGGTCTCGGCATTCTGCAGCGCAACGCGGGCGACATCGTCCTGGTCCATCCGCTTCTCGGCTTCTTCGTCGACCAGCTTGTCCCAAGCATCGGGCACCTTGAGCTTGCGCCGCTTGGTCGGCTTGCGCCCCATCGCCTTGCCGAACATGTCCGACAAGTCGATCATGCCGACATTGCCACCCATCCCGCCCATGTCGAACGGCATCTGCGGCGCTTCGGTGACCTCGATCTCGACCTCGGTCTCGTTCATTGCATTCTCGACGATGCGCTGGCGGAAAGCTTCGCGCGTTGCCTCGGATGCGTTGTCGCCCACCAGCGCGGTGAGCAGCCGGTCCATCGCTGCCTTGCTGGCAGCTTCGCGCACGGCTTCGCGGCGCCGGTCCTTTTCTAGCCGGATCGCCTCTTCCACCAGGTCGCGCGCGATCTGTTCGACATCGCGCCCGACATAGCCGACCTCGGTGAATTTGGTCGCTTCCACCTTTACGAAGGGCGCTTCGGCCAGTTTCGCCAGTCGGCGGCTGATTTCGGTCTTGCCGCAACCGGTGGGGCCGATCATCAGGATGTTCTTGGGCGTCACCTCGTCGCGCAGTTCGGGGCCCAGCCGCTGGCGTCGCCAGCGGTTGCGCAGCGCCACGGCCACTGCGCGCTTGGCATCCTTCTGGCCGATGATGTGCTCGTCGAGCGCGGCGACGATCGCCTTGGGGGTCAATGCTTCGGTCATGGGGAGAGCTCTCAGATCTTCTCGAGCGTGACATTGCCGTTGGTGAAGACGCAGATATCAGCGGCGACCTGCATCGCCTTGCGCGCGATCACCTCGGCGTCCTGCTCGTAATCGGCCAGTGCACGGGCGGCGGCGAGCGCATAGTTCCCGACCGAGCCGATCGCCGTAATCCCCCCTTCGGGTTCGAGCACGTCGCCATTTCCGGTCAAGACCAGCAGCACGTCCTTGTCGGCCACGATCATCAGCGCTTCCAGATTGCGCAGGTACTTGTCGGTGCGCCAGTCCTTGGCCAGTTCGACCGCTGCGCGCATCAGTTGCCCCGAATACTGCTCGAGCTTCTTTTCGAGCCGTTCGAACAGGGTGAAGGCATCGGCCGTCGCGCCGGCAAACCCCGCGATGACATTTCCGCCCGCGCCGATGCGCCGCACTTTGCGGGCATTGGGCTTCATCACGGTATTGCCCATCGAGACCTGGCCATCGCCCGCGATCACGGTGGTTTCGCCGCGTTTGATCCCGACGATCGTGGTGCCATGCCATTGGACAAGGCCATGGCTGTCGCTGTGTTTGCTCATACCCCGCGATATGGGGAGCCGAGGCGGCCGGTCAAGCTGGCCAGCCGCGCAGGATCAAGGCCCGCCGGGACCACCCGGGCCACCGGCGCCTGGCGCGCCGACCTGGCCAATGTTTCCGAACAGGTCTTCGAGGAAGCCGCGCTCGCGACCCAAGGTGGGCGTCTTGTCGCCATCCGGATCGATCCTGACAACCTGGTCCACCCCGCTGCGTTCGGTTGCGATCACATTGCCGGCACGGTCGAACTTGACCGCGAGCACCGAATGCGCGTCAGTCTGCGGGCTGGTGAAAGGCCGCCGAGCCGATACGCTGGAGATGTAGTACCACGTCGGTTCGCCATATTTGCTGGCGAAGCTGGGCCGGCCCAGGGTCATTTCAACCGAACGCTGGTTGTCGATCCCCGGCTGGATGGAATCGGTCAGCATGGCGTCGACCACATAGCCGCGCGATTCGCGAATCGACGTGCAACCCGCCAGCCCGATCGTTACCGCCGCCACCAGAGAAATCCTGAGTGCCTTCGCGCTGTCCATTCGAAACGCCAACCTTCTTAGCATGCTGGGTGCCATGCGCATTGCCCGCGCCGCAACCCTTCCTATATGTCGGCCACGAGCCTTACGGCGATGGCGCGCGGCATGCAACGCCGCGGTGCATTGCCACTGGGCATAGCCGATTGAATTGCGGCTGAACGCCGCCGCCGTGGAGCGACCTGACGATGTCCTTTCTTGCGAAGCTGCTGGGCACTGCCCCTGATCCACGCGAAGCCGTGCGCCCGCTCTGGCACCAGGTGGTAGCGCTGGCGCGCGATCCCGCCTGGTATGCCGAGTGCCACGTGGCAGACGAGGTAGACGGGCGCTTCGACATGATCACCGCAGTGTTGAGTGCGGTTGTGGTGCGGCTGGAAAGCGCCGGCAAGCATGCGGAAAGCGCGCTGCTGTGCGAATTCTTCGTCGAGGATATGGACGGGCAATTGCGCGAATTCGGCATCAACGATGTAGTGGTGGGCAAGCATATCGGCAGGCTAATGAGCGTGCTCGGCGGGCGACTGGGCGCCTATCGCCCGGCCTTGGTCCAGGCCGATGCGGATAAGCTCAAGGCTGCCGTTTCCCGCAACGTCAGCTTCGCACAGGGTGGATCGGCCGCGGCTGTCGCAAGCCGGTTGCAGGCGCTGCATGACCATCTTGCCACGCTCGACGGTAACGCAGTCGTGGAGGGACGGATCGCATTCGGAGCTGCCACGGCGTGAGCGCCAGCGAACTCGAACGCCTCGTCAAGGCGCGCCACCTGCCTGCCGATCCGCTGACGATCGAGGCCAGCGAGGACGAGCTTGCCGCTTTGGCCCGCAGGTTCGCCCTACCCCGCATCCGGTCGCTACGGGCCACTGTCGAGCTTGACCGCGAAGCGCGGGCGGTGCGCGCTGTCGGCATGCTTGAGGCACAGATCGTCCAGCTTTGCGCCGTTTCCGGCGAAGAGTTCGATACCTCGATCGCCGAACCGCTCGCTTTACGCTTTGTCGAGGAAGGTCGGATCGATCCAGCGCTGGTGGAGGGCAGCGAGATCGAAATCGAACTGAGCGGCGAGGATCTCGACGAGATCGAGTTTACCGGCGAGAGCTTCGATCTGGGCGAGGCGGTGGCGCAGACGCTGGGCCTAGCGATCGATCCCTATGCCGAAGGTCCGAACGCCGATGCCACGCGGCGCGAAGCGGGGATCGCCAGCGATGATACGCCTTCTGGCCCGCTGGCCGAAGCATTGAAAGCGCTGAAGGGGAGCTAGCCCACGATCCGCCGAAAGGCGCTTGCCTCAGGCGGCTTTGGCGCGGGCGATAAAGCTGGCCATCTCGCGGCTCAACTCGGCCGCCTGTTCATCCAGCATCCGGGTTGCCTCACGCACCGCCTGGGCATTGGACGCGGTCTCGCTTACTTGCCCTTCGACGCGCTGGAGATTGCCGCGCATCGCCTCGGTGCCGCTTGAGGACATTTCGATCGTGCGCCCGATCTCAGAAGTGGCTGCCGTTTGCTGTTCGGCTGCCGATGCAATCGAAGTCGTCGCCCCACCCAGTTCGTTGATTGCCCTCGACATGGCGGCGAGCGAGTTCGTGGCTTTGCTGGTGATGGACACGATGCCGCGAATCTGGCCTTCGATTTCTTCGACCGCGCGTGCAGTCTGCTTGGACAGCTGCTTCACTTCGTCAGCGACAACGGCAAAGCCGCTGCCGACATGCCCCGCATGGGCGGCCTCGATCGTCGCGTTGAGCGCCAGCAGGTCCGAGCGCTGAGCAATCTGGCCGATCAGATCGGTAAACGAGGTGATGCGCTGCGCCATATCGTCGAGTTCGGCAATCGTGGATTCGGTGGAAGCGGCCAGTGCGCGTGCTTCCTCGCCCGATTGGGCGACCAGCCGGATCCTTCCCGTCACTTCCTCGATCGAGACAAGCAGTTCGTCGGTCGCTTCGGCAATTGCCAGCACCCCGCCCAGCGTCTGCTCCGCTGCCGCGGCCGCCGAAGTGGTTTCCTCGCGCGATTTGCCTGCCGATTCGGCCAGCGAGTCCGCTACCTGCTTGAGCTGGCTGGCGGTCGCGATCACCTGCTGGACGATGCCCAGTGTGCGCCGCTCGAGCGCCTCGGCGGTATTGGCGAGCGACTGCAGCCGGCCCGCCTCCTCACGTGCTCGCCGCTCGGCTTCGACCCGCGCTTCATCGCTCACCCGGATCCGCTCGTTGGCTTCGCGGAACGCGCTTACGCTGCGTGCCAGCTCGCCGATCTCGTCAGCTCGGAGCTGGTCAGCGGCGAGATCGGTCGGCACATCTGAGCGGAGATCGCTGCTGATCCGGCTTAACGGCTCCACGATCCGGCGGCGTAGCTGCCAGATGAAGGCCGCAGTCAGCACCATGATCCCGAAGACCCCGAGCGCAAGCTGGGCCAACAGGCTCGACAGCGTTCCGGACACCCGATCCGAGCTGGCATGGACCCGGGCCTCGATCAGGTCGGCGATCCGCGCATTGTCGCGCGCCATTGTCGAGAAGGTCTGCTGGAATGCCGGCATGCGCGCAGTCACGACTTCAGCCTTGCCGCCCGACAGGGCAATGATCTCCCGCACGTTCTCGATATAGCTGATGTAGTTTTGCTGCACGCCGCGCAGTTCGCCTGCAATGTCGCTTTCCAGTTCGAGCCCGACATTACGCGCCTGCACCGCTCGCAGTTCCTCAAGATAGGCGTCCAGATCTGCCCGCGCAGCGCTGGCTTCACGCGGATCGTTTGTCAGCGAAGCCTGATAGGCGCGCAGGGCGGTGGTGCGCAGGGCATTGTGCACCATGTCGGATTCCATGTGGTTGCGCATGGCCATGGTGAGCTGGCCGGATTCGTGCATGGCGCGCTGAAGACTACTGGTGGTCGACCAGACCAACGCGAGGGTGAGGATTAGCCCAAGGCCAAGCGCCGCACCCGCCAACGTGAGCACGCCCGAGATTGATCTGGCCGCGAATGACAGACGCACACCCATTACTCCCTGGAGGGTGAGCGCGAAGCTATGATTCTTTGGCTAATTTTGGGTTAACTTGCGTTTACCATGGTATCTGTTCCATCGTGTTGGCCGGATCAGGGCCACCCGATCAGAACGGAATATCGTCGTCCAGATCGTCGTAGTTTGAACCTCCGCCCGACGAACCGCCAGCGCCGCCACCTGGGCCAGCATTATCCCAGCTGCCGCCCTGGCTGCCACCGCCCGAGCGCTGCCCGCCGCCATAGCCACCGCCACCGCCGCCGCTTGCACCGTCCAGCATGGTGAGCGTGCCATTCATCCCGCGGATCACCACTTCAGTGGTGTAGCGGTCCTGACCGCTCTGGTCCTGCCACTTACGGGTCTGCAGCTGGCCTTCGACATAGACCTTGCTGCCCTTTTTCAGATACCGCTCGACCACGCCGACCAGACCTTCCGAGAAGATCGCCACGTTGTGCCATTCGGTGCGTTCCTGGCGTTCGCCGGTGTTGCGATCCTTCCAGGTCTCGCTGGTGGCGATGCGCAGATTGGCAACCTTGCCGCCATTCTGGAAACTGCGGATTTCCGGATCGGCCCCCAGGTTTCCGATGAGCATTACCTTGTTGAGTGACCCGGCCATTGGTTCTTCCTTCGCTACAATCCCGGCGCTGACGCGCTTCAACGGGTGATTCCCGCGAAGATGTAGGCCTCAGCCGGTCTGGCAGGCAAACCGGAATCTGCCGTTTTGCCCAAATTGGAGGTTAAAGTCCGAGCGAGGTGGCGAGCCAGAACACCAGGCCGGCGAAAACATAGGCCAGCGCAAACAGATACCCGACCATGAAGGCCGGCCATTTCCACCCATTTGTCTCGCGCCGCGCCACCGCGATGGTGGAAAGGCACTGCGGCGCAAAGACGAACCAGGCGAGGAAGGCCAGCGCGGTCGGGAGGCTCCAGCGGGCAGCGATCTGGTCGCGCAGGGCCTGTTCCGTTTGCGCTTCGTCATCGGAATCAACGGCATAGGTGGTGGCAAGCGAAGCCACCGCCACTTCGCGCGCCGCCATCGCCGGCACCAGCGCCAACGTCATCTCGCGATTGAACCCGATCGGCTCGAAGGCGGGATGCATGGCACTGGCGAGCTGACCGGCGAACGATGCGTCGAGCTGGCTTTCGCCCGGCTCTGCCTTGGGGAAGGTAAGCAACAGCCACAGGGCCACTGTGACCGCAAAGATGATCGTGCCCGCACGGCGGAGAAACACCCAGGCGCGTTGCCACAGCCCGATCATCAGGTCCTTGAAGATCGGCAGCTGGTAACGTGGCAGCTCCATGATGAAGCCACTGGCCTTGCCCTTGGTGACGCTGCGGCGCAGCAGCAGCGCTGCCACCATCGCGCCGACGATCCCGGCGACGTAGAGGCCGAACAGCACCAGCCCCTGTAGACCGATCACCTGCAGGCCCGCAGGTCCCACACTGGTGGCGGGAATCGCCGCTGCGATAATCACCGCATAGACCGGGAGCCGCGCTGAACAGGTCATCAGCGGCGCAATCAGGATCGTCGTCAACCGGTCCTTTGGATCGGCAATGCTACGCGTCGCCATGATCCCGGGAATGGCGCAAGCAAAGCTCGACAGCAGCGGAATGAAGCTGCGGCCCGACAGGCCGACACCGGCCATCAGCCGATCCATCAGGAAGGCAGCGCGCGCCATGTAGCCCGACGCTTCCATCAGCAAGATGAAGAAGAACAGGATCACGATCTGCGGCAGGAACACCACCACCGAGCCAACCCCGGCGATCACCCCTTCTGTAAGGAAATCGCGCAGGAACCCGGCGGGCATGCTGGCCGAAATCAGTCCGGCGACAGCTTCGGTCGCGCTCTCGATCAGCGCAATGAACGGCTCTGCCCAGGAAAACACCGCCTGGAACACCACGAACAGCAGCGCAAACAGGATCACCGGGCCGGCCCAGGGATGGAGCAGCACCCGATCAAGGCCGTTGTGGAGCCGATGCGTGCTGCTTTCCGAAAGGATCGCCGCCTTGGCAATGTTCGAAGCGGCAAGCCTGCGTTCGGGCAAGGTAAGGTGGCCGATCCGTCGTTCGTCTGCATGACCCGGGCTGTCTGCCTGCGCCTGTTCCAGCACTGCCGCCAGTTCCGCCAGCCCGCGCCGCCGCACCGCCACGGTGGGCACCACCGGCACGCCCAGAGCATGGCCCAGCGCTTCGGGATCGAGCACCAGCCCGTCGCGCTCGGCCAGGTCAACCATGTTGAGCGCAACGACAGTGGGGCGGCCCAGCGCGATCACTTCCTGCGCGAACACGAGATGCTGCTCGAGGTTGGCCGCATCGAGCACGACCACAATCGCATCGGGCCGCGCTTCACCTTCGAATTCGCCCAGCACGACCTTGCGGGTCACTTCCTCGTCCGGGCTCGTCGTATCCACCAGCCCATAGCTGCCGGGCAGATCGATCAACTCGACCGGCTCACCCGAAGGCAGCACCAGCCGGCCCGCCTTGCGTTCGACGGTCACGCCGGGATAATTCGCGATCTTCTGCCGCGCCCCCGTCAGCGCGTTGAACAATGCGCTCTTTCCGGCATTGGGATTGCCGACCAGTGCAAAGGTGCGCGCCCGGGTCATGCTGCAGCTCCGGCATCGGGGGCGATTTGCATGGCGGCGGCATGGACGCGCCGCAGTGCAACCGTCATGCGGCCGAGTGTGATCGCAATCGGATCGCGCCCGCCGAACACCCCGCGGTGGGCAATCGTCACCTGCGCTCCGGTATCGACCCCGAGCGCCCGCAGCCGCAGCGCCTCTTCAGGGGCCAACCGGTCCCATGCGACATGCGTGATCGTGGCGGTCGATCCGGGGCGAAGCTGGTCGAGAGTCATGGCGATGCGCTGCCAGAGCCCGCGCGCAATTGCAACCGATTCTCAATTGCGTCAACGCGAGGGGTAGCGCAACCGCCCCAGAAAGCGCATCATGCTGAAGCTGTCGCGGTCGACACCGGCCAGTCGCGCCTTGAGCTTTTCAAAGCGCATGACCCCGTCAATCCGGCGATCGAGAAACGCGCGAGTCGCTTCCTTGCCTTCGCTCTCGTCGTCGACAAAGACCGCCAGCGTGGCGGCATAGATCGACGCGAGGATCGCCCGTTTGGTATAGTGATTGTAATCGGTCGCCGTGTCGCCCGCGAGCCGCCACATCGTATCGGCACTGCGCCAGCCGATCCGCACTGCGCGCGGCGCATGCTGCGGCTGCGCCATCACCGCCAAGGCGCGGCGCAGCGCCTCTTCCAACCCCTCTACCGCATCGAGGCGATACTCGACCAGCGCGCGGATACGTTCGCGGATCTTCATCGCCTCCAGCCGTTCGCGCGGCAAGTCGCGCGCCATCGCGGCATCGATCGTATCGATCCAGGCCTCGATCATCTCCATCGCCCCGCCGGGAAAGGCGAGCCGCGCGATGTCCGTATCGGCGCCGGCCATTTCGGCTGCGTGGAGCAGCGCGGAATCGCTCCAGCCATCGAAGATCGCCGCAGCGGCAATTTCAGGCGCGAGCGCCAGCCGCAATTCGTCCAGCGTCATGTCAGCCAAGTCGGTAGCCAATGCAGCTTCGGCCATGTCAGGCTCCTGGCCCGTAACTGCCGGCTGCGCCCTTTTCCTTGCGCGCGGCGTCGGCGCGATCGAACTCGGCCAGGATCGAGCTGTTGCCGGTCATCAGCTTGGCATAGTCGCGCGCGCTTCGGCCCGAATTGTCGGTCCGGTCGGGGTTGCCGCGATTGGCCAGCAGCAGCCGGATCAGCGCCACATCGCGCCGGTGCACCGCCGCGATCAGCGGCGTTTCGCCTGCAGTGTCGGTCACTTCCACTTCGGCACCGGCCTTGATGAGCGCCTCGACCCCTTCGACGAAGCCCAGCGTGACAGCCAGTTGCAGCGGGCTCACGCCCTTCTTGTCGCGGATGTTGGGATTGGCGCCGCGCTGGGCCAGGAACTTGATCCACACCGCGTCGCGCCGCGCGGTGACGATGTGCATCGCCGTTTCGCCGGTGGTAAGGTCGCGGGTGTTGACGATGGTCGTGCCGGGCTCGTTGAGGGCCTCGGTCACCGCCTCCCCGTCCCTGTCCTTGACCGCCTTGAGGAATTCGTACCCGTCCGAAAACATCTGCGCTGCAACCGGCGTTGCGGCAAATGCACCCAACAGGGCGCTCAGCACTGCTATCCTGCGCATAACGGCACGCGTCACGCTGTTATCCTTTCAAAAACCCTGTCACACCCTATATCGCGGCTGTTCACGACAGCCGGTTAGCAGACCATGAACCGAGACACCATGCCTCACCAAAACCGCAAGCGCCGCTGGGTTCCGATCGCAGCGGCTGCATTGGCGTTGTCCGCTTGCGAGGCGGCAATTGCCCCGCAAGCGGAGCCTCCTCTGGCCGGCGCCGACATCGGCGGACCGTTCGAACTCGTCAATGCCAAGGGCGACACCGTGCGCTGGAGCGATTTCGACGGGCGCTACCGCATGGTCTATTTCGGTTACACCTATTGCCCCGACATTTGCCCCACGGATACGCAGCGGATGATGCAGGGGCACAAGATCTTTGCCCGCCAGGCACCAGAACTGGCCGCAAAGGTTGCCCCCATTTTTATCTCGATCGACCCTGAGCGTGACACACCGCAGATCGTCGGCGAGTTCGCTGCGGCCTTTTCCGACGATCTGGTCGGCCTCACCGGGACGCCCGAGCAAGTAAAGGCAGCGGCTGACAGGTTCCGGGTGTTCTATGCG
The DNA here is from genome assembly GCA_964500135.1 of uncultured Porphyrobacter sp. GTDB lineage: Bacteria > Pseudomonadota > Alphaproteobacteria > Sphingomonadales > Sphingomonadaceae > Erythrobacter. Next base: position 17,238 of record CAZCNF010000019.1, read on the forward strand.
CGCGGCGAGACGACTGCTGGCGGCGGCTATCTCGTCGACCATTCGAACATCGTCTATCTTTTCAACCCCAAGGGTGAGCCCCTCGCTACCCTGCCGACCGACCAGGGCGCAGAGGCGGTGGCCGCCGAACTGACGAAATGGGTGAACTGAGAGACCGCTTCTGGGAATTGCCGCTCGGCGAACTCAGCCGCGCCGAGTGGGAAGCGCTGTGCGATGGCTGCGGGCGGTGCTGCCTGCACAAGATCGAGGACGAGGACAGCGGCGAGATCAGCCACACAAATGTCGCTTGCCGCCTGCTCGACACCTCCACCGCGCGTTGCAGCGATTATCGCAATCGCAAGGCGTTCGTGCCGGACTGCTTGCGGCTGACCTTCAAGATCGTGCAGGAAATCGCCTGGCTGCCGCCCACTTGCGCCTATCGCTTGCGCGCCGATGGCGATCCGCTGCCGGGCTGGCATTACCTCATTGCGGGCGACCATAAAGCCATGAAGCTGGCCGGCATCTCGGTTGCCGGGCGCGTCGTGAGCGAAACTGAGGCCGGTCCGCTCGAACACCACATCGTTGACTGGGACGCGGGATGATCGACTGGCTGCGGCGAGAGGCGCTCGAGCCCGAAATCGACCTCGACGGGCGGGTCCTGCCGATCGTGCTGAGGCGCAATGGCCGGGCGCGCCGATTGACCTTGAGACTGGCAGCAGATGCCAGCGCGGTGCAGATCACCTTGCCGCAATGGGCCCGCAGCCGTGAAGCGATCGCCTTTGCCCATGCCCGGCGCGAATGGCTGGCCATGCAGCTCGCCAAATTGCCACGGCGCCAACCGCCCGAGCCAGGTGGCACGATCGCCTATCGCGGCGAACCGCTGCAGATCGACTGGCACCCTCGGGCGCCGCGCGTCCCCCGGCCCGATGGCGCGACGATCATGATCGGCGGGCCGCGCGATGCGCTGGAGCGCAGGCTGGCGCGCTGGCTCGAGCGCGAGGCGCTGGCGTTATTCGAGGCGGACACGCTGCACTATTGTGCTGCCGCCGAACTGGATCCGGTGCCCGTCGCGCTTTCGCGGGCGCACCGGCGCTGGGGCAGTTGTTCCGACCGCGCGCGCATCCGGCTCAATTGGCGGCTTGTCCAGGCCCCCGATTTCGTACGCCGCTCGGTCGTCGCCCATGAAGTCGCGCATCTCGTTCATTTCGACCACAGCCCGGCGTTCCACGCCCTGCTGGCCCGCATATATGAGGACGAAATCGGCGCTGCCGACCGCTGGCTGAAGCAGCATGGCCGCTCGCTTTACGCCAGTTTCGGCTGATCGACCCGCCGCACCTTCGATCAGCAATCCTCTGGCAAGCCCGGGCGCGCTGGCCTATATTGCCGCGATGCGATCGTTCCAACGTTACAACCCCACGACGGGAATGGCCGACTTCTGGGCCTATTTCCGGCGGCCGCAGCCCTATCGCTGGCCTATTCTTGCTGCCTCGGCCATTCCGATCATCATCACGCTGGTCTGGGCCAATTCCGAAGCGGTGCTGGTCCCGCCAGAGCGGCCCAAGGTGATGTATATCTCAACGCTTGAACCTGGCCGGACCGACGAGGAAATTCTCGCGTCCAATATCGCCAACCAGGCCGAGCAAGATGCCCTCAGGGCAGAGCGCGAAGCAATCGAAGCGCGCAAGCGCGAGCTCTATCGCAGCCTTGGCGCAGCCAGCGGCATGGACGTAGACGCGATGGAACGCGAAGCAGCCGCCGAGCGCGCCAGGGCCGCCGCTGCGGAAGAAGCGCGACGGGCGGAGATCCTGGCCAACCGGGTCCAGCCCGGCGCCGCCGAGGCTGCTGAAATGTCTCGAACGGAATAGAGCCACCTTGTCCGACGTTCACCGTTGGATGGCTGCGGCCGCGCGGCTGGCCGCCCGCGCCCGGCCAGCCAGCCGCCCCAACCCGGCAGTCGCCTGTCTGGTGGTCAGGGACGGGATAGTGCTGGGGCGCGGTTGGACGCAGCCGGGCGGACGCCCGCATGCCGAGGCCCAGGCGCTGGCGCAGCTCGGGCCGGCCGGCGCCAGAGGTGCCACGTTTTACGTCACGCTCGAGCCTTGTGCCCATGCCAGCGCGCGCGGGCCCGCCTGCGCTGATGTTCTGGCAGAGGCGGCCCCAGCCCGCGTGGTGATCGGCATCGTTGACCCCGATCCGCGCACCAGCGGCAGGGGCATCGCCCGGCTCGAAGCGTCGGGAATCCCGGTTACGGTGCTCGACGATCGGGACGCAAGCGACAGCCTGGCCGGCTTCGTGACGCGGCAGACCCGCCAGCGCCCTTTCGTTACGCTCAAGCTGGCGGTGTCGGCCGACGGATTCATCGCCCGCGCACCGGGGCAGGAGCAATGGATCACCGGCGAACCGGCGCGAGCGCATGTTCACGCGCGAAGGGCAAAGCAGGATGCAATCCTGGTTGGCGGAGGCACCTGGCGCGCCGATGCCCCGCGCCTGGATGTCCGCTTGCCCGGCCTCGAATCGCGCTCGCCGCAACGCCTGGTGCTGACCCGCAGAACGGTTCCCGCAGGCAGCACGGCGCTCTCCAGCCCGCAAGCGATCGCGGATCTGGAAGGCGTGCAGTATCTCTATGTCGAAGGGGGCGCGGCAACGGCCACCGCCTTTCTCGATGCCGGACTGGTCGACCGGATCGAGCTTTACCGCGCACCGGTGGAGATCGGGGCGGGCGTTAGGGCACCGCAGGGACTGAGGCCAGAGACTCTCGAAGATCCAGCCGGGCCATGGCAGAAGGTCGAACAGTGCCAGCTTGGCAGCGACACATTCGCCGCCTATCAGCGCCGCATTCAGGGTTAGGGTTCAACAGGCACATGTTCACCGGGATAGTCACCGCGATCGGCACCATCGCCAAGGCACAGCAGCGCGGCGATTTGCGGCTTCGGATCGCTGCGCCGCTCGATCCGGCCCGGATCGACATCGGGGCTTCAATCGCGTGCTCGGGCGTTTGCCTGACCGTGGTTGATCGTGGCGGCAGCGCCGGTGATGCCTGGTTCGACGTCGACGTATCCGGCGAGACCGTGTCACGCACCGTTGGTGGCATGTGGCACGAAGGGGCGCGGCTCAATCTCGAGCCCTCCTTGCGCGTCGGCGACGAGATCGGCGGGCATATCGTCACGGGCCATGTCGATGCGGTGGGCGAAGTCGTTCGGGCCGAACCCGTGGGCGACAGCTGGCGGTTCGATATCCGCGCCCCCAAGGCGCTGGCACCCTTCATCGCGCCCAAAGGATCGATCACGGTCCAGGGTGTATCGCTGACAGTGAACGAACTGGCCGACGAGGCGGACGGTGCCTGCACTTTCATGCTCAACATCATCCCGCATACCAGCGAGGTAACAACGCTGGGCGGGCTCCGCACCGGCGACCAGGTCAACCTCGAGATCGATGTGCTGGCGCGCTATCTCAAGCGGATGCAGACGCTGGCGGGTTAGGCGGCCAGCGGCCCACGGGCAAAGCTGTCGCGCGTGATTTCGTAAACGACATGCCGCACCATCCGGCCGCCGCGCTCGATCCGCTCTTCGAGCTCGGTCAAGTTTGCGCCGATCTTTTCCAACGCCTTGCGGCTGCGCCAATTGCTCTCGCCAACGCGGAACAGCACGCGCGGCACGCTGGCTAGTGCATGCGCCAGCATCAGCCGCTTGACCTCGCGATTGATGGTACCGCCCCAGAACTCGCGTGCCAGATAGGTCCAGCCGATTTCGGCAGCGGCGAGATCGAGCGGTGTGCGGCGAAGGCTGGACGAGCCGATGATGCGGCCGCTGGCCCGCTCGACCACAGCCAGCGCACCGCCGGAATGCAGCCCCTCGTCGAACAAGGCTCCGAACACTTCGGGCTTCCAGCGATCAGGTGCCGGGTGCTGTTCCCACAAGAGGGGGTCGGATGCGACACGAAACAGCGCTTCGCGATCAGCCTCGGTCATCGGCCTCAGGATCACCCGCTGGCCTTCAAGGATCGGCTGGCGTTCCATTTCAGCCGGTAACGGCTGCCAACGCGCCGATGAACTTCTCGATATTGCCCGCGGTAAGCCCGGCGATGTTGATGCGGCCGGAGCCGGCCATGTAAATCGCGTGCTCTTCGCGCAGTTGCTTGACCTGTTCGGGGGTGACGGCCAGCGTCGAGAACAGCCCGTTCTGGCTTGCCAGCGGCGCTAGATCGATCCGGCCGGCCATACCCGCCGCGCCCAGCCGCTCGCGCACCTGCCGCATGCGCTGGCGCATCTGGGCCAGTTCGTCGAGCCACTGTTCGGTGAGGCCGGGATCGCCCATCACGATCCGCGCAACTGCGCCGCCATGATCGGGCGGCATCGACCAGGCCGCACGCGCCAGGGCATTCGCGTTGGAGAAGACCGCATCGAGCTCGTCCGGCTTGCGGGTCATCGCGTAGAAGGCCCCCACGCGGTCGCGATAGACGCCGAAATTCTTGTCGCAGCTATAGGCGATGAAGGCTTCGGGCACTGCGGCCAGCACGCCGCGCAGCCCATAGGCGTCCTCTTCCATGCCATGGCCCAGCCCCTGATAGGCAAGGTCGATGATCGGGAAGGCGCCGCTTTCGGCAAAGGCTGCGGCGATCGCATCCCATTGGTCGGGAGTGTAATCGATGCCGGTTGGGTTATGGCAGGCGCCGTGCAGCAGCACCGCCGCATCCGGCCCCGCCCCACGGATCGCCGACAACACAGCATCAAGGTCGGCAGTGCCATCAGCGCAAGCGTGGTTGAACCAAGCGGTCTCAAGCGCAATGTCACCCAGGATCTGGGCGTGGTTGGGCCAGCTGGGCTTGCCGACCAGCACCCGCGTCACCCCGGCCTTCTGCGCCAGCGCCACCGCGAGGCGCACTGCCCCGGTGCCGCCCGGTGTCTGCATGCCGGAAATGCGCCCGCCCATCGTGGCATCGGCCCCGAAGATGTAGGGCATGAGGGCTTGGACGAAGCCCATGTCGCCTTCGGGCCCGAGATAGGACTTGCTGTCTTGCTGCTCGACCAGCAGCCGCTCGGCGGCCTTCACCGCCGCGAATACCGGGGTATCGCCCTGGCCGGTACGGTAGACGCCGACTCCTAGGTCGATCTTGTCGGCGCGCGGGTCAGCGGCATGGAGCTTGATCAGCGCGAGCAGCGCGTCGGGGGCTTGAGGGTTGAGTCGTTCGAGCATGCGCGGCGCCATGCAACGAGACGCCCCGGGCCGCAACAGGGAATACGGTTGCGCGCAGTTCAATTCACCCCGGCACCTGCACCTAGAACGGCAACCAGCGCTGCTTCTTCGAAAATTTCATGTAGCCCGCGTTGACTCCGAGCCTGAGGCCCGCGCCGACCCGGATCGGAATCAGCACCACATCTCCCTTGCGCAGGTAGCTGACGTGCAAGCCACCCACGAAATAGGCCTGGCCTTCACCCGCCGGAAAGCGTTCGTACAATTCCTCGCTGTCGTGGAGATTGTAAACCAGCACGAAGGTCTTGGCCGCATTGGCGCCCAGGTCAAAGCCGATCGAGGGCCCTGTCCAATACACCGGGCGGTTGCCTTCGACCTTGTGGTGCAAGGTGCCGGAACCATATCGCACGCCCACTGCAACGGCACCTCCGGCCTCGCGCCCGGTAATGTAGGCGTTGGGTTCGCCCTGTTCGCGCAGCAGGTCTTCAATTACCTTGGCCAGGCCCTCGGCCCCCTTGCCGAACACGCCCTCGGCCGCACCGATCAGGTCCTCTTCGGCATAGGTGGTCGAATTGCCTGCCTGCGCCGGGGCGCCGGCGGCGGTGGCAGCGGGCGCAGCCTCGGCGGTGGGTGGCGCGGCCTCGACCGGCGGTGGGGCTGCATTGTCCGATCCGAACGCAACCAGGTCGTTGCCCGTATCATCCGCCGCGGTCGGGGGCGCTAGGTCGCCATCGATCGCGCCGGCTGGCGCACTGCCAGCGGTGTCCTCCGCGGAGCTGTCATAGGCCGCGTCGGGATCGACCGACTGCAATTCCTGGGCCTTGAGCGGGCTGACAGCCAGGGCCAGACCTGCCGTCAGCGCCAGAGCGATCGAGTGAAGCCTCGTCTTCGATGTGTTCGTCATGATCTCTTCCCGGTCCTGCGATGGACCCGTGCAGCTTGCATCAGAATCGCATGGTGGCGCGGCGACAATTGCGCGGCGGTGAACCGAATCGAAAACGCGGCGAAACGAGTCGAGCGGGCGCGCGTGCTTTTTTGCTCGAGCCACTTGCCGCGTCACTTCCGCAGCCTTATAGCGCGCGGCTCGCAGCCGATAATGCATGCGTCTAGCGGAGACGTGGGTGAGTGGCTGAAACCAGTTCCCTGCTAAGGAACCGTACTCTATCAGGGTACCGAGGGTTCGAATCCCTCCGTCTCCGCCACCTCGCTTTTCCCAATCAATCCCTTATAGTCCCCAAACCCGCAGAAATGCGGCGTTTTTTCGCTTTTCGTCGTCCGCGTAGTTCTCTATATGTTCCTATGCATCCGGCGCAGCGTGTGGGTCTAGATGTGGGTCTGAAAGGAACAAGCAATGGGCAAGCTGACGGCGATGGGGGTCAAGAATCTGGTTGAACCTGGCCGCTATTCGGACGGCGAAGGTTTGATCCTCAAACTCGCCGGAAAGGGCAAAGGCAGCTGGATTGTCCGCATTCAAGCCAACGGGAAGCGCCGTGACATCGGATTGGGACCACTTTCCGAGCTGCCGCTGGCCGATGCGCGCGAGGCCGCGCGAGCACTCCGCAAGGAAGTGAAAGCGGGCGTCGACGTTCTGGCAGAGCGCAAAAAGGAAGCGTTGGTCATCCCCACTTTCAGCGATGCGGCCAAGCTCGTTCATGACGAGCACAAGGCCGCGTGGAAGAACGGCAAGCATCAGGCTCAATGGATCAAGACTCTAGAGACCTATGCTTTTCCGAGCTTGGGCGAAAAACTCGTTTCAGAAATCGAAGGCCCCGCAATCCGCGATGCGCTTTCGCCAATCTGGCTGACCAAGCCTGAGACTGCGCGGCGAGTACGGCAACGAATCGGATCGGTGCTCGATTGGGCCTGCGCAAAAGGCTTTCGTGAGACGGAGGCCCCAATGCGGTCGGTACTCCGTGGCTTGCCGCGCCAGCCCAAGAAACAAAGCCATTTAGCAGCAATGCCCTATGCTGACCTGCCGGCTTTCATCACATTGCTGCGTAGGCGCTCCTCGGTTGGCCGTCTTGCCTTGGAGTTCGTGATCCTGAACGCCTCTCGCTCCGGCGAAGTGCGCGGTGCGTGCTGGAACGAGATCGACCTCAATAAGAAGCTCTGGACCATCCCTGCCGAACGCATGAAGGCAGGAACCATTCATGTCGTCCCGCTGTCGGAAGCGGCCCTGAACGTACTCAGGCGAGCGAAAGCCTTTCGCTCGCCTGTGAGCAATCTGGTGTTTCCAGGCCAGAACCCGCGTCGCCAGCTCTCCGACATGACCTTGCTCAAAATCCTGCGCGACAAGGGTGACGACTATACCGTTCACGGTTTCCGCTCGTCCTTCCGCGACTGGGTCGCCGAGAAGACGAACTATCCGGGTGAAGTCGCAGAAGCCGCGCTGGCGCACACGGTCGCCAACAAGGTCGAAGCGGCCTATCGACGCACCGATTACCTCGAAAAGCGCACGCCGCTAATGGCCGATTGGGCAGTCTTCTGTTTGGGCGCGAGCGAGTATCAAAATGCTGGCTGACAATCGCTAATACGCCTAAGATTCGTTCACCGGGACCAGCAACCTCCCGGTCAGGCGGCAATTGCCCAAGTGTTGCCTCGTCGTCCGCTTTCTGGCGGGCGGTTGTTTGCGAGGTGACAAATGAGCGTAATGCCCACATCAAATCCCAGTTTTTCGGATCTCTTGCGCGTGTTCCTGCGCATCGGCCTCCTCAGCTTCGGCGGGCCTGCCGGTCAGTTTGCACTGATGCACCGCGAACTGGTCGAGGATCGGCACTGGGTAAGTGAGGAGGACTATCTTCACGCGCTCAATTTCTGCCACCTTTTGCCGGGGCCGGAAGCGCAGCAGCTGGCGACATGGATCGGCTGGCGGTTGCATGGCTGGCGTGGCGGGCTTGCGGCGGGACTGCTGTTCGTGATCCCCGGCGCTTTGGTCATCCTTGTGTTGTCGGCCCTCTACGCGGTTGCCGCGAACCTCAACCGGTTCGAAGCTCTGTTCCTGGGTGTGAAGGCGGCAGTGCTGGCGATCGTGGTGCAGGCACTGGTGCGGATCGCTGGCCGCGCGCTCAACACGCGGTTCAAGCAGGGACTGGCAGTCACGGCCTTTATTGCATTGTTTCTGCTCGACCTGCCGTTTCCCCTGATCGTGCTGGGGGCTGGCGCAATCGGAATGGCCGTCGCTGCCATGCGCCTCGATTGGCTGGCGCTGAAGCAAGGTGGGGCCACTCTCCCATCCGGCCCACGTCCATGGCGCAGCATTGCGCAGGCAATCGCGATCTGGGGCGTGATATGGGCCGCGCCGATGGTGCTTGTCGCCGCAACGCTAGGCACAGGCCATGTGTTGTGGGACATTGGCGCGTTCTTCTCGCAGCTCGCGGTGGTTACCTTTGGCGGTGCCTATGCCGTGCTCGCCTATATGGCGCAGGAAGCGGTGCAGGGCTTTGGCTGGCTGCAACCGGGTGAGATGGCCGACGGGCTGGGTCTTGCAGAAACCACACCGGGGCCGCTTATCATGGTGACGCAATTCATCGGCTATCTCGCCGCCTTTCGCGCGCCGGAGCCGTTCACGCCCTTCGTCGCCGGGCTACTGGGCGCGGGGCTGACGACCTGGGTGACCTTCGCGCCGTGCTTCCTGTGGATCTTTGCGCTCGCGCCGTGGATCGATCGGCTGGGTAGTGCGGTGCGGCTCAAGGGCGGGCTGGCAGCCGTGACGGCAGCGGTCGTGGGTGTGATCGCCAACCTCACCGCTTGGTTCGCGCTGCATGTGCTGTTCGCCGCCGTGGGAGAAACGCAAGCGGGACCGCTGCGAGTCTACACGCCCGACTGGCTCAGCTTCGACTGGCGCGCTGCACTGCTCGCCGCACTTGCCGGCCTGCTGGTGTTCGGCGCAAAATGGTCGGTAATAGGAGTTTTAGGAGTCGCGGCGCTTGGCGGGCTGGTGTTGGGCCTTGCGATCTAAGGAGGAGAACATGAGCAAAGTCACACGGCGCGATGCGATTGGCACGACAGCGATGGGTGTCGCAGGAGTTGCCTTGGCAGGCGGAGCAACAGCGCAAGCATCCGCACAAGGTGCATCGCGCGTCGCAGCGTTCGCGGGCAACCACACACCCAAGCCGCTCCGGTTTGACCCCGCCAAGCTGACCGGTCTGTCCGAACGGCTCATCACTTCGCACTGGGACAATAATTACCAAGGCTCGGTGCGGGGCCTCAACACCATCGAAACCCGGCTCGCCGCCGCGATGGCCGATCCCGATTACCCGACCGTGGCCTATGCCGGATTGAAGCGCGAAGAGCTACACCGGACCGGCTCGGTAGTGCTGCACGAAGTCTACTTCGACGGTTTGGGCGGCAACGGCAATCCGGGTGGCTCGATCTATGAGGCACTCGATAGCTGGTTTGGCAGCTTTGAGGCTTGGGAAGCCGAATTCCGCCGCACGGCGATGAGCCTCGCGGGCGGCTCGGGCTGGTGCGTGCTTACCTGGAACGCGCACACGCGCTCGCTGCACAACTATTGGGCCTGGGACCACATGCATGGCGCGGTGACGGGCGCGCCGCTGATCGCGCTCGATATGTATGAGCACTCCTATCACATGGACTACGGCACCGCTGCCGCGCGCTATGTCGACGCCTTCATGTCCAATCTCGATTGGGAAGTAATCGACGCGCGCTACCGCGCGGCTATTGCCTAGCTAGGCGCGGCCCGGCCAGTGGCCGTGCAATTCGTCGATGACGTAAGCATGGGCGTGTTCGCCACTGCCATGCTCAGCGAGATGCGGATGGTCGGCAGGCAGTTCCGGGTGCTCGTGCCTGAGTTCGGCGGGATCATGTTTAGGCCAGCGCCAGAGCGCCAGCAAAACTCCGACGAACGCCAAAACCGCCAGAGCGGCGAAGGCGGTAGCCATTCCGAAACGGGCGCCCACTTGCCCGGCGACAGGGTAGGCAATGAGCCAGCAAACATGGCTCAAGGCAAACTGCGCAGCAAAAAGGGCAGGCCTGTCTGGTTCTGTCGATGATCGGCGCAGCAGCCTGCCGCCCGGCGTGATGCAGAGCGAGTATCCGATCCCCATCACCAGCCATCCTGCCAGAAGAGCCGTCCAGTTCAACGTTGCGGCTCCGAACACAGCGAGCGCGATGGCGAGGATGGCCGCGCCAGTGAGCATCACGGTTCTGTCGTTCACAAGCTTCAGCACGCGCGGCAATACCAGCGCGGCAAGCATCGAGCCGCCGCCATAGGCCGCGAGCGCCAGCGCCACATCCTCTTGGCTTCGGCCCATGCCTTTGACGATGACCACCGTGTTGACGATCACCATCGCGCTTCCCGCTGCCGCCGCCAGCGTAACCGCGAGCAGTCCGACCAGGCGCGGTGTCTTTAGATAGATTCGCGCGCCGCGCGTGGTCTTGCGCCACACGCTCTCGACCAACTTCTTCGCCGTCTTGCTATGCGGCAGGGCGGAGGTGACGACCAACAGTGCCGAGATCATGAAACCGATCGAAGTACCCGCGAACAGCCAGTGGAAGCTGATCAGGGTCAGCAGAGCGGCTGCCAACATCGGGCTGAGCAGACTCTCGAGATCGTAGGCGAGCCGCGAGAGCGACAGCGCGTTGGTGTATTCCTCCTCGTCCGGCAGGATGTCGGGGATAGTCGCCTGGAAGGTGGGTGTGAAAGCCGCAGAGGCCGACTGGAGCAGGAAGATCAGCAGATAGACCTGCCACACCGCATCGACGAACGGCAGCACCAGCGCAACAGCAGCGCGGACCGCGTCCATTGCGACCAGCAATGTCTTGCGTGGCAGTCGGTCGGCATAGGCCCCCACGACCGGCGCGATGCCGATATAGGCGACCATCTTGATTGCCAGCGCGGTACCCAGCACCGCACCCGCATCGGCCCCTGCGATCTCGTAGGCCAGCAGTCCGAGTGCGACGGTCGCCAGCCCGGTCCCGACCAGCGCAATGACTTGAGCGAGGAACAGGTGGCGATAAGTCCGGTTGGCTAGAACTGCAAGCATCTATGCTTCACTCCTTATCGCCTTAGGCTATCAAGCCCAGCACCGATGCCGAAAGAACAGCATACCTGCCGAACTTCGCCAAAGCCACGATCGCCACAAATGCCGTCAACCGCATGCGAAGTATTCCTGCAAGCACGGTCAGAGGGTCGCCAATGATCGGAACCCATGAAAGCAGAAGCACCCAGGGTCCGAAGCGGGCAAAGCGTTGCTCGGCCTTTGCCATTGCGCCCGCTGAAACAGGGAACCAGCGCGCACCCTGAAAGTGAGCGAAGTACCGGCCAAGCGTCCAGTTGAGTACCGAGCCGAGGACGTTCCCGAGCGTCGCCACGAACAACAGGACGCCAGCCGGGTAATTCCCGGAAACCAGCAAGACGGTCAGGAGAAGCTCGGACTGAGCCGGAAAGATCGTCGCTGCCAGAAATGCCGCAGCGAAAAGACCGGCATAGACATTCATCGCGGCTTCGGGGAGCATCGTGGAAAGTCAGGGCGATCAGACCACACGCTTGACTTCGGTATAGGCACCATCGGTCTTCAACGTGACGGTCACGGTTCCACCCGAGCGGTTGCGCCAGAACCAGCCGTGGCTGCCGTCAAAGGCCGCTACCAGCGTGCCGGTCTCGCCGGTCGACTCGCGGCCCTTTCCATAGCCGTGGTAGTCCACCCCCGGCGCATCGCCATGCGTGTCGAAATTGACGTGGCCTCCTTCTACCGACCATTCGAATTGCAGGCTTGCGCCGCCTGCCATCATGGCCTTGACCTCTGCGCCTTCACCCGGAGCGAGCGTCAAAGTCGTTACGTCGGTGCGGGTAGCAGCATCCTGAGCCGCAACTGGGGCGGGTGCAGTTTCCACCGCCGCCACCTGTGTTGCTTCGGATTGCGCCGCGTCCGCGGCTGCTTCCTCGGCAAGCTGGGCCTTGATTTCACCCATCTCGGTAAAGCCGAGCATCCGACCGGCGCCGGTCGGATCGATCGCATATTCTGCGGGAAGTATCACGGTGACGAGCAAGGCACCGGCGGTAACGGCTGCGAAGGCCGTAGCCTTCAGCAACTGGCCGTTCGTCGGCAGGTCGTCGATATTGGGGCGTTGTGAGTTGAACATCTGTTATTCTCCGAAAATCTCGATTGGTTTCAGGCAACCGCAAAGCCGGCCAGCTGGTATCCGACCAGCACGAAACCCGCCGTCATCAGCAAAGTGTTCACGGCGAAGGCATGGCGAATGAAGCTGGGTCGGCGGCGCCAGAAACCCATGATGATGAGGATACCGCCAAGTGCGAGCAACTGGCCGATCTCGACCCCGACATTGAAGGCGATCAGGTTGGCGAGGAGGCCATCCTGCGGAATCTCGAACTCGATGATCTTGGTCGCAAGCCCGAAGCCGTGAAAGAATCCGAAGATGAGCGTCGCGGCCTTCGTGTTCGGTTGGACCCCGAACCAGCGCTGGAATGCGCCGAGATTGTCGAGCGCCTTGTAAACGACTGACAGGCCGATGATCGCATCGATGAGGTAGGCATTGGCGGAAATCCCGGTCAGCACCCCAAACAGCATCGTGGTCGAGTGGCCGATCGCGAAGAGCGTCACGTAAATGCCGACGTCCTTGAGGCGATAGAGGAAGAAGATCACGCCGAACAGGAACAGCAGGTGGTCGTAGCCGGTCACCATGTGCTTCGCGCCAAGGTAGATGAAGGGAAGGATCAGAACGCCGTTGCTTTCCTGGATATATCCCTTGTCGCCCTCTGCGACATTGTGGGCCCAGGCTTCCGCCCCGGCAAAAAGGAACGCGAGCAGCAACAAGACTGCGGCGAGAACGAGCCTCGCACGCGGCGTTTGCAGCCTCTCACTCATCGACAATTGCATAGGTAGATTCTCCAATTGGAAGTTGGATTTGTCAGGTCGTTGCGGGCGCGGCAGTCTCTTCAGCAGAGCCTTGTGCGTCCTTCTCGTCCCTCCCGCGCACCATCCGGTAAAGCGCAGGAAGAACGAGCAGGGTCAGCACGGTCGAGGAGATGATCCCGCCGATCACGACGGTCGCGAGCGGACGCTGGACCTCGGAACCGAGCCCGACGTTAAGAGCCATCGGCACGAAACCCAGGCTCGCAACAAGGGCGGTCATCAGCACGGGGCGAAGCCGCGCCAGCGCGCCTTCCCTGATAGCATCCTCAAGTGATCTGCCCTCTTCCATCAGCTGCTTGATGAAGGTCAGCATCACGACCCCGTTGAGCACCGCCACGCCCGAGAGCGCGATGAACCCCACACCCGCCGATATCGAGAAGGGTATGCCGCGCAGCAGCAGCGCCGCGATCCCTCCTGTCAGAGCGAGCGGCACACCCGAGAACACGACAAGCGCATCCTTGCCCGAGCGGAACAGCGTCACCAGCAATCCGAAGATCAGCAGCAAGGCGAGTGGAACCACGATCTGGAGGCGGGTCGCCGCCGATTGCAGCTGCTCGAACGTGCCGCCGTAGTCGATCCAGTACCCTTCGGGCAGTTCGACCTCGGTGCCGATCCGTTCCTGCGCCTCGGCGACAAACGAGCCAAGATCGCGCTCGCGGACATTGGTGGTGACCACCGCGCGGCGCTTGCCGTCCTCGCGGCTGATCTGGTTCGGTCCTTGGATGCGTTCGATCGTCGCCACTTCGGACAGGGGCACCTCTCCTCCGCCCGCGAGCGGGATCGGCAGGCGCTCAAGCACACGCGGGTCCTGTCGAAGTTCTTCGGGCAGACGCACGACAATGTCGAAGCGCCTGTCGCCCTCGAAGATCTGTCCGGCCTCGGCACCGCCAACGGCGGTGGAAACGACCGTCTGCACATCGTCGACATTCAGACCAAGCTGGGTCAACCGGATGCGATCGGGGACGACCTGGATGAATGGTAGCCCGGTCACCTGTTCGGTCTGGACGTCCTGCGAGCCCTCGATCGAGCCGACCACGCCTTCGATTTCGCTGGCGGTGGCCGCAAGCTGGTCGAGATCGTCGCCATAGACCTTGATCGCTACGTCGGAGCGCACGCCCGCAATCAGCTCGTTGAAGCGCATCTGGATCGGCTGGATGAACTCGTAGCGCGAACCGGGCACTTGCTGGACCGCCTCGTTCATTTCGGCGACCAGCTGCGCCTTGGGCTTGCGCGGATCGGGCCATTGGTCGCGCGGCTTCATGATGATGAAGGTATCCGCAACCGAAGGCGGAACCGGATCGGTCGCAACATCGGCGGTGCCGATCTTGGCAAAGACCTTGTCCACTTCCTCAAAGGTCTTGATCTTGTCCTCCAGCGCGCTTTGCATCTGCACCGCCTGGGTCAGGCTGGTGCCCGGTATGCGCAGCGCGTGCAGCGCGATATCGCCTTCGTCGAGATTGGGAATGAACTCCGACCCAAGCCTCGTGGCGGTCAGCCCGCTCAGCACCACCAGCGCCGCCGCTCCCGCGACAACCATCTGGCGCTTGCGGATGGCGAAATCGAGCATCGGGACGTAGCGCGACTTGGCGGCGCGCATCACGCGGTTTTCTTTCTCCTCGACACGGCCGGTGACAAAGGTTGCCACCGCCGCCGGGACGAAGGTCAGCGACAGCAGCAGGGCTGCCGTCAGCGCCATGACGACCACCAGCGCCATCGGGTGGAAGGTCTTCCCCTCCACGCCCTCGAGCGCGAAGATCGGAACATAGACGATGGTGATGATCAGAATGCCGAACAGGCTTGGCCTGATCACTTCCGCAGAAGCACTGGCCGCGAGCTTGAACCGCTCGTCCCGGTTCAGCAATCGCCCGAGCGAATGTTGCGCCTCGCCGAACCGTCTCAGGCAATTCTCCACGATAATCACCGCGCCATCGACGATGAGGCCGAAATCGAGCGCCCCGAGGCTCATGAGATTGCCCGAGGTATTGCTCGACACCATGCCGGTGATCGTCATCAGGAATGAGAGCGGGATGACCGCCGCCGTTATCAGGGCGGCACGGATATTGCCGAGCAGCACAAACAGCACCACGATGACCAGCAGCGCGCCTTCGGCAAGGTTCTTCTCGACCGTCCAGACGGTCGCCTCGACCAGCTTGGAGCGGTCATAGACCGTGTTGGCTACGACACCGCCGGGGAGCGACTTGTTCACTTCCTCCAGACGCTCGGCAACCGCGACACTCACATCGCGCGCGTTCTCGCCTACCAGCATGTAGATCGTGCCCAGCACGACCTCCTGGCCGTCCTTGGTCGCCGCGCCGTTGCGGATTTCCGAGCCGATTGTGACGTCGGCGACATCGGCAATGCGTATTGGGGTCCCGTTGCGGGAGTCCACGATGATGCCCGAAAGATCGCGCTCGTCCTGCGCCTGACCCGGCACCCGGATCAGATATTGCGAGCCCGAGCGCTCGACATAGCCAGCACCGACATTGCCGTTATTGGCTTCTAGCGCCTCGATCACATCGTCGACGGTCAGGCCGAAGCCTGCGAGCCGCGAGGGATGCGGAGCTACGACATACTCCTTGCGATAGCCACCGACCGAATTGACCTCTGTAACACCGGGTACAGTCCTCAACTGCGGACGCACGACCCAGTCGTGCAAGGTGCGCAGATCCTGCGCGGTGTATTGCGAGCCGTCGGCTTTCACGGCCCCGGGCTCGCTCTCGATCGTGTACATGAAGATTTCGCCGAGACCCGTCGCGATCGGACCCAGTTCGGGTTCGACGGTTTCGGGAAGGCTCGACCGGACGCCCTGCAACCGTTCGTTTACGAGCTGCCTGGCAAAGTAGATGTCGGTCCCGTCTTCGAACACAACAGTCACCTGGCTCAAGCCGTAGCGGGAGACGGATCGCGTGTATTCGAGACCCGGCAGGCCAGCGATGGCCGTCTCGACCGGGAAGGTGATGCGCTGCTCGGCTTCAAGCGGCGAGAAGCCGGGAGCAGACGTATTGATCTGCACCTGGACGTTGGTGATGTCGGGCACGGCATCGATTTTGAGCTTCCCGAAATTGTAGATGCCGATCGCGCCCAGCAGGGCGACGATGATCAGCACCGCGATACGCTGCCTGATCGACAGCTCGATGATTTTCTCAAGCATAGTCGTAGCGCTCCTCAGTGATCATGGCTCGCGCCCGACTTCTCGATGTCGGCCTTGATGACGTAGCTGTTTTCGGAAGCGTAGACCGTGCCCGGCTTGATGCCGCTGATGACCTCGGTCCATTCCGGCCCTTCCTGTCCCAGCTCGAGCATCCGCACCTCGTAGGTCTCGCCGATCTTGGCGAAGACTACGCGGAAGTCGCGGAACTGCTGGATAGCATCGGTGCGCACTGCCAGCGGCACGCTGCGCTGATCGACCGTAACAAGGCCGCGAACCGCCATGCCGGGTCGCCAGAAACCGTCACGGTTTGGCAGCGCCGCGCGCGCGGTAACCGCCTGGCTGGTAACCTCGGCGATCGGCAGGAAATCACGAATTACGGAACCCTGGGTGCGGTTGCCTTCAAGCCCGCGAATCTGGACCGATTGGCCGGGCCGGACGCGCTCGATATCGCGCGGGAAGATCGGAAAGGTCGCCACCGTGCGCGAAGGATCGGAAATCACGAACAGCGGATCGCCGTCTGCGATCGAGCCGACATTGGCATTTCGCTCGCTAATAACGCCGGAAATCGGCGCATAGATCGAGTAGGTCTGAAGCGAATAGCTGCTTTCCACTCTGGCGAGGAGCGTCCCTCTCGAAACCCGGTCGCCCACGTTCTTGTAGACAGCCATCACCGGGCCGGGATATTTGGCCCCGACCTCGGCGCTGCCTGCGGGATCGAGTTCGACCCGACCGATAATCTCGACCGCCTCGCCGATTTGCTGCGGCCCTACGGTCTCTGTCGTGATTCCGGCGGCGCGTGCGGCTTCGTCCGTGATCGTCACCCGGCCTTCGTAGGATTCGAAGCTCCATTTGTGCGATTTGCCGTTTGCCGTCGCTTCGACAACCACGTCGAAACTGTGCGGCTCGACCAGTACCGAATTGCCGCGCAGGAAATCATCCTGCGGTGCAAACTCAAAGGTCGTCTTTTCGCCGTCGAGGCGGCTGATCATGACGCGTGCCTTGACCTCTTTCGGGTCGAGCGGCTTGTTGTCTTGATAGGCGTAGAGCCGGTATTCGGGCGGTACGCCGTCCTCAAAGACGGTCACTTCGATCGCGAAATCGCCGTCGCGCAGCATGCGCCCGTTGTGCGGTCCGCGTTCGTATTCGCCAGCTGCGGCTTCTTCTCCCTCGGTGGCAACTTCTGTCTCGCCAGACTGTCCGCAGGCGGCAAGCGGTGCCGCGAAAAGTGCGGCGATAATGAGATAGGAACGGCGCATTGTCAGTTACCCCCAACGAGTTCGGCAAACCGGCCACTCAGGCGATCGAGATCGACCTTGGCGCGGTGATATTCGGTTAGTGCTTCGACCATCCTGACGCGCGCATCGTGCAACGCAGTCTGGGCGGTTGAAACGTCGAGAAAGGTGAAGCCGCCGCGAGCATAGCCCGCGCGCACCTCACGAAGGGTCTGTTCGGCTCCGGGAACAACGCGTGTCCGGATGGCCTCCGCCTCCCGCCTTGCCTCTTCGACCCGCTCGATGGCGAAGCCGATCTCACGCCGACGCTGGAAACGCTCGACCGCCAGATCAGCCTCGATCTGGCGCTTTTCGGCCTCTGCCCGAGCGCGATTGGCCTGATTGAGGGCTCGGTTCGGCAACGGAAGCGAAACGCCTCCAATTAGGGCGATGTCACCTGAGCCGAAGATGCGAGGCCCGCCGAAGACGGTCGGATCGGTTCGCGAATTGGCTTCCTGCAGCTGGATATTGGCGTCCGCCCTGCGATTGCGCGCCTCGTATAGGGCAAGATCGATCGAAGAGAGATCATCCAGAGCAGCCGATGCTTGCTCTGGCTCCAGAAATCCACTCGTGACCACGGTAAATTCTTCCGCATCGCCACCGGTCAGCAGTGCCAGTCTGATCTTCGCCGCTTCAAGTGCATGTTCTGCAAGCTCCAGATCGACCTGGGCTTCGGCAAGCTCGGTTCGCGCACGGGTCCCGGCAAACAGCGGGTCGCGGGCGTCGTCCACGCGCCGCTGCACCTCCTTTTGGAGCGTCGCCGCAATTTCGACCCGGCTTCTGGCCAGTTCGAGGTCGAGCGCGGCCGCCTGCACTTCGACGTAGAGTTCCTGCACCTGTTTGGCGAGATCGAGCCTTCGGATCAGCGCTTCGGCCTGCGCAACGCCAATGTCGCCCTCGGCCAGCTCGATGCGGGCCTCACGCTTGCCGCCGCGCTCGATCCGCTGGTTGTAGGTGGCATCGACCTGGAACTGGTTGAATCCACCGGTCCCGATGTTCTCGACTGTGCCATCTATGGTCGGCGCGGGTTTGGTGTCGGCAGCTGCGCGTGCCGCCTCCAATACTTCGACACGGGCTGCCGAAGCCTCGCCCTGCGGCGAATTCGCCACCGACTGGCGGATCGCTTCCTCCAATGTCAGGGGTTCGGCCTGCGCCACCCCCGCCGACAGGAGCGTGACCGCCAACAGGGCGGCACGCGTGATCGTGCTCATTTGAAAACTCCGAAAGACTTCAGACTGAAACGCAAACAATGTGCCGCCGGACATAAGCCCGGCGGGGCATCAGGCGTTACGGGGAGGTCTCAGGAGGGATTCCGGGTGCGAATGTGCGTTTGCCGCGTAGTCGCGGTCAAAGGTGAGATTGGTTGCCGATACCCACGCTCCGATCCCGATATCGCCAGTTTGCACCAAGGCAGCATTGAGCGACAACGAAGGTCCATGGTCATGGACCATACTCTGGTCAGGCGACGTGCCATCTGAACCTGTGCCTGCATCCTGAATTTCGTCGGTCACCTGTTCATGTGCATGATCAGCGTGATGCATATGCACAGAAGAGGATGCAGAGAGTTGCTCGTGGCCTGCAAGATGCGCACCCCATGCCGCCTTCGGCACGACAAGCGCGCAGACCAAGAGGAGGAGGGCGAAACGGGCGAACATTATATGGGCGTTTAGCGACTAGGCTTCGACTAAGCAATGAGTCACTTTATCAAATCCCGAAGTCGAATGGCCTCGCTCGTTCTTTCGCCAACTCAGGTGCATTCTCCCGCTCAACCTTAGGCTCTTGATTGGTCTGTTGTATCTGAGCCGCACGGACGCCCTTGGCCGCCGCCCCGCCAAGCCGCTCGGTTACTTCCGCTGCCGATGTCTTCTCGCCCAGATTGGTTGCAATCCCTCGCCCGACCTTGTCCCGGTTGTCGACGATCAGTGTGAGTTCGTCTCGTAACCGCGTGATCGTGACTAGGAAGTTGCGCTGCGAGAGCAGTCGCCGCTCGCGACTGTCGAGCACGGCGATGCCCTTATCCGCCGTTAGTCCCTGCGCCATATGGGCGTTGAGCGCATAGGCAAGGTCGATCCGCTTCAACATCGGGTCGGTTGGTTTCAGCTTATGCTCCATGCCGCTGGAGGTAGTGACCGTCACACCGCCTTTATCGATTGCGGTCACGGTTGCCCTATCCGCGTTTATCAGGCCGCGCTGATGGTCGCTTGCCGTCAACCGGATCACGTCGCCGGTGTAGATATCCAAGCCTTTCGTCTCGAACAGCTGCAACGCCTTGTCGCTGCCCTTGGCAGACAGCTTTGACGGAACGAATCGACGCAAGCGGCCTCGCTCGTCGCGAAGCGTGACCACGCCCTTCTCTGTCTCGACAGCTACAACCTGATGGCTCCCGCGCCGGAGTCCGTGGCGCGATTGTCGGCTCGCCGCTTCGAGTACCATGCCGGTTTGATAATTGCGTGCGTAGCGTAACTCCTCGCGGGTTGCATTCACGCGCGAGAGAACGGACAGCCTCGTTCTTGCTGGTCCGATCTCGCCATTAGCGGCGAGCCCAGTTTGTACGGCCTCGTTGATCTCAGAGCGCAAACGACGGCCAGCCGCAAAGATCGATGTGCGCTCGCGCTCTGCTGGCGGCAGCGACAGCCACCGTTCGGCCGCAACTATCGCGCTGTTCTCCTGCACCTCGACAATGTGATCCTTGAGATGCTCGAGAGCATCATTGGTCTTGCCCGACTGCGCTGCCTGCTGCGCTTTCTTCAGGGTTTCAGCGCGGGCACGAAGATTGTGGTCCATGCGCGCCGTGTCTGTCCCGGCACGCTGTGCCAATGCAAAAGGTTTGCCGGCTTCGACAGTACCCAGTTGCTTCTCATCACCCATCAGCACGAGGCGATCGACCTGTAGCAGATTGGCGACGCGAATAAGGCGATCCTGGTCACGCGTGGAGACCATCGAAGCTTCATCGACAACAAGGACAGTGTCGCGATATTCTTCGCGCGCAGCGGCAATCTCGGCCTTGCCAGCGGAGCCATCCAGCAACTTTCGATGTCCACCGAGAAAGCGATGCAATGTCATCGAAGGAATGCCGGTGTCCTTCTCCAGCATACGGATCAAAGTGTTCTGGACACCCAAGCCTGCGACCCTCTTGCCCTGTTCTTCCAGAAGCTGGTTGAGTGGCTGCAGCACGCTTGATTTGCCCGCCCCTGCAACACCCTGAACGGCTACAACGCGATTGTTCGAGGACAGGATCAACCGGCCCGCTGCTTCCTGACCGGCGTTGAGTTTCATCCCGTAGTTAATGGCCGCCGAAGCTTGCAGAAACGGCCCAGCGGTCTTGGCGTCGAGGATCGGATGAACAGCGCCGTTTCCCTTCTCGATTTCCGCCAGCATGCGGGCCTCCACGGCCAGTGCATCGGAAGTGGTCAGCCATCCTTTTTGCGCGCCTCGCCCGCGCAGAAGTGCGCCCTGCTGGGTGAGTTGGCCGATGCGCCGTTCGACAGATTTCATCGTCGTTGGCAGCCCGAAATCGAGCGCTGCCTTGGCTAAATCGGTAGCAGTAAAGGCCGCCTCTCGCTCGGAAAGATGCCGCACCGCCGATGCGACCGCATGGGCCGTTGCGATCTCTTCGCGGCCTTTCAGATGCAGCCGCTTGGGGATAAGCGGATCGCCTTCCTTGATACCCATTCGCTCGGCCAGGCTGGCGATCATGGCCTTGCCCCTTTCGAGCAAGCCGGGGCGATCAGTTGCCCGCTTCGCAGCCGCCACAGTGAGCTCATGCGAGCGCAGCCTGGCATCGCGCACCATGCCATCGAGGTCGAGCCCCTGCTCCCAGGCCTGTCCTTCCCATTGGGCCATCAAGGCACCGCGATCGACATCGCTTTGCTTGGCCTGGCGGGTCGCCAGCGTCGCCACCAGACCCGCCTCGAGGCCACCGCCTCGCCGGGCCTCGAGCACCTCCTGCCGCCGCGTGGAAAAGGCCATCACTGTATCTCGGTCTATGCCCTTGGCCTCGAAATTTCCGTGCTTCCCGAAATCACCGATCCGATAGCCAAGTTTCTCGACCTCGATCCGGAAGCGCGCCATGGTCATTGCATTGAGCAACGTGTTGTGCTGCCACAGCTTGTCATTGCGCAGCGCCCTCCACTTCCCGTCCTTGTCCTGCGTCATGTTGGCGACGACCGCGTGGAAGTGCAGGTTCGGCTCCTGGTTGCGGTTGGTGTCGTGCTGGAACAGCGCAACGGTCAGGTTATCGCTGGCATGCAGCCGCTCCTTCCCGCCCTTCTCGATACGGTACTGCGCGGCGTTGTTCTCCGTCCACTGTAGCGTTTCGACGACCGCTGACCGGTAGGCGTCGATGATCCGCTGATCCTTACCGACGAGTGCCAGAAGCGACCAGCTCTTGGGCAGAGAAAAGGTCAGGTCCGTGCCTGCCCGGTGAGACTGACCTTCGTGCCCGATACGCTCGCCAGTGGGTAACTCGCCGCGCAGGATGGTCTCGAACGCCTTGGCGTCGACCGTACCGGAAAGACCCAGCCGTTCGGCTCCTTTCCCGACCCAGACACCCGATCGATCGGCGTCTGCCTTGGTGTAGTAATTGTCCTTGGCAAAGTAGTTGGCAGCCCCGCCTGCCGAGCGCACATTGGCAACCGACAACATCGCTCAACGCCCCTCGCGCTTGGAGGCTTTGCGTTCGCGATACTCCCGGATGTGTCGTTGGTAAGCGACCACAACGCGGTCCCGCAGTTCCTTGTCCTTGTGGGTGCGAAGCCAGCCATCGAGCGCGATCTTGGTGAACAGCAAGTCGGCCAGCACCTGATCGCGGAACGCCTCGTCCTGAGGTTCGTCCAGCGCCTCAATCACGGTGAGTTTCAGCCACTGGCTGACGCTCATATGCGCTGCATCGGCAGCGGCTTTCACAAGGGCATGGAGGTCTTCGTCGACATAGCATTGGAGGGCAAACCGCACGGCGTCACCTGACGTTTGGCCGCCCCCCTTCGGCTCGATGACCCCTCTGGAATGACATCAGTCTACGGCAGCGGCCACCCTGTAGGAAAACACTATTTTTTAGTATAAAATTAGGCACTTAGCATCAGGCAACTCACAAGTGAGTTGCGACTCCCAAGCTGACATCAGATGACATTACTTGGAGACATGTGCCGAAATGCCAGCAAAACCCGCAGAAGTCCTCGCATCCCAAACACCGGAGTTCCGGGTACGGTGTGCCAAGTTTTCCAAGATGCCAAAGCACGATCCAGTGACTTAGAGCGCTTGTGACTCGGAGCTATTGTAAATTCTCAAGGTTGGAGCGTGAGCAACCAGTTCTGCTGCGCAGGTGCACCCGCCAAGCAGTTGAAAATCACTCAACCAGACAAGAACTGCACCCCCGATAAGGCAGTGGCCAAGGAGCGCGTTTGAAGGAAGGAACCGGCTCTTGTCGGTTCTGCAGCTTCGCGCCGCTCCGCCCCGCTGCCGGTCTGGAGTGCATGCGGGGCCCTGAACTAAAACGTCGCACCCTCAGGAGCGCAACCGCAGGTCGCGCGGGACAGAGTGCGTCCCTAGCCCCGCTCCATTATACCCCCTTGTTTGATAGCAAGAAGGGGCGCTGTCCGGTATAGACAGCGCCCCTCTGAGCGGGATCGACGATGATCGATGTCAGTCGATCTCGGGAGCGTCGGTGTTGTCGTTGTCGTCGCTCGAACCGTTGCCGCGCGAGAGGAAGTCGACCTTGTCGGCGAGGATCTCGGTGCCGTAGCGCGTGACCCCGTCCTTGTCTTCCCACTGGGTGTAGTGGATGCGGCCCTGCACGCTGACCAACTGGCCCTTGGAGCAGTACTGACCGACGGTCTTGGCGAGGCCGTTGAAGCAGGTCACCCGGTGGAACTCGCTTTCCTTGGCGGTGTAGCCGTTCTCGTCCTTGTAGGTCTTGCCGTCCTTGTCCCGCGCGGGGCGATCGGTGACGACAGTGATCCCGGTAACGTTGGTGCCGCCCTTGGTCTCGCGGGTGTCGGGATCGCGGGCGATGCGGCCGGTGAGGATTGCGATATTGGTCATGGTGTAAGTCCTTCAGTTCCTCAAACCGGAGACCATCTCCGGCTTGCGAACATCCAGAAGAAGCAGGGCATGGGAGGACTGCACCGCAGGAGCGAAGCTCCAAGGGGAACCTGTTCATGACGGGTGGTGCGGGAAGGCGCGCGAAGCGCGACAACACGGCCGGAAAGGAACGGGTTGCGGCTCCTCAGCTGACCTGATTCAGGACTGTTCGCGAAGAAAGCCGGATGGGTATCGGGTGCGGGGCTGAAGGTGCCGAATCCTTGTGACGCAATCAGCCTACCCCATCGCCCTCCGATGCCGCCAGGAGATCCATGAAGTTGCTGGCTGCTTCCCGGTCTTCCTCGTTCTCGAACGCCACATCGAGATCGGGGGCGGTCCCGAACATGTGCAGGAACGACCACAATGCAAAGCGCTTGGCCTAGGCTATAACAAGTGTTGCATTCTGTCAGCCTCGCGCCCCAATATCGGTCGTAACGAGCATCCACCGCGCTGCCTGAAGGCTGCCAGAAGATTTGCGTGAGATCGGGTCCCTTCGCGTTACTCCGATGAATAACGGTATCGCACACTCTGGCGATCAGCCTCGATGACACGGCGCGCCCGTCGTTCGCTCATCCCGTGACACGCTTGGAGAAGAGCAACAGCTTCTCGCGGCGCAGCCGGCGTCAGAACTTTTTTGCCAGAAATCTTTCAGCGCAGCCTTTTCCAGCATCGCATTGGCCAGCAACCGCTTGAGCTTCGCGTTCTCGCAGTCCAGATCCTTGAACCGCCGGGCATCGGACACCTCCAACCGACCATACTTAGACGTCCGGTTGTAGATCGTCGCTTCCGACACTCCGTGTAGCCGGGTCAAGCCAGCGGTCTTCGCGCCCCGCCTCAGCCTCCTTCAGTCCCCTATGATCTACTCTCCTGAAAACCTCGTTCTCTTCATCTCGTCCGTGCTTCAGTGAGGGCCGGACTCTACTTATCTTTAGAGGAAATCTAGGTGACTCAGACCAGTGGAGAGCCGTCCACGGAATCAATTTCTGTCAATGCGGCTGGTCGTTCGATCACCTGGAGGTCGACGGGGTCATCAGTCAGCCTCTTAGGCTATCAGATGATGCTCGACGCAAGATGTCTTTCCCCGTGCGGGCCTCGCGGGTGGCAGGGCAGATCGAAATCTTAAGCCAAATGTGAATATGAGCCGTGATCCTTGTTTGGATCGTGGCCAATCATGCGGCGAGCGCGCCCCTTCTATGTCCCGGCCACTCCGTCTGCCGCGCCGTTCAGCCACTCGTACAATCGGTGCAGCGAGCATCCACAAGCCAATTTCGGGCCTGGTCCAATCGACTCTCTAAAGATTCTTTTGCTGTGACCATACGCGCCTTGCTTGCCGTAGTGTAAGGCCATCGCGGTGGGCCAATTTCACGATATCAGTTGCCGCCGCATAGCCAAGTTCCTTGACCAATCCGGTCGCCTCAGCCAAGCTCTTGGATAGGGTATTCCGGCATCGAACGGAATCTGCTTCGATGCCTTCAACACAGTTTTCTCTGAGCACCTTCGTGGCGGACGCAAGCAGCGTAACTGCTTCGTGGATCGATGAGACAATCAAAGGCTCGAAAGCATTCAGCTGAAGCTGACCGGCTTCTGCCGCAAATGTAACGGTCGTATCGAGACCAAAGACGCGATATGCTACCTGATTGACGGCTTCCGGGATGACAGGGTTGACCTTTCCGGGCATCAGCGAGGAGCCCGCTTGTCTACCGGGCAACCGGATTTCGCCCATTCCACCCGTCGGTCCTGAAGCCAGAAGCCGCAGGTCGTTACAAATTTTCGATAGTTTGGAGGCCAATCGCTTGAGAAAGCCGCTGTAAAGCACAAAAGCACCCATGTCCCAGCTTGCTTCGTAAAGATTGCGTGCACGGACCAATTGAAGACCAGTTACGGCAGAAAGCTCGCTGACAACCGCATCCCGATAGGCCGGTGTTGCGCCGAGGCCGGAACCCACTGCCGTGCCTCCGAGGTTGATTTCTAGAAATAGCGAAGCGATTTCTCGGCCACGATCGACATCTTCGGACAGAGTATCCGCGAACGCCCGGAATTCATCACCCAATCTGATCGTCACTGCATCCTGCAACTGGGTGCGACCGAGCTTGGGGATGTCCGCAAAGCTCTCCGCCTTCGCCGAAAAGGCCGACGCCAGTTCCTTGACTGCGTCGATCAAAGTTTGATTGAGGCGTATGCAGGATATGCGGACCGCTGTGGCATAGGCATCGTTAGTCGATTGGTTGCGGTTGACATGATCGTTCGGATGAACGGACTCACAACCTCCCGGCCCCAGCCCAAGGATCTGCAGTGCGCGGTTCGCTAGAACCTCGTTCATATTCATGTTGGTCGACGTGCCGGCCCCGCCTTGCAGGACGTCAATGGGGAACTCGGATCGCCACTGGCCAGCGATTATCTCATCACATGCTGCTATTATCGCACGACCAGTCACTGGGTCGATTTCGGCAGCGCTGATGTTTGTGGTAGCACAGGCCTTCTTCACCTCGGCCAGTGCGACCAGGAGTGCGTCGAGCGTACCCACGGATTTGCCCGAAATAGGAAAATTCTCGATGGCCCGCTGGGTCTGTGCACCATACAGCCTATCAGCTGGTACTTCGACGCAACCCAGCGGATCGACTTCGATCCGGACCGTTCCGGCGCGATATGCGGTATCAATCAATGTAGTATCTGGCTCAGGAAAGTGCGTGTGCGTTCATGCTTCGGTTGGGCGAAGAACTGCTCAGGCGGTGCCGATTCCAGTATTTCTCCTTGATCCATGAAGATCACGCGGTTAGCTGCCTGACGCGCGAAACCCATCTCGTGGGTTACAACCAGCATAGTCATTCCGTCACTGGCGAGTTCCAGCATTACATCGAGAACCTCCTTGACCATCTCCGGGTCAAGAGCCGAGGTTGGCTCATCGAACAACATGATGCTGGGCTCCATGCAAAGCGCCCGCGCGATCGCCACGCGCTGCTGCTGGCCCCCAGACAACTGACCAGGGCGTTTCTTAGCCTGGTCGGGGATTTTTACTCGCTCAAGCAGCGCCATCGCTTTCGCTTCCGCTTCCGCACGCGGCAGTTTCCGTACCCATGTCGGCCCAAGGATGCAGTTCTCCAGAATCGAGAGATGAGGAAAGAGATTGAAGCTTTGAAAAACCATCCCGACCTGCGCACGGATCGCCTGGAGCTGTCTAAGTTCCGGGCCGACATCCACATCATTTACGATGATCTGCCCTGCATCATGCTGTTCCAGTTGATTGATGCAACGGATCAGGGTTGACTTGCCCGAGCCCGACGGACCACAAATTACAATGCGTTCGCCACGAGCTACCTTTAGATCCACGCCGCGAAGCGCCTGAAAATCGCCATAACTCTTGCAGACGCCCCTCATCACTATCGCCGGTGAGGCGTTGGTGGGGGGCAGGTGCGGAGAATCTTGAATAGTGTTGTTTGTCATCAGGCAGACCCTTTGGATCGGCGTTCCAGACTGTCAGCAAAGCGACTGAAACCGAAACAGAGAACGAAATAGATGGCGGTAATGAAGAGATAGACTTCGACGGATGGTGACCGCCACGCGGGGTCGGCGAGTGCGGCCTTCCCTGAGCTGATCAGGTCGAACAAGCCTACAACCAGAACGAGGCTGGTATTCTTGATCATGACGATCACGGTGTTGGTAAGCGCCGGGATAACTAGCGATACGGCTTGCGGCAGGATGACCATACGCCGGCTTTGCCAATAGCTGAGCCCAAGCGCATCCGCCGCCTCATATTGTCCTCTCGGAAGCGCCTGAAGCCCGCCTCGCACGACCTCGGCCATGTAAGCCGAGGCAAACAAAACCAGGGCGATAAGGGCACGCCAGAATTTGTCCGGCAGAAATGCCTCAGGCACGAGCAATGGCAGCATGATCGAAGCGATAAAAAGGATGCTGAGGAGCGGCAACGCACGCGTCATTTCGATGAACATCGTCGCCAGCAATCTTATTACGGGGAGTTCCGATCGCCGCGCCAACGCCAACGAGATCCCGATGGGAAAACCAAGCCCAATCGCGACGACCGTCAAGATTAAGGTGACCGGTAGTCCGCCCCACTTGTCAGAGGTCACTTCAGCGAGGCCGAGCATGCCACCGCCGAGGAGAATCCAGCACAACGTCAGCGCGAAAAGCCACAAAACGGCGAGCGAAGGCCGCCAAGCCGATGGCCTAACTGAATGAATGAGGAGCCCGACCAGCAACAGGCAAACGACCAGCGGCCGCCAACGTTCGTCATAGGGATAGATGCCGAACAGGATCTGGCTGTTCTTGGCGATAATGAAGCTCCAGCAGGCACCAGCAGCCGCCTCGCAGTTTTCCGGTATCGCCGGGTAGAAGGCCGCATCGATAATGGCCCATTGCGCAATTAAAGGAAGTGTCGATGCGAGCAGAAAAGCGAAGGCAATCGTCAGGCCAAGATTGAGCGGGCTGCCGAACAGACCGCGCCAAAGTCCGGCGTGTCGCGCCGACCTGTGCGTTAGTGATGCCGACATCCCTAAGCCTTCTCGAAAGAACGGTTGATCTTGTTCATAACCCACGAAATCGTAAGGTTGATGGAAAGATATACGAGAATGATTATGATGGTTCCCTCAACCGCCTTACTTGTTCTGTTTATCATCGTTCCGGCTGTGACCATGAAATCTGCGTAACCGATAGCGATAACAAGCGTCGAATTTTTAACAATATTTACATATTGACTATTCATTGGCGGAATAATGACGCGAAACATCTGTGGGATGATCACAAGACGCAGGGCCTGGCTGCGCGTCAGTCCGAGCGCAAAGGCTGCCTCCCATTGGCCACGCGTGATCGACTGTAAGCCCGTACGCACAATTTCCGCGATGAAGCCTGAAGTGTAAATTGACAGGCCGACAATCAATGTGAAGAATTCCGGGCTAACCACGAAACCGCCGACGATATCGGGGCCATCGGCTACCGGCCAATCCAACTCAAGGCCGGGGCTGAGCACCGCTACAAGAGTGGCCATCAGTGCTGCAACTGACGCTGCGGTGATCGCTTGCCACGGCGGTCTTGTCCCAGTCCTCTTCTGGCGCTCGCTCGCGAGGTGACCAGCGAGAGCAAAGCCACAAACGCCGCCGAGCAAAGCGAAAAAAAGCCATATACCTCTCCCGCCCAGATCGAGCACCGGAATGGCGAGGCCGCGAAGCGAGAGATATGCGCCGCCCCCGAGACTAGCTGCGGAATCGACAGGGAGGACCTGTCCAAGCAGGCTGTACAGGAACAACAGCAGCAGAATTGGGGGCGTATTACGGGAAAATTCCACCCAGCTGCGTGCAAAACCGGCGGATAAGGGGTTGTCACTGATCCGCAGAACACCCAGCACTCCACCCAGCACGGTGGAGAGCATAGCCACGAGCGCGGTCACCACCAACGTATTGCCGATGCCTACGGCAAGGGCATAGATATTGGTGTCGTCAGGGCTGTAAGGAAGCCACGTTTCGGACAAGGTAAATCCCGCCCGATCCGTCAGGAAAGTCAGGCCAAGCGTGATGCCTCGGCTCTCCAGATTAGCGACGGTGGTCATGGTGACCGCCGCCAACACACCCAGAACGAGACCAAGAGCTATGGCTTGGTAGACCAAGTTGCGCGTTGCGCGGTTCATACCAGGGCTCCTGTGGGGCCGAGTGACCAGATCATTCCCAAGGCAGCGGGAACATCAGGCCGCCATCGGTATACAGCTTGTTGTATCCGCGGTCGGCTTTGATCGGCGTCGCATCGCCGAGGTTCCGGTCCCAGATCTCGCCGTAATTGCCGACTTGCTTGATAACCTGGTAAGCCCAATCCGGCTCCAGCCCCATCGAGCGCCCGAAGCTGGGGTCGTCACCCAGCACTCGGCGAATTGCACTGTCACCAGACTTTGCGATCTCGTCGACATTGGCTTTCGTAATGCCGTTATGTTCGGCCCAGATGAGCACATTGACAGTCCATCGCGCCACATCGAACATGCGATCATCGCCGCGTTGGATTGCAACGCCATTTGGTTCAACCGTAGTGCCTGCCCGCATCATCGTGTGATCGGCCGGATTTGGCGCAACAGTTGTGATTTGGCCCTGGGCGGCAAGGCCGTCCGTTACATAGGCATCGCAGCGACCTGCAAAATAGGTGTCGCGTGCAGTTATGGTCGAATCGAAATAGACCCGCTTCATCTTGATGTTGTTGGCTTCCTCGATCTCGTCGAGCGCGCCCTCGACAAGGCTTCCGCCGCCCTGCATGCAGATAGTGCGGCCGTTCAGCTTCGCCGGCGCGTCGATGCCGTCGGCCTTGCGGGTGATGATGACGTCGCCATCGTAGAGCGTATTGGCGACGAAGCGGATCGCCATGTCGCGTGAGAAGGTCAGGGTGGAAGTTCGGGAAAGCACGTCAATCTCGCCCGTTTGCACCGCCGGCAGGCGCTGTGCCGCGTTGAGCGGAACGAATTTCACCTTTTCCGCATCACCCAAAATCGCCGCAGCGATGGCCCGGCAGACATCGCTGTCAAAGCCTCGCCAGACGCCCTTTTCATCGGGCCGGGACAGACCGGGCACCCCTTGGCTTCCCGAGCAATTGAGCGTGCCGCGCTCCTTGATCTTGTCGACCAGGCTCGCCCGCTTGCCCGCACCATCCGAACAGCCTGCAAGGCTGGTTGCTAACGCAAGCGCAATAGCAACCGATTTAACAGTTCTGACGATCATTATTCACTCCCGATCAATTGGCAGCGGCAAGAGCTGGCTGCGCCGAAGCAAGAATTTCGAAGCCTCTAGTCAGGCTCGCGATCAGATCATCGGGGTGCTCAAGGCCGATGCTGAACCGCACGAGTGGACCATCGTGTGGGGTCTGCGTGACTGTCCTGACAGGCAGTGAATCAAGTACAGCGACCACACTCTTCGTCCCACCCCAGCTAGCGCCGATTGCGAACTGATCCATGGCTTCGATTGCCTCTGCCAGCACCGGGCGGGTCCATGGTTCCAGGAACAATGTCAGCAGCCCGGTCGAGCCGGAGAAATCCCGGAGCCATTCTGCATGTCCTGGGTTGTGTGCCAACGCCGGATGACGCAGCTCACGAACACAGGGCTGTTCGACCAGGAAATCGAGCAAAGAGAGAGTAGTGCGCTCGATTCGCTCCAGTCGTACGGCCATCGTTTCAAGCCCGCGCAGAGCAAGGCTTGCCTCGTCGGCAGAAACACCCTGACCCAACATGCGGGCGTGATCCTTGAGCATACGGAAGAGAACTTCGTCTTTCAGAGCGATCGATCCCATCACCAGATCGGAATGTCCCGAAATGTACTTCGAGACCGCACAGACCGAAATGTCGACCCCCAGATTAAGCGGCTTGCAACGAAGCGGCGTAGCATAGGTGTTATCGGCTGCCGTGAGGATCCCCCGCTCACCGCAGACCTTGGTGATTGCCGGGATGTCCTGGACTTCCAGTGTCATCGAGCCCGGCGATTCCAGCCAGACGAGTGAAACATCTTCGCCAAGCAACTCCGAAATTTGCGCGCCCATTAAGGGATCATAATAGACGGGCGTCACACCATAGCGTGACAGTAGGTTGTCGGCAAAAGGACGGACCGTATCATAGACATTGTCAGGAAAGAGGACGCGATTTCCCGATTGCGACAGCGCAAGCGTCACAAGCGTGATGGCCGCAAAGCCCGATGATACAACCATTGCGCGAGCAGCGCCTTCGATATTCGCGATTGCCATTTCAAGTGCGCGACTAGTGGGCGTTCCGTAAAGTCCATAGGAATACCCGTCATACATTTGCGTTCTGCGTGCTTGATAGGCCGCGACGTTATCAAACACTATTGTCGATGCGCGGTGAACAGGCACCGTAAGGCTAGAGAATTTGCCTTCAGGAACGACCACTTTAAGGCATTTTGTCTCATCGTTCATGCCCTTCTCCTCACTAGCGACGCTATGCGCTTGCTTTGCCCATTTCAAATCCCAGTATTGCGCACCATTATGCATTTTGGTTATAATGACAGAAGTGAATCTGAATCTGAGCCTGATCGAAGCCTTCAATGCGGTGATGCGTACCGGATCCACGACTCGCGGGGCCGAGTTGCTCGGGGTTTCGCAGCCTGCCATCAGTCGGTCGCTCAAGCGCTTGGAGGATGTCACAAGACTCAAGCTATTCGAACGTCAAGGACCACGCCTGATCCCAACAGCGGAAGCAGAAATATTCTACCAGGAAATCGTAGATACCTACGTTGGGCTTGATCGCCTGAAGCAGGCCGTGGCGCGGATCCGTTCAGTCGGCACCGGCTCGCTTCGGATTGCAACCTCCGCAGCGCTTGGACAATCGCTGATACCGAAGGTGATCAAGCTGTTTATCGAACGGCACCCCGGCGTCACTGTGACCTTCGAGATCGCCAATTCAAGCATGGTGCGAAATCTGGTCGCAAGCGGCACCTATGACATAGGATTATGTGCTGATGAGATCGATAGGACCAACGTCATCACGGAACCGTTTCTCACGACCCGCGGTATCTGTGTCATGCCGAGCGAGCATCCTCTGGCGAAGCTCGAAATGATTACGCCAATCGATCTGGATGGTGTGCCACTGGTTTCTCTGTCGCCGGATGATACCGCGCGAAAGCAACTTGACTCAGCATTGAAGCAGGTAGGGGCTCAACCTAAAATAGTGGTCGAAACGCAGTTCGGTGCGACAGTCTGCCAGCTGGTTGCGGAAGGTGCTGGCGTTGGTCTCAGCAATGCCGTCTCGTTCGTGGCGAGCCAGTTTGAGGCTCAAGGTCTGATCGCCCGGCCTTTCGAGCCTGCGATTGCTTTTCGCGCACTGCTGATTTTGCCGCCTCACCGTGGCCGATCGCGATTGCTCGAAGACCTGCTAGGCACGTTGACAAGCGAACGTGACAAACTTCAGCTCGCGTGTGAAACCCGTTTCGGAGCTGTTCCGGCCTTGACCTAGGAACGCAATATGAATTGAGCGCTGACTTCCACGGCGACACCAAATGGCAGGCTGGATACTCCAACTGCGGCGCGTGCGTGACGTCCGCTTTCCCCAAGCACCGTTGCAATCAGATCTGACGCTCCATTGATGACGGTCGAGTGCTCGGTAAAGCCAGGGGCTGACTGGACAAAGCCCGACAATTGCACACACCCCTCCAGACGATCCAGGTCGCCTTCGATCGCCTCGTTGAGGATAGCGAGGATAGCAACCGCGCATTGCTTTGCAGCTGCGACACCGCGATCAATCGATGTGCCATTCCCGAGCGTTCCGGTGATCAGACCGTCATCCGTTCGCGGCAGCTGCCCAGAGATGGTGATTAGCGTTCCCCTCCGTGTAAAGGGAACGTAATTGGCAACAGCTGGAGCCACGCTCGGCATCTTGATCCCTTGCTCGGCAAGACGCTGTTCGATCAAGCTCGTCACCTGATTACTCCATGGTTGACCATAGCCGACGCTGCCAGGAGGCAGGCGTCGGCTCGGCCAGGGTTGATGATTGTTCAGAAGTTGACGTTGGCGCGAACGTACCA
Source organism: uncultured Porphyrobacter sp. (assembly GCA_964500135.1). Taxonomy (GTDB): domain Bacteria; phylum Pseudomonadota; class Alphaproteobacteria; order Sphingomonadales; family Sphingomonadaceae; genus Erythrobacter. The sequence continues at coordinate 50,310 of CAZCNF010000019.1, forward strand.
GAAGCCACCGCTGAAGCCGAAAGG
>CAZCNF010000020.1:0-49820 GCA_964500135.1 uncultured Porphyrobacter sp.
GTGTGGACAGGTGGCCGAGTGGTTAAAGGCAGCAGACTGTAAATCTGCCCGTGCAAGCGTACGCTGGTTCGAATCCAGCCCTGTCCACCACCGGCCTTTAAGGCATTAAAAAGCCCAGAAAACAGCCACTTCTATCTTCCGACTGCTACACAAAGTTGCTACACGGAAGGCATGGAAGAGATGTTCAAGCTGTCTCGCCGGAAGGGCTCTGCCAAGTGGCAGGTCCGCAAGCGTTGGCCCAGTGACGTAGCTCCGATTCTCAAGGGCGAGTTCAACAGGTCCACAGGTGAGGAAGACCGGAAGGCGGCGCAAGCGCAGCTTCCCTACTTGGCCGCAGAGTTTGAGAAGGCCGTGGCGGAGGCGCGGGCCAAGCTCGCTGAGGCCCCAAGGGAAGCCCTGAGCGAGGCTGAGGCGCACAGCATGGCGGCTAACTTCTATCGCGACATGCTGCCCAGCTACATCGTGAAGCGCCCCTTGGACCCCATGCAGCACAAGCAGCTGCTCCGAGACACTCAGCAACGCCGAGATGCGGCGCGAACTATGCTGGGCCGCAATGACTTTGGACCCGTGCGAGCGGCGGCCCGAACGCTTGCCCAGCGGGCCGGTCTGTCTCTGCCCGAAGGCTCCCCCGCTTGGGAATCCCTGCATCGCTCATTGATGCGGGCCTTTGTCGAACTCCACGAAGCTGCCCTAGCGAACCTGTCGGGCAACCCCGACTATACGCCCAGCGATGCAACCATACGGGATACCCCAACGGCGGCGGGTGGCGCGCCGCATTGTCGCACCGTAGAAAATCTGATCGACGCTTACGAAGCGGACAAGTCCCCGCGCTGGAGCGAGTCCACGAAGAAGGCGGTGAAGCCTGTCTTCCGTTTCATGCGGGATGTGTTCAAGGGCAGGGCTGCGGCAAGCATCACGCGGGAAGAGGCCCGCGGGGCGGTAAAGCTGCTGGAGGGTTTGCCTTTGGCGATGGGCCGCAAGAAAGAACTTGAGGGCCTGTCCGTCCCTGAGGCAATCAAGAAGGCTGCAAAGCTGGGTCTCCCTACGATTGGCCCCAAGACGATCAACGACGGCTACCTCTTGCACATCGCTTCCCTGTTCAACTGGGCGCGCAAGGAGCAGTGGGTTGCCTCCAACCCGTTTGAGGGCCTCACCGTCTACGATCCCGTGGACGATGCAGACCGCCGCGATCCCTTCACCGCCGCCCAGCTGCAAAAGCTCTTCACCTCTGGCAACTGGCAAGGCCCTTACGAGGAAGGCAAGGGCAGAGCAGGGGACTACTGGGTTCCGCTCCTCTGTCTGTTCCACGGGTTACGCAACGCCGAGGCGGCGGGGCTGCGGGTGGAGGACATAGACGAGGAGGTAGGGCATCCCGTGATCCGGCTCCAGCCCTACGACACCCTCGTAGCGAAACTTCACATCACCTTTTCCATTCATCTCATTCACCCTACAAAGGAGGCTTCCATGTGCCGTAACGAGGAATGCGCTCCACCTCCACCCTAAGTGCATCCCCAAGGCCACTCACCATAGTTCTGCCCCTCGGTCTTCGGTGCGTGGCGCTGAGTGTCATCTTTCGCCTTTAGGTCGATGCTGAATTCTAAGACCTTACACCAGTTCGAATCCGGCCTATGGAGCCGAACTCGACCCGACCTTTGCCCTTGCGGCTCCACCACCAGACTGCTACACAACTGCCCACAGTCTGAAGAAAAAAGTTTAGAATTTCTGCGCTTTACGGGTCGATTCCGGCAATCCAGCCCTGTCCACCACCGGCCTTTTCAGGCACTCCTGCACAGGCGAAAACCGGCTCTTCCAGGTTGCACCGCGCCCAATCGCGCCTTGCCCTGTGCGTCGCGCGGGATTAACCACGCGCGCCATGCAGTTCTCCCATCGTCCCGTCATTTCCTCAAGCGGCCTGTTCACCCCCGCAGAGACCATCACCAACGAAGAGCTGGTCGGCAGCTTCAACGCCTATGTCGAGCGCTACAATGCCGAACATGCGGCGGCGATCGCGAGGGGCGAGCTTGAGCCGCTCCAGCCCAGCTCGGTCGAGTTCATCGAGAAGGCGAGTGGCATCAAGTCGCGGCACGTGATGGCGAAGGCCCCGGTGCTCGATCCCGCGATCATGGCACCGCGCTGGGACGAACGCGGCAATGACGAGTTGTCGATCATGGCCGAAATCGGGGTCAAGGCGGCGCGCCAGGCGCTGGAACGGGCCGGGCGCGATCCGGCCGATGTCGATGCCGTGCTGTGCGCCGCCTCGAACATGCAGCGGCCTTATCCGGCCATGGCGATTGAGATCCAGCACGCGCTCGGCATCGAGGGCTTCGGCTTCGACATGAATGTCGCCTGCTCCTCGGCCACTTTCGGCATCCAGACCGCGGCCGACTATATCCGCGCGGGCGACGCGAAAAGCGTGCTGGTGGTCAGCCCCGAGATCACCTCGGGTCATCTCAACTGGCGCGACCGCGACAGCCATTTCATCTTCGGCGATGTGGCCACGGCGGTGCTGGTCGAGGATGCGGCGATCGCGCCGGCCCGGCATTGGGAGATCCTCGGCACGAAGCTCAAGACGGTGTTCTCGAACAACATCCGCAACAATTTCGGTTTCCTCAATCGCGCTCACCCCGAAACAGCCGACGCGCCCGACAAGCTGTTTGTCCAGGAAGGCCGCAAGGTGTTCAAGGAAGTTGTGCCGATGGTGGCGCAGATGATCATCGACGAGGCGGCGCGGCTGGGAATCGATCCGCACACGCTGCGGCGCCTGTGGCTGCATCAGGCCAATGCCGGGATGAACCGGCTGATCGCGCAGCGCGTGCTTGGCCACGAAGCGAACGATGACGAAAGCCCGACCGTGCTCGATACCTATGCGAATACTTCGAGCGCGGGATCGATCATCGCGTTCCACCAGCACAGCGAAGACCTAGCGGCGGGCGACACAGGGCTGATCTGCAGCTTTGGTGCCGGCTACTCGGCCGGCACGGTGTTCGTACGCAAGACGGGTTGAGTGTTCTTCAGGATCCTCGCGTCCCAAAAGGCAATGATCCGACGGGATCCCCACCAGATTACGGCAACAGCGACAACGCTGACCAAGCCGTCCACTGCGTAATGATAGGCGGTATGAACCGATCCGATCCATGTAATCACAAAGAACGCAAGGAAGTAGCGCCCGGCTCTGGATGAGTGCTTCCTCACTGTCAGCCAGAACAGAAAGGCGATCGCGACGTGCATGCTGGGCATCGCGGTTATGCCACTGCCGAGGCCCGATGAATTGTTCTGATGCCAGTCCAAGAGCATCTGCTGGACAGGCAATACCATGATCGGAAAATGCTGATCGGCTGCCCGCAGATAGGCCATCTGCGCGTCGAAACTCGGGTTGCCCAGCATCGGCCCGACAAAGCATGGACCCACCGATGCAAACAGGGTAGCGAGGCCGCCGCCAACCAGTGTCCAACTTAAAATGTAGGACAGGAAGAACTGGCGCCTCAGGGTTTCATCCATCGCGGTCAGCATGAGCCAGAGGCACCCTGGATAAAGCAGCAGCAGCCAAAGCTGATAGAGCACTGCAATCAAGGCGGTTATGATCGGATATCCCAGGATCGGCTGCAGCACTTGCCATGCGTCATTGCCCAAAAATATCGCACGGTCCCAAGCTATGAAGGTCTCATCCCAGGTGTAGTCGGCAAACAGGGGAATGGCCGATTTCATCATCGAGAAAATGGGCAGCAGCACGGTGCACACGGCAAGCATGGGCAATGCCGAGAGCACCTTCTGGCGAAACGACGGGCTGCTGTAACGTGCGGCAAGGTGCCGCAGCGGCGAGTCAGGGCGAGTGCGCACCAGTTCGCTCAGCACGTCGACAGCGGCGAACAGCACTAAAGAGGCCGCGAAAAGCAATACGCCACCAATCAAGCTTTGCGAGCGCGGATAGATGTCGTGACTGGCCAGGAGTGCTAGGCAGATGGCCAATAGCAAGACCCCGATAACAAGGATCGGAATCTCGCCACGCCAACGGCGCAGATAGGTGTAATCGCGTTCCATTGATTGCGCGCTTTATGGTAAAGGTTTCGCCAAATTGCTAACAAAACTCGATCCATAGCCCTCGCGGCTTGCCGGAGTCCGCCGCAAGCCCTAGAGGCGGGGCATGGCAGGTCAATTACTGGACAACAAGGGTCGCGGCGAAGTCAGCTGGAACTGGCCGTCGATCCATCCCGAGGGTCGCAAGTTCGGGCTGATCGCCGTAGCGATCAGTCTTGCGACGGCATTCATGGCGTGGGAAACCATCGCCTGGCCCATGGCGTTTCTGTCGCTGGGCGTGTTCGCCTTCTTCCGCGATCCCGAACGGGTCGTGCCGCAGGCGGATAACGTGATCGTGGCTCCGGCTGACGGGCTGGTCTCGCTGATTGCGCAGGTCGATCCGCCTGCCGAATTGCGGATCGATGACGGCTCCGGCGCGCCGGGCCTGCCCGATGGCCCGGTCACGCGGATTTCGATTTTCATGAGCGTGTTCGATGTTCACATCAACCGCGCCCCGGTCAGCGGCACGGTGCAGCGCCTGGTCTATATCCCGGGCAAGTTCATGAACGCCGATCTCGACAAGGCGAGCGAGGAGAACGAGCGCCAGCATTTTCTGATCGAGCGGCAGGATGGCCTCAGGATCGGGTTTACGCAGATTGCAGGGCTCGTTGCCCGGCGGATTGTTCCCTTCGTAAAGCCGGGCGACATCGTTGCGGTGGGCCAGCGGGTTGGGTTGATCCGGTTCGGCAGCCGCGTCGATGTTTACCTTCCCGCCGGAACCGACGCCAAGGTGCTGATGGGCCAGAAGGTTGTCGCCGGGGAAACGATCCTCGCCGAGCTGGGTAGCCAGAAGCTGCTTGAGGGTATCGCACAGTGAGCGAGTTGCCGCGCGATGATGGCGCGGCCGATCACCTGCCGCGTGTCGGCCCCAAGGCGACCGAAGACGAGCTGCCGGTCGGAAAGGCCGTGCGCGGGCTCACGCTGCGCGCCATGGTGCCCAATGCGATCACCGCAGCGGCGTTGGCATCAGGCCTCACCGGTATTCGCTTCGCCATCTCGGGTGACTGGCACATTGCCGTCTACGCGATCATCCTTGCCGGCCTGCTCGACGGGATCGATGGCCGCATCGCGCGGCTGCTCAAGGCGCAGTCGCGCTTCGGTGCGGAGCTCGACAGCCTCGCTGATTCGCTTTCGTTCGGGGTTGCGCCAGCGTTGATCCTCTATCTCTGGTCGATCGAGCAGCTGCCCCGGATCGGCTGGTTTGCGTCGCTCGCCTTTGCGATCTGCTGCGCGCTGCGGCTGGCCCGTTTCAACGCCCAGATCGACACGGACGAGCAGCCGCACAAATCGGCAGGGTTCCTGACCGGTGTGCCCGCACCGGTAGGTGCCGGGTTGGCCTTCCTGCCATTCTACCTGTGGATGGCGACCGATATCGACGAGTTTCGCAATCCGGTGTTCGTGGCGGCGTGGCTGGCTTTGGTCGGCGTGCTGATGATTTCGAACATCGCCACCTTCAGCTGGAAATCGATCCGTCCTCGGCGCAGCATCCGGCTCGAGCTGATCGCGGTTGTTGCTCTTGCCTTCGGGGCGCTGCTGCAGGAGCCGTGGTGGACCTTGGCCGCGATCTGCGGGATCTACCTGGCGTTGATGCCGTGGGCGCTGCTGAAATACGGCAGGATCAAGCGGCAGCGGCAAATATCGCCCGCGAGCTGACCTGCGCCGTTGCGGGCTTGCGCAGCACCACCACCACACCGCCCGGCATGGCAGTGCTCGTCGTTCTGGGGAGTGCCGACGACCGCGCCGCTTCGCGCTGCAGAAGGTGCCAGGCATTCGCAAAACGCACCACTCCGTCAGCCAGCGAAGTCGCGGCGGCAAGGCCAACAACTACAAACAGGGCGATCAACAGGTAGCTCAGCATCGCAAACGACTCCCAGTTTTGTAACGGTGCAGGTTTTGCCGAATGGCGACTGCACTATCGATGTACCATCTTTGTTCCAATCCTTTAGTTCTCTATATGTTCCGGCCTGTCAAGCGAGAAATCACGCTGCCGGGCGCAATTTCGAGATTCAGGCTGGATTTCTGCCAATTCCGCAGCTAGGGGCGCCCCGTTCGCTGTGCTCTGGCAATTCAGCCCGGCACCACGGGCAAATCCACATGGAAGGCGCACATACCGGTGCCTCGCGCGGGACAGCCGCAAGAGGTTCCAGCTTTCCAGAGGCATAACCGGAAAGGAATTGAATTATGGCGGCTCCTACCGTCACCATGCAGCAATTGATCGAGGCCGGAGCGCATTTCGGCCACCAGACCCACCGCTGGAACCCGCGGATGAAGCCGTACATCTTCGGCGCCCGCAACGGGGTTCACATCATCGACCTGTCGCAGACCGTCCCGTTGATGGCGCGCGCGCTGGATTTCGTTGAGCAGACCGTCCGTGCCGGTGGCAAGGTGCTGTTCGTCGGCACCAAGCGCCAGGCGCAAGAGCCGATCGCCCAGGCCGCGCGCCAGTCGCGCCAGCACTTCGTCAACCACCGCTGGCTGGGCGGCATGCTCACCAACTGGAAGACGATCTCGGGTTCGATCAAGCGCCTCAAGACGCTGGAAGAGCAGCTTTCGGGCGACACCAGCGGCTTCACCAAGAAGGAAGTCCTGCAGCTTACCCGCGAACGCGAGAAGCTGGAAATGTCGCTGGGCGGTATCCGCGACATGGGCGGCATCCCCGATGTGATGTTCGTGATCGACGCCAACAAGGAAGACCTGGCGATCAAGGAAGCCGCCGTGCTCGGTATTCCGGTGATCGCGGTGCTCGACACCAATGTCGATCCGACCGGCATTGCCTTCCCGATCCCGGGCAATGACGACGCGGCACGGGCCGTGCGGCTTTACTGCGACGCGATCGCTGCCGCAGCACTGGCCGGCCGTGGCGGTGCAGTGGCTGACAGCGGTGCCGATGTCGGCGCGATGGAACAGCCGCCGGCCGAAGTCGACGCCTGACCTGACCACCGCGTGCCGCAACCGGCGCGTCACAATCCAGACCTAGTGCACCGGGCCGACCCCATGGGCCCGGTGCCCAGCAATATTGAAAAGGAATCCCCCATGGCTGCATTCACTGCCGCTGATGTGAAGGCCCTGCGCGAGAAGACCGGCGCGGGCATGATGGACGCCAAGAAGGCGCTCGAGGAAGCGAATGGCGATATCGAGGCCGCGATCGACGCGCTGCGCGCAAAGGGCCTTGCCACCGCGCAGAAGAAGTCGAGCCGCACCGCCGCTGAAGGCCTGGTTGGCCTGGCCGTTGCCGGCACCAAGGGCGTCGCGGTCGAAGTCAATTCGGAAACCGACTTCGTTGCCAAGAACGACCAGTTCCAGGATTTCGTGCGCAAGACCACCACGGTGGCGCTGGGCCTCGGCTCGGACGATGTCGAAGCGCTGAAGGGCGCGGCCTATCCCGACGGCGGGACCGTGGGCGACAAGCTGACCAACAACATCGCGACCATCGGCGAGAACCAGCAGGTGCGGCGGATGAAGACCGTCGCGGTCAGCCAGGGCGTGGTTGTGCCTTACATGCACAACGCAGCGGCCGATGGCCTCGGCAAGATCGGCGTGCTGGTGGCGCTCGAGAGCGCGGCTGGCGCCGATGTGCTTGAACCGCTCGGCAAGCAGCTCGCCATGCATATCGCATCGATGTTCCCGCAGGCGCTCGATGCCGACAGCCTTGATCCCGAAGTGATCGAGCGCGAACGCAAGATCGCGGCGGAAAAGGCGGCCGAGAGCGGCAAGCCGGCTGAAGTGCAGGCCAAGATGGTCGACGGCGCCGTTGCCAAGTTCGCCAAGGAAAACGCACTGCTGAGCCAGGCGTTCGTGATGGACAACAAGCTGACCGTCGCCGATGTCGTCGCCAAAACCGGCAAGGATGCCGGGACCGCGATCGTGCTGAAGGACTATGTCCGCTTCCAGCTCGGCGAAGGGATCGAGAAGGAAGTAACCGACTTTGCCGCCGAAGTGGCTGCCGCGGTCGCCGGCTAAGCGTCTCGGATTACCTGAAAAACGGCACGGGCCGGGTGGTACAGACCATCCGGCCCGTTGCGTTTGATCTGAGCGGCGAACAAGTCCGCGCCTTTCCCTTTGCGTGGGATTGGCTAGGTGGCTAAGGACTCAGCCCAGTTTCACACCCGCAGGGATTCTGTCCGATAATGTCCACGCCCCGCTACAAGCGCATCCTCCTCAAGCTTTCGGGCGAGGTGCTGATGGGGGACCAGCAGTTCGGGATCGACCCGTCCTTCGTGGCCGAACTGGCCAGGGAAGTGAAAGCAGCCAAGGACACCGGGTTGGAAATCTGCCTCGTCATCGGCGGCGGCAACATCTTCCGCGGAATGGCGGGTGCTGCGGCCGGGATGGACCGGGCGCAGGCCGATTACATGGGCATGCTGGCCACGGTGATGAATGCGCTGGCAATGCAGAACGCGCTTGAACAGCTGGGCGTGCATACGCGGGTCCAGTCCGCGATCCAGATGGACCAGGTGTGCGAGCCGGTGATCCGCCGCCGCGCCGAGCGGCACCTTGAAAAGGGCCGGGTGGTGATTTTCGCGGCAGGCGTGGGCAGCCCCTATTTCACGACTGACAGTGGCGCGGCGCTGCGTGCTGCCGAGATGAAATGCGATGCCTTGCTTAAGGGCACCAGCGTGGACGGGGTCTATGACAGCGATCCCAAGCGCAATCCCGATGCCATCCGTTTTGAAACAGTGACATATGACAAGGTCCTGGCAGATAATCTCAAGGTGATGGATGCCTCGGCCGTGGCCCTTTGCCGAGATAACCAGATCCCGATCGTGGTCTTCTCGATTCGTGAGAAGGGCAATCTTGCCCGCGTGCTCAAGGGCGAGGGTGTTCAGACTATCGTACAAGAGGAAGCTTGAACCATGCCGCAGTATGACAAGGCCGACATCGAGCGTCGCATGAAGGGCGCGATCGAGAGCCTGAAGGGCGATCTCGCCGGCCTTCGGACCGGGCGCGCCAACACCAGCCTGCTCGACCCGGTGGTGTGCGAAGTGTATGGCGCGATGATGCCGCTGAGCCAGGTGGCGACCGTCTCCGCGCCCGAGCCGCGCATGTTGAGCGTGCAGGTGTGGGACAAGTCGAACATGATCGCGGTCGAAAAGGGTATTGCCAAGGCCAATCTGGGCCTCAACCCCATGATCGACGGGCAAACGCTGCGTTTGCCGCTGCCGGACCTGACTGCCGAACGCCGCAAGGAACTGGCAAAACTGGCCGGTGAATATGGCGAAAAGGCCAAGATCGCGATCCGCAACGTGCGCCGCGACGGCATGGAAGCTCTCAAGGCCGACGAGAAGAAGAAAGAAATTTCCGAGGACGAGCGCAAGCGGTCGGAGGACGAGGTGCAAAAGCTGACCGACCGACACGTCGCGGAAACAGACGAGGCGGTCGCGAAGAAAGTGCAGGAAATCCTGACCCAGTGAGGGGTGGGATCGCCGGAGGGGAGTGATGGGCGTGAGCCCTGCCAATGCGACCGGGCGCGCGCGCCACGTCGCGATCATCATGGATGGGAACGGGCGCTGGGCCAAGAAACGCGGCTTGCCCCGTTCGGTCGGGCATCAGCGCGGCGTTGAAGCGGTGCGGCGCCTGGTGCGCAGCCTCGCGCCGATGGAACTTGAATGCCTCACGCTCTACGCCTTCTCGTCAGAGAACTGGAAGCGTTCGGAAGATGAGGTCGATGATCTGATGAACCTGATGCGCAAGTTCATCAAATCGGACCTGCCGGAATTCGTTGCCAATCATGTCAAGCTCAAGATAATTGGCGATTGGCAAACACTTGCACCCGATATCGTGGAGATGCTCGAAGATGCATTGGCGCAGACGGCCGATGGCTCGCAGGTCCTGGCGGTGGCGCTGAACTACGGTTCGCAACAAGAAATCGCCCGGGCAGCCGCGAAGGCCGCGGTGGCTGGCGAGATCACGCCTGACACAATCGCGGCGCAACTCGACACCGCCGAACTGCCGCCGCTCGACCTGTTGATCCGCACCAGCGGCGAGATCCGTCTGTCGAATTTCCTGCTGTGGCAATCGGCCTATGCCGAGATGCTGTTCGTGGACACGCTGTGGCCGGATTTCACCCCGGAAATGCTGCAGCAGGCGCTTGACGATTTCGCGCAGAGGGAGCGGCGCTTTGGCGGAAGGTGAGGCGCCCGTGAAAAACCAGTCCGACCTTTCCGTTCGGGTGGCTTCGGCGGTGGTCATGCTGGCCGTAGCGGGCGGGGCACTGTGGCTGGGTGGCTGGTGGTGGCGTGCTTTCGTGCTCGCGGTTGGCGTGATTTGCCTGGCAGAGCTTTGTCGGCTCATCCTGCGCGCTTCCGCCAATCCGGCCTGGCGGCTGGGGGGCGTCGGACTGGGAACAGCCTATGTCGCGCTCGCCGTGATATCGCTTGCCGCGCTGCCGCTCGCAGTCGTGGCCGGTCTTGTCGCGGTGGTCGTTGCGACCGATACGGGCGCTTATTTCAGCGGGCGCGCCATCGGTGGCCCCAGGATCGCACCCAGCATAAGCCCGTCGAAAACCTGGGCAGGGCTAGCCGGCGGAATGCTGGCGGCAGGGCTGGTGTCGGCGGGATCGTTCGTCTGGAACACCGGGGAACTGGTGCTGCGCCCGATGCTGTTCATCGCTTTCGCCATCGGGGTCCTGCTGGCAGTGCTTGCGCAGGCCGGCGACTTCTTCGAAAGCTGGCTCAAACGGCGCGCCGGGGTGAAAGACAGCTCGAACCTCATTCCCGGCCATGGCGGCGTGTTCGACCGGGTTGACGGCCTGCTGCCAGTGGCGATCGTCGGCACGGTCCTGTGGGGAATGCATCCGCAATGACCCGCAGCATTTCCATCCTCGGCGCAACCGGTTCGGTCGGCGAGCAGACGCTCGACCTGGTGCAGCGCAATCGCGACCGGTGGCAGGTGGACACGCTCACCGCCAATGGCAACGTGGCCAAACTGGCTCAGATGGCGCGCGACTTCGGAGCGAGAATGGCGGTGATCAGCGACGAGCGCTGCCTGCCCGATCTGCGCGAGGCGCTGGCCGGAAGCGGGATCGAGGCCGCCGGCGGCAAGGCAGCCCTATGCGAGGCGGCAGCGCGTCCGGTCGACATCACCCTTGCCGCGATCGTGGGCTGCGCCGGCCTGGCGCCGGTGATGGCCACGATCGAGCGCGGCGGCACCTTGGCGCTTGCCAACAAGGAAGCGCTGGTTTCCGCGGGCGATGTAATGACCGCGGCGGTCGCGCGGCACGGGGCAACGCTGCTGCCGGTCGATAGCGAGCACAACGCGATCTTCCAGTGCCTTGCCGGCAATGCGATCGAGGATGTGGCGCGCATTACCCTTACGGCCAGCGGCGGCCCGTTCCGCACCTGGAGCCAGCAGCAACTGGATGCCGCAACACCCGCCCAAGCGGTCGCACATCCCAACTGGGACATGGGTGCCAAGATCAGCGTCGATTCCGCGACGATGATGAACAAGGGCCTTGAATACATCGAGGCGCACCACCTGTTCCCTGTCGGGCTCGATCGGCTGACCATCGTGATCCATCCGCAGAGCGTGATCCATTCGATGGTCGAATATCGTGACTGTTCGACGCTGGCGCAGCTCGGCCCTTCGGACATGCGCGTGCCGATCGCGTCCTGCCTTGCCTGGCCCGCGCGGATGGAAACGCCGATGGCACCGCTGGACCTGGCGGCAATCGGCCAGTTGAGTTTCTTCGCGCCGGATGAAGTGCGTTTTCCGGCTACCCGGCTGGCGCGCGAAGCGATCCTGGCTGGCGGCGGGGCGCCGGCCGCGCTCAATGCTGCGAACGAGGTGGCAGTCGCCGCCTTTCTGTCCGGTCAGATCAGGTTCACCCGTATTGCGGCAGTGGTGGAAGCAGTACTTAGCCGCTATAGCGCGCCAGCTCCGCAAACCCTCGACGATGTTCTTCAGGTTGATCGGGAGGCACGGGAGCTTGCGCGCGAATTGCTGGAGCACGGATAATTGATTGAGTCGCCCCCATTCTGGATGTGGATCGTCGGCTTCCTGCTGGTGCTCGGCCCGCTGGTGACGGTCCATGAACTTGGCCATTACCTGGTCGGGCGCTGGTTCGGCGTCAAATCCGACGCGTTCTCGATCGGCTTTGGCAAGGAGCTGGTCGGCTGGACCGACCGGCGCGGCACGCGCTGGAAGATCGCAGCGATCCCGCTTGGTGGCTATGTCCAGTTCAAGGGTGACATGAATCCGGCCAGCCAGCCCGATCCCAATGCGCCGAACGAACCGGATACCTTCCAGAGCAAACCGCTGTGGCAACGCGCGCTCATCGTGTTTGCGGGGCCGGCCACCAACCTGCTGGTGGCGGTCGCGATCTTCGCCGCCTTCAACCTAGCCTACGGGCGGGTCGAGGCGCACAACGAGATCGGCCGCTTCGCGGAGGTATCGGCGGCTCGCGACGCAGGCCTGCGCGAAGGCGACCTGGTCACCGCGATCGACGGCGAGCGGATCGAGGATTTCGGCGATATCGGCCCGATGGTGATGATGTATCCTGGCCGCGAAATCGACATTACGTTCGAGCGCGACGGGGTCGAACAGGTCTTGCCGGTAGTGATTGGCGAAAGCGTGGAGCGCGACCGTTTTGGCAACACGTCGCGGCTGGGGCGGCTGGGCGTCTATTCGGGCGAACCCGAGATTGTCGCTGTGGGGCCGGTCGAGGCCGTGACGCTCGCATTCGACCAGAGCATCGGGCTGATCGACATGATGATCACCGGGATCAAGCAGATCGTGCTGGGCGATCGCTCGATCAAGGAACTGGGCGGCCCGATCAAGATCGCCAAATACTCGGGCGAAAGCTTGAGCCTGGGGCCTGAGGCGCTGGTCAGCTTTGCCGCGCTCATCTCGCTTAATTTGGCATTCATCAATCTCTTGCCAATCCCCGCCCTCGACGGCGGGCATCTGGCGTTCTACGCGGCTGAAGCAGTCCGCCGGAAGCCGGTCAGTCCGCGTGGCCAGGAAATGGCCTACCGCACCGGCATGGCGCTCGTGCTGATGCTGATGGTGGTGGTCACGGTGAACGATATCGTCTCGCTGCCGGTTTTCGGGAGTTAGTCGGGGAAAGGGCGCCAAACGGCGGGGTTTCGCAGCTGGCGCTGCTTGATTGCCAACCCGGCATCGGGCACAGGCGGCGGGATTGTGCCGCCCGCGGGCCGGATCAGGAACCGTGGCGGCGGCGAATGTGGTTGAAGAGTTGGACGGGAATCTAGCAGGTATGAGTGGACGTTTGAGGGTGCGAGCCGGGAAAGCTCATCCCGCCGGGCGACTGGCCGCAGTGCTGCTGGGCACGACCATGCTGGCTGGCCTCGCTGTGCCTGTGCTGGCACAGGATGCTGGCGAACAACCCGCAGCCGCACAGCCGCCTGCGCCTGCTGCCGACACGATCCGGACCATCACCGTGGTGGGCGCCGAGCGTCTCGAGCCGCAGACTATCCTCAGCTATGTCCGCTTGCGGGTGGGCGAGGAGTATACGTCGGCGGCGGCAGACGCGGCCCTCAAGGATCTCGGCGCGACCGAACTGTTCTCCAACTTCTCGATCCGCAATGACGCCGGGAACGTGGTGATCACGGTGACCGAAAACCCGGTCATCAACCGCATCATCCTGGAGGGCAACAAGCGGATAAAGAACGACAAGATCCTGCCGGAAATCAAGCTGTCCGCGCGCCAGATCTTCACCCGTTCGAAGGTCCGCGCGGACGTTGCCCGCATTATCGAGCTCTACAAGCGGCAGGGCCGTTTTGCCGCCACCGTCGAACCCAAGATGGTGCAGCTGCCGCAAAACCGCGTCGACATCGTGTTCGAGATCACCGAGGGCCCGAAGTCCAAGGTCCGCCAGATCAACATCATCGGCAACGAGAAGTTTTCCGATGGCGAATTGCGCAGCGAAATGGTGACCAAGCAGGCGCGCTGGCACCGCTTCTTCAGCTCCAACACCAGCTATGACCCCGATCGCCTGGCGTTCGACCAGCAGAAGCTGCGCCAGTTCTACCTCACCGAAGGCTACGCCGACTTCCGCGTCGTTTCGGCAGTGGCCGAACTTACCCCGGACAAGGAAGATTTCATCATCACCTATGTCGTCGAGGAAGGGGAGCGTTACACCTTCGGCGAGGTCACGGTGGAAAGCCAGTTGCGCGATTTCGACAGCGACCGGATGACTCAGAACCTGCCCATGAAGGCCGGTGACTGGTACAATGCCAAGCTGGTCGAGGACACGGTCGAGCAGATGACCGAACTGGCCGGCACCTTTGGTTATGCTTTTGCCGATGTACAGCCGCGCTTCACCCCCGATCGCGACGCCAAGAAGATGAACGTGCGGTTTCAGCTGCGCGAGGCGCCACGTGTTTATGTCGAACGGGTCGACGTGAATGGCAACACGCTGACGCAGGACAAGGTCGTGCGCCGCGAATTCCGCATCGCCGAAGGCGACGCGTTCAATTCGTTGCAGGTGAAGCGCACCACCGCCCGCATCAATTCGCTGGGTTATTTCCAGGAGAATTTCGAGGTCGGCCAGGTCGAAGGCAGCCAGCCCGACCGGATCGTGCTTGAAGCCAATGTCGAAGAGCAGCCAACCGGCGAGTTGCAGCTCTCGGCAGGCTTCTCCTCGCTCGAGCGCTTCATCCTGTCGGCTTCGATCCGCCAGCGGAACTTCCGCGGCCGCGGCCAGACAGTCGGCTTCAGTGTCAACTGGTCGCGCTTCAGCCGTTCGGCATCGGTAAGCTTCAACGAGCCCTATCTGTTCGATCGCAATATTTCGGCCGGGATCGACATCTACCGTCAGGATTTCAACAGCTTCAATTTCCGGAGTTCGGACCGCAACCGGACTTTCGAGCAATCCACGACCGGTTTCTCGCTGCGGGCCGGGGTGCCGCTAACCGAGTTCGTCTCGCTGATCGGAAGCTATACGCTCAATTTCGACGACATCAGCCTTGATCCGAACATCTATTTCTCGGATTTCGACGGTGATGGCGTGCGCACTTGCGAACCGCTGTTCGCGGGCCGCTATCTCTGCGAGGCGGTCGGCAAGCGCACCAGTTCGATCGTCGGCGTGTCATTGGTCCACAACTCGCTCGACAGTCGCCTGCGCCCGACTCGTGGCAGCAATGTCTCGCTCACCACCGAGCTGGCAGGGCTTGGTGGCGACGTGAAATATGTCCGCGTGCGCGGCAAGGCGGCCCAGTATTGGCCGATGGGTTCCGGCTTCATTTTCTCGGTTTCGGCCGAAGGCGGGGCGATCAACGGCTTTGGCGGGAACAGCCAGCCAGGCACGGATGACGTGATCCTGACCGACCGCTTCCAGCTTGGCGAACCGCAATTCCGCGGCTTCGACATCCGTGGGGTCGGCCCGCGCGTCCTGCGCCAGCAGTATGTCGACGATGAGGATGGCAATCCGGTGCTGATCACCGATCGTAATCGCGTGGTTGACGATGCGCTGGGCGGCCGGGCCTATTACCTGGGCCGGGCGGAGATCGAGATTCCGCTTGGCACCGGTGCGCGCGAGCTTGGGCTCAGGCCTTCGCTGTTCGTCGATGCGGGTGCTTTGTTCGCTGTCACCCGGCCGCCGCTGCAGGACAATCCGAACGGGATCCAGCAGCGCGATACGAATGGCAACCTGCTCTATTTCGAACGCGTGCAGAATCCCGACGGGACCTTCACCACCAGGAGTACGACCAATCCGCTGGCCGCAGATGGCGTGACCGCCAACGTGCCTTCGATCATCCCGAACAGCCGCTTCAAGGAGATTTTTCTTGGCGACTCGGCCGCACCTCGTGTGTCGATCGGGATCGGGGTCAATTGGAACTCGCCTTTCGGTCCTTTCCGGATCGACTTCGCTCACGTGCTCAGGAAGCAGCCGGGCGATGACACCAAACGCTTCACGTTCAACGTAGGAACTCAATTCTGATGAAACTTCTCGCTTCTTTGCTCGCGGCTGCGAGCCTTTCGACCGCTGCGCTGATGGGTGCTCCTGTCGCCGCCCAGGTGCAGGGCAATATCGCCACGGTCAATGCGCCGGCGGTGGTGATCAATTCGAACGCTTTCGGCACGGCCTATCAACAGATCGCGACGACCTACAAGCCGCAGCTCGATGCGATCCAGGCGCGCGCGCAGGAACAGCAGACCCTGCTGCAACAGCTTGACACCAACAAGGATAACCAGCTCGACGAAAACGAGCAGAAGGCAGCGCAGAATTCGGCGCAGGCCACGCGTCTGCAGGCGATCGAGACGGAAGTCGGCCAGCTGACCGAACAGGTCGAAGGCGCCCGTGTCTATGCGATCGAGCAGATCATGGCGCAATATCGTCCCGCGCTCGAGCAGGTGACGCAGCAGCTGAAGATCCAGCTGGTGCTGTCGCCCGAAGTGGTGATCTACGCGCCGCCGGCGGCCAATATCACCCAGCAGGTGACCGCCGCGCTCAACACCAAGGTCCCTTCGGTGCAGATCGTGCCGCCGCAGACCTGGCGCCCGACCCGCAATGCGGTGGCGATGTACCAGCAGATCCAGCAGACCTTGGCTGCGGCCCAGGCGATCCAGGCGCAGCAGAAGGCCGCGCAGCAGCCGGCCAATCCGCAGGCACCGAGCGGACGCTGAGCGGGGCAGAACGGGGGCAGGGCCATGAGTGATCAGGCGACGGGCGCGACCGCCTACGATATTCACAAGATCCTCAAGGCCCTGCCGCATCGCTATCCGCTCCTGCTGGTCGATCGGGTCAAGTCGCTCGAACTGGGCGAGCGGATTCATGCGGTGAAGGCGGTCTCGTTCAACGAAGAGTATTTTCAGGGCCACTTCCCCGGAGCGCCGATCATGCCCGGCGTGTTGCAGATCGAGGCGCTGGCTCAGGCTGCGGCGATCCTTGGTATCGAGACGCTCGAACTCGCGGGAACCGGCAAGCTGGTGTTCTTCATGGGCATCGAGGGGGCGAAATTCCGCTCGCCCGTCACGCCGGGATGCATGCTCGATCTGGAAGTCGAGTTCGTCCAGAAGCGCAGCCGCGTCTACCGGTTCAAGGGGCGCGCCAGCGTGGATGGCAAGACCACCACCGAGTGCGAATTCACCGCGATGATCGCGGATCCACCCGCCTGACGCGCAAAAAACTTGCAATCGTGCCGTCTCGCAGCTAACCGCCCCGCTTTCCGAGAGCACAGCACCGCCGGTCGGTACCGGCGCAACGCTACAAAGGATATCTGACATGAAAGCCGAAGGGCACCCCGACTATCACATGATCACGGTCAAGATGACCGATGGGACCGAATTCCAGACCCGCTCGACCTGGGGCAAGGAGGGCGACGTGCTCGCTCTCGAAATCGACCCCAAGAGCCATCCGGCCTGGACCGGCGGGCGCCAGCAGGTCGCCGAGGGCGGTCGGGTTGCGGCCTTCAACAAGCGCTTCGGCGGGCTCAGCCTCAAGAAGTAAGCGCTTTGAAAGTTTCGCGGCTTTCGGGCCGCGCAGGGAAGGGCGGTCCGACGGGGCCGCCTTTTTCGTATCTAGAGGCTGCCGGTCATGCGCAATTGATGCAGCGCGTTGCTGTCGGCAGCGCCCGCAATCGCTCAATCGCGATTGCTTCACCGCATTTCGCGCAGGAGCCATAGGTGCCATTGGCGATCCGCAGCAGCGCCAGCCGGATTTGCCCGATTTCGTCGCGCAGCACCTCGTCCACCCCTGCCAGGGCCTCGTCATCGGCCAGGTCCACCGCCTGCTCGCTCCAGTCTGCGTCGAGCGGGTGGCGAAGATCATCCTCGATCACTTCGGCCCGCTCGAGCAGTTCGGCCAGCCGAGTCTTGAGCTGCGCCGCGATGTCGCTGTAGTCGGTCATTCCCATCCCCATTCCTTTTCTCGATACCATTTGGTTATCACATATTTCAGGCCCTTGCGGACCTTCATACCGTGATGCAGCGTGTTCGGGTTGACACTGCCATCCGGGCGCCGGTTGTTCCAGCAAAGCAGTTTGCCCGCTTCCGGCTGGAACATCTTGCCGATCACCTTAAACCTTGTCGCCCCACCCGCCTCGACGTCATTGAGATAGATCATGAAAGTCCAGGTTCTTTGCCCGGCAACCGAGCAATAGCGTTGGAAATCCGCACCGTCGGGCGCGAAATAGTCGGTGTGCGGTTTGAACTCCTGCCCCAGTTCATAGCGCTGGCCCTGGATTGGCTCGCCATGTTTCGGATCAATGCCCGACAGGCCGGCCAGCATACTTTCAAGGCGTTGCACGGCTGGATTGGCGGGGTCGAGATCGCACGTCTCGCTGGTGCGGAAATACCGGTCGCCATTGTCATCGGCGATCGTGCTGGGGCGTCGGTTGGTCTCGATCAGTGCCACCAGTCGTGCGCATAGGTCGGCGTCGAGGAATTCGCGGCACTGGAACAGCTCGATCTTGGGATTGGGCAGGCGCTGCATTCCCGGATACGCCAGCAGGCGATCGGCCGAAGATTCGCCGGGCTTGTTCATGCAGAAGAGGATAGAGCAGCTTTGGCCGTCGGCAAGCCACGAAATATTGTTGCGCAGCACCGCGCACCGCGAAGTTTTCGCTTCCCAAATCAACCGAGCTATGCAACAGGCTCGCGCCCGTTGCGGACGGCCTTGACCGCGCCGTGGCAGAGCGTATCAGCCCCGCTTGCGCGGCTCGACTTGCTAATGCGGGACGGGGCATGTGGCGATCGTAGCTCAGTTGGTTAGAGCGCCGGTTTGTGGTACCGGAGGTCGCGGGTTCGGATCCCGTCGATCGCCCCATTTTCCCTTCGGCACTGGTGTGCGGCCGCCCGGACAAGGACGGGCAGATGACGGCTTTCTGGAACGAACCCGATTTCGATGACCACGAACAGGTGCTGTTCGTGCGCGATGCCGCCTCGGGGCTTTCAGCGATCATCGCCATCCACTCCACCCATCTCGGCCCGGCGGCCGGCGGCACGCGGTTCTGGCATTATACCGATCCCGCTGCGGGCATGCGTGACGCGCTGCGGCTAAGCCGGGGAATGAGTTACAAGAATGCCATGGCTGGCCTGCCCGCGGGCGGAGGCAAGGCAGTAATCCTTGCCGATGCGAGCCGCACCAAGACCCCGGAACTGCTGGCGGCCTTCGCTCGCGCGGTCGAGGGGCTGGGGGGCAAGTACATCACCGCCCAGGACGTGGGCATGAGCGAGGCCGACATGGTCAGCCTGTCGCGCCATACCTCGCATGTGGCTGGACTGCCGGGGCAAGGCGGCGATCCGGGGCCCTACACCGCGCGAGGCGTGTTCCTTGGCGTGAAGGCGGCGGCCCGGCGCGCGCTCGGCACGGACGACATGAAAGGTGTGCGGGTTGCCATCCAGGGCGTCGGCAGCGTCGGTGGCGGCCTGGCGCGCTACCTGGCAGACGCCGGGGCAACCTTGATCCTGGCCGATGTCGATGCAAGCCGGGCGCAGGCGCTGGCCGAGGAGCTGGGGGGAACGGCGATCGGCACTGATGCGATCCTGTCGGTCGAGGCCGATATCGTCAGCCCCTGTGCGCTGGGCGCCATCCTCACCGAAAAGTCAGTCAAAGAGATCAAGGCCCGTGCGGTCGCCGGCGGCGCGAACAACCAGCTGGCAACAGGCCAGGAAGGCAGCATGCTGCAGGATCGCGGCATCCTTTACGCACCCGATTACGTCATCAATGCCGGCGGGATCATCAACGTGCTGCGCCATATAGACGGGGCCGGGGATGACGAAATCAACGCACGGATCGATCAAATCCCGGCGCGGCTCGAATCCATCTGGCAGGAAAGCGCCGCGACCGGTTCGACCCCGGCCGAGGTTGCCGACCGCATGGCCAGGCGCCTGATTGGCCGCTGAGCGCAATCCACGCTTGAGATTTTTGCAGTCTTGCAGGCAGCGGGGGGCACTGTAATACCCTTCGCAAAAGGACCTGTTCGTTCATGCATGGCTTTGCCAATCCGACACGTTTCCTGAAGCTTGCGAACTGGCTGACGCCGCTGCTGCTGGTGTCGGGGCTGATCCTGGTGTCGGCCAGCCTGTGGTGGGGCCTGTTCAAGGTGCCACCGGACCGGCTGATGGGCGAGACGGTGCGGATCCTGTTCATCCATGTCCCCAGTGCGTGGCTTGGCATGGGCGGATGGACCGCGATTGCGCTCTCCAGCCTGGCCTATCTGGTGTGGAAGCATCCGCTCGCGGCCATTGCCGCGCGCGCGGCAGCGGTGCCGGGCATGGTGTTTACAGCCATCTGCCTTGCAACCGGTTCGATCTGGGGCCGACCGACCTGGGGCACCTGGTGGGAATGGGACGGGCGGCTCACCAGCATGCTGGTGCTGCTGTTCCTCTATTTCGGATACATCGCCTTGTCGCAGGCGGTGGCGCGCGAAGGCGTGTCGCCGCGGATCGCCGCGATTTTCGGCCTCGTGGGAGCCATCAACATCCCGATCATCAACCGCTCGGTGGTGTGGTGGAATTCGCTCCACCAGCCGGCCAGCATCACGATCGGCAAGAGCGCGATCGACCCCGCGTTCCTGGTTCCGTTGCTGATTGCCGTGCTGGGCTTCTCGTTCCTTTTTGGCGGGGTGGTCTTGGCGCGGATGCGCGCGTTGCTGGCCGATGTGCAATCCGAGGCGCGGCTGCGCCGCATGGCGCTGGAGACGGCATGATGCGCGAGGCGCTGGATCAATGGGATTTCGTCATTGCAGCCTATGCCGTGGGCCTGTGCGGAACGATAGCCATGGTGGCATGGGCGTGGTGGGACATGCGCCGGGCCGAAGCGCGGCGGGATGAGGTGAAGCGCAAATGAGCACGATCAAGCCCAAACACCAGCGGCTGGTGCTGGTCAGCCTGGCCTTGGTGGCGATTGTCGCTGCCGGTCTGCTGGCGGCCTGGGCGCTGCGTAGCCAGGCCAATTACTTCTACCTCCCCGACCAGATGGTCGCCAACCCGCCCGAGGTTGGCCAGGCCGTGCGGCTGGGCGGCATGGTTGCCGCTGGCTCGATCAAGACGCTGTCTGATGGCGTCACGGTGTCATTTGTGGTCACCGATCAGGCCGATGCCCGCGTGCCGGTGCGCTATAGTGGCATCCTGCCCGACCTGTTCGTCGAGAACTCGGGCGTGGTGGCCGAAGGCAGCCTTGGGCCGGACGGCGTGTTTGTGGCTGACAACCTTCTGGCCAAGCATGACGAGAATTACGTGCCGCGCGAGTTGCAGGATATGGAGCAGCATCAGGCCGAAGGCGGTCCGCAGGTAACAGTGGTCGGTTACGAATGAGTGCAGAACTGGGCCTTGCCGCGCTGTGGATGGCGGCGGCGCTTGCCATCCTGCAATTGCTGGGCGGCGTCGCTGCACAGCGCAATCCCGAAGCGCCGCTTGCCGCGCTCGTACGCCCGGCCGCGGTGTTGCAGGGCTTTCTGGCTGTATTCAGCTTCGCCATGCTCCTGTGGGTTTTTGCGATCACCGACCTTTCGGTGAAGCTGGTGGCCACCAATTCGCATTCGATGAAGCCCATGATCTTCAAGCTCTCGGGTGCCTGGGGCAACCACGAAGGCTCGATGCTGTTATGGGTCACGGTGATGGCACTGGCCGGAGCGATGATCGCCTGGCTTGAGCGGCGCCTGCCTGACCGGACCATGCAGGCCACGCTGGCCGCGCAGGGTTTTGTCGCGCTCGGCTTTTACGCCTTCCTGTTGCTTAGCTCGAACCCGTTCGAGCGGCTGCCCGCTCCTGCGCCCGAAGGCAACGGGCTCAATCCGCTGCTGCAGGATGTCGGCCTCGCCTTTCATCCGCCCACGCTCTACATGGGTTATGTTGGATTGTCGGTGGCATTCAGCTTTGCCGTGGGCGCTTTGCTGACCCGGCAGGTGACGCCCGAATTCGCTCGCGTCATGCGCCCCTGGGTACTGGGGGCTTGGGTGTTCCTGACGCTGGGGATCGTGGCGGGCAGCTATTGGGCCTATTACGAATTGGGCTGGGGCGGTTGGTGGTTCTGGGATCCGGTCGAGAACGCCTCGCTGATGCCGTGGCTGGCGGCCACTGCCTTGCTCCACTCGGCGAGCGTGCTCGCGGCACGCGATGCCCTGCGCGCCTGGACGATCATGCTGGGCGTGGTTGCCTTCTCGATGAGCATGCTCGGCACCTTCCTGGTGCGTTCGGGGATCCTGACCAGTGTGCACGCCTTCGCGGTCGATCCTGAACGCGGCACGTTCATCCTCGCGCTGCTCTCGATCTACATCGGTGGCGCACTGCTGCTGTTTGCCCTGCGCGCAAATACCGTCTCTGAGGGCCAGCGGTTCGCCGCGCTGAGCCGCGAAGGCGCGCTGGTGTTCAACAACGTGATGCTGTCGGCGATTCTGGGGATCGTGCTGCTCGGCACGCTTTACCCCTTGCTGACAGAGGCGTTCGACGTGCGGGTGTCGGTCGGTCCGCCCTATTTCAACCCGGTCGGGGCTATCTTCACGATCCCGATGCTGCTGGTCATGGCGGTGGGGCCGCTGCTGCGTTGGCGTGAGGACAATCTTGAACGCGTGCGGCTGCCAATCGCCATCGTGACGGTGCTGATCGTAACCGCCGCGCTGGCGGCCATCTTGCTGGCCAGCGATATCGGCATCCTGCCCTTGCTGGGGCTGGCCGTGGCCGTGGGGCTGGGAGTGGGAAGTCTGTTGCCACTGCGCGGGCGCAACCTGTTGCGTATCCCGCTGGCGACCTGGGGCATGGTGCTGGCGCATTTCGGCATTGCCGTATCGCTGCTGGGCATGGCCAGTGAAAGCGCCTTTACCGAAGAGAAGCTGGTGGCGCTCGCTCCGGGCAGCACGGCCGAGCTGGGCGGGTTCCGAGTGACGCTTGAATCGGTAACGCCCGTAGCGGGACCCAACTGGACCGCGATGGAAGCGCGCATTGCCGTGCAGAAGGGTGACGGAAAGCCGCAGTTCCTCAATCCGCAATCGCGCAGTTTCTGGGCACCGCCGCAGCAGACCACCGAAAGCGCGTTGCTGACCCGTTGGAACGGCCAACTCTACGCCGTGGTCGGCGACAAGGCGGCTGATGGCCGGTGGCAATTGCGGCTGTGGTGGAAGCCACTGGTCACGCTGATCTGGTATGGTGGCTTGCTGATTGCCCTGGGCGGCGCGCTGTCGATCGTGGGCCGGCTGGTCACCGATCTGCGCCGGCGACAGGTCGACCGGCGCGAGCAGGAGGAGCGCATCGAACTGGCCGAGTTGCGGGCCGGGGCCGCGGCACCTGCCGGGGGAGCCGCCTGATGCGCTGGACGCTGTGGGTCCCCCTGCTGCTGTTTGCCTTCTTCGTCGGGCTGGCCGGTTATCAGCTGACGCAGCCGCGCGACGAATTCATTCCGTCGACCATGATCGGCAAGCCGCTGCCGGCCTTCGATCTCAAACCGGCCAGCAGCGCCCGCCCGGGTGCGCGGCTGGCGGATTTTCAGGATGGCAAGCCCAAACTGCTGAACATCTGGGCCAGCTGGTGCCTGCCGTGTATCGCCGAGGCCCCGCATCTCGAATCGCTGCGCGCCGCGGGGGTCGAGATCGTCGGCGTGGCGATCCGCGACAAGCCGGAAGATGTCGATCGCTTCCTGAGCGAACATGGCAATCCCTATACGCGGGTCGGAGCAGATGACATCTCCGCGATCCAGCTCGAAATCGGCTCGTCCGGTGTGCCCGAGACCTTCGTGATCGATGGCAAGGGGATCATCCGCTACCAGCACATCGGCGATGTCCGGGCCGAGAATGTCCCCGAATTGCTCGCCGAACTCGAGAAGGCCGCGAAATGAAGCATCTGGCCGTCCTGCTTGCCGCGTTGGTTGCGGTCCCGCTGGCGGCGCAGGACGCGCTACCGCCAGCACCTTATGCCTATCAGCAGCTTGAGGATCCGGCGCAGGAAGCCAGGGCGATGGAACTGATGCACAGCCTGCGGTGCCTCAAGTGCCAGAGCCAGTCGATCGCCGACAGTGACGCGCCAATGGCGGGCGACATGCGGCACCAGGTGCGCACGCGGATCGCGGCTGGCGAAGAGCCCGAAGCGATCCGGCAGTGGCTGATCGATCGCTATGGCGACTATGTGAGTTACGAGCCGCGGGTCACCCAGTCGACTTGGCCGCTGTTCGCGATCCCGCTGCTGCTGCTGCTGGTCGCGGGCCTGATCCTGTGGCGGCGGGTGGGCCGCAAGGCCGAGGGCGGCTCGGACGAGATTTTCGAGGAGGCCGAAGTATGATGGTCTGGCTTCCCGTGCTCGCGCTTGGCCTGGCGGCGATGCTGACGGCCATCCTGGTGCTGCGGTTGCCGCGCCAGGGGTGGATGCTGTTCGCTGCCGTCCTGCTGTTCGGCCTTGCCGGTTACGCGCTGCATGGTGCGCCCGGCGTGCCTGCAGCGCCCAAGGATGCTGCGTTCGAGGCGGGACCGTCGGGGGAGGGGCTGGTCGAGGCGCGGCGCGGCCTGTTCGATACCGGCCAGCCGCCGCCGGATTACCTCGTCATGTCCGACGGTTTTGCGCGGCAGGGCCGCTATGCCGAAGCGGCAGCGATGCTGCGCCAGGCGGTGGCGAGCAATCCGCAGGACGCCGAGGCGTGGCTGGCGCTGGCCAATGCGCTGGTCGAACATGCCGAGGGGCAGATTACTCCGCCCGCGCTCTATGCCTTTGAACGCGCGCAGCAAGCCTTTCCCGAGCATCCCGGGGCCGGCTATTTCCTGGGCATGTCCTATCTGCGTTCGGGCGATCCGGAGCAGGCGCGCAAGACCTGGGCCGACCTGCTCGAACGCTCGCCGCCCGATGCCCCGTGGCGCGAGGACCTCACTTTCCGCATCGCAAGGCTCGATGAAATGCTGGCGCAGATGCAGGGCATGCGCGCGCTGATGGATGCACAATCGAACGGCCAGGGTCCGCCCGAGGCCGGAAATGCGCCTTAGCTTCGATGCTTGCGGGGGGGCAGGCGCGGTGCTAGGCGCGCGGGCGCTTTTCGGCCAACGACTCCGGCCGAACCCTGCTTATCTGCGCCGATCGCGGCGTTCGGGCAGTACCGGATACCATCGGGAAATCCTTTCTCTATGAGCGACAGTTCCACGCCAGCACACGAACAGTCCGACGCACAGCGCCGCGGCCACAGCGCCTCCAAGGCAGCGCTGGCGATTGGCGCGATCGGGATCGTGTTC
Organism: uncultured Porphyrobacter sp.; assembly: GCA_964500135.1. GTDB lineage: Bacteria > Pseudomonadota > Alphaproteobacteria > Sphingomonadales > Sphingomonadaceae > Erythrobacter. Next base: position 25,179 of record CAZCNF010000020.1, read on the forward strand.
GGGGACATTGGCACCAGCCCGATCTACGCCTTTCGCGAAACCTTCGTGGGCCATAATCCCCTGGCGCTCGACGAACTGCATGTGCTGGGCGTCGTCAGCCTGATCTTCTGGTCGATGACGCTGGTCGTCTCGATCCAGTATGTCAGTATCCTGATGCAGGCCGACAACAAGGGGCAGGGTGGCAGTCTCGCGCTGCTGGCGCTGATCTCGCGCAGCGTCGGCAAGGTCCGCTATGGCTGGGTCACCGTGCTGCTTGGGGTCTTCGCCACTTCGCTGTTCTATGGCGACAGCATGATCACTCCGGCGATCTCGGTTCTTTCCGCAGTCGAGGGCTTGAGCGTGGTCGACGAGCGATTGTCGCGCTTCGTCATCCCCATCGCGCTGGTGCTGCTGGTGGGGCTGTTCTTCCTGCAGAAGCGCGGCACAGCCAAGGTGGGCGCGCTGTTCGCACCGGTGATGATCGTCTATTTCTCGGTAATCGCCACGCTCGGCGTGATCCAGATCGTCCAGCACCCGGAAATCTTCGTCGCGCTCAACCCGTGGTACGCGGTGCAGTTTTTCATCGTAGACAAGTGGCTGGCCTTCCTGGCGCTCGGCTCGGTCGTCCTTGCGGTGACGGGGGCCGAGGCGCTTTATTCGGACATGGGACATTTCGGGCGAGGCCCCTTGCGCATGTCGTGGTTCGGCTTCGTGATGCCGTGCCTCCTGCTCAACTATTTCGGCCAAGGGGCGATGATGATCAGCCTCGATCCGGAAGCGGCGAAGGAAGCGATCCGTAACCCGTTCTTCGTGATGGCTCCCGAATACCTGCGCCTGCCGCTGGTGATCCTGGCCACCTGCGCCACCTTCATCGCCAGCCAGGCGGTGATTTCGGGCGCCTTCTCGGTGACGCACCAGGCAATCCAGCTGGGCTTCATCCCGCGCCTGTCGATCCTCCACACCAGCGAGACCGAGGCGGGCCAGATCTATATCCCCGTGATCAACTGGGCATTGATGATCGCGGTGATCGCACTGGTGGTGAGCTTCCAGAACTCCTCCAACCTCGCCGCTGCCTATGGCATTGCGGTGACCGGGGCGATGACCATCGACACGCTGCTGATGGCGGTGCTGCTGGGCGCGGTGTGGAAGTGGAAATGGTGGTGGGCGGTGCCGGTGGTGCTGCTGTTCATCGTGGTCGACGGCGCCTATTTCGTCGCCAACCTGACCAAGGTGCCCGATGGCGGCTGGTTCCCACTGGTGGTTGGCGTGTTCTGCTTCACCTTGCTCACCACCTGGGCGCGCGGCCGCAAGCTGATGCGCGACCGGATGAGCGAAGTGGCGCTGCCGATCGAGATCTTCGCCAAATCGGCCAAGAATTCCGCGATGCGGGTGCCTGGTACCGCGATCTTCATGGCTTCGAGCACGGCCGGCGTACCTTCGGCGCTGCTCCACAACATCAAGCACAACAAGGTGCTGCACGAGCGGGTGGTAATCCTGACCGTACAGATCGCCGACGTGCCCTATGTCGACCCCGACACGCGCTGCGAGTTCCATGACCTGGGCGACGGTTTCTATCGCGCCGTGCTGCATTACGGCTTCATGGAATCGACCGATGTGCCGGCCGGGCTGAAGCAGATGAAGCAGTGCGGCGGCGAGTTCGACATGATGCAGACCAGTTTCTTCCTCAGCCGACAGACGCTGATCGCTTCGGAAACTCCCGGCATGCCGATCTGGCGCGAGAAGGTGTTCGCCTGGATGCTGCGCAACTCGGCCACCGCGATGGATTTCTTCAAGCTGCCGACCAATCGCGTGGTCGAACTGGGTAGCCAGGTCGAAATCTAGCTGCGTGCGGCTTTGGCGGCGGCTGAAGCGCGTTCAGCATGGCGCTTGCCCGCGCAACCCGTTCCCCACACCTATACGCCGAAAGCAAAGGGGCGCCGCAGTTTCCCGCAGCGCCCCCAAGGCTATATGGCGGATGTGCCTGGGCGATCAGCCCAGATTGGCACTGACCATCGTGTACATCATCGGGATCGACAGCAGCGTGTTGAGACGGCTGGCGATCAGCGCACGCGGCGCGGCCGCGGCCTTTTCCTCGGCGCTCGCCTCGACAATGCCCAGCACCTTCTTTTGCGCCGGCCAGATGATGAACCACACGTTGAAGGCCATCACCAGCGCCATCCACATGCCCGCGCCGATCAGGTCGACCTTGCCGACGCCGGCAAAGGTGAGCGCATCGATCATGTAGCCGCTGACCATCGAGATCCACAGCCCGGTCAGGACTGTCAGCAGCGCGGCATAGCGGAAGAAGAACAGCACCTTGGGAGCGATGTGCCCGGTGATGGCGCCTTTCTGCTCCGCCGGGATGGCGGGCATGGTCGGCACCTGCACGAAATTAAGGTAATACAGTAGGCCAATCCACAGCACGCCGAAGAACAGGTGCAACCAGCGCGCCACCGCGTTGGAATCGATCGGCGCATAGCCGTTGAAGCCCAGCATCAGCGCAATGGCAACGGCCAGACCAAGGCCGAGCACCAGGTGAAGATTTCCGAAGAGTTTAGCCATTTCGAACCCCTAGATGACCCATGCGGGAAGGCATGTCCTTATCCTTGCCCGCGACCCCCGGACAGTGGTCACAATTGGCAGGATTGGCAAGCCCCGTGGCGGTCAGGCTGGTGGAGGATTGCGGGTTTCCTCCTCCACGCCTTCGAGCGAGAGGCCATGCTTCAACAGCATCGGGATCTGGCTGAAGGTGAACAGGAAAGTCAGTGGCAGGAACACCCACAGCTTGGCCCAGAGCCATCCCTCAAAGCTCATCTGCGCGCGCAGGGCCTCGTTGAGGCCAGCCAGCAACAGGAAGAACACGCCCCAGTTGCGCGACAGCTTGAGCCAGCCCTCGGCGCTGAGCCCCTCGAAAGCGGCCTCGAGCAGGATCTGGAGCAAGGCCCGCCCGCGCCACACGCCCACCAGCAGGGCAATGCCGAACACGCAATAGATGATTGTGGGCTTGAGCTGCACGAAGGTGGGATCGCCGAAGAAGACCGTCAGCGCGCCGAACCCCACGATCAGCGCAGTCGAGAACCACAGCATTGGCGAAACCTTGCCCAGCCGCCACTTGGAAACGGCCAGCGCGACCACGGCCGCGACCATGAAGGCCATGGTGCCCTTGATGACTGCAGCCAGTTCGCCGATCGGCTCGGCCACCTCCGGCGCAAACCAGCGATAGACGCCCAGGAACACCAGCAGCGGGCCGTAATCGACCGCGACATTGAGCCAGCCGGAGCCTTTCGGTTTGGTTTCGCCTTCGGACATCAAGCCACTCCTGCAATCACTCGCGCGACCAGGTCGGGGTCGAACGGACGCAAATCGTCGATCTTCTCGCCCACGCCAATCGCATGGATCGGCAGGCCGTATTGTTCTGCGGCGGCGACCAGCACCCCGCCGCGAGCGGTTCCGTCAAGCTTTGTCATGATCAGGCCGGTCACGCCTGCCACCTCCTTGAACACGTCGATCTGCGACAGCGCATTCTGGCCATTGGTGGCATCAAGCACCAGCACCACATCATGCGGCGCCTCGGGATTGAGCCGGCCGAGCACGCGCCGGATCTTGGCCAGTTCATCCATCAGCTCGCGCTTGTTCTGCAACCGGCCGGCGGTATCGACGATCAGCGCGTCGATCCCCTTGTCGGTCGCGGCCTTGACCGCATCGAACACCACGCTGGCCGGATCGCCGCCTTCCGGCCCGCGCACGATCGGCGCGTTGATCCGCTCGGCCCAGGTCGCCAGCTGGCCGATCGCGGCCGCGCGGAAAGTGTCGCCGGCGGCCAGCATCACGCCGTAATCGTCTTCCTGCAGCAGGTGCGCCAACTTGGCGATGGTGGTGGTCTTGCCGCTGCCGTTGACACCGATCACCAGGATCACCTGCGGTCGCGGAAATGCGGTGATCTCAAGCGGCTTGGCGACCGGTCGCAGGATTTCGGCAATTTCGTCGGCTACGGCCTGCTTGAGATCGCGCTCGCTGATCTCGAGCCCGAACCGCTTTTCCCTCAACCGCTCGCGGATGCGCGCTGCCGCCGAGGGGCCGAGGTCGGACATGATCAGCGCGTCTTCGACGCTGTCGAGAGTCGCATCGTCGAGCTTGGCGGTGCTGACCACGCTGGTCAGGTTCTCGCTGAGCCTTTCGGTGGTCTTGCGAAAGCCTCCAAACAGGCGATCGGCCCACGATTTCCTGGGCGTTTCCGCCTCGCTCATACGAGCAATCCTTCCATGATTCGCGACGGCCTTACCATGACGATCCGGCCCGCCGGAGTGCCACTTGGCACCGCCACCCGCGCGAAGTCGGGGGCGTGGCCGGTGCCGTCCGCTTCGGCGAGAACCGGCAGTTGCTGACCGACATGCGCCTGAAGCCATGCCGCTCTGACCCGGGCCAGTTCGGCGCGCAATTCCGCGGCGCGGCGGCGGATCGTGGCCGGATCGAGCTGCGGCATGCGCGCTGCCGGGGTGCCGGCGCGCGCGGAATAGGGGAAGACATGGCCGTGTACGATCGCCAGTTCGCGCACGATCGACAGATTGGCCTGGTGGTGTTCTTCGCTCTCGGTCGGGAATCCGGCGATCAGGTCCGCTCCGATGGCAAGATCGGGGCGGCGTTGTCCAAGGGCGTTGACCAGCTCCATGGCATGGCGGCGCAGATGCCGCCGCTTCATCCGCTTCAGGATCAGATCGTGCCCATGCTGCAGCGAAAGGTGAAGGTGCGGCATCAGCCGCGGCTCGCTCGCGAACAATTCGAACAGTTCCTGGTCGATCTCCACGCCATCAAGCGACGACATGCGCAAGCGTTGCAGTTCGGGGAATGCGCGCAGGATCTGGCCGACCAGATGCCCGAGGCGCGGCGCGTCGGGCAAGTCATGCCCCCAGCTGGTCACGTCGACCCCGGTCAGCACGACTTCTGCCGCGTTCTGGCTCAGATGTGTTTCAATCTCTCGCAGGACTTGAGCGATGGTGAGCGAGCGGCTCGGGCCGCGGCCCTGCGGGATCACGCAGAAGGTGCAGGCATGGTCGCAGCCGTTCTGCACTGCGATGAATGCGCGGGTGCGGGTGCGGGCCGCTAAGGCCGGGGCAGCGGGCAGATTCCAGGCGCGAGGGTCGAGCTTGGTGGCATTGGCAATGAAGCCGTCGACTTCGGGCATGGCCGCCAGCTGTTCGCGCTCGATCTCGGCGGCGCAACCGGTGACAAGCAGCCGCGCGTCAGGCTGGGCGCGGCGGGCGCGGCGGATCGCCTGGCGGGTCTGCCGCACGGCTTCGGCGGTAACCGCGCAGCTGTTGACGACGACGAGATCGCCGGCACCGTCCAGTATCGTCCGGATTCGCTCACTTTCTGCGATGTTGAGCCGGCAGCCCAGCGAAATCACTTCGGGGCGGTTCATCCGGCGTCGTCCCGCACGAAGTCCTCCCAGTTGAAGGTTCCGCGAAAGCTCTCGCTGGCCGGGCCGCGCATCAGCACGCGGCCATCATCTTGCCAGCGAATCTGGAGCGAACCCCCGGGCAGCCCAACGTCGACATCGCGGGCGGCAAGGCCCCGCCTGGCGGCAGCCACGGCGGTGGCGCAGGCTCCTGTGCCGCAGGCGCGGGTCAGCCCCGCGCCGCGTTCCCAGACCCTGAGGCGGATACGGCCAGGCCCCTCGATGGTTGCGACATTTACATTGACCCGCTCGGGGAACAGCGGATCGTGCTCGATCAGTGGGCCCAGCCGGTCGAGTTCCACCGCGTCGCAATCCGCAACGAAAAACACGATGTGGGGATTGCCGACATTGACTGCAGCCGGAGCCTGCAGGTCTTCCCATCCGACCGGCATGGACAGCGTATCCATCGCATAGGCCAGCGGAATATCCTCCCATCCGAAGCGCGGCACGCCCATATCGACGCTTGCCCCGCCAAGCGTCGGTTCGACTTCGATCACGCCGCCATCGGTCAGTACCCGGGCGGGCTGGCCGTGGAGCAGGGCCACAGCCCGGCTGGCATTGCCGCAGGCTTCGACCTCGCCGCCATCGGAATTGAAGATGCGCATGCGGAAATCGGCCGCAGCGCCACCGGCGAGCGGCTCGAGCAGGATCAGCTGGTCACAGCCGATCCCCTGGCGCCGGTCGGCCAGCGCGCGCACCGTTGCGGCCGATAGCGGAGGCAATTCGGTTCGGCGCGCGTCGAGCATGACGAAGTCATTGCCGAGGCCATGCATCTTGACGAAAGGAACCTGCATCGTGCCGCGGGCTCTATTCGCCGCAGCCGTCCGCGTCCAGCCTTTCGCAGTCTTGAGCCGGCCCGGAGGCCGAATCAGCCCTGGGCCTTGCGCTGGTCCTGATGCTCGGCCGGTGTGCTCTCGTCACACGGTGTTTCGGGGGCAACCGTGCTCAGCTTGCCCTGCTGGCTGAGCCGTTCGAGCACCTTGTCGGCAGGTTCGGGCCGCCCGTAGAGATAGCCTTGCCCTTTGAGCTGGCCCCACTGGCGCAGGCTCTTGAGAATGGCCTCGTTCTCGATCCCTTCGGCGGTGATCGGCATTTCCAGCCCGTTGCCAAGCGAGACAATGGCATCGACGATCTTGCTGCCTTCATTGTCACTCAACTCGCGCACGAAGCTGCGATCGATCTTGATCCGGTCGAACGGCAGGGTGCGCAACTGCGACAGGCTGGCATAACCAGTGCCGAAATCGTCAAGACTGACCTTGACCCCCTGATTGCGGAGACTGGAGATCATGGTCTTCACCAACCCGATGTTGTCATGCAGGGCGGTCTCGGTGATCTCGATCTCCAGCCGCTGCGGCGGGAAATTGTGCTCGACCAGCAGCTTGAGCAGCCGCTGCGAGAACCAGGGATCGCGCATCTGGACGGGCGAGATGTTCACCGACAGCGTCAGTTCCGGATTCCATTTCTTGGCATCGGCAAAGGCCTGGACCATCAGCTGTTCGGAAATCTCCCCGATCACACCGATCTCTTCGGCAATCGGGATGAAGACATCCGGATTTACGATACCAAGTTCCGGCGAGTGCCATCGTGCCAGCATTTCGAAGCCGACCAGTTCGCCGGATTCGATATCGATCTGCTGCTCGTAATAGGGCACGAACTCGCGATTTACGACGCCAAGCCGGATACCGCGTTCCAGTTCGTTGCGAAACCGGAGCTCGTTTTCCATGCTCGGCTCGAACCAGAAATAGCGGTTCTTGCCGTTGCGCTTAGCCTGGTACATCGCAATGTCGGCGTGATGCATCAGCGTCTCGCCGTCGATCGCCGAGCTCGAGCGCCCGTCAGCCAGATGATCCGAAGCAATGCCAATCGACACAGTGCTGTGAAGGGTCGTCCCGTCGACGGTGATTGGCCCGCAGATGGCGGCGAACAGCTTCGCGACCAGATCGTCAATCCGTTCCGGATGGACCGGATCATAGGGCACTGCAAAGGCGAACTCATCGCCGCCCAGCCGCGCCAGCGGCGCTTCGGCTGGCAGGTTTTCACGCAATCGTGCGGCGCTGGTGCCAAGCACTTTGTCGCCCACAGAATGGCCATTCATATCATTGATTTGCTTGAAATTATCGAGATCAAGCATGACAAAGGCCACGGCTTTCCCATGCGCGTTGGCGCGACGCCGGAGGAGGTCGGTCGCCTGTTCCATGCTGCGCCGGTTGAGACAATCGGTGAGCGGATCGGTTTCCGCCAGTCGGCGTGCCACTTCTTCCGCCTTGCGGCGCTCGGCGATCTCGCGGGTCAGTTCGCGGTGACGGCGCCAACCAAAGATGATGAGCGCGATGTTCAGCATCATCGTGCTGACCAGCAGATTGTCGGGACCGGAGCCATTGCCAAAGACGGAGCGCAGCGTCGAACTGACGACCGATCCGCCTGTGCCGACAAACAGGATGATCGCGGCGGCCGCAATACCCAGCGCGATGAGGTCGCGTTCGGTGCCCGCGCTTCGATTGGGATTGTCTGCTTCGTCCACCTTTGTGTCGCCCCACCTTCTCGAGCCAGTCACCTCGGCCAAGCTTAGATTTGGCGGAACTTCGCAGAACATACTGAAGAACAGGTTAACTGAGCCGGAGGTCTTGAAGGGGCTGGCGAACCCATGCGCCGGGCGCTAGGGGCGGGCAGCCATCACCAATCGGGAGCCGATCCTTGCCACGCTATTGGCTTATGAAGTCCGAGCCGTTCAAATACAGCTGGGACGATCTTGTCGCGGAAAAGGAGGGCACCTGGGACGGGGTGCGCAACCACCGTGCCAAGAACAATCTGGCCTCGATGCAAGTCGGCGAGGAAGCCTTCTTCTACCATTCGCGCGAAGGGCTGGAGGTGGTTGGCGTAGTGACGGTTTCGCTCACCGGCATAACCGATCCGACCGATCCCGAAGGCAAGTGGGCTGCGGTCAAGATCAGGCCGAAGGCGAAGCTCAATCAGCCGGTCACGCTCAAGCAGATCAAGGCCGATCCGCGCCTTGCGAACTGCGAACTGATCCGGCTGGGACGGCTATCGGTCGCGGAGTTCACGCCAGAGGAATGGGCTGCGGTGCTCGACCTTGGCAGAGGTCTCGCCAAGGGATGATCAGCGCTTCCTCAGCCCGCTGATGGTTGCGCCGCTGGCCGCGAGCTGTTCCACTTCGATGACACAGTGGAGCAGTCTTACGCCCTTTAGCCCCTGTGCTGTCGCCAGCGCTGCCTTGAACTGATCGGTCGTATCGACCCTTTGGCTCCAGGCGCCGAAAGCCGCCCCAAGTGCCGCGAAATCAGGGTTGGCCAGTTCGGTCCCCGAAACTCTGGCTGGGAATTCCCGCTCCTGATGCATGCGGATCGTGCCATAGGCGCCGTTGTCGATCACCAGCACGATCATGTTGCAACCATGCTGCACTGCAGTCGCCAATTCCTGCCCGTTCATCAGGAAGTCGCCGTCGCCAGCCAGCGCAACAACGGTGCGTTCGGGGAAGCGGCGGGCAGCCGCTACCGCAGCCGGCACGCCATAGCCCATCGCGCCGGATGTAGGCGCCAACTGGCTCGGGAAGCCCGCATAGCGCCAGTAGCGGTGCCACCAGCCGGAGAAATTGCCCGCTCCGTTGCAGATAATGGTGTCGGCCGGAAAGGTCTCGCGCATGAAGGCGACACACTGGCCGAGATCGAGCGCGAAGGGTGCCGGCGCAGGGGTCGCCCAGGCTTCCCATTCGGCATGAGCCTGCGCTCCCGCCTCGAACGACAGGATCGAAGCATCGTCCCACAGCGCGGCAGCTTCCGCAAACTCGTCCATCGCGCAGCAGATGGCGAGATCCGTCTGGTAGACGCGGTTGAGTTCTTCGGGGTCGGGGTGGATGTGGACCAGCAGTTGATCCTCTCGATCGGGCGCGGGGAAGGTGTAGCCGTCAGTCGTCGCTTCCCCCAACCGTGCGCCAACGGCAATCACGAGATCGGCCTGCTTGACGCGCTCCACTAGGCGGGGGTTTGGGCCGTAACCCAGATTGCCGGCATAGACCGGCGAGTCGGGCGAAATCGCATCCTGCCGGCGGAACGCGGTGGCCACCGGCAGTCCGATCCGTTCGGCAAACTGCTGGAAGTAGACGAGCGCCTTGTGGTTCCAGCCAGCGCCGCCGATAATCGCGACCGGGCTCGCGGCATCGGCCAGCAAACCCATCAGCGCCTGCATCGCATCCGGGCACATGGCCTGCGGGGGACGGCTGACATAGGGGCGCGGCCTCGCCGATGTGGCATCGTTCAACATGTCTTCCGGCAAGGCCAGCACCACCGGCCCGGGGCGCCCCGAGATCGCCGTCGCAAAGGCACGCGCCACGAATTCGGGGATCCGGTCAGCGCTGTCGATCCGCGCCGCCCATTTGCAGATCGGCCCGAAGAACGCCGGAAAGTCGATTTCCTGGAAGCCTTCGCGCTCGCGCATCGACCGGTCGACATCGCCCACGAACAGGATCATCGGCTGCGAATCCTGATGCGCGACATGCACTCCGATGCTGGCGTTGGTTGCGCCCGGTCCGCGCGTCACGAAGGCGATGCCCGGGCGACCGGTCATCGTACCGTCGGCGCAGGCCATGAAGGTGACGCCCCCTTCCTGCCGACAGGTCACCAGTTCGATCTCGCTGCGCCCGTGCAGCGCGTCGAGCACCTGCAGGAAGCTCTCGCCCGGAACGGTGAAGATGCGATCGGTGCCTTGCTCGACCAGGCAGTCAACGAGCAGCCGGGCAGCGTCGGGTGTGGTGCGTGCTGTCATGGCTGGCGCTTAGCTGCGGCAGGCGTGCGAGGCAATCTGTCCACAACCCAGCATGAACAGGGATGCTTAATGTCCCGCGTTGCGACAGGCCGGATTTCCGCCGCGCACGATGGTTACTTCCGGGTTAAGAAGTTCGCATGCATAGACATCTGGTCCTCACTGACGAGCAAGCGCGGCATCCCTTCCGGGCCATGCTGCCGGCGCACATTCGCAGCAACGAGTATGAGGCGCCAGCCGAAGTGCTCTGGAAGATGACGCGCGAGGATGTGCGCGGCTTCGCGACAGTCTATTTTGCCACCTTCGCCGCGGTGCTCGTCTTCCTGTCCTAGAGCGGCTCGGCGTCGCGCTCCGCGCGACGCAGGCGCTGCCCGAGCCAGGCCGAAACGAGGCACATGGCCGCGACTAGTGCCAGGGTCTGAGTAACCGAAAAACCGATCGCGCCAAGCGCTGAGAGGGCAAGCGCGGCTGCCACCATGAAGGCCGAATTGACGATGTTGTTCGCCGCCACGGTGCGCGCGGTTTCCGATTTCGCCACGGTTGTCGTGAGGAAGGCGTAAAGCGGCACCACGAACATCCCGCCGAACACCGAAATGCCGAGCAGCGCCAGCAAGATCAGATCGCCAGTGCCGTACGACAGGAACTCCAGCCAGTCGACCAGCCGATCCTGGTCAAGCGGCGTATCGGGCACCGGCACCCAGCGGTCGACCTGCCACCACAGCAGCAGGACAAAGCCGGCCATCACCAGCACCGAACCAGGCGAGTAGCGCGCCGACACCTGCCCCTTGAGCAGGCGATTCACGATCACCGAACCGATCGCTACCCCGATCGAGAAGATCGCGGTAAACATCGTGGCGACCGTGTTGTCAGCCACGAGCGCATTCTTAACGAGAGGAGGAAACTGCGCCGCCAGGATAGCGGCAATCGCCCAGAAGAAACTGATCGACACGATCGCCAGGAATAGCCGCGGCACATGCATGGTCGAACGGACCAATTGCCAGGACGACCGCAATACGTTGAGATCAAGCTTGAGCCCCTGCGCCTCGGTTTCGGGCGGGGCAGGGGGGACATGGTTAGCAGCCAGCCTGCCAATCACTGCCACCACCAGAATGCCGATCACCGAGACATGCGCGGGCAGGGAACCGCCCACGATCGTCCCGGCCAAAATCGCGATGTAGGTTCCGGCCTCTACCCAACCCGTGCCGGCAAGAACTTCGTCCGAGCGCAGATGCTGCGGCAGAATCGCATATTTGATCGGGCCCAGGAATGTCGAATGGACACCCATGGCGAACAGCGCGGCCAGCATCACCGGGACATTGTGCAGCCAGATACCCGCTGCACCGACAAGCATGATCCCGATCTCCGCGCTCTTGACCAGGCGGATGATGCGCGCCTTGTCGCTGCTGTCGGCCAGTTGCCCGGCCAGCGCTGAAAACAGGAAAAACGGTAAGATGAATATCGCCCCTGCCAGGGCATTGAAGGCCAGTTCCTGTTCGGGATCCTGATAGATTTCAAAGGTGACTAGGATCACCATCGCCATCTTGTAGAAATTGTCGTTGAAGGCGTTGAGAAACTGGGTGACGAACAACGGCAGGAAGCGCCGGCTGCGCAGCAAGGTTGTGGTGGTGCTCATATGTCCTTGCTGCCCCTTCGCGACCTCTGCGGCATTTAGCCTGTTCAGCAAGGTGGACAAGAGCAAGGCCGTGCTTTTTCCCGGCGTTTCGCTGGGCTAGGAAGAGCGCGTCATGCTGACGCTGCCGAACATCCTCACGCTGTCGCGGATCGCCGCCATCCCCCTGCTCGCCTTCCTGCTGTGGTGGCCCAACTGGGCGCTAGGTTATCTGCTGGCTTTTGGACTTTACTGCCTGATGGGGATCACCGATTACTTCGACGGCTATCTCGCGCGATCGAGCGGTGCCGTGTCCAAGCTCGGCATCTTTCTCGACCCGATCGCTGACAAGATCATGGTGGCCGCTGTGATCCTGGTACTGACGGCACAGGGCATCCTGCGTGGCCCCTATGTCGGCGACATGCATGTGATCGCCGGCCTGATCATTCTGGTGCGCGAGATTGCGGTTTCGGGCTTGCGCGAGTTTCTTGGTGGGTTGCAGGTGTCGGTGCCAGTCACGAGGCTGGCCAAATGGAAAACGACCTTCCAGTTGGTTGCCCTGGGGGCCTTAATTCTCGGCCGCGCGCTGCCGGGCTGGAACATCGGGATCGGCGAGATAACCGCCAATGTGCCGCATACCGTAGGGCTTATCACCCTGTGGGCTGCAGCGATCCTCACCCTGATGACCGGTTGGGATTACCTCCGCGTCGGCCTGAAGCATATGGATTGATCATTGTGCCGCTGGCGGCAGCGTCGCAACGCTTCGTCGCATTTCAAGACGTAAAATGACCCATGGTTGAAACCGGACGCGCGCCCAGTGCGTATAATGGTTAACAAGCCCAAAGGGTCGCATTATGTCCGAATTTCCGTTGCCTGCGGCAAAAGCTGCCGTCGGCGTCAACCACTTCGAAAGCTTTTGGGGCTAACACGGCTCCATGAGTGCAACGCTTTCAACCCTGCTCGGCGCCTTCCTCAAGATTGGCTGGCTCGCCCTGATCTTCAACGAGGTGCGCGGTGCCGTGCTCGCAGTCCCGGTGCTGTACGCTATGTACAACTCGGGCGGCTCGGCGATGGCCATGTGGGTCGGGTTCTGCTCGCTTGCAGGCATTGCGCTCTCGGTGATCGTGCCGATCGTGGCCGCCAAGCGGATCCAGAAATTCGCTGACGAGAAGCTTTTCAAGCGCGCTAAGCAGCCGTCGCTGGCTGCCGCAAACTGACCGGGCAGTCAGCCCGCCCGCAATTCTTCAGCCAGTAGCCTGAATTCGTCCGAGCGCGGGCTGTTCTTGCGCCAGATCAGCGCGATCTCGCGCTTGGCACTCGCTGACTTGAGCGGGCGCGCGACGACATCGGTTCCCTCGAGAATTCCGGCCTCTAATGCCATTTCCGGCAACATGGTCAGGCCCAGATCGTGATTCACCATCTGCACAAGCGTGTGCAAGGATGTTCCAATCATAGTTGCAGACGCCCGCAATTCGGGCCGGTTGCAGGCCGCCAGTGCGTGTTCCTTCAGGCAATGTCCGTCTTCCAGCAGCAGCAGCCGCCCTTCGTCGATCATGGCAGGGGGAATGCTGGGCGGCGGATCGCGTGGATCGTCTTTCGGAAAGGCCACGAACAGCCTGTCGTCCGAGATATGCTCCATTTCGACTTCGCCGGTAGCGAAGGGCAGGGCAAGAAGCACGCAATCGACTCGGCCGTGCTGCAACGACTCGACTGCGTCGTGGCTGGTCTCCTCGCGCAGCAGCAGCTTGAGCTCGGGGCGCTCGCGCTTCAGGCGCGGCAGGATGCGCGGCAGCAGGAAAGGGGCGATCGTCGGAATAACGCTCATGCGAACCGTGCCAGCCAGCGGCTTGCCGGCCGCCTGCACCAGATCCGCCAGTTCCTCGGCCTCGCGCAGCAGACGGTGCGCCTTGTCCACCACCTGTTCGCCCAGGGTCGTGAACCGCACCACGCGGCGGCTGCGCTCGACCAGTGTGACACCCAGCAGCGATTCGAGTTCGCGCAGGCCCGCCGAAAGAGTTGACTGCGAGACGAAGCAGCTTTCAGCGGCGCGCCCGAAATGGCTGTGCTCATGCAGCGCGACGAGATACTGCAGCTGCTTGATGGTGGGCAGATAAGTACTCACCAGCGCGGGCTATTCCGCCGCCAGCGGCGCTTCCATCGCCGCATGCATATCGTCGATATGGGTCATGGTCAGCTTGCCGTTGCGGACCGCAAAGGCGAGCTTGCCTTCAACCAGTTCGAGCGCGTCGCGCCCGAACACCTCGAAACGCCAACCCTGCAGCACCGGCAGGTCGCGCACACCGGCTGCCAGTGCTTCCATCTCCTCGGCGCGGGTCAACAGCCGTGCCGCGACATCTATCTCGCGCGAGCGGATCTTGAGCAGCAGCTTGAGCAGATCGGCCACCAGTACGCCTTCCTTGCCCAATGGCGCGCCCTTCTTGAGCTTCTCGGGGATCTCGTCCTTGTCGAGCGGCTCGGCCTTTTCCAGCAGTTTCATCAGCCGCTTGCCGATGTCGTTGTCGCGCCAGGCGGCGGACAATCCGCGCACTTTGGCAAGATCGGCCTGCTGACGCGGGGGGTGGCTCGCGATGTCGGCCAGGGTCTCGTCGCGCATGATACGGCCGCGCGGGATGTTCTTGTGCTGGGCCTCGATCTCGCGCCAGGCAGCCAGCGCCTTGAGCCGGCCCAGCACCAACGGATTGCGACCCGGCTGGCGGATCCGGCGCCAGGCCTCACCGGGATCGGTGAGATAGTTCGCCGGATCGGCCAGTTTTTCCATTTCCGCGTCGAGCCATGCGCCGCGTCCGGTCTTGATCAGGCGCTTCAAGATCTTGGGAAAGATCTTCGACAGATGCGTCACGTCGCCGATCGCATATTCGATCTGCCGGTCGGTCAGCGGGCGGCGACTCCAATCGGTGAAACGCGCTCCCTTGTCGATCGTCAGTCCCAGCCAGCTTTCAACCAGATTGGCATAACCGATCTGCTCCGATTGGCTGATCGCCATCATGGCGATCTGCGTATCGAAGATCGGCGTCGGGGTTTTGCCGGTCAGGTTGACGATTATCTCGACATCCTGGCCACCAGCATGAAAGACCTTGAGCACCTCATCGTTCTCGGTCAGCAGGTCGAGCAGCGGAGAGAGGTCGATGCCCTCGGCCAGCGGATCGATCGCGGCTGCCTCATGCTCGTTTGCAATCTGCACCAGGCAGAGTTCAGGCCAATAGGTGTTCTCGCGCATGAATTCGGTGTCGACCACGACGAATTCGGAACTGGCGAGGCGCGTGCAAAGCTGCTCGAGAGCCTCGGTAGTGGTAATCAGATCGTGTATTTGCATCGTTCTTTTCTTCAAGTCGGGCGGAGTGCCGCCCTCGGGCTTTCGGGCCCAGATTGGTTCGGGAGCCTTGACAAAAGCACCCTCTTCCCCTGTTAGCGCGCGCTTGTAACCCGCACCTGTTGTCGGGCGCGCGCATAGCGCCATACACCCGAAAATGGAAAGTTTTTAGATGCACGCCTATCGTACCCACAATTGCGGACAGCTTGGCCAGGCCGAGGTTGGCGAAACAGTTCGTCTGTCAGGCTGGATTCACCGCAAGCGCGACCATGGCGGGGTGCTGTTCGTGGACCTGCGCGATCATTACGGGATCACGCAGCTCGTCGCCGATGAAGACTCGCCGGCGCTGCCGTTGCTGGAAGGTACGCGAGTCGAATCGGTTGTGACGATCGACGGCGTGGTAAAGGCGCGCAGTGCCGAAACCGTCAACGCCAACCTCTCGACCGGTGCGATTGAAGTCTTCGCTAAAGGCGTGGTGGTCCAGAGTGCAGCCGAAGAGCTGCCGCTGCCGGTGGCCGGCGAGCAGGAATATCCCGAGGACGTGCGGCTCAAGTACCGATTCCTCGATCTGCGCCGCGAGACGCTTCACCGTAATATCATGACCCGGGTCGCAATCGTGGCCGATTTGCGCGAAAGGATGAAGGCGGCCGGTTTCAACGAGTTTTCAACTCCGATCCTGACTGCTTCCTCGCCCGAGGGCGCGCGCGACTTCCTCGTGCCCAGCCGCATCCATGCCGGCAAGTTCTACGCGCTGCCGCAGGCGCCGCAGATCTATAAACAACTGCTTATGGTGTCGGGCTTCGACCGCTATTTCCAGATCGCCCCCTGCTTCCGCGACGAGGACCCGCGCGCCGACCGGCTGCCCGGCGAATTCTACCAGCTCGACCTGGAAATGAGCTTCGTTACGCAGGAAGAGGTGTGGGAGACGATGGAGCCCGTGATTGCGGGCGCATTTGAAGCCTTTGCTGGCGGCAGGCACGTGACCCCTTCGGGCAGTTTCCCGCGCATTCCCTATGCCGAAGCGATCCTGAAGTACGGGACCGACAAGCCTGATCTCAGGAATCCGCTGGTGATCAGCGATGTGTCGCAGCATTTCGTGCAGTCGGGTTTCGGGCTGTTCGAAAAGATCGTCGGCTCGGGCGGCGTGGTGCGCGCGATTCCGGCGCCCGGCACGCATGAGAAGAGCCGCAAGTTCTTCGACGACATGAATGACTGGGCGCGCAAGGAAGGCTTTGCCGGCCTGGGCTATGTCACCCGCAAGGGCGGCGAGTTTGGTGGCCCCATCGCCAAAAACCACGGCACCGAAGGCATGGAAGCGCTTTATGCCGAGTTGGGGCTGGGCGAAAACGACGGCCTGTTCTTTGCCGCGGGCAAGGAAGCCGAAGCCGCCAAGCTGGCTGGCGCCGCGCGCATTCGCGTGGGCGAACAGCTCGACCTGATCGACCGCGACCGGTTCGAATTCGCCTGGATCGTCGATTTCCCGTTCTACGAGTATGATGAGACCGAAAAGAAGGTCGACTTCAGCCACAACCCCTTCTCGATGCCGCAGGGTGGGATCGAAGCGCTGCAGACGCAGGATCCGCTGACCATCAAAGCCTATCAGTACGACCTTGTATGCAACGGCTATGAACTCGCGTCGGGCTCAATCCGTAACCACAAGCCCGAAACCATGGTTAAGGCGTTCGAGATCGTCGGCCTGTCGAAGGCGGATGTCGAGGAACGGTTCGGCGGGATGTATCGCGCATTCCAATATGGCGCGCCACCGCACGGGGGTATGGCCGCAGGGGTGGACCGGATCGTGATGCTGCTTTGCGGCGCTCAGAACCTGCGCGAAATCACCCTATTCCCGATGAACCAGAAAGCCGAAGACCTGCTGATGGGAGCGCCCAGCCTGGCCGAGCCGAGGCAACTGCGTGAACTGCATCTGCGCGTGGTCGAGCCTTCCAAGCAAGGCGCCTGAAGCGACAAGAGCGGCCCGATCGCGTGATCAGGCTGCCCCGTCGATGCAGCCGCTTGTCGCTGGCTATTGCGCCTGCGGCGCGGCAGCCGAGGCATCTTCCGGCAGACCGCCCAGTTGTGTGACCAGCTTGGTATAGGCATCCAGGTAAGCCAGCACGATGACCTGGCCGATCTCGGTATTCTGGTAGCCGGTGCCCCCGGCAGCCGCGAAGCCACCCCACCACCCGCCGCCACCGCCGGCGCCGAAGCCCACGTCCTTCTTGCGGGCATAGCCCTCGACCAGCGCTTCCTCGACAGTGGTGCGGGCGTTGACCACCGAAAGCGTGACATTGGCTTCCTTCTTCTTGACGTTGATCCCTCCCAGTAGACCGCCAAACACCCGTCCGCCGAGCATGCCGCCAAGCGCACCGCCGATCCCGCCCCCGCCGCTGTTGCTGTTGGTGGTTACGATGTCGGGCTGGAGGAAATAGTCGGCAGCCTTCACCTGGCCGCGGCCGATGTTCGAACCTTCCTGCAATTCGCCCTGGTCAGCCAGCGCACGTTCCATCGCGCGGCTCTGCATCGAGCGACCCCGGTTGACCAGGGTAAAGCAGCCCGACTGCTGCACGAACACGCGCATGATCGCTTCGGGGCTGCCAAGGCTCAATTCGCGCCACCACTGGTTGTCCGGTTCGACAATCGCCACCGTACCAAGGTTCTTGGTGCAGCGCGGAATATCGCGCGTGCCCTGTTCCTGCTGCTTGCGTGCCGACGAGCGGTCCTGCGCAGCAGCCGGAGCCGTAGCCACCACCGCGATCGATGCGGCTGCGAGTATCGCAGCCAGGCTGGTCTTCCTCATTTTGTCAGTTCTCCGTCCTGTTTAGAGCACGGCTCCGCTTGTCCCGCGGCTACCGGAATTGCACGCGACCCTGCCTGACTGGTTGCATATTAAGCAATGCAGTTGCGCATCTTGATGCTCCACTTCGTCGGGTGTAGCAAGACGGCATGACACCTGCCGGGCTCTTTTTTGCCCGGATCGGGCCCGGTCGATTCCGCGCAACGGCCCCTTGCGCTGCGGCGCTCCGTTCATTAGGGCGAAAGCCGAGTTTCAACACCCCAGGAACAGAGGGATCATTATGAGCGATACTGCCGACCGCGTGCAGAAGATTGTCGTCGAGCATCTCGGCGTCGAGGCCGACAAGGTCACCCAGGAAGCCAGCTTCATCGACGATCTGGGCGCAGACAGCCTCGACATCGTCGAACTGGTGATGGCGTTCGAGGAAGAATTCGGCGTGGAAATCCCCGACGATGCGGCCGAGAAGATCACCACTGTCGGTGACGCCACCAAGTATATCGAAGAGCATAAGGGCTGAGGCCCATCTAACTGCCCTTTTGCCCTGAGCTCGTCGAAGGGTTGTCTTTGGCTCCGGCCTGCATGCCGGACGGAAGAGCGGGGTTTCGACAGGCTCAGCCCCCACCGGGTTGAGCCTGTTTCTGTTTCGGAGAATGTCGAATGCGTCGTGTAGTCGTAACCGGCCTTGGCCTCGTGACCCCGCTTGGCGGCGATGTCGAAACGACCTGGCGGAATCTGATCGCAGGCAAAAGTGGCGCAGGGCGGATCACGCGGTTTGCTACCAACGACCAGAAGTGCCAGATTGCGTGCGAGGTGAAGCCGGCCGATCACGAATATGGCTTCGATCCAAACAAGCGGGTCGACCACAAGGTCCAGCGGCAGGTTGACCCGTTCATCATCTACGGCATCGATGCCGCCGGCCAAGCGCTGGAGGATGCGGGCCTGGCTGACATGGATGACGATCTCAAGCTGCGCACCGGCTGCTCGATCGGTTCGGGGATCGGTGGCCTGCCGGGGATCGAGCTCGAGTCGGTCAATCTGCACGAGCGCGGCCCTGGCCGGGTCAGCCCGCATTTCGTGCATGGCCGCCTGATCAATCTGATCAGTGGGCAAGTCTCGATCAAATACGGGCTGATGGGGCCGAACCATGCGGTGGTGACCGCGTGTTCGACCGGCGCCCACTCGATTGGCGATGCCGCGCGTATGATCAAGGACGGCGATGCCGATGTCATGCTGGCGGGAGGGGCAGAATCGACCATAAACCCGCTGGGAGTGGCCGGCTTCGCGCAGGCCAAAGCGCTCAACATGAGTATGAACGACCGTCCGACCGAGGCCAGCCGCCCCTATGACCGCGACCGTGACGGTTTCGTAATGGGCGAGGGCGCGGGCGTAGTGGTGCTTGAGGAATACGAGCACGCCAAGGCACGCGGCGCGAAGATCTATGCCGAGGTGGTGGGCTATGGCCTGTCGGGCGATGCCTATCACGTCACTGCGCCGCATCCTGAAGGCAAGGGTGCCCAGCTCGCCATGGAAATGGCTTTGCGCAAGGCCGGCATGGGCCGGGGCGACATCGACTATGTCAACGCCCACGGCACTTCGACCATGGCCGACACGATCGAACTCGCGGCCGTCAAGCGCGTGCTGGGCGACGATTTGTCGGGCGCCTCGATGAGCAGCACAAAGTCGGCAATCGGCCACCTGCTTGGCGGCGCCGGGGCGGTCGAGGCGATTTTTTGCATCTTGGCGATGCGGGATCAGATCGTGCCGCCCACGCTCAACCTGCACAATCCCGATGAAGGCACCGAAGGGGTCGACCTCGTGCCGCTTGTGGCGAAGAAGCGCCGGGTGCGCGCCGTGCTCAACAACAGCTTCGGCTTTGGCGGCACCAATGCCTCGCTGGTGATGAAGCAGGTCGATTGACGTGAGATTTCGCGCCCGCAACCTCGTTGCGGCCGTGCTGGTGCTGCTGGTCGCGGGGGCACTCGCGCTTTCGCTGCTGTTCGGTTCGGCCAGCGTCGAGGAAGAGACGTCCTTCACGATTCCCTCGGGCGCCTCGCTTAGCGCGGTGGCGCAGAAGCTCGAGGACGAAGGCCTGATCGGTTCGGCCGAAGGCTTCAAGCTGCGTGCACGGTTGCTTGGCAGCGGCGCCCCGATCCAGGCGGGCGAATTCAAGCTGACCCCCGGCATGAGCCAGGGCGATATGTTGCGGGCCTTCCAACAAGGTGATGTGATCCGCCGCTTTGTCACCATTCCCGAAGGCATGCCGTCGATCCTGGTGCACGAGCGGCTGATGTCGGAAGAATTGCTGACAGGCGAAGTGGCCGTCCCACCGGAAGGATCGGTGCTGCCCGATACCTATGATTTCGAACGCGGCGAAAGGCGGCAGGCAGTGCTTGACCGGATGCAGTCTGCCATGACGGCCTATCTGGCCGAGGCCTGGCAGATGCGCCAGCCGGGCATTGCAGTAAGCAACCCGCGCGAGGCGCTGATCCTCGCCTCGGTGGTCGAAAAGGAGACCGGGGTGCCATCCGAGCGGCGCATGGTGGCCGGGTTGTACTCGAACCGCCTCAAAGTGGGGATGCGCCTGCAGGCCGATCCCACGATCATCTATCCGATCACCAGGGGCAAGCCGTTGGGACGGCGCATCCGCCGGTCCGAGATCGATGCCGTGAACGACTACAACACCTACGCAATGGCAGGTCTGCCGAAAGGGCCGATCACCAATCCAGGGCGCGAAAGCATAGCCGCTGTGCTCAACCCCGCAGCGACTCAAGCGCTCTACATGGTGGCGGATGGCACCGGCGGCCACGAATTCGCCGAAACCTATGCCGAGCACCAGGCCAATGTTGCCAAATGGCGCGAAATCCGGCGGCAGCGAGGTATTTGAGCGGCTGCTTCGCTAAGGTGTGACGATGTCGAACCCGCGCGGCAATGGGTCAAGTGCATCAAGCAGGGCCTGCACCGCCGCGACGTCGCCTTCAACCTTGAGGCCTGCCGCCTGCATCTGCGCCAGCGGCAGCTTGAGGAACAGCAGGCCCAACATCAGCTGGCGCGGGCCGCTTATCGTGGCATCGGCCGCAGCCGAATTGTCATCGACGCGACCGATCAGCACATTGTCGTTGGCCTCGATCACGGCGGTCTCGCCGCGGTCGGCGATGTTCAGCCGCAGCTTCACTGTCCGGCCTGCAAGCTTGCCCGGCTGATACCGGGTGGCTGCAGAATCGAGCAACAGCTGGGTCGGGATCGCGACAACCAGGTCTGCGCTCTGGCTTCCGCCGAGGCCCGGCCTGCCGTTGCGCAATTCGCTAGCAGCTACCAGGAACTGGTTGCGCCAGATCGCACTTTCGGACTGATAGCCCTGCTGCTCGTAGCTGTCGGCAAGCAGTGATTGGGCTACGGCATTGCCGGGCATGGCAAACACCAGCTGCTGCAGCAGGTCGGACGACCAGCGGTAATCGCCGGACGTCATCGCCTGGCGCGCCAGCGCGATCACCCGCTCCGCGCCGCCCAGCGCCTCGACCATGCGCTGTGCGCGCTCCACCGGCGGATGGGCATGGAGATTGGCCGGCACCGCGTCATACCACCCGAGATAGAACTGGTAGATCGCCTTCGAATTGTGATTATACGTGCCGTAATAGCCGCGGGTTGACCATTCCTGTGCAAGTTTGGGGGGCGGTACAAGCGCCTCGGCGATTTCAGCCATTGTTCCACCCTGGTTCATGAGGCGCACTGTCTGATCGTGCAGGAAACGATAATTGTCGCGCTGTGCACTTAGCCAGGCGATGCCGTTGTCGCGCCCGAACTGGGGCCAGCAATGGCTCGAGATCACCGCATCGCTGCGCGGTGCAAAATCGCGCACGGCCTCATCCAGGAACTGCGCCCAGGCGCGCGCGTCGCGCACCTTTGCGCCGCGAGGCGTGAGGATATTGTGCAGCGTGCACGTGGCGACCTCGGCTGCCAGGAAGGTGCGCGCGGGCGCGATATAGACATTGAGTTCGGAGGGAGCTTCGCTGCCCGACACGATCTGGAATTCGAGCTTCACGCCATCCACCATGCGCGTCTCGCCGGTGCGCCTGATTGTGTCGGTGGGGGCGATCAAGGTCATTGCCCCGCGCGCGACCGCCAGGCCGATCCCGCTGCCCATCTGTCCCGTGCTGCCCGGCGTGAGGCCCGAGCCGAACTGGTACAACGCGCGCCGTTGCATCGCACCACCCGCCATCACGTTTTCCGAGGCGGCTTCATCCATGAAATGTTCGGGCGCGATGATCGCAACCTTGCCCGCCAACACCGCCGCCTCGTCAACGACCCCGCGTACCCCACCGAAATGATCGGCGTGGCTATGGCTGTAGATCACCGCGCTCACCGGCCGCTCCCCCAGCGTCTGGTTCACGAGCTGCAGCGCCGCGGAGGCGACTTCGCGCGTGGTCAGCGGATCGATCAGGATCCAGCCGCTCGCGCCGCGGATCACGGTCATGTTCGAGACGTCAAAGCCGCGTACCTGCCACACGTCCTCGGCAACCTGGAACAGGCCGTGGTGGCTCAAATGGCGCATGTGGCGCCACAGGCTGGGATGAACCGTGGGCGGCGCCTCGCCTTTGACGAAGGTATAGGCATCGAGGTTCCACACCACTTCGCCTGCTGCGTCGCGGATCAGTGGATCGGCACGGGTCGCCAGGAAACCGCGCTGCGCCGCCTCAGCGTCGCGCTCGCCATCTGCCGGAAGCGCTGCCTGGGCGGTGCGGAGCGCCTCGATCGTCGCAGGGGAAGCCGGCTTGGAACCATTATCCTGCGCGCTGGCCGATGCGACAAGCGCAGTTCCGGCCATTAGACCGCCAAGCATTCCGAGTTTCATTTCCCTCTCCCTTGTGTGGCGGCAAGACTGTCCGATAAGGCGGGGCGTGGCAAGCATCGCCGAGCGGAGAATTGAAGTGTCCGGTGAGCCCCTGATTCTGACCGCACAATTGCCGCCCGACTTGCACCGCGAATACACCGCGCTGCGCACGCAGCACTTTCCGCCAGAGCGCAATTTTCTCGAGGCGCACGTCACGCTGTTTCATGCGCTCCCGGCGCAGCATCAGCGCGAGGTTGTCCAGGCCTGCAAGGCGCTCGCCGCTCAATTCGCGCCGGTTGCTGGGGAGGTCGTGGGTGCGATGTCGCTGGGGCGGGGTACGGCAATCCGGCTGGCGAGCCCCGGCATGCTGCGACTGCGCGACGAATTGGCTGCGTGTTTCCATGGTTTGCTGACCAGCCAGGACCAGCACCGGCCGCGTTTGCATGTCACGGTCCAGAACAAGGTCAGCCCTCATGAAGCACGGAGCTTGCTTGATGCCTTGGGAAGCCGCATCGCGCCGCGCTGCTTTGCTTTTGTGGGACTGGCGCTGCACCGCTATTGTGGTGGGCCGTGGGAGGCGATTGGCGAATTTCGGTTTCGCGGACGCGAAAAGGCATGACGCAAGTGGTTGACCGGGGCCCGCCTCGGCCCTAAATGCGCCGCCTGCCGGAGGCGCCAAGGCGCCAAAGCCCGAATGGGGCGGAGTAGCTCAGCCGGTTAGAGCAGCGGAATCATAATCCGCGTGTCGGGGGTTCGAGTCCCTCCTCCGCTACCATAATTTTCAGCGACTTGGGAATTCAACCCCGGCATCGATCCGTCCCGACCTTGCTAGCGCGGAACGGCAACCTTACGGCATTGCATGGGGACCATCCGCCCGACCGTCCATGAGGCCTCCGAGCCCTTGTCCCAGAAAGTGTGCCTCTCTCCGCCGAATTTTGCCCCGGAGGCTGAAACGACCCGCCGCAGGGGGATCGGTTTCTCGCTATTGACCTGAACTTGCACCATGTCATCGCCGACATAGTCGACCTTAAGCATCACGCTGTCACCACAATCGTAGTAACTGCTGACGCCCGGCCCGCCGACTGAGGTGCAGGCTCCAGCCGCCAATGCCGTGAGCGATAGCGCGGGAAAAAGTGGTCGCATCGCCAACCTCCTCTAGATATCGGCATTCGAGCAGAGCACGTCGCGCAAGACCACGCGACCGGAGCGCGTCTCCATGCGTTCGTGGACCGAAAGCCTCCAGCCCATGTCACGGCAGAAACTGTCGGCTGTCTGAGCCGCACAGGCCGAAGTCGCAGAGCCGCGGCACGCCATCACGGGTTGTCCATATAGCACGGGCAGCGGATAATACTGCGACGACATGCCTTTCATGGACTGGCCACCGTCACCCGGCTGAGGCCGCTGGCCACCGCCAAGATATCGCGCTGACTGGACGGCAACGCCCTGGCCGAATACTCCCAGGCGGGGCCGATCACGGTCGATTGTCACGCAGTCGCCGCGGAAATCGGGACGCGAACACAGCTGCCACTCGCCTGACGGAACGCGAATGCTCGCCACTCGCCAGTTGAGGCGCAAATTACGTTCTTCGGCCTGGATCGCGACTGCCGGCCCGGAAAAATTGGTGTCGCGATAGATGGTTGCCTCGGCATTTCCTGGCCAAGGTTTGGCTTGCGGCTGCGCTGACGCGACATTGGCGAATGCCGCCCCTGCGGCAAAGGTCACGGATGCAAGTTGACGCAACAATTGATACGACATCGCCTTCTCCCGGAAAACAGGAATGAAACAGCAACCCGTTCAATTATTGGAGCATGAGGCTATCCGCGCGCATCGGCATGACGCTGCGGCTTGACCAGCAGCACGCCGGGCAGGC
>CAZCNF010000021.1:0-48699 GCA_964500135.1 uncultured Porphyrobacter sp.
CACAATGTCCTGTATCTGTCACAAATGCGAGGGTGGCCTGAAACAGGCGCCCATACCGGGGAGGGTATCTTGTCTCGTTCCAATACTTTTGGTTCGGCGCGCGCGCGCCGCTTTTCCGCACTCAGCACTGCGTCGAGCATCGCACTGTGCGCGCTGCTGGCAGTTCCGGCGATCGCGCAGGACGCAGCCCCGGAAGACGAGGTAGCCGAGGAAGAAGAAAACGCGATCGTCGTCACCGGCTATCGCGCCTCGCTCGAAAGCGCGCAGAACATCAAGCGCGACGCCGACACCTTCGTCGATGCAATCACCGCCGAGGACATCGGCGCGTTGCCTGACCGCTCGGTCGCCGAAGCGCTGCAGCGCGTGCCCGGCGTCAATATCGGCCGCTTCGAAAAGCCGACTGACCCTGACCGCTTCTCGGTCGAGGGCACCGGAGTTATCGTGCGCGGCCTGCCCTTTGTCCGCTCGGAACTGAACGGCCGCGACATCTTCTCGGCCACAGGCGGACGCGAATTGTCTTTCAACGACGTCTCGCCCGAACTCTTGGGTCGAGTCGAAGTATTCAAGAACGCCACTGCCGACATGGTCGATGGCGGGATCGCGGGCACGGTCAACCTTGTCACCCGCAAGCCGCTCGACACCCCGGGCTCGCGGATATCAGGCTCGATCGAGGCGAATTACGGCGACCTTCGGGAAGATTGGTCGCCCAGCTTCTCGGTGCTCGGGTCGACCACGGTTGAGACCGCGGGTGGTTCGCTGGGCTTCCAGCTGGGCTATGCCAAGTCCGAATTGCTGAGCCGCACCGACGCCTCGCAGCTGACTGACCCTTGCTACCGTGCCCCCACACTTGACGGCCCTTGCCTACGTGTCCGCAGCGTGGGTTCGGGCGGCTTTGGCGACCCGACGGGCTTCGATGAAACCAATTTCCCCCCGGCGGGCACGGTCATCTCGCCGAAAGGTGCGGGCGTGCGCACCACCGGGGTCGAACGCGATCGCGAAGCATGGTCGGCCGTTGTGCAATATGAGGATCCGACCGGCGACTTCCTTGCTACCTTCGAATGGCTCCGCTCGGACACGAAGTTCTACACTGACGAGTATGCCATGCTGGCGCTCGTCAACAACGACGGCGCCTACCCCGTGCCAGCGGCCGGGAGCACTTGGACCTTCGATGAGAACGGCGTGTTCCAGTCGGGCACCTTGACCCAAACCCTCGGCGATTCGGGCTTCTCCCCTTGGGGTGGCCTGCCGCTCGAACTGCTGCGGTTCCAGCGCGAAACCAATGGCACGACGGAAGACTTCTCCTTCGATGTCGACTGGAACGTGACCGATCGCCTGCGCGTCAATTTCGAAGCACAGAATATCTCCTCCGATCTTCGCCAAGACGCGATCATTGGTACCATGGCTTCGTTCGCGGATGTCCGTATCGATGCATCTGGCGAAACGCCGCAGGTCGAGTTCCTCGCCCCGGCCGGCGCGCCCTCGGATCTCTACAGCAACCCCGCCTACACCTATTACTGGTTCCTGCTCGACAGCCAAGCGCGCAACGAAGGCGAGCTAGACAGCCTGCGCTTCGATGCCGAGTATGACATCAGCGACGACGGCTTCTTCAAGAGCGCCCGGTTCGGCGCGCGCTGGTCTGATCGCAAGCGCGTCACCCGCGACACAAACTTCCAGAACTGGGGCACGCTGGGGGCGCCGTGGACCGGCCGCAACAACAACTGGAACTGTGCTGATCCTCAGGTCTACGGTTGCGGCGGCGCCTACGCGCGAGACTTCCCCAACGCCTCGGGCTATCGCAATCCCTTCGCTGACGGGTTCCAGCGCGGCAACGCGCCCACACCGATCGATATGGGCGGCGCCTTCTTCTACGGTGGCGACGATTTCATCGGTGAATATCTCAACGGCACCACCGAATCCCAGGGCGCCGATATCACGTTCTGGTCCTTCCCCTTCCGGCTCGGCGAGGCGTGGGAGCCAATTTCTGACCGGTTCAATGCCGACGGCACGCCTTGCCGCCCGTTCTGCACCGGCGACATCTCCGACGTCGGCGAGAAGACCAAGGCTGCCTATGCCCGTGTCGACTTCGGCACCGACTTCAGCAACGGATGGACGTTCGAAGGCAACTTCGGGCTACGCTATGTCCACACCACGGTCGACAGCGACGGCGTGATTACTTTGCCCAATCCGGACCGGTTCGATGCGATCGCGGCGGGTGGCAATCGCGATGGCGTGGTGCAGGTCGCGGAAGTCCAGCTGGCCTGTGCCAATGTGGTCCCCGGCCAGCAGGCCCCCGGCTTCTGCGAACTTTCGTCTGCGCGGCAGGCGGAATTCGCTGCGGCGCATACGGGCGAGGTCATCATCGACGATCGCAAGATCAAGTTCGAACACTGGCTGCCCAGCTTCAATGCCAAGCTTGACGTGGGCGGTGGCCTGCTGTTCCGCTTCGCGGTGTCGAAGGGCATTTCGCGCCCTGACCTGGCATTGTTCCGCGCCGGTGGTGCCATCATCGACAACACCACCGACCTCGTGGCTGACGGCACCGAAGAGACGGGCGCGTTGTTCCAGCTGTTCACCGGCAACCGCAATGTGCGCGCAACCTCGTCGTGGAACTATGACCTCTCGGCCGAATGGTATTTCGACGATGTTGGCTCGCTCACGGCTTCGCTCTTCCTGAAGGATATCAAAGGTATCGTCAGCAGCGGTGTAAATATCGTCGATTATCCGTCCTCGGGTGGCGACGTGGCTGTGGAGATCAACGGCCCCAGCAACGAAATCGGCGGAAAGCTCAAGGGCTTTGAACTGGCCTACCAGCAGACCTATGACTTCCTTCCCGGCCTGCTCAGCGGGTTCGGCTCGCAGCTGACCTACACCTATGTCGATGCGGGCGACTTCCGCAATCCGGACCTGATCGGCAACCGGGGCAGCTTCGCTGCGCGGCAGCCGCTGCAGGGGGTCTCCAAGCATACGGTCAACGCGACGCTTTTCTACGAGAAAGGCCCGCTATCCGCGCGTGCCGCCTACAACTGGCGTTCGGACTTCCTGATTACCCCGCGTGACGATATCTTCCCGTTCTCGCCAATCTGGCTGGAATCGACCGGGCAGCTTGATGCTTCGCTGTTCTATGCGGTGACGGACAACATCAAGCTGGGCGTGCAGGGCGTCAACCTGCTCGACGAAGTCACTCGTACCAGCCAGGTGGTCGATTTCGACGGCACGCGCATCACGCGCTCGGCCTTCCGCAACGATCGCCGCTACACGTTCATCGCGCGCTTCGACTTCTAACGGATGCGCCCGATACGTTGACGAAGCGGGCCCTTGCCACCGGCGGGGGCCCGTTTTCGTTGCGGCCGAAAGGGCTGGGAACAGCGGCAGACCCTGACGGGGTGGAAAAGTGCTAGCGATGAAGCTACCGGCGATGCGAACGGCCGGAATGGTGACGGGATTTCATGGCGCGTAGGCGGCAATCAGTGACGATCCGGCATGTGGCCGAAGACGCTGGAGTTTCGCTCCAGACGGTCAGCCGCGTCATCAACGACGAACCGAACGTGCGACCGGAGATGAGGGAGCGGGTACAGGCCTCGATCGACCGCCTGGGCTATGTCCCTTCGATCGCGGCGCAGCGGATGAGCGGTTCGCGTTCTTACCTGATCCTTGCGTTAAACGATCGCGAGCGCACTATTGCCGACTGGCGCTCTCGCCAGGGCACCGACTGGGTCGACCAGATGCTGCTGGGCGGAATGCTCAAATGCGCCGAGCATGGCTATCGCATGATCTTCGAACTGGTCGACACGCATAACGACCATGTCGAACGCGAGTTGAAGGCAGCGATTGCCGCGCTGCAGCCCGATGGCATCATCTTGACCCCGCCGCATTCGGACAATCCACTGATCATCAACCTGCTGGCGCACGAGCGGATCCCCTTTGCCCGAATCGGTTCGCTCGAACCGGGTCCGGGGCTCCCCATGACCATGGGTGACGAGGGCGCAGCGCACCTAGCGACAAAGCGCCTCGTTGAACTGGGCCATCGGCGCATCGGCTTCATCGCCGGGCCGACCAACTACCACATCGCCGATTGGCGCATCGAGGGCTGGCGCCGGGCGATGAACGAGGCCGGTCTGGCGACGGAAGGGCTGTGCGAGCGGGGCGATTTCGGCTTCGACAGCGGGCTGGTGGCAGCGGGCAAGCTGCTCGCGTTCGATCCCAGGCCGACCGCGATCATCGCATCGAGCGACCAGATGGCCACCGCTGCGCTGGAAACCGCGCGTCAAAGAGGCTTGCGCATTCCCGAAGACCTGTCGCTGGTCAGCTTCGACAACACACCCATCGTGCGCTTTACCGAGCCACCATTGGCCGCAATCGACCAGCCGATTGCCGCCACCATTTCGCGCGCCGTGGAACTGTTGATCCAGGCGGCAGCGGGCGAGGCTCTGCCGGGCACCCCGATCAATGTACCCGCCGCGCTGGTCGAGCGCCCCTCGATCGGCCCTGCACCGGGCGCCAATGACGACTGAGCCTGGCGCGGCAGTTCGCCAACCGCTGTGGTTCATGCTGCTGCTCGCGCTCGCCGTCGCCGGCGGGGCTGTCGCCTATGTTCCCTTCCTGACCGTGCTGCTGCCGCTCCGCATCGCCGAATTGACCGGCAGCAACGATGTCGCCGCATTGTCGTATGTCACTTTCGCCGGGGCCATCGTGGCGAGCCTCGCCAATATTGGCTTTGGCTGGTTGAGCGATCGCAGCGGCCGCCGGCGCCGGTGGATCGCGACCGGGCTGGTCCTCTCGTGCGCCATGCTGCTGGCGACTACGCAGGCCCGTAATGTCACGGAACTGATCTTGCTGATCATGGGCTGGCAGTTGGCGCTCAACATGATGCTGGGGCCGCTCGCAGCCTGGGCTGGCGACTGCGTGCCCGACGGCCAGAAGGGCGTGCTGGGCGGGCTGTTTGCCTTTGCCCCGGCGCTGGGCGCGCTCTCGGCGGCATTGGTGACCACGCCGGGACTGGCAGCCGATCAGATGCGGCTGGTGCTGGTGGCCGTGCTGGTGACCGCAATGGTCAGCCCGGCCCTGATCCTCGGCGTAGGTCGCGAATTGCCGCAATTGATGCAGCCCCATATGCCCGAACCTGCGGGGGAAAATGACACTGCGCGGGCGCCTGCGCCAGTCGCGCGGATGTGGCTGGCGCGCCTGCTGGTGCAGATTGCCGAGGCGGCATTGTTCGCGTTCCTCCTGTTCTGGCTGCGCTCGCTGGCGCCGGGTTACGGTGAGAATGCCGCAGCCCGGATCTTCAGCGTCGTGCTGGTGGTGGCCGTGCCGCTGGCGCTCTTCGCCGGGCGCTGGTCCGACCGCGTGCAGCGGCCGATGCTGCCCCTCGCCGTGTGCGCCGGGCTGTCGACGCTCGGGCTGGTGGCCATGGCGCTGGCGGACCGGCTCGAGCCCGCGATCGCCGGCTACATGTTGTTCGGGATTGCCTCGGTCGTGTTTCTTTCGCTGCATTCAAGCCAGACCCTGCGGGTGCTACCCCGCCCGGCTACGCGCGGCCGCGACCTGGGACTGTTCAACCTCACCAACACCATTCCCTCGCTCATCATTCCCTGGCTCACGCTCTCTCTCGTGCCGGTGTTCGGGTTCGCCGGGTTGTTCTGGGTGCTGGCGGTGCTGTGCGGGATCGCCGCCCTGCTGATCGCGGCCCTGGCCGGCAAGCGCTAGGCGATTGATTTCAATCGGGTGACAAGAAAGAGTCCCTTGCCATTGAGAACGTTCTCATTTAGCCTGCCACGCGACGGGAAAGGGTGAATGCACCCATTCGGGAGGGAGCGGCTGGATGCGATTTCGTGGTTTGGTTCTGGTGGGGGCGGTCTGGCTGGCCGGATGTGCGGCTGCATCGGCGGAACGCCCGGTAACGGCTTCGGCAAGCGCCCCGGCTGACCCATCACCGACCTCTGCCGCGGACGCCTATATCGCCGACCTGGTTTCCCGGATGAGCCTGGAGCGCAAGATAGCGCAGCTGGTCCAGCCGCAGATCAATTCCTTCACTGCCGAGGACATGGAACGGTATCGTTTCGGCAGCTATCTCAACGGTGGCAATGGCGGGCCTTACGGCGACGAATTCGCCCCGGCGTCCGAATGGTTGCGACTGGCCGACGAGATGTACGATGCCTCGGTCAAGCCACTGCCGAACGGCGAGCCCGTGATCCCCACCATGTGGGGCACCGATGCAGTCCACGGCCACACCAATGTCGTGGGCGCCACCATCTTCCCGCACAATATCGCGCTGGGCGCCACCGGCGATGCCGATCTGGTGCGCCGGATCGGCGCGGCCACTGCGGCTGAAATTGAAGTGACGGGGATCGACTGGAACTTCTCGCCCACCGTGGCCGTGGCGCAGGACGATCGCTGGGGCCGGACCTACGAGAGCTATTCGGAAGATCCCGCGCTGGTAGCCCGGCTTGGTGCGGCACTGGTCGAAGGCTTGCAGGGCCGCAAGGGCGACCAGGGCTATCTGGGCAGCGGACGCGTGATTGCGACCGCAAAGCATTTCATGGGCGATGGCGGCACTGACCAGGGGGTGGACCAGGGCGACGTCAATGGCGACATCGAGGCGCTCAAGAAGATACACGTAGTCCCTTATCCGGCCGCGATCGAGGCTGGGGTCGAAACGATCATGGCCAGCTTCAATTCGATCAACGGCACCAAGATGCACGGCAACAAGGAATTGCTGACCGATGTCCTGCGCGGCGAGCTCGGCTTCAAGGGGCTGGTCGTCGGCGACTGGAACGCGCATGGCCAGATCCCGGGTTGCGAAGTCGATGACTGCCCGCAGTCGCTGCTCGCCGGCCTCGACATTTACATGGTGCCCGACAACTGGAAGGCGCTGATCGAGAATATGGTCGCCGACGTCAAGGACGGCACCATCCCGATGGCGCGCGTCGACGAGGCGGTGGCGCGGGTGTTGCGCGTGAAACTTGATGCAGGTTTGCTGGGCGAAAGCGCCCGCCGCCCGTCCGAACGCGGGGTCGCGGGGCGCTATGACCTGCTCGCTTCGCCTGAACACCGCGCGATTGCGCGCGAAGCGGTGGCCAAGTCGCAGGTGCTGCTCAAGAACAATGGCGTGCTGCCGTTGCGTGCCGGCGCGAAGGTGCTGGTGGCAGGAGTTGCGGCGGACAACATCGGGCAGGCGGCAGGCGGCTGGACGCTCGAATGGCAGGGCATGAGCCAGACCAGGCGCGAGCTGTTTCCCAATGCGACTTCGATCTGGGAGGGTCTGCGCGATGCGGTCAAGGCGAGTGGCGGTTCCGCTGCGCTTTCGGATGACGGCAGCTTCACGGCACGGCCCGATGTCGCGATCGTGGTGTTCGGCGAACAACCCTACGCCGAGTTCGCGGGGGACAAGCGGGATCTGGTGTTCCGCGACGAAGAGGGCCTCAAGCTGCTGCGCGGCTTCCGCCAGCAGGGCATCCCGACAGTGGCGGTGTTCCTGTCCGGCCGTCCGCTATGGATGAACCGCGAACTCAACGCGGCCGATGCCTTTGTGGCGGCCTGGCTGCCTGGCAGCGAAGGCGCGGGCGTGGCCGACGTGCTGACCGGCGCGGTACCTGCAAGCGGGCGCCTGTCGTTCTCCTGGCCCGTCAGCTGCGAGGGACGCCCGGTCAACGGGGCTGACGGCGCGTTGTTCGCCATGGGCTATGGTCGTTCGCTTGCCGATACCTCGCCATTGCCGCAGCTGAGCGAGGATTGCGCCTTGCTGGTGCACGTCGATGGATCGGAACTGTTCGTTTCGGGCCGGCTGGGCAGCGGCGTGGTCGCCTTTGCCAGCCGCGCCAATGCCGTCGGCAATGGCGAACTGCTGCCGCAAATGCGCGGCGACATGGCGGCGGCCGGTGTGACCGTACGCGGCTTTGATCGCGATGCCCAGGAAGATGCCCGCCAGATCCGCATGCAGCCCGGATCGCGGTTCGGGCTGGCGCAGGATAAGGACAGCGGCGGGGCCTATCGCATCGCCTATGAAGTCGTCACGCGGCCAAGCGCGCCGGTGGTGCTGAAGGTCGGTGAAGCCGGGCAGGTGCAGATCGACCTGACACAGCATTTTGCCCATGCCTGGCAGAAGGGCTGGCGCGAAATGCTGGTCACCGAGGCCTGCGCCCCCGGGCTTGGCCAAAGGATCGCCTTCGAAAGCGAAGGCGAAGTGACCTTCCGCATCTCGAGCGTGCAGCGCGAACAAGTGGCGGCAGGTACGGCCTGTTCGTTCTGATCGGCCGGGGGATACGCATTCGTATACAGATGGACGGGGGCATTCGGCCCGCTAATCTGCCTGGTTGAGGATTTGAGCCGGCGAAGTCCGGCCTTTGGGGAGGAAATTGATGGCGCTGGCACCCGATATCTCGTCGAGCACCGATCCCTATCCGGTCGAAGAGCACGGCACGCCGATCGATGCGCCGGGCCTCAACTATTTCGTGTTCGGGCTGTTCTTCATATTCGGCGGGATCACTTCGCTCAATGACGTGATCATCCCCAAGCTGAAAGAGCTGTTCACGCTGAGCTGGACCGAGGCGATGCTGGTGCAGTTCTGCTTCTTCGCTGCCTATGCCATTGTCGGCATTCCGGGCGCGAAGCTGGTCAAGAAGCTGGGCTATATGCGCGGCGCGGTGGCAGGGCTCTGCACCATGATCGCGGGATGCCTCCTGTTCATTCCGGCGAGTCAGCTGGTGACCTATCCGCTGTTCCTCGGCGCTTTCTTTATTCTCGCGAGCGGCGTGGTGATCGTACAGGTGGTGGCAAATCCGCTGATCAGCCTGCTTGGCCCGCCCCAGACGGCCCACAGCCGCCTGACCTTTGCGCAGGCGTTCAACTCGCTGGGCACGACGATTTTCCCGATTATCGGCGCAGCGGTGATCCTTGGCAGCCTTGCCAATGTGACCGCTGACCAACTCACCGGGGCGGAGTTGCAGGCCTATCGCGCCGCCGAAAGCGAGGCGATCTGGCAGGGCTATCTCGGTGTTGCCGGATTGATCGCGCTGGTAGCAGCGGCAGTTTGGATGTTCCGCAACCGCCTGCAAGGCGAGAAGCACGAGGCGTCTAAAGGGCTGGCTGGTCTCGACCTTCTCAAGCGCAGCCGCTTTGGCTTCGGGGCATTGTGCATCTTCCTCTATGTTGGGGGTGAGGTCGCGATCGGCTCAGTCATCATCAATTACCTGTCGGAGGAGCGCGTCCTGGGGCAGCCCGAAAGCGTGATTGGCTGGATGATCGGCCTTTACTGGGGCGGCGCCATGGTCGGGCGCTTTATCGGGTCGTATTTCCTGCGCATCATCTCACCCGGCAAGATCCTCGCCTTCAACGCGCTCGGGGCCATTCTGCTGATCCTAGTTTCGACCAATACCAGCGGAGAACTTGCGGCCTATTCGCTGCTCGCCGTGGGCCTTATGAACTCGATCATGTTCCCGACGATCTTCTCACTCGCTTGCGAGAAGCTGGGGCCGCGCGCCGCCGACGGTTCGGGCATCATCAACGTGGCCATCTGCGGCGGGGCGATCGTGCCGCTGGTGTATGGCGTGGTGGCCGACGCGACCGGCGGAAATCTTGCACTTGCGATGATCATTCCGATCGTTTGCTACGCCGTCATCGCCGGCTTCGGAATCTTCGCCCGCCGCCCCGCTTGACCGATCGCTTGCGGCCCGCGCTTCGGGGGGAGCGCGGGCGCAGCTGGCCGGGGCTGCCTCGCGGCGGCTCCGGCCTTTTCATTCGCCCTGATGACTTGCGCAGCGCCTGGCGCTGCTAGCCGCCGAACCCTTCGCCCAGGAATTTGAGCGCGCAGCCCGCCAGCATCGCCGTGCCCTTGGGCAGCGCCTTCTCGTCTACATGCATGCGGGGGCTATGGATGGCGCAGCACTGACGCCAGTCATCGCCTTCGCGCGCCACGCCCAGGAAGAACATCGCGCCCGGCACCTGTTCGAGCACATAGGAGAAATCCTCGGCCCCCATGATCGGATCGGCCAGATCGCGCCAGCCCGCCTCTCCGCCAAGCTCCGTCGCCACCGCCTTGCCCAGCGCCACCGCGCGCGGATCGCAAATGGTGACCGGGAAGCCGCGGTTGACCGTGCATTCGGCTGTCAACCCGTGCGCCTGCGCGACGTGCTCGGCGGTTTCACGCAGCAGCGCCTCGGCCTTGGCTCGGTGTTCGGGGCTCAGCGTGCGGATCGTGCCCGCCAGCATCACATCGTCGGGGATCACGTTGAAGGCGGTGCCGGCGTGGATCTGGGTCACAGTGACCACCACCGCGCTGGTCGCGTTGAAGCGCCGCGTCACCATCGCCTGGATCGCGCCGACCAGCGCGGCCGCGCCCGGCACCGGATCGACGCAGTCGTGCGGCATCGAGGCGTGCCCGCCTTGCCCCCGCAGAGTGATCGTGAACTGGTCCGCCGCCGCCAGCAGCGGGCCGGGTCGCCCGGCCAGCACGCCGAAGGGCGCGTTAGGCATGATGTGCAGCGCAAAGGCGGCATCGGGCAGCGGGTCGATCAGCCCGTCCTCGAGCATGAAGCGAGCCCCGTGATAGCCTTCCTCGCCCGGCTGGAACATGAAATCGACCGTGCCCGAAAACGCGTCGCGCCGTTCGCACAGCAGGCGCGCCGCGCCGGCCAGCATCGCGGTGTGGGTGTCGTGCCCGCAGGCATGCATGCGCCCTTCGATGGTGGATGCGAATTCGAGATTGGTCTTCTCGTCCATCGGGAGCGCATCCATGTCGCCGCGCAGCAGCACACGGCGGCGGGGGCCATCGCCCGGCCTGGTGCCCTCGAGCGTTGCCACCTGCCCGGTGGTGGATGGACCCTCGCGCCAGGTCAGCGGCAGATCGGCCAGCGCTGCACGGACCTTGGCCATGGTCTTGGGCGTGTGCAGCCCCAGTTCCGGTTCGGCATGGATGGCGCGGCGCAGAGCGACTATCCCGTCGCTGAGGCCATGGGCGGATTCGAGCAATTCGTCAGTCAGCATGGCGACAGTCTAGCGCATCCCCGCCGCGAGACCATCCATTTCCGAATTCCTGCCGGCGATGCACCCGGGTCACTCCACAGAGTGAAACGTATTGTTGCCCAAGAAAAGCCTAGTGGAAGATCATGGTTTATCGTTAAAGACGGCCCGCTATGTCCGGTCCGATCCACGAATTCTCGCATCTTCCGCGCAAGCGGGCAGATCGCGTGCAGGAACGCCGGGAGCGGGCTGCACCAGGCACTGCGGGGTCGGGCCCGACCGTGGGGCTGATCTACAATCCCCGCAGCCATCGCAACCAGGGCAAGGATCTCGACAGCCGCATCGCGCCCGACGTGATCGTGGCGCAGCCGGGCGACCGCTCGCAATTGCCCGAGGCGCTCGCTCGCCTGGCCGAGCGCGGGATCGACCTGCTGGTGATCAATGGCGGCGATGGCACGGTGCGCGACGTGCTGACCTGCGGCGATGCGATCTTCGGCGACTGCTGGCCTGCCATCGCGGTGTTGCCAAAGGGCAAGACCAATGCCCTAACGGTCGATCTCGACGCGCCGGGTGACTGGACCTTGCAGGCGGCGGTCGACGCGTTCGAGAATGGCCGCAGGATCCTGCGCAGCCCGATCGCGATCACGCCGCTCGACCAGCCGGGCGCGCGCGTACTGGGCTTCATCCTTGGCGCCGGGGCCTTCACAATCGGGACCCGCGCGGGCCAGAGCGCCCACCGGCTGGGCGCGTTCAACAGCCTCGCGGTCGGGGTGACCACGCTGTGGGGCGTGCTACAGGTACTGTTCGGCACAAGGGCCAACCCGTGGCGGCGCGGGGTGCAGATGGATTTGCGACTGGGGCAGGGGCGCGTGCCGTTCCAGCACAGCGGCCAGGGTGATCCGGCCCGTCGGCAACTGCTGCTGGTCTCGACGCTCGAACGATTCCCGGCGAGGCTCAAGCCCTTTGGCGCACTGCGCAAGGGGCTGAAGCTGGCGGTCATCGACCAGCTTGACCGGCTGACCACGCTGCTGATGCCGATCGTCATGCTGGGCTGGGCCAGCAGCCCTCGCCTGCGCGATCGCGGGTTTCACCAGGTCAGCGCGGCGCAGTTCGAGATGGAACTGGACGACCAGTTCATCCTCGACGGGGAAGCCTTTCCTCCGGGCCGCTATCGCATCGAGCCGGGCCCCGAACTCGAGTTCGTCGCGCCCTGATGGGCCCTCTTGCCGCGCGCATCGCTGCTCGTTGCGCCGCGCCGGTCGATCCGGCGGTGGCTCAGTTCGCCGCGCGGCTGTCAGCGGAAAGCGACGCGCTGGCTGTGCTGTTCTATGGTTCGAACCTGCGCACCGGTTCGCTCGAAGGGGTGCTTGACTATTACGTGCTGCTGCCCGGCGCGCCGCGCGAGAAAATCTGGCCGCGGGTCAGCTACCGCGAATGGGAGCATGGCGGCCATGTGCTGCGTGCCAAGATCGCCACCATGGCGCTGGCTACCTTTGCGGCGGCCGCGCGCGGCGAATCGCGCGACACGACGATCTGGGCCCGGTTCGTGCAACCAAGCGCATTGGTGTGGCAGCGCGATGCGCATTGCGCAGAGCAAGTCATAGCGGCACTGGGCGACGCGGCGCAGACGGCGGCGCGGCTGGCTGCGGTGCTGGGGCCGCCGCAAGGGCCGGCCGGGGACTACTGGCGCGCGCTGTTCCGCGCGACCTACCAGGCCGAATTCCGGGTTGAACGACCGGGCCGCGAAGACAGCATCCTGGCCGTCAATGCCGAGCATTTCGACGGGTTGCTGCCGCTCGCCCTGGCGGCGCAAGGCATCGAGTTCACGCAGCAGGCAGAGCTGCTCTCGCCGCGCCTTTCGCCAGCCCGGCGGGCGCGCATTCTGAGGTGGTGGGCAACGCGGCGGCGGCTCGGCAAGCCGCTCAACCTGCTGCGCCTTCTCAAGGCCAGCACCACCTTTGACGGTGCCGCGCGCTACGCCGCGTGGAAGATCGAACGCCACACCGGCGTGCCGGTGCAGCTGACGCCATGGCGCGAACGGCACCCGGTGCTCGCTGCCCCGGCTGTCCTGTGGCAGATCTGGCGCGCCCGCCGGGCGCAGCGCTAGCCGCGTCCGCCCGCCGCGCTTACATGTATTTCATGGTGATGGTGATCGAGGTGACGCCCGATCCCGCTTCGAAAGCGGTCTTGCTGTAGCTCGGCTTGCCAAGGTTGAGGATGTTGATCGAGGGGTTGTTCGACATGCCTCCGCCATCCTTGGTGATGTCGGTCTTGCCATTGCCATTGGCGTCATGGCGGACCGCGATGCCATAGGTTCCGGCGCGCGGCACCGGCACGCAGAAGGTCATCGTCCCGGTCCGGGCAGGCGCCTCGATGCGGCTGAGCCATTTGCCCTTTTCGAGCCACTCGCTGCGGATGCCGCGATAGCTTTGCACGCGGATGGTGCCTCCGCCCGCCTTCACGCCGTTGACGGTCACCCGTACTGCCGGCCCGGCCCCGGCCGCACATTTGCGCATGTCATTGCTGACTTCCTGGCGATAGGCGATCGCGTTTTCCGGGGACTGCGCAAAGCCGGCGGTGGCGCCAGGCACCAATGCTGCGGCACCCAGCAGCGCGCCGATAGCGGCCATATTCGAACGGTTGGTCATTTCAGTTATCTGCAAATCCAAGGCGGGTCGGCTTTAGGCCACCCCTGACAATTGGCCAAGCAAATGCCCCGGGCGGGGTTAATTGTCGCTGAATTGGCCGGTCGGCTGGGCTTAAGGGATAGGCGGGCCCTGCGCGTGTGGAAAAGGCCGCGCTGCGCCTTGTGAGCAGGGCGTGGGCACCGTTACTGGAGGAATTCGCGCGACCCGGGACAGACCATGGCGGCACCGCTGATTTCCCCTTCGATCCTTTCGGCCGATTTTGCCCGGCTGGGCGAGGAGGTGCGTGCGATTGACGCGGCAGGGGCCGACTGGATCCATGTCGATGTGATGGACGGACACTATGTGCCCAACCTGACCATCGGGCCGATGGTAGTGAAGGCCCTGCGGCCGCACAGCGCGAAGTGCTTCGATGTCCATCTGATGATCTCGCCGGTCGATCCCTATCTGGCCGAATTCGCCGAGGCCGGGGCCGACATCATCACGATCCATCCCGAAGCGGGACCGCACGCACACCGCACGGTGCAGGCGATCAAGGCTCTTGGCAAAAAGGCGGGCGTGTCGCTCAACCCCTCGACCCCGATCGAAGTGCTCGACTATCTGATCGGGGAGATCGACCTGATCCTGGTGATGAGCGTCAACCCCGGCTTCGGAGGGCAGAGCTTCATCCATTCGCAGCTCGACAAGATCCGGCGCATTCGCCGCATGATTGATGCCAGCGGGCGCGCGATCCACCTCGAGGTCGATGGCGGGGTCAATGCCGAAACCGCGCGCCTGTGCGTCGAAGCCGGCGCGGATGTGCTGGTAGCCGGCTCGGCCACCTTCAAGGGCGGGCCTGACTGCTATGCCGCCAATATCGCGGCGCTGAAGGGATTGGCCTGATGGACGCGCAGCTTGCCGCCGCTGACTCGCAACAGGGCGATGACGGGCTGGATCTTGCCGTCGCGCACCAACCGGCGCTGCCCCTGGGGCAGGGTATGGCGCAGCCGGTCAGAGCCGCGCACCAGGCGCCCGCCAATCCCGCGCCGGTCGAATCGCGGGCCTTGGTGCTCAGCGACTTCGTGCCGCCGAAGTCGGATCTGCCGGACCGGCTGATCCGCTTTGCCTACCGGCTCGGCCTTGACGGCGCGATGCTTTCCGCGCCCTTCCGCAAGCCGGCCCGACCGCGCCTTCTGGCGACAGTCGAAAGCCCGCTGGCGGGGGATCGAACTGTGGGCATGGCACTGCGTGCGGGGCATTTCCTGGTGCACGGCCTCAAGGTGCCGATCGCCGAGGTCGATTACGAATCCTCT
This sequence comes from uncultured Porphyrobacter sp., assembly GCA_964500135.1. Classification (GTDB taxonomy): domain Bacteria; phylum Pseudomonadota; class Alphaproteobacteria; order Sphingomonadales; family Sphingomonadaceae; genus Erythrobacter. The sequence continues at coordinate 14,891 of CAZCNF010000021.1, forward strand.
TCGCGGCTCGCGCCCCCGTTTGAGCGAGTGATCCACGGCTTCGGCTGGCTGCGCGACCTGGCGGCGGCGGGCCCGCGCGAACAGGGCATCGATACCGCCGAGCGGATCTGCAAACTGTGGCTGGCAGCCAATCCGCGCCCGGGCAAATGCGCCGCCTGGCAGGTCGAACATGTGGCGCAGCGGCTGATGGCGTGGCTGGTGCAGGCACCGCTGGTGCTTTCGGGCCGGGACGAAAGCCTGCGTCCTAGCTTGCTGGCCGCGCTTGACGAAACAGCCCGCTGGCTTGACCGGGAAGTGCGCCGGACCGCCGATCCACTGGGGGCTGTGCTGGGCTGGGGCGCCGTGACCGCCGCCGGCCTGCTGCTGCCGCAAGGCAAGCCCCGCCGCCTATATGGCGAGGCGGGGCTGATTGCCGCGCTGGGCGATCTTGTGGGCGAGGACGGGGGGGCACTGTCGCGCAGCCCGATCGCGCAGATGGATGCGATCGCCATGCTGACCGATCTCGAAGCGTGTTACGCAGCCGCCGGGCGCGATTTCCCCGCGCCGCTATCGCTGATGCGCGAACTGCTGGTTCCGCCGCTGCTGGCGATGCGGCACGGCGATGGCGGGCTTGGCAGCTGGCAGGGCAATGGCGCGACCCGGGCGGACCGGCTGGCGGCGCTGATCGATGCCAGCGGCGTGCGTGCCCGCCCGCTCAAGGACGTGCGGCATTGGGGGTACCACCGCCTTACCGGCGGAAAAACCGTGGTCCAGATCGATGCGGCGCCCCCGCCCCGCGCCAACCACGCACGGTGGGGCTGTGCCTCGACCCTGGCCTTCGAGATGTCCGATGGGCCGCACCGGTTGATCGTCAATTGCGGCGGTGCGGCTCTGGCGGGCGGGCAGGTGCCGGCGCGGATCGAACAGGGGCTGCGCGCCAGCGCCGCGCATTCGACGCTGGTGCTCGACAATGCCAATTCGACCGCCGTCTTGCTGGGCGGGAAGCTTGGCAAGGGCGTCGAGCGGGTCGAGGTCGAACGCGGCATCCTGGCCCGTGCCGGCGGCGAAGCGCACCGCATCGAAGCGAGCCATGACGGCTATCTCGCCCGCTATGGGTTGACCCACCGCCGCATCCTGATGCTGCGCGCCGATGGCTCGGAACTGCTGGGCGAGGATATTCTGGTGCCACCGCCCAAGCGCGGCCAGCGCGGCAAGGTGGGCTTTGCGATCCGTTTCCACCTTGGGCGCGGGGTCGAGGCGCGCCTCGCCGAAGACCGCCGCGGCGCCATGCTGGTGCTGCCCGACGGGGCCTTGTGGCAGTTCCGGCTCGGCGGCAATGACGCGGGAGCCGGAGTCGAGATCGAGGAAAGCATGTGGGTCGATGGCGATGGCCGCCCGCATGCCATCGAACAATTGGTGATCCAGGGCATGGTCTCGCGCGGCGGCGGCCAGTTCTCCTGGCTGTTAAAGAAAACGGGGTAAGTTCCAGAGTGGCGGAAGTAGCGATCAGGCGGGCACTGCTGTCAGTGTCCGACAAAAGCGGATTGGTGGAACTGGGCGGGGCACTGGCCGCGCGAGGCGTGGAACTGGTGTCGACCGGCGGCACCGCGAAGGCGCTGCGCGATGCGGGGCTGGATGTGCGCGACATTTCAGAGCTGACCGGCTTCCCCGAGATGATGGACGGTCGGGTCAAGACGCTGCACCCCAAGGTTCACGGTGGGCTGCTGGCGGTGCGCGACAATCCCGAGCACGCGGCGGCGATGGCCGAACATGCGATCGGCGCGATCGACCTGGTGGTGGTCAACCTTTATCCCTTCGAAGCGACTGTCATGCGCGGTGCCGGGCGCGAAGAGATCATCGAGAACATCGATATCGGCGGCCCATCGATGGTGCGCAGTTCGGCCAAGAACCACGCCTTCGTGACCATCGTCACCGATCCTTCGGATTATCCCGAACTGCTGGACGAACTTGAAGCGAACGACGGTGCGACTTCGCTCGACTTCCGCCGTAAATGCGCGGCCAAGGCCTTTGCCGTCACTGCCGCTTATGACAGCATGATCAGCCAGTGGTTTGCCTTTGCCGACCAGCAGCAGCTGTTCCCCGACATGCTGGCGATCAACGGCCGCGCGCCCACCATTCTGCGCTATGGCGAGAACCCGCACCAGCAGGCCGCGCTCTATACCCCGGTCGGGCCGCATGGGCGCGGAGTCGCGCAGGCCGAGCAGCTGCAGGGCAAGGAGCTGAGCTACAACAATTACAACGATGCCGATGCCGCGCTCGAGCTATGCGCGGAATTCGCGGGGCAGGACCCGGCGGTGGTGATCGTGAAGCACGCCAACCCATGCGGTGTGGCGCAGGCGGCCACGCTGAGTGCCGCGTGGGAGGCGGCGCTGCAATGCGACAGCGTCTCGGCCTTCGGCGGGATCGTGGCGGTGAACCGAGAACTCGACGGGGCGACCGCGGAAGCGATCGCGCAGATCTTCACCGAAGTGGTGATCGCGCCCAGCGTCTCGGATGAAGCGCGCGCTATCTTCGCGAAGAAGAAGAACTTGCGGCTGCTCACGGTGGGCGATCTGCCTAATCCGCGCAGAGGGGGCCTGGTGGTCAAGCAGATCACGGGCGGGTTGCTGGTCCAGACGCGCGACAATGGCGCGATCACCGAAGCTGAACTCACGGTGGCGACCAAGCGCGCACCGACCGAGCAGGAACTGAAAGACTGCCTGTTCGCCTGGACCGTCGCGCGCCACGTGAAGTCGAATGCCATCGTCTACGCGAAAGATGGCGCCACTGCCGGGATCGGAGCGGGGCAGATGAACCGTCGCGATTCATCGCGGATTGCGGCCATGAAGGCGGCGGAAGCCGCTGAAACCTATGGCTGGGCCGCGCCGCGCACGGTTGGCAGCGCGGTCGCCTCGGACGCGTTCTTCCCCTTTGCCGATGGGCTGCTGGCAGCGGCCGAGGCTGGCGCGACCGCAGTGATCCAGCCGGGTGGCTCGATCCGCGACGACGAAGTGATTGCGGCCGCCGATGCGGCGGGGCTGGCGATGGTCTTCACCGGGATGCGGCATTTCCGGCATTGATTCTGTCCCAACGCTTCGCTGCTTGAGCACATGAAGTCTTTCGAGCGCGCCTCCGCGCTCTGACTGCCGTGACTGAAACGCAACCGGCGAGCGCCGACGATTGAGGCTAAGAAAAAAAGCGACGCGATCGTAAGATCGCGGAAGCGCAATTATGCCCCGGAGCGCCGGTCACCCCGCCACCGGGATGCGTGCCCGCGCCGCACAGCCACAGGCCCGGTACCGGGGTGCGATAGCTGCCCATCCCCAACACCGGGCGCGCGGCCCACAGCTGGTCGAGGCTCATCCGCCCGTGGAAGATGTCGCCGCGCCACAGGCCGAACTTGGCTTCCAGCGCACGCGGCGTATGGACCTGGCGGTGCAGCACCAGCTCGCTGAAGCCTGGCGCATGGTGTTCGATCACGGCAAATACGGCCTCGACCGCCGCATTCTCGCTGGCTTCGGGCAGGTCGGGGTCGACATGCTGGCAGAACAGGCTGGCGACATGCTGGCCCGGCGGCGCCAGGCTGTCGTCGACCAGGCTGGGGATCAGCATCTCGACGATCGGCTGCGCACTGAAGCCGGATGCGCGCGCATCGAGCCAGGCGCGGTCCATATAGGCGAGCGATGGCGCCATGATGATGCCGGAGCGCAGGTGCTCGTCGCCCTCCGGTGCATGGCGGAAGCGCGGCAGGCCCGACAGCGCGACATTCATCCTGAGGCTGCCCGAGCCGCCGCGATAGCTATCGATCGCGCGGGTGAAATCGTCCGGCAGTGCCGCTCGCGGCACGAGGTGCTCGAACAGCGGCTTGGGCCCCATGTTCGAGATCACCCGGCGGGCGCGCAGTTCCTCGCCGCCCGCCAGCCGGATGCCGACTGCAGTGCCGCGCTCGACCAGGACCTGCTCGACCGGTGCACCGGTGCGGATCTCCACCCCTGCTTCGCGGCAGGCTTCGGCCATCATCTGCGTGATCGCGCCCATTCCACCGGTCACATGGCCCCAGGCGCCTTTCTTGCCGTTCACTTCGCCAAACACGTGGTGGAGCAGGACATAGGCGCTGCCCGGTTCGTCGGGCGAAGCATAGTGGCCGACACAGGCATCGAAGCCGAAAGCAGCCTTGACCGGCTCGGCCTCGAACCAGTCGTCGAGCACCTCGCGCGCCGAACGGGTGAACAGTTGCAGCACCTGGCGCTGGCGCTCGCTGCCCAGCCGGGCAAGGCCGCGCGCCTGCATCGCCGCATCGAGCAGCGAGCGCAGCCCGCCCTTGGGATCGGGCGGGACCTTGAGCGCCAACCCGCGCAGCACTTCAGCGGCATCCTCCAGCATGTCGAAATAGGCGGGAAGCCGCTCGGCATCGCGGGTGGAAAAGCGCGCCACTTCAGCCTGCGACCGCTCCAGCCCCCCGCCCATGACCAGGTAATCCCCGGCGAGCGGCAGGTAGTTCGACACCGGCCGTTCGATCACGCGATAGCCGCGCGCGGGCAAGCGCATGTCTTCAATCACCCGGGGCTGGAGCAGGCTGACGGTGTAGCTGGCGGTCGAATTGCGGAAGCCCGGGGCGAACCCCTCGGTCACAGCCGCACCGCCCACCACTTCGCGCGCTTCGCATATGGTTACCTCGAGGCCCGCCTGGGCGAGGTAGAAAGCGCAGGTCAGGCCGTTATGGCCCCCGCCAATGATCACAGCATCCATCATTCCGTCAGGCTGTAACCACATCCTGTCGCAGCGCGAATAGACTTTTGCTGTCAACCGTGTTCACCGCGCCTCAATCAAACGGGGCTAACAGGGTCCTGACACCAGAACATATCTGATTCGCGAGCATCGACGTCATGGGCCTCTTCAAATCCGACCTCTATCGCAGCTTCGGCATCGGTTTCCTGATCGGTGCGCTGATCGTTGGCGCGAGCCTGGCCCCGCACTTCGAAGCCGAATTCGCGAGCCCCGCCCGGGCCGCGACCGCCGATGGGCCCAGCGAAGGCGCCGCATCCGACCCGCTCTGATGGGATACCGCAGCGCCCTGCTCGCTTTCGCCGGCGCGCTGGCGCTGAGCGGCTGCCAGGTCGCATCGGCTGCCACCGAAAAGCCGGTCGCGGCGCCCGAAGCCACGCTCAAGGCACAGGAGCCCGCGAAGCTGCGCGTCGCGATCTTCGCGGGCGGCTGCTTCTGGGGCGTCGAAGGCGTGTTCAGCCATGTGAAGGGCGTGAAGGCGGCGGTGTCCGGCTTCCACGGCGGCACGGCGGCCACGGCCAGCTACAACCAGATCGTGACCGGGATGACCGACCACGCCGAAGCGGTGCGGATCGTCTATGACCCGCGCGAAGTGCGTTATGACGAGCTGCTACGCATCCTGTTCTCGGTGGTGGCCGACCCGACCCTCAAGAACCGCCAGGGCCCCGATGTCGGCCGCCACTATCGCAGCGCGATCGTGCCGATGAACAAGGAACAGGCCAGGGTGGCGCGGGCCTATCTCAAGCAGCTCGACGGCGCGGGCCTGTGGTCGAAGCCGGTCGTGACTGCGATCGAGCCCTATCGCGCCTTCTACGAGGCGGAAAGCTACCACCAGGATTTCATGGCCCGCAATCCGCGCCACGGTTATATTCTGGCGTGGGACAAGCCCAAGGTCGAAGCGCTCGCGCGGATGTATCCGCAGCATTACCGCGCCAGCTTCCTGCGCGATCACCGCCAGCCCTGACGCGGTGCTTTGCCGGAGTGGCATAGCCGCCCTGGAAGACCTATATGGCAGGCATGGCCAGGCACGATCACGCCCATCACGAACATTCCGGCTCCAGCCTTGTCGATGCCGCGCGCGCGGCGCTGACCGGCGCGGGCGAGCAATGGACCGGCATGCGCGAGGCGGTGTTCGCCGAACTGGCGCGGCATGATTGCCCGGTGTCGGCCTATGACATAGCCGACAATCTCTCTCGTACGCTGGACAAGCGGGTGGCCCCCAACAGCGTCTATCGCATCCTCGACCTGTTCGTGACCAACAACCTTGCGCTGCGGGTGGAAAGCGCCAACGCCTATCTGGCCAATACACACCCCGGCTGCGCGCATGACTGCATCTTCCTGGTCTGCGACGAATGCGGCGGGGCGACCCATGTCGACGATGACGAGGTGTCACGCCGCGTGCGCGACCTGGCCGGCCTGCGGGCATTCCAGGCCCGTCGTCCGGTCATCGAGATCCGGGGGGTCTGCGCTGACTGCCGAGGCTGATTTCCCGAATTTTTTCAGCGCCCGCGCCCGTCCGGCCAGCTGCCGCACCACCTTCCACGCCTTCATCGACACATCGCTTTTTCGCGTGTAAGCCACCTAGCCATGAGTCATTCTCCGAATACCCCGCTGCTCGACACGGTCACCTATCCCTCCGATCTGCGGCAACTTGACCGCTCGCAATTGCGCCAGCTCTCGGACGAATTGCGCGCCGAAATGATCGATGCCGTGGGCACCACCGGCGGGCACCTGGGCTCGGGCCTGGGCGTCGTCGAATTGACCGTGGCAATCCACTATGTGTTCAACACGCCGGAAGACCGGCTGGTGTGGGATGTCGGCCACCAGTGCTATCCGCACAAGATCATCACCGGACGGCGCGACCGGATCCGCACCCTGCGCCAGGGCGGCGGGCTGTCGGGCTTCACCAAGCGGTCCGAGAGCGAGTATGACCCCTTCGGGGCGGCGCACAGTTCGACCTCGATCTCGGCTGCGCTTGGCTTTGCCATCGCCAACAAGCTGCAGGGCCGGCCCGGCCGCGGCATCGCGGTGATCGGCGACGGCGCGATGAGCGCGGGCATGGCCTATGAGGCGATGAACAATGCCGAAGCGGCGGGCAACCGGCTGGTCGTGATTCTCAACGACAACGACATGTCGATCGCGCCGCCGGTGGGCGGACTATCGGCCTATCTCGCGCGGATGGTCTCCTCCAGCGAGTATCTTGGGCTGCGCAGCCTCGCCTCGCGCATCTCGCGCAAGCTCAGCCGCAAGGTCCATCACGGGCTGGAAAAGGCCGAGGAATATGCCCGCGGCATGGTGACCGGCGGCACGCTGTTCGAGGAACTCGGCTTCTATTACGTCGGCCCGATCGACGGGCACAATCTTGACCATCTGATCCCGGTGCTGGAAAATGTGCGTGACAGCGAACAGGGCCCGGTGCTGGTGCATGTCGTGACGCAGAAGGGCAAGGGCTATGCCCCGGCCGAAAACAGCGCCGACAAATATCACGGTGTCGCCAAATTCGACGTCATCACCGGCGAACAGAAGAAGAGCGCGGGCGGCCCGCCGGCCTATCAGAACGTGTTCGGCGACACGCTGGCCAAGCTGGCCGATACCGATCCGCGCATCTGCGCGATCACCGCCGCCATGCCTTCGGGCACCGGGGTCGATCGCTTCGCCAAGGCGCATCCCGAACGCAGCTTCGATGTCGGCATCGCCGAACAGCACGGGGTGACCTTCGCGGCCGGCCTCGCGGCGCAGGGGATGCGGCCCTTTGCCGCGATCTATTCGACCTTCCTGCAGCGCGCCTATGACCAGGTGGTGCACGATGTCGCGATCCAGAACCTGCCGGTGCGCTTCGCGATCGACCGCGCCGGGCTGGTCGGGGCAGACGGCTGCACCCATGCCGGCGCGTTCGACATCACCTATCTTGCCACGCTGCCCAACATGGTGGTGATGGCCGCGGCGGACGAGGCGGAACTGGTCCACATGACCTATACCGCCGCCCAATATGACCAGGGCCCGATCGCCTTCCGCTATCCGCGCGGCAATGGCACGGGCGTGCCGCTGCCCGAGGTTCCGCAATTGCTGGAGATCGGCAAGGGCCGGATTGTGCGCGACGGCAGCAAGGTCGCGATCCTGTCACTGGGTGCACGGCTGGCCGAAGCGCTCAAGGCGGCCGACCAGCTCGAGGCCAAGGGGCTTTCGACCACGGTGGCGGACTTGCGCTTTGCCAAGCCGCTCGACACCGAGCTGATCGAGCGCCTGATGCGCACGCATGAGGTGGTGGTGACGGTGGAAGAAGGCGCGATTGGCGGGCTGGGCGCGCATGTGCTGACCTTCGCGTCGGATACCGGCCTGACCGATGGCGATGGTGCTTCAGGGGGCCTCAAGGTGCGCACCATGCGCCTGCCCGATGTGTTCCAGGACCATGACGACCCGGTGAAGCAGTATGACGAGGCCGGGCTCAACGCGCCGCAGATCGTCGATTGCGTGCTGAAAGCGCTGCGGCACAATTCGGCCGGAGAAGACGAACGCGTGGAAGAGGCACGGGCTTAGGGGGCCACAGGTATCTGCCTCAGATTGCGATGCAGACCTTTCCGACATGCCGCCCAGATTGAAGGTGGCGAAAGGCCGCTGCCGTTTGATCCAGCGTGAAAGTGCGGTCGATCACCGGCTGGATGTGTCTGTGCTCGATCCATTCGATCAGGTCTTCCAGCATCGTTCGCGATCCGGTTTCGATCCCGTCGATCCGGAGGTTCCTCTGGAAGAGTTCGGCGAGGTTGATGGTCGCTTCGAGACCTCCCACCAATCCCACCACGCTCACGGTGCCGCCCATCGCGGTGGCCCGGATCGATTCGCCGAGGCTGGCCGCGCCGCCGATGTCGATGGCAAGATCGACCCCGCGCCCCCCGGTCAGTGCAAGCACGTCTTCCGCCCAATCCTGTCTGCTCCGGTAATTTACAACCGCCGCGGCACCCAGGCGCCGCAGCAAGCTGGACTTGGCATCATCGCTGGTGGTGGCAATGACCCTGGCGCCTGCGGCATGGGCCAGCTGGATTGCGAAAAGCGATACGCCACCGCTGCCACCAGTGAGGATGGTCGATTCGGGACGCAGAGCCTCGGCGCGGTTCAAGGCGTGCCAGGCTGTCAAGGCGGCCGTTGGCAGAGTTGACGCTTGCAGCGCATCGAGACGCTCCGGTGCCCGGACGAGGCCTTCGGCTGAAAGCACTATCCGTTCCGACAGGACACCATCGGCTGCCGGCCCGCCAAGCCCGCCGGCGCGCTTCTCATCCGTGAGCGGACCGGAAATCCAGCGCGGCAGAATGCTTGTCATGACCCGATCGCCACGGGCAAAGCGGGTGACGCCCTGACCCAGCTGTTCCACCACGCCGACGCCATCCGAACACGGGACCCGCCCCGGGGGAGGTCGCCAGCGGTCGTGTCCAGTGGCCACCATGAGATCGCGAAAGTTCAGCGCAACGGCTTCCAGCCGCAGCAGCACTTCACCTGGTCCGGGCGCTGAGGGCTCGGCCACTTCGACCGGTGCCAGTTCATCCAGATCGAAGCTTGCAGGGATCCTGACTTGTCGCATGGGTTTCTCCTCGTGCTTGGCAATGGGCAACAACATACAAGGAGGAATCTTCCATCACCATGACTTGAGGAAGTTGATGTCGATTATATACCTTCTAAAATTAAGCTGAACTTGCAGAACAGCATACTTCTCGGAGGTACCGATGGATCGAATCGATCACAAGATAGTGGCCGCCATGTCCAGCCATTCGCGGATCGCGATCAAGGACCTGGCAGCGCTGGTCAATATGGCGCCACCAAGCGTGGCCGAGCGGCTCAAGCGGCTCGAGGAACGCGGTGTGATCGAGGGGTACACCATCATCGCCTCGCCTGCATCGCTTGGCTACTCGCTTCAGGCGATCGTCCGGATCAATCCTCTGCCTGGTGCAATGCGCGCTGTCGAACGCCTGATTGAAGACACGCCGCAGATCATCGAGTGCGACCGCGTAACCGGTGAGGACTGCTTCCATGCGCGCTTGTGCTGCCGCTCGATGGACGACTTGGACCGAATTCTCGAACCCTTCCACGAACTGGCCCGCACGAATACCGCGTTGGTCAAAAGCCAGGCCGTGCGGCGTCGACTACCGCCACTGGCGGACCCTCATTCCGCGTGATCCTGGCAGGTTTGCGCCTGTCGGGATGGGGGTATTGCGTGTTAACGACGCAGGATTGAAAGGACCCATACTCCATGCCCCTTCTCAAGATCGAAACCGCCGGCCATATCACCACGCTCACCATCGACCGCGCGGAGAGCATGAACCCGCTCGGCCAGGCGGGCGACGGCGATGAATTCGCGGCGGCCTGCGACGCGATCAACCGCGATCTCGAGGTGCGCTGCGTGATCCTGACCGGCGCGGGGCGGGCGTTCAGCGCGGGCGGCGACATCAAGGCGATGAAGGCGCGATCGGGCAGTTTCGGTGGCACCCCGCCCGGCCTGTCGGACAGCTATCGCGACAATATCCACCGCATGCTGCGCGCGCTCTATGGCTTGCGGGTACCGGTGATCGCGGCGGTTAACGGGCCGGCGATCGGGCTCGGCTGCGATGTCGCCTGCCTGGGCGATATCCGCATCGCCAGCGAGCAGGCGAAGTTCGGCGTCACCTTCCTCAAGCTGGGCCTGATCCCGGGCGACGGCGGCACCTGGATCCTGCCGCGCATCATCGGCGAGGCGCGCGCGGCCGAGCTGTTCTACATCGGCGAGGTGATCGATGCCGCGACCGCGCTCGACTGGGGGCTGGTCAGCCGGGTGGTGCCGCACGAGGCGCTGCTGGACGAGGCGCAGGCGCTGGCGGCGAAAGTGGCCGCAATGCCGCCGCATGCGCTGCGCCACGCCAAGAATTTGATGCGGCAGGGGCGCGAGGTCAGCTATGACACCGCGCTCGAACTCGCCGCCAATGCCCAGGCGCTGATGCACTTGACCGACGATCACATGGAAGGGGTCGACGCGCTGATCGAGAAGCGCGCGGCGCACTTCAAGGGCAGCTGACCGGGCCGCTCAGTCCTGCGGCAATGGCTGCACCATCGGGCTGCTGACATATTCGATCGGCGGAGCAGGCGCAGGCACGGTTGCGGGCTGCTCGGTGTCGCTCTGTAGCGGTTCGGGAGCGTTCTGTGCCGGTGCGGCCGGCACGCTTGCGGCAGGCAAGGCCGCCCCTTCGGGTCCCGCCATGATCGCCTCGATGCTGCAATCGCGCGGCGGCGGGCGGTTCTTGAGCGCGGCGATATCGGCCTCGCGCTGGCACAGATAGGCCTCACGCATTGCGTAATAGGGATCGTCGCTGGTGTTGATCTGCTCGATCCGCTCGTCGAATTTGATCCGGAATTCCAGCGAGTTAACGGTGAAGGCCGGAATCGCGTAATAGGGCGTGTTGAAGGGCTTGCCGACCGCGAAGGGCAGGATCGACTGGTCGATCCCGATGCCGATCAGGTCGCGCAGTGTGGTTGCCCCAACCAGCGGCACCACCAGGAACGGGCCCGGCCCGACGCCGTAATAGCCCAGCGTGTTGCCGAAGGTGTTGCGGCGATAGGGCAGCTTGAACGGCTCTTTCTTGGCTACGTCGAACAGCCCGGCTGCTCCCACCGTGGAGTTGATCGCGAAGCGACCCAGTGTCTCGAATGCCTTGCCTGGCTTGAGCTGGAACAGGAAGTTGAGCGCGTTGACCGGCTCCATCAGGTTACGGAAAAAATTGCGTAATCCCTTGCGCAGCGGGCCCGGCAGATCCTCTTCATAAGCCTGGGCGAGCGGCGCCACGAGTGCTTGGTCGACCTTCTGGGTAATCTCGAAAGTGGCTTCATTGACATTCGCCAGCGGGTCCTTGAGCGGCTCGCGTGCTTCGGCCGAGACAATGATGGTGCTCTCGCCCGTGGGCGGCTGCGGGGCGGGCGCCGCCAACTGTGATGTGGCTTCGGCCGGCGGCCCGGCCGCAAGGTTACCGGCGGGCGCGACTTCAGTCGGCGGCTCCTGGGAGGGCGGCGCGTCCTGCAGAATGGTAGCGGACGATGCCAGCAGGGCAACAGTTGCGAGCGAAAATGTCATTCCTCACCTTTCTGCCCCGCTTTCTCTTTAGTATCCTATTGGCCGATAAGACAAATAAAACGTTAGTGCTGGCCACCGCGAATTCTTAGAACCAGCGCCAGACACCTGCCGGAATGCCGCCCAGTGGCATATGGGCCCAGCTCAGGGCCAGCCATAGCCCCGCGCCAAGCGCCCACCACAGCAGCCCGACCGATGGCAGGCTGGCCCAACGCGGCCAGTAGCTGGTGTGGCTTTCCCATGACTCCCAGGCATCACCGAGTTGCGCGCGCTTCTTGCGATCCTGCAGATGCGCGCCAACCAGCGCGAGCACGCCCATCGCCAGCGCGGTGATCACGCTGCGCAGGCTTGACCACAGCACCACATGCGACAACGCCCACAGGCCGAACGCCCACATCATCGGATGGCGGGTGACCTTGAACACCCCCTTCGGCGCGGCCCGAGCTTGGGCAGCCGCAGCCGGCGTGGGCATGGCGGGATTGCCCGCGAAGGAACCCGCAAGCAGCACCATTGCGGGCAAGGCTAGCGCGGTGGACACGATCCAGCCGGCCTGACCGGAGCCGCCAAGATCGCCTGCCGGCGCGGCCGTATAGGCGACATAGACCCAGTAGAAGGTTGCCAGGCTGATCAACGTGTAGACCACGCTGAAGCCCTTTTCCTGCAATGCCTTTACCATGGGCGCACGCAGCGGATGCGACATCGCGAAATGCGAGCCGACAAAGGCGACGTTCGCCGCGACCAGTGAGACCAGAGCCTTGTCCATCGAGTTTCCCCCTTCGCCGGGGAATTGGCCATAGACAGAGGCAAATGGCAAGCGCCGGGCCGCTCGGCCCGCGCGCCTACCAGTCGTAGGCCTTGGGCAAGTCGCTCTCGTCGAGGTCGCGATAACGTTCGCGCAGGCGCGTCTGATGGTTGTCGAGCGGTTGCTGAACGCCCTCGACGAACACCTGAACCGGCGCCGAGCCCACTTCGAGCGGATCGCCATCCCACACCACCAAATCGCCCGCAGCGCCCGGCTTGAGCACGCCGAACTGCCCGCCATAACCGGCGATCTCGGCCGGCACTGAAGTGATTGCGGCGAGCGCTTGCCCCCAGCTCAGCCCGTTGGCTCCGGGCAATTTCTGCAAGGCGACCAGATTGCCGGCGAACTGCGCTGCGTTGCGCGGGTGCCCATTGGTGCCGCCGCTGAAACTGCCCAGCGCGACCTTCACGCCGGCCGCCACCATGCGGCCGACATTGCTCTGGGTCGCGCCCAGCTGTTCAAAGGTGGCGGGCAAATTGTCGAGCGGGTCGGCGATCACCGGAATTCCGGAGGCGGCCAGCGCCTCGGCAGCGAGCCAGCCTTCGCTTGCGCCCACGATGACCAGGTCGAGCCTCGGATAGCGCTGTTTGAGCGCAATCACCGCGCGAATGTCAGCCGCGCGCTCGACCCGGATGTAGAGCTTTTGCCGACCGGTCACCACCACGCCCAGCGCTTCGGCATCGGCCCGCGTCAGATGCGCGGATTCGGCGTCCCAGCGCCCAGCGGCAAAGTCGCTCGCCTCGCGCAGGGCCTCCTCGAATTCGAGGAAGGCAGCGGTGCGGCTGCCCCCCGCAATCTCCGCGCCCGCTTCGCCCAGCACGACATACTGGAACGCCCTGGCGCGCACGATTGGCTGCGGATCGGCACCCAGGTCGATCACCGCGCCTTGCCCGGCGAAGATCGACTTGCCGGTGCCGGGCCGGATCGTGGCGCGGGTGATCCCACCGCCACGCGTGACCGCGATATGCTGCGAGGCGTAATTGATCGCCGGCGCGACATCGATCGCGGCCCCGAAGCGCGACTTGCTGGCGCTGATGTCATTGCTCTCACCGACCGCTTCGACATCCCACAGCCCCAGCTGGGTCAGCGGCATGAACAGGCCCGGCGTGACCCAGGTGCCGGTGCCATCGAGCACCTGCATTCCAGGCGGCACCGCCACGCCTGGCCCTGCCGCCGCAATCCTGCCGCCGCGCACCACCACGGTTGCGCGTTCGATCGGCGCGCTGCCGTCGCCGGTGGCGACGGTGGCGTTGGCAATCGCGAAATCCTGCGCCGCTGCGGGAATGGCAAGCGCCAAGGCAGCCGCGGTGGCTGCGAACCATGAGGCGCGGATCATTTCACGTCTCCTTCGCCATGCTGGCCGAGCTCGAAGTCGCTCACCGGCCTACGCTTCGGATCGTTCGCGTCGAACAGCAGTGCGCCATCGACCCAGACTTTTTCGGGCCGCGAATAGACGCTCAGCGGATTGCCGTTCCACAGCACCACATCGCCCATCTTGCCCGGTTCGAGGCTGCCGGTCATTGCGTCGATCCCCATCGCCCTGGCGGCATTGAGCGTGAACCAGCCGATCACCTGCGCGTCGGGAATGTCGATCCCCATCCGCTTGCCGGCGGCCTGCGCCTTGGCGGCTTCCTGGTTGAGCCGCTGGATGCCATTCTCGTCATCCGAATGGATCACCACGCAGGCGCCTGCCTGCTGCAGCAGCGCGGCATTCTCGGGGATGCCGTCATAGCTTTCCATCTTGAAGCCGTACCAGTCGGCCCAGATCGCGCTGCACACACCGTTCTGGCGCAGCAGGTCGCCGATCTTGTAGCTTTCAACCGCGTGATGGAAGGCGCTCACGCGGTAGCCCATCTCCTTTGCCATATCCATCACCAGCGCCATCTCGTCGGCGCGGTAGCAGTGGTTGTGGACCAGGATTTCGCCTTCGAGCGCGCCGACCAGCGTTTCCTTGGCCAAATCGCGCTTCTTCTTGTCATCCTTGGCATAGGCCTTCGCGTCGAGCCAGGTCTGCCGGTTGACCGCAAAATTGCCCATCCGGGTCGAAGGCATGCGGCCCTTGGCGCCATAGACCCGCTTCGGGTTCTCGCCGCAGGCCATCTTCATGCCATAGGGCGCGCCAGGGAATTTCATTCCCTGCACGGTGCGCGCGGGCACGTTCTTCAGCGTGACCGAGCGCCCGCCCATCAGGTTGGCGGAACCGGGCAGCACCAGCAGCGAAGTGACCCCGCCATTGGCGAGCGCGCGGGAGAAACCGGGATCCTGCGGCCAGATCGAATGCTCGGCCCAGACTTCAGGCGTGGTCGGGCTGGTAGCCTCGTTGCCGTCGGAATGCGCATCAACCGAGGGTGTGGGATAGTCGCCCAGGTGCGAATGGATATCGATCACGCCGGGGGTGACAAACTTGCCGCGCCCGTCGACCACCGTGTAGCCGGAAGTGTCGAGACCCGAGCCCACCGCTTCGATCCGTCCGTCGCGCAGCAGCACGGTGGAATTCTCGAACACCCGCCCGGTGCCGTCATAGACTGTCGCGCCGACCAGCGCGGTGGGCGAGCCGGGATAGGGGCGATAGGTCGAGGGATAGGGGTTCTTGTCGAACCCCGCCGATGCATCGGAGGAAGCGGTGACGGGCTTGGCTGCGGTCTCCCCGGTGGTGGCGCAGGCGGCGAGCGCCAGCGCGCCCCCCGCGAGGAACAGGTTACGAATACGCATAACGGCCCTGGTTTCTTTCCTGTCTGGTGGTTGTTCTAGGCCCTGTCGGCCGCTTCGTCGTCCTTGAGCGTGTCAAGGTGCATCAGCTTCCTGATCAGCGGGCTGATCACGATCACCGCCACGCCTACGCCAACCGAGATCCAGCCAATCTGGCTGTAGACCGCCAGCACCGTTTCCTTGGCCGCGCCCTCGCCCGAGGCCGCTTCGGAGCCGGTCGCCGCCGAAATCAGCCCGGCCACGAAATTGCCGGTGGCCGAAGCAAAGAACCAGGTCCCCATGATCAGCGAAGCCATGTGCGCCGGGGCCAGCCGGTTCATCGCCGACAGGCCGACCGGCGAAAGGCACAGCTCGCCGGTGGTGTGCAGCAGGTAGATCAGGAAGATGAAGATGACCGGGGTCATGTTCTCCATCCCGACCGAACTGGCGCCCAGCACCAGCACCAGGAAGCCCGCCCCCAGCTGCATCAACGCGAGGCCGAACTTGGCCGGTGTGGAGGGCTCCAGCCCTTTCTTGCCCAGCCAGGTCCACAGGCCTGCAAACAGCGGCGCCAGGATGATGATATAGATCGGGTTGATCGACTGGAAGATCGATGCGTCGACGCCCTGCCGGTCGACATAGCGATCGGTGAACAGGTTGAGGCTGGAGCCGGCCTGTTCGAACAGCGCCCAGAACAGGATCGAGCCGATGATCAGGAACATCGCGGCAAAGATCCGGTCGCGGTCGTGCCCGCCGATCTTGATCGCTTCCCAGATCACGAAGGCCACCAATCCTGCCCCGAACACACCTAGGATCGTGCCCACGATCGCCTGGTTCTGCACCAGCCACCAGGTCACCCCGACGGCGGCGAAGCCGACCAGATAGAGGAGCCATTCGAACTTGATGCCCATGACCGGCGCTTCGAGCTTCTCCGGTACAGTGCTTTCGCCCTTGCCCAGCAGCAGCGGCTTGAACACGATGAAGACGATCAGGCCCAGCAGCATGCCGATGCCGGCCGCGCCGAAGCCATAGGCCCAGCCATAGGTCTGGCCAAGGTAGCCGGCGATGATCGTGCCCACCGCTGCGCCGACATTGATGCCCATGTAGAAGATCGTATAGGCGCCATCCCGGCGCACGTCGGTGCGGGGGTAAAGCTGGCCCACGATCACCGAGATATTGGCCTTGAGGAAGCCCGAACCGACGATGATGAAGGCGAGTGCGGCCCAGAACACATTGATCATCGGATTGGCTTCGTGGCCCACCGCTTCCTGGCCTTCGAAGGCCATCAGGAAGTGGCCGATCGTCAGCAGCACCGCGCCGAACAGCACGGCCTTGCGCTGGCCGAGATATTTGTCCGCGAGATAACCGCCCAGCACCGGCGCGATATAGACCAGCGCGGTATAGGCGCCGTAGATCACGCTCGCCTTTTCGTCGTTGTAGAGCCAGTGCTGCGTCAGGTAGAAGATCAGCAGGGCGCGCATCCCGTAATAGGAAAAGCGCTCCCACATCTCAGCGAAGAACAGCACGAACAGGCCCTTGGGGTGGCCCGCGAATTCAGCTTTTGGCGACGATACGATGGTGGCGCCGCCGATCAGCAACAGCACCAGGAATGTCGCCGCCGTGGCGACGATGATTTCTTCAAGCGACACGAAGGTCCTCCCCGATATTCCCTCAAGGGCGCGCGCGAGGCGACCCCTGGCTTCGCGGGGCACCCTAACGCCTCAATCGCCCATGTGAAGCCTTTGTTTCAGGCGAAACCGGATCGGCGGGGAACTTGACGCGCATGGCTGTATTATGGCACTGCAGCACTTATCGCGAGGGACATCATGAGCCAGAACCGACCCGTCTACCTGAAGCTGCGCGACCAGATCGCCGCCGCCATCATCGAAGGGCGCTACCGCGAGGGTGAGATGCTGCCCTCGGTGCGGGCGCTGGCGGCCGAGGAAGGCGCCAATCCGCTAACGGTCGCCAAGGCTTACCAGCAGTTCCAGAACGACGGACTGGTCGAAGTGCAGCGCGGAGTTGGCATGTATGTGGTCGAAGGCGCGGCGGAACGGCTACGCAGCCGCGAGCGCGAGCGCTTCCTGCGGGCTGAGTGGCCGGAAATCCGTTCGCGGATCGAACGGCTGGGGATCGACCTTGCCGAATTGGTCGAGCAGGCCTGCTGAAGCAGGCGTTGCGGCCAAGCCCCTATCGAAACAGGCAAATTCGCACTGTTTGCTTGCGAAAAACGCACTGATCTGGCACTTTATGTCAGCCGGTTAGGGGCTGTTTTCGGGTCGAAGCACTGTCGTTGACCATGGCGCTGGGGGAAGGCCCCGCGTGGCGTTCGCGCTGGCGGGGCATAAAGGCGGGAGTAGCACATGATCAGATCCGAATTGCTGCAGGTATTGCATCGGGACAATCCCGAATTGCGCGCCGAAGAAGTGGAACAGGTGGTCGATATCTTCTTCGACGAGATTGCCGAACGGCTGGCCGACGGCGGCCGGGTCGAATTGCGCGGTTTCGGCGCATTCTCCACCCGCCAACGCGAATCCCGCCAGGGCCGCAACCCGCGCACCGGCGAGATGGTCGACGTTCCTTCCAAGCGCGTGCCCTATTTCAAGCCGGGCAAGGAAATGCGCAAACGCATCAACGACGCCTGATTGCCGCCCCGCGCGCCTGCCGCTAGGCAGGGGCAGCGCGGGTGTGGCGGAATGGTAGACGCCGGGGACTTAAAATCCCCTGAGCCTTGCTCGTGCCGGTTCGAGTCCGGCCACCCGCACCATCGCGTTAAGCATTAGCTCCGCTTTAACCCCTAGTCGCCTATCCTGATGTTTGAAAATGTGGCCGGATATTAGGCGAGTTCGGCCTGCTTCGGTCGCGCAGACAGGGGTTGTTATCGGATGGAGCATGCGGCGTTCTCGCAGCAAGCGCAGAACTTGGATGGTGACACGTCGGAACAGCGTGTCGCCCAGCGCTATTCGCTGCTCATTCGCCCTGCCAAGCTGGTCTGCGCGCAAGGCGAGTTCGTCTGCGTGCTGCGCGATGTGTCCAGCACCGGCGTCAGCGCGCGGCTGTTCCACGCCTTGCCTTCCTGCGAGCAATACACGCTTGAGCTGCAAAGCGGTGAGACCTATTCGATCATTCGTGTCTGGGCGCGCGACAACGAGGCAGGCTTTGCCTTCGACTGCGAAATCGACGTCGACCAGCTGATCCGCGAAGCGAGCCGGTTCCCCAAGCGCGGCCTGCGCCTGGCATTGCAGCTGCCGGTTCAGGTCATGACAGGCCTTACGCGCGCCGACGCAACGGTCCTCAACCTTTCGCAGCAGGGCGCACGGATCGAATGCGCCGCGCTGTTCGCGATCGAGCAGAACCTGCGCTTGTCAGGCGAAGGAGTGCGCGAAACGCGGGCCAAAGTCCGCTGGCGCCGCAATTCGCATTACGGTCTGGTGTTCGACGACACCTTCTCGCTGCGTGACTTCGCGCTGCTGGTCGCCCGTTTGCAGGCACCGGGCCTGGTCGAGCAATCCTGACCGGCCAAGCGCCACCCATCGCTCCGCGATTGAATGGCGGATAGCGCGGGGCATCACCATTGTTCGCGAAACAGGCTTGACCTAACCTCCGCATTCCCGGGGAAGACCCGGCACGGATACGGGATCGATGCGGACACAAGATCGGCGGCTGCGGGAAAGGGATCGACCGACGCGCGCGATCATCCTCAGCTGGGCTGCGGCCAGCCTGTTCCTTGGCCTGATCGCCCTTCCCCACATGATCGACAACCGACTTCCCGACGCCGACGACGTGCAAAAGGTGGCGCTGGTGCGTGACCTGCTCGCCGGTCAGGAATGGTCAGGGTTGGCGGGCTTCGGGACGGGCCCGGGTTCGGTTGCCGCCGCACCGTGGTCGCCCCTGGCCGATCTGCCGCTGGCGGGCCTCGTCCTGCTGCTGGCGCAGTTCATGGAGCCGGCGCAGGCTGAACAGGCTGCGATGGTGGCACTGCCGCTGCTCGTGCTGTTGCTCTTGCTGCTCGTGATCGGGCGGCTGTCGTGGCGGTTGTTCGATCGACCGGCCGCCGCATGCGCCTGCCTCGTGGCCGTGCTGCTGCCCGGGCTGGCGATGGAGTTCCAGCCGCTGCGGGTCGATCATCACGGCTGGCAGATCCTCGCCATGATGACGGCAGTCTGGGCGCTGTCGTGGCGCCTGAACGGCAGGGGCGGCACCGTGGCCGGCCTTGCCATGTCGGCTGGTCTGACGATCTCGCTTGACCTGGTTGTGATGGCCGCTGGCGTCGGCCTGGTGCTTGCACTACGCTGGCTGCGCGACCATCGCGAGCGATGGTGGCTGGTAAGTTACCTGCAGGCGCTCGCGCTCGGACTGGCGGTGCTGTTCCTGCTGACCCGCGGCCCGGGCGCCATTGCGCCAAGCTGTGAGATGATCTCGCCACCGCAACTCGGTTTCGCGTTGATCCTGGCACTTGGCACTGGCGCGTTGGCAGTCTTACCGCCGCTGCCGCGCCTGCCGCTGGTGCTCGCCTGGGCCGGGTTCGCCGGGCTGGGGTTCGGTTTCGCGGCGCTGGTCGGGATGCAGTGCCCGGTGCCAGCATTGGGCGAATCCACACCGCTGATCCCTGGGATCTGGCCCGGATTCGCCGACGATGCCGGTCCGCTTTGGCAGGAGCCGCTGGGGAAGTTTGGCCCGGCGATGTTCCAGCTGCCACTGGCTCTGGGCGTCGCGCTTTACCTCGCATCGATCCACCGAGACTGGCAGCGGGCGTGGTGGTTCGAATATGCCTTGCTGTTGCTGCTCGCGATCGTCGGCAGCATCCTGGTAGCGCGCACCCTCGGCTATGCCGGCGTACTCAGCGCCGTGCCGCTCGGCTGGTTCGTCATCCGCCTTCTCAAGCGCTGGCGTGCGCATGACGGAATCCTGCCGAAACTGGCTCTGGCGGCGGTCCTGCTATTGGCACTTGGGCCCGGTGCACTGGTGGCACTGGCGCAATGTCTCTGAAGGCGTTGCCGGGTCACGCCGCTCAGGCGGCACGGAACTCCAGCGCCAAGCCGTTGATGCAGTGCCGCTGGCCGGTCGGCTTCGGCCCGTCGCTGAAGATGTGGCCCAGATGCCCGCCGCAGTCGGCGCAGTGTACTTCGGTGCGGGGATAGCCAATCTTGAAATCGGTCGAGGTGCCCACCGCGCCCTTGTCGATCGCGGCCCAGAAGCTCGGCCAGCCGGTACGGCTGTCGTATTTGGTGCGCGACGAATAGAGCGCATTGCCGCACCCGGCGCAGTGGAATGTGCCGGCCCGCTTCTCCTTGTCGAGGGGCGAAGTGAAGGGGGGTTCGGTCCCGGCCTCGCGCAGGATCCGGAATTGCTCGCGCGTCAGCTTCCGGCGCCATTCGGCCTCGCTCAGCCGGATCGGGAAGTCACGCGCTTCGGCCCGCGTCGAGCCGCATGCGGCCAAAACCGGCATGGCCACCCCGATGCCCAGCAAAGTAAGCATTTGTCGGCGAGAGGTGCTGTGTGAGGGCATGGCATGAGGTCCGATCGCAAGTTTCCCAGACACAATACGTTCGGCCCGCGGCAATGGTTTCACGCCGCCACGCTGCCTGCCGTCAGAACGTGGTGATCTCGACTTCCAGCTTGCGGAACCCGTGCACGAAATTCGCCCGCACCCGCTCTACATCTCCGGCCACGTGCACCCGCATGCGGCGCTTGTGCATTTCCTCGAGCAGCACGCGCAGCTGCAGTTCGGCCAGGCGAGCGCCCACGCAGCGGTGGATGCCATAGCCGAACGCGATATGTCGCCGCGCATTCTCGCGCGCGATGTCGAGCTTGTCGGGGTTCTCGAACACTTCCTCGTCGCGATTGGCCGAGAGGTACCACAGCACCACCTTGTCGCCCTTCTTGACCTTCTGCCCGAACACTTCGGTATCCTCGGTGCAGGTGCGGCGCATGTGTGCCAGCGGGGTCTGATAACGGATGCATTCCTGCACCGCATTGGGGATCAGATCGGGGTTCTCCTCGAACAGCTTGCGCTGGTCGGGGAACTGGTCGAGCGCATGGATGATGCCGCTCATGGTGTTGCGCGTGGTGTCGTTGCCGCCCACGATCAGCAGCACCAGATTGCCCATGAATTCCTGCGGGCTCATCTGGTTCATCGATTCCGAATGGATCATCATCGAGATCAGATCGTCGCCGCCGCTCTGGTGGGTGCGTTCGATCCACAGCGTCTGGAAATAGGCCAGCATCTCCTGCAGGATGCCCCAGCGCATTTCGTCGAGCTCGCGCACAGTGGCGAGTTCGGTATCGCCCGACCAGTCAGACCAGTAGGTCAGCAACTGGCGGTCTTCCCAGGGAAAACCGAACAGGATCGCCAGCATCCCCGTGGTCAGTTCGATCGAAACCGTGTCGACCCAGTCGAACACTTTGCCGCGCGGCAGGCGGTCGAGCAGTTCGCCGGTGCGGGCGCGGATCTCGGCCTCCATCTCGGCCATGCCACTGGGCGTGAATTTCGGCGCAACGGTGCGGCGCTGGCCGGTGTGCTGTGGCCGGTCCATCGCGATGAACATCGGCAGTTCGCGGCGCTGCATGCCGCTCTCGGCCAGTTGCTCGTCCGTCGGCCGCTCCAGGATCGTGATGCCGCCGTACTCCCAGCTTGACGAGAAGATGTCGGGCAAGGCCTCGATGTGCTGGATCGCCTTGTGCTGCACCACTGCCCAGTAGGGCCCGAACGGGCTTTCGGGGATGTAGTGGAGCGGCCCCGCCTCGCGCATTTCCTTGAAGATCGGCTGCCAGGTATCGTTGTAATAGATGTCCGATCGGCTCACGTCCCACTTGTGCGTATGCACCAGCCGGTCATCGGGGTGGGTCTTGAGATGTTCGCGCAGCGCCTCATAGGCGGTGGGGGAACGGCGGACCTGCGGGCGTTCCGGGGCGATCGAAGCCATCAAACTCTCCATCCTGCGCGACTCTGCCGGTCGCCGTTTGTCGCGCGGCATCCTGCCTTTATTGACAGCGCTGTCAATAGTGAGTTGCGATTTGCGACCTAATTGGCGGTCGCGCGCGGTCGCAGCGCGCGCCCAAGCCAGCGCCGACGCGATGAATCATTTCCGGCACCGCCCGATTTCATCACGCGCCTCCGGAACAGCGCCGAACCCCCCTTGACGATCAGCAGCACCATCAGCGCCTGCCATGCGAGCGCGAGGCCGTGGGTCCACAGGCTTTCCTGCAAGGCCGCACGGGCCAGCATCGCAAAGGGCGAACTCAGCGGGAAGGCGACTGCCAGCAGCTCCAGTGCCGTCCCCGGTTGGGTGATGACGTAGGCGGCCAGAAAGAACACCATCAGCTGCATCATCGTGACTGGCATCGAGAGCGTCTGAACTTCGCGAACGGTTGCCGCCATCGCTCCGATGGTCAGGAACAGAGCTCCGAGCAGCAGATAGGCCATCGCGAAATAGAGCACGCCAAGCAGCAGGAACATTGGCCAGCCCACCGCCGGGGCAGGAAGATCGGCGGCACTGAAACCGGTGGCTTGGCCGATCGCCTCGCCGCTGATCGCCCAGAAGCCGTAACCGACTAGCCCCCAGACCGAGATCCCGACGATCGAAACCGCCAGCATGGCGAACAGCTTGCCCAGAAACACCGCGTCCATCGGAATTGCGGCCGCCAGAATCTCGATGATCTTGTTGGCCTTTTCTTCCACCAGGTTGGACAGTACCATGCCGGCCAGCAGCATCGTCAGCAAGAACAGCATCATCTGCGCCGCTTGAGCGGTGCGGATCCGGTCGGTCCTGACGGTGGCCGCCGAAGTCTTGACCGGCTGTGGGTCAACCTGCGGCAGGGCAGTGGCGCCGGGCTCAGCGGCATTCGCCGCCAGCAAGGCGATCGGTCCGCTCCACTGCGCGACCTGTCCGGGTGTGCCGGTAAGCCGCGGCGCATCGAGCGGGCCAGACACAATCGCCGCGTAATTGCCGCGCGCCTGCGCCAGGTGAGCAGCCGGATCGAAGGCGGCGGGATCGCCCTCGATCCTGATGCTGACGAGCGTCGGCAGCGTGGCGCCCAATTGCGGCTGCAGCCGCTCTTGCGCGGCGAGCATGGCCGCATTGTCCTCCGCACTCATGGCCAGGCCGATGTCGCTGGTAATGGCGTTGCGGTGCACCTGCCCCCCGATACCGCCCGCCAATCCACCGACAACCAGCGGGAACAAGGGGCCCAGCAGGAAGAAAAAGAAGGCCCGACTGAACAGCACCGCGACGAAATCGCGGCGAGCGATGACCCAGGCAGCCTGGAGCCGCGAAAGGCGCGACTTGTCATGCGTTACCGCGCTCATCGCCCCCCTCCGGCAATGTCCGCCGCCGAATCCTCGGCCAGCGCGCGCGCGGCCGCCTCGCCCGCGATGTGCACGAAAGCGTCATGCAGGCCCGCCCGCTCGATCGACAGCGACAGGATTCCCGCCTCGCCTTCGATCAACTGGCGAAGCAGCGGCTCGATCCCGGTTGCAGGCAGCGGGAAATGGAAGAAATCGCCCTCGCGGCGGGTCTCGGTCGGCAGCGCCGCCATCCAGGCTCCTTCGCGCGCGCGAGTTTCCAGCCGCACCTGTGCCGGGATCCGGTCACGCGCCGCCTCGACGCTGCCGGCATAGGGCACCTTGCCCCCGGCGATGATCGCCACACCTTCGCACAGGCGTTCGGCATGGTGAATCACATGGGTCGAGAAGATCACCGTCACACCGTCTTCCGCGAGCGCGCGGATCATCCGCTCGAGCTTGCCCTGGTTGATCGCGTCGAGCCCGCTGAACGGCTCGTCGAGCACCACCAGGCGCGGCTGGTGCACCAGCGTGCCGAGCAATTGCACGGTTTGCGCCATGCCCTTCGACAGCTGGCGGATCTGGCGTTCGGCGGCATGGCCAAGGTCGTGCCGTTCCAGCAGTTCGCGCCCGCGCCTTCGCCCTTCAGCCAGCGGCAGGCCGCGCAGCGCTCCCATGAAGGCGATCGCCTCGACCGCCTTCATTGAGGGGTAAAGACCGCGCTCTTCAGGCAGATAGCCGATCAACCGCGCGATATCGTGCGGGCGGTCGTGCCCGAAAACGCGGCGAACGCCTTCGTCCGGGTCGATAATGCCCAACAGCATCCGCAAAGTCGTGGTCTTGCCGGCGCCATTCGGGCCGAGAATTCCGTAGATTGCGCCTTCGGGCACGGAGATGTCGACACCGGCAACCGCCAGCGTGCCATCGAACCGTTTGACCAGCCCGCGCGCCTCGATCGCCAGTGGTCGCGCCGTATCGCCGCGATTGCCCGCCGGCTGCTGTTCCACTACCGCCATGTCGCCCAATGCCAAATCCATCGCGCCCAGTTAACTGGCAGGACTAAACGGGAGCAACCCCAAGCGTGGTTAACACGACAACAAATGCGGGGCTGAGAGCGCGACTGGAGGCTGAAGCGCGGCGGCTTGGTTTTGTCGCCTGTGGCATAGCACCCGCCACCGATGACCCGCTGGTCGGGCGCCGACTCGACGAATGGTTGGGCGAGGGCTGCCACGGCTCGATGGAGTGGATGGCGGCGCGGGCGGAGGTGCGGCGCGGGCCGCAAGCGATGTGGCCGCAAGCGCGCAGTGTGATCGCGCTGGGGATGAGCTATGCCCCGGATCGTGACCCGCTGGCGCTGGAAGGGGAGCCAGAAAAGGGGCGGATCTCGGTCTATGCGCAAGGCAGAGATTATCACGATACGGTGAAAAAAGCGCTGAAGGCGCTGGCCCGCTGGCTGGTGGCCGAAGTTCCCGAGGCAACGCTCAAGGTCTTCGTCGATACCGCGCCGGTCATGGAAAAGCCGCTGGGCCAGGCGGCGGGACTGGGCTGGCAAGGCAAGCACACCAACCTGGTCAGCCGCACCCATGGCAGCTGGCTGTTCCTCGGTGCAATCTACACCACGGTCGAATTCGCGCCCGATGCGCCGCATGTTGATCGCTGCGGCTCATGCGATGCCTGCCAGGCCGTCTGCCCCACCGATGCCTTTCCCGCTCCCTACCGGCTCGATGCACGACGCTGCATTTCCTATCTCACGATTGAGCACAGGGGGCCGATCCCCGACGAATTTCGTGGAGCGCTGGGTAACCGCATCTACGGCTGCGACGACTGCCTGGCGGTGTGCCCATGGAACAAGTTTGCTGAAACCGCGCAGCGCCATCGCGATTTCCTGCCGCGCGAAGATCTCGTCGCACCGCGCCTCGCCGAACTGCTCGAACTCGACGATGCCGGCTTCCGCGCCAAGTTCGCCGGCTCGCCGATCAAGCGGATCGGGCGCGACCGCTTTGTCCGCAATTGCCTCTACGCGGCGGGCAACAGTGGCGACATGCACCTGGCCCCGCTGGTCGAGCACCTGCAGCGGGACCCTGACCCGGTGGTCGCCGAGGCCGCGCAATGGGCGGCCATGCGGCTCAGATCAGATCCTTGATCGCCACCTCGGGATCGGCCAATTTCGCAAGGTCGATCGCCCCCGTTTCGCTCTCGAGCAGCTTGCGCCCCTGGACGTAGTCTCTGGTGTTGTTGACACAGTCGATCGCGATCGGCTTGCCCGCCTTGAGATAGACCACGCTGAACTTGCGCGTGGCCGGATCACCGCGCACCACCGTTTGGTCATAATCCAGCGCCAGCCCGGCAGTCTGCAGCTTCAGGTCATACTGGTTCGACCAGAACCAGGGCAGCGCACAGTAGGGCTGCCAGTCGCCCATGATCGCGCGCGCCACCGTGTTCGCCATGTCATTGGCATTCTGAACCGATTCGAGCCGGATCACCGCCTGGTCAGCGAAGGCGTTGGCATGCGCGGCGCAGTCACCGATCGCGAAAACATCGTCGAGTGTCGTGCGGCAGAATTCGTCGACATCCACCCCGTTCGACCCGGCCGCGCCGGCTGCGATCAGCGGGCCGACCGCCGGCACGATCCCGATGCCCACGATCACCGCATCACAGCCGATCACTTCGCCGCTCGCGAGGCGCACGCCGCTGACCCGGTTGTCCGCACCTTCGATCGCCGCGATCATGCTTTCGAGCCGCAAGTCGACCCCATGGGCGCGGTGCTCGCCTTCGATGAAGCGCGACAGCTCCTCACCGGCAACGCGCGCCAGCACGCGCGGCAAAGCCTCCAGCAGCGTCACCTCGCATTCGAGCTTGCGCAGCACTGCTGCTGCTTCGAGCCCGATATAGCCGCCGCCGATCACCACGAAGTGCCTGGCCCCCTGGTCAAGCTGCGCCATGATCGCATCGACATCGCGCCGGTCGCGCACCGCATGCACGCCTGCCAGGTTCGCGCCGGTGCAGGACAGTCGCCGGGGATCTCCGCCACCGGCCCAGATCAGCTTGCGATAGCCGATTCGCTTGCCGCTGCTCAGCACCACCTCGCGCGCAGACGCATCGACTTCGGTAACGGCAGAGTCGAGCCTGAGGTCGATACCCTTGTCCGCCCAGAATTGCGCCGGACGGATCATGATCCGTTCGAACGGTTTATCGCGCGCCAGGTATTCCTTCGATAGTGGGGGGCGCTCATAGGGCGGCTCGCTGTCCCGCCCCAGCATGATGATCGAACCTTCATGGCCTTGCTGGCGCAAGGCAATTGCCGCCTGCGCCCCGCCATGCCCCGTCCCCACGATCACGACATCCGCTTTGTCCATAACGCATGTCGCTTGCCGTAAACGGGCGCACAGTCAAGTCGCCCGTGTCCAGCAGTGATGCTTACCGGTCGAGCAGGTTGCGCGCCTGGATCGCAATCTGGGCCAGTACGGCAGGTGCCACCGGCGTGTGCAATTGCGCCCGCCCGATCATCGCGCGGAACTGCGAGACGGCGGACTGGTGTTGCTCGAGCCAGCGGTCGACGGCAGCCTGCGGGCCGGCCTTACGGTTGCTGCGGCGGCGCAGGAATTCGAGCCGCATGTGCTGGAAATCGCGGGCGAGGCCATTGACCAGCAGTCGTTCCCACGGGTCCGAAGGCGCCATGTCCTCGGCGGTCTGCTGGGCCCAGTCGAGCCCCAGCTTTGCGCCCAGTTCGATGAAGGCTTCGGTAAGAACCGGTGGTGCAAGATCGATCTCGCGGGCAAGGCCGGCAAGGCCGATGGAGCCGTCGACCTCGAACAGGTGAACGACCTTCGCCGCAAGGGCGCGCGGTGCGCCCAGTTCGACGAAATGTTCGCACAACTGGCCCGAACGCTTGCGCGCCGCCGGCGACAGCAACCGGTCGGAATGCGCTTCAAGCTGGTCCAGCCCCTTGCTCAGTTCTAGCACCTGCACGCTCGGGGCGCAGCTTGCCCCGCTGTGCCGGATCAGGTCAGCCATGTGCGAACTCACCGCCGCAGCAGTGCGTTCGAACAGCGCGAGCCGCGCCGCTTCGGGCATGGCTGTCGTCTCGATCTGACGCCAGATCGCGCCGAGGCCGAACAATTCCTCCACAGCAACAAAGGCCGAGGCGACCTGAGCCAGCCCGATCCCTTCCTCTTCAGCCAGTTCGAATGGATGGATCAGCCCCATGCGGTTGATCAGGCGGTTGGCCAGCTTGGTCGCGATCAGTTCCTTACGCAGCCGGTGCCCCAGGATCTCCTTGCGATAGGATTGCTGGATCGCCTGCGGGAAGGCGCCCACCAGCAGCGGTTCGAGCGCCGGGTCGCGGACAAGGTCGCTCTGTTCGATCGCGTCCTGCAGCACCAGCTTGGCGGAGGAGAGGAGAATGGCGAGTTCGGGCCGGGTCAGGCCCTTGCCTTCGCTGGCGCGGCGCGAAAAGGCTTCGTGGTCGGCCAGGCCCTCGGTCTTGCGGTCGAGCGCCCCCATTTCCTCCAGCTTTTCGATCAGCCGGACATGCGAGGCCGCAGCCTTCACGCCGCCGGTCTGTGCGATCGACAGCGCCAGCGCCTGCAGCCGGTTGTCTTCGAGCACGATGTCTGCAACCTCGTCGGTCATGTCGAGCAGCAGCTTGCTGCGTTTCCTGGACGACAGCCTGCCGGCTTGCTCGGCAGACGCCAGGGCGATCTTGATGTTTACCTCGTTGTCGGAGCAGTCAACCCCGGCGGAATTGTCGATGAAATCGGTGTTGATCCGACCGCCGCCCAGCGCAAAGGCGATGCGTCCCGCCTGGGTTACGCCCAGATTTGCCCCTTCGCCGATCACGCGCGCGCGTACCTCGCCGGCATCGACACGCAGCGCGTCGTTGGCCGGATCGCCAACCTGCACGTTGTTCTCGGTTTCGGCCTTGATGTAGGTGCCGATCCCGCCGAACCAGATCAGATCGACTGGGCTCTTCAGGATGGCGTTGATCAGCGTGTCGGGGTCAAGCTCGCTCGCTTCGATACCTAACGCTTCGCGCGCCTGCTTCGACAGCTTGATGCTCTTGGCGCTGCGCGGCCAGACCCCGCCGCCTTTCGAGATCAGCTCGGGCCGATAATCCTCCCAGCTTGATGCCGGCAGGTCGTAGAGCCGCTGGCGTTCCTTCCAGCTGGCGGCGGGATTGGGGTCGGGGTCGATGAAGATGTGGCGATGGTCGAACGCGGCGACCAGTTTGATCGCCTTCGACAGCAGCATGCCGTTGCCGAACACATCGCCCGACATGTCGCCGCAGCCGATCACGCGCACCGGTTCGCTCTGAATGTCGATCCCCATCTCGAGGAAATGGCGCTGGACCGATACCCAGGCTCCCTTGGCGGTGATGCCCATGGCCTTGTGGTCGTAGCCGTTCGAGCCGCCGCTGGCGAAGGCATCGCCCAGCCAGAACTGGCGGGCCTGAGCGATACCGTTTGCGACGTCCGAAAAGCGCGCGGTGCCCTTGTCGGCGGCTACCACGAAATAGGGATCTTCCCCGTCTAGCACACGGACCCGCGCGGGATGCACGACCTTGCCGTTCACGATGTTGTCGGTGACCGACAGCAAGGTGCGGATGAAAACCTCGTAGCTGGCCTGGCCTTCAGCGGCCCAGCCGGCGCGATCCTTTTGCGGGGAAGGCAGCAGTTTGGGATAAAAGCCGCCCTTCGCGCCGGAGGGCACGATCACCGCGTTCTTGACCTTTTGCGCCTTCATCAGGCCCAGGATCTCGGTGCGGAAATCGTCGCGCCGGTCGGACCAGCGCAGCCCGCCCCGAGCGATTGGCCCGGCGCGTAGATGGATCCCTTCGACCCGCGGCGAGTAGACCCAGATTTCGCGCCAAGGCACCGGCTTGGGCAGGCCCGGCACTAGGCTCGAATCGATCTTGAAAGCGAGCGCTTCCTCGCTGGCCGGGGCAAAGGCATTGGTGCGCAGGATCGCTTCGATCAGCGCATGATAGAGCCGCAGCAGACGGTCGTCGTTGATCGCGCTTACCTTGGCGAGCCCGCGCCTGATGCCGTCGCGCGCGGCCTGGGCCGCCTTCTCGCGATCGCCCTTGAAATCGGGATCGTGCCGGGCGCGGAACAGCGCTATGATCTCGCGCGTCACTTGCGGTGCGTGCGCCAGCGCATCGACCACGGTGTAGATGGTGAAGCTCACTCCGGCCTGGCGCAGATACCGATAGAAGGCACGCAGCCACCCGGCCTCGCGGGCCATCAGGCCGGTGTCGGTGACTAGCCGGTTGAACGGATCGTTCTCGCTGTCGCCACTGAGTACGGCGGCGATCGCCTCTTCCACACTGGCCGCCCGTTCGAGCAGGCTTTCGGCGTCGCTTCCTTCGGCCAGCGCCAGCGTGAAATCATGGATCGTGCCCAATTCACCGCGATCGAGCGAGGTGGGAACTTCGGTCTGCACGCGAAAGCCGAAATTCTCCAGCGCCGGTACCGCATCCGACAGGGCCAGCGCGCCATGCTTCTGGTAGACCTTGAGCCGCAGCTGACCTACCGCATCGCTGGGCAAGTGGCACAGGCGCGCATCGCGCAGCCGCACTTCGCTGGCTTGCAGCGCCCGCAGCCGACAGATGTCGATCGCAGCTTCGGCCGCGCCGTGCTGGGCGCGATAGCCAACCGGGAAGGCGGGGGCATAGCGCGCGGCTATGGCAGCCGCGCGGGCCGGATCGTCAATCTCGGCGAGATGGCGTTCCACCGCTTCGCCCCAGCCACGCAGCATGTCTTCCAGCTGCGCTTCGAGCGCAACCTCGTCGAGCGGATGGCTGGCGCTGCGAATGTCGAGCACGAACCGCAGCATGGCAAGGTTGCCGCCTTCGACTTCGAGGCTCCAGTCGAGCAGTTCCACCCCCGCTTGCTCGGTCAGCATAGCCATGATCTGCTCGCGCACCTGAGTGGAGACAAGGTCGCGCGGGATCCACACGAAGGCAAACAGGTGGCGCGCCAGCGGCGCCTCGACCAGCGCAAGGCGCGGGCGGGGGCGATCGACAATGCTCATCATGGTGGTCGCGATGCGCTTGGCATCGTCGGCGCCGAACCCGATCAGCAGGTCGTGCGGCAGAGCGGTGAAGGCATGGACCAGCGCTTTGTCGGCATGGCCGCCGCTATGGAAACCAAGCTTGGCGGATACTTCGCCGAGCGCCCGGCGCAACCGTGGCACCTGGTGCGGCGGGCTGGCCAGCGCGGCACTGGTCCAGATTCCGGCGTGCACCGAAAGCGCGGCAAGCTGCCCGTCTTCACGGATCGGCAAGATGAACAGGTCCAGCGGAACCCGGCGATGGACCTGCGCTATGCGGTTCGATTTCACGATCAGCAGGTCGCACGGGCGCCCCCCGCGCCGGGCATCGTCGAACCAGGCAAAGGCGCGCTCATAGGACGCATCGGCCAGCAGTTCGCGCGTGCTCTTGCGGCAGATGCCGAGCGGGCTTGCGCTGGTGCCGTCGCGCCGACGGGTGAGGTGGCCGAGCTGCGTCAGCATTCCCGAGTTGAACCATTCGAGCAGCGCTATGTTCTCGGGATCTCCCAACCGCGCGCGATCGGCCGCCATGGCGGACTGCAGCTTCGGCCAGTCCTGCACTGCGGCGCGCACATCGGCCAGCGCTGCGCGCAGTTGGCGCTCGAGTTCGACGCGCTGCCTCGCATCGACTCGCTCGGTCTCGATATAGATCATTGATTCGCGCGGCGCGCCGGCGGCAGCCTTCTTGCCTGGCAAGCCCACCAATGCACCTGCGGAATCGCGCTCTACCGCTATCACAGGGTGCACCAGCCGATCGATTGCCAGCCCTTGCGATGCGATTGTCGCAGCGACCGAATCGACCAGGAAAGGCATATCGTCGTTGATCACGGCAATGCGCAGGAAGCGCCGGTCCCCCGCGACTGAGACCATCCCCAGCGCCGTATGGCCTGCCTCGCGCGTCTTTGCGGTCTGCAATACGAAACCGGCAGCCCGTTCGAGCGCGGCAGGCGAGAACGGCGTGTCTCCGGGCAGGAGCGAGCGGCGCATGTGCCGCGCCAGTTCGCCAAGGATCGCCGCATCCCCGGGCTGGCCGGAAGGCCTCGATGCCGCTCTCGCCCCGGAACCCCCGCTGGTCTTAGAAGCCATGTCCTGCTTTCCCTGCGTGCGTAATTTTATTCTTATCTTGCGTATCAATCATGCGCATTAGGCGCATGGCTGCAGGCCCGCAAGCGTCAAGAACGCCGCTGCGCCCAGGGGCTTGCCTACACCAGAATTCGCTTCGCCGCATGGCCTTTCCCATGCGGCATTGCGCCTAGCCGTTGACAGCATCCATCGTAAGTTCGAGCGATCGGATCCGCAGTTCCGGGTCGTAAGTTGCGCCAGCCACGATGATTTCGTCAGCCGCCGTTCGCGCCACGAAGTCGGCAATCTTCCGGCGTACCGTAGCGACACTGCCTACGGCAGCGGCCTGGCCCAGATGGTCAAGCATCGCCTGCGCCATTGGTGGCAGTGTGTCGCGATAGCCGGCGATGGGCGGTGGCAGCTTGCCCGGCTGGCCGGTACGCAGCCGCACGAAGCTTTGCTGCTGGCTCGAAGCGAGCAGCTCCGCCTCGGCATCGGTTGCGGCGGCAAAGACATTCATAGCCACCATCACATGCGGGCGATCGTGTTGTTGTGACGGTACGAAGTCGCGGCGATACAGCGCCAGCGCGGCATCCAGATGGTCGGGCGCGAAATGCGCCGCGAAGGCATAGGGTAGGCCCAGACGCGCAGCCAGCTGCGCCCCGAACAGGCTGGAGCCCAGCATCCAGAACTCGATCCTTGCACCCAGCCCGGGCGTAGCGATGATCGGCAGATCGACATCGCCGGTGATAAGCGCGCGCAACTCCTGCACGTCCTGCGGGAACATTTCGGCCGCATGGTGCAGGTTCTTGCGCAGTGCTCGCTGCAGTTCGGGCCCGGCGCCCGGCGCGCGGCCCAACCCCAGGTCGACCCGCCCCGGGAACAGCGCCTCCAGCGTCCCGAATTGCTCGGCGATCTGGAACGGCGTGTGGTTGGGCAGCATGATCCCGCCCGATCCGATCCGGATGGTGCTGGTGGCATGGCCGACATGCGCCAGCACCACTGCGGTCGCCCCGCCCGCAATTCCCTCCATCGCGTGATGCTCGGCCACCCAGAACCGTTCGTAGCCAAAGGTTTCCGCGGCCCTCGCCAGCGCGGCTGTGGCCTGCATCGCCTCCGACACCGAGCCACCCTCGCGAACTGGCACCAGATCCAGCACGGAAAGCCGGGTCATGGCTGGACAGCCGCTTCGGGCGCGGGGCCCAGCTGGTCGAGATAGCGCCGCGCTGCCTGTGCTTCCTCGCCTTGCGGGTCGGCTGCGAGCACCGATTCCCAGCTTGCCCGCGCGGCGGACTCGCGCCCCGCCAGCATCGCGATTACGCCTGCTTCAAGGCCCACGGCGGGATCGAGCGGAGCGAGTCGCGCGGCTTCCTCGATCTGCGCCTGCGCTTCGTCTAGCCGCTCCATTCGCCGCAGCAACGTGGCCGATAGCAGCCGCGTTTCAGCGTCCTGTGGCTGCAGGCCGCGCGCTTCGGCCAGGCTTGCCTCGGCAGCTTCGAGTTCGCCGGCTCCTACCAGTGCCCGGGCGCGGTCGAGTGAGATCAGAGCCTGCAGGTTGCCTGCTTGCGCAGCAATCGCATCTGCTCGCGCTGCATCGAGCAAAGCCATCGCCCCGGCTGCATCGCCGGTCACCAACGCGGCATTACCTGCCATTGCGCCAAACCTCGCCCGCAGGCGCGGGTCGGCCTCGGGCGTCTCCTGGCGCGCCGCGGTGAAGGCCGCCCGTGCTTCTTCCCAGCGGCCAAGCCGGGTCGCAGCAAGGCCGAGGCAATGGTTGGCATAGACGCGCTCGTCCCCACCGATAGTGTCGCGACGGATCTGTGCCTGGACATGCGCACGCGCCGGATCTTGATCGACCTGCTCGAGACATTGACCGAGCCAGCTGGTTGGTTCGGGCGCGTCGATCACGGAGGCTTCGCGCGGGGGGCGATCCTGCACTTCGGCCGAATAGTCGGGAATGGCGCCGCGGGTCGGATCAAACCCGACCTGTAACAGCAGCGGCAACACAAGCGAAGTCAGTGGCATGGCGAAAACACCCTAATCGAACAGGCTCCATATCTGGCGCAGCAGCAGGG